>JAZGEF010000001.1:0-19037 GCA_036478595.1 Granulosicoccaceae bacterium
AATGGTGATCTTCAAGCACCTGAAAACCCAGTGACTCCACTATGCCTAAGGGCTTTTTTGAGTTAGTCAGAGTTGCATAGGTGAGCTTGGGGTCAGCAATACACGATATCAGCATATCCCGGCCGAGCCCTTGCCCGCGCAACGATTTGTCCAGATACCAGGAACTCATGCTAACCATGCGTTCCTGTCGAAGCTGATTTCCCTCGCCAATCAAGCGATCGGCATATACCATTCCGCAGTAACCCAACACTTGCCCATCCGCTTCGACAACCCGCCCAAAGTCGGGCTTATCGTCAAGCCATTTATAATCCAACAGCCTGCGCCAGTGTGCAACCGGAATTCTGCTGTTCATTTTGGTGTGTAAGAGTAAACAGATGGCATCGGCATCACCGTACTCTGCGTTTCTGACGAATCCTTTGCTCATGGTAAAAACAAGTCTTTAGGTGAACACCATTGTGCCGCACTATGATGATCGATCAAGTCAGTTAGGCGGGCACAAAATTCCCAAGCTGCGTCATCGAGATCAATGTGGTGGGTCAACAAACCGGTGGCTTCATCTGCATCTACTTTGCCATTGCGCCGAGCCTGTAGGTGCTCTACCAGTTGCGCAATCGTTCTGCTGTCACCTCTGAATCGAGGCTCAGATTTCCACCTAATCGGATCGCAGTGCGCGTTAGTGATTGTGAGGCCTAGCGCCGGTTGAACTGTTGAACGAGGCCCAAACGCCGACACACCTTGATAACCCCGTGCGGCTATCAGCTGTAGAAGTTCAGCTGCAATATGATTCCAGGGTGGTACCACAACCGGTAAAAATTGCGATTGGAAGTGATGCTCCAGGCGCTCACGCCCTGCATCAAGATCAGCCATGACAGTCTCGAGGCCACGGTGCAGGCCAAGCTCCCAGGCACCCAAGCCTTGCCCTCTTGGCGCATGATTAATGTGCGCATACCCATGTTGGGCCACATGAACATGTGGTGCGTGTGCAAGGGAGGCAACCAGCGCAGCATCCACGCGCTTTGGAATAACAGCAAGCAGAAGCCCGGCATGTTTTGAGATGTCAATGAGTTGATCAAGCTTAGGACCGGGGGCTACTGCATCATCGTCACGCCACCAGAAGCTCGCTACACGCCCGCTTGACCAAGCATCCAACTCGGTTTCAAGTTGAGCCCAAGCATCCTCGTCACCAGTGAAACGTGCATCCATAGGGCTTATTATGTCATCTGAGGGCGAACTAGGCATTTGGCCCATTCAGCTTAGCTAGATTTCGCAGAACAAGCGCGGCACCGTTCGCTCCATCGCAATTGATCGAAGATGATTTTTTCGGTGCTTCTTGTGACAAGGCTGTGCGAATCATCGCCGCCAATTTTTGGCCTGACGATTCTTTATCTGACACTACGTTATCCGGCACCACCGTGGCCAGCCCGAGTTGGTCTAATCTTGCCGCTCTGTCGGACTGCTCAGTTTCACCATGCAAACTAAACGGCAGTAACATTGCACGACAATTTGCTTGCAGCACATCACTAACGGTATTGTAGCCCGCCTGAGATATGGACAGATCCGTTGTGGCGAGCAAACTGGTAAAATCGGTTCTGAATCGCTGCATCGTGACGTTAGCGGGAGCACTGTTCACTAGTGCATCATATTCGTACTGTGGCAAGTACGGCCCCGCGATCACACACCACGATTCGATCTCGGATAACTGTGCAGCAGCTTGCAACGATGCGCGCAGTAATTCCGACCCTACGGCACCACCACCTGCTGAAACAACAATGGCAAATTTCCGGGCCGAGCCCGCCGGAGTAGGGCCACACACCAATCCGGTATAAGCAATTTTTTCCTTGATACCTTTCGCGAATGCAAACGTCTCGTCAAGTTTTGCGAATTTGGGGTCGCCGTGTACCAACACCTTGTCGAAATAACAATTAATAAGCTTTGCAGTTTCTTCATCTCTACCCGCTTTGCTACGCCTTTGTAACACATCACGAATGGATGTCACCAGTAATGGCTTGGGCAGGCTTTTTTGTATGGCTTCGATCAGAGGCAGTAGCTCAAAACGAAGCTGTCGTCGACCAAACGGAAAGGCTTCTAACATCACAATATCGGGACGTATGCGCTCGTAAACATCCAACAAATAATTACGCCGTTTCTCCTTGAATGCATCGTTGATCGGCTCGCCGTCGCCATCCACTATGGCGCTAAAATCACCATCGCGCACGGCCATAGGAGGTAGTGCGATTTGTTCCACACCTGATGACTCAAATCCTCCAACGGGCAAGCCACCGGTCACTAAGGTCACTTGAATCCCGTTGCTGTGAAGCGCCGAGGCAATTCGACGAGCCCTCATTAAGTGCCCGATGCCCAGAAGATGCTGCACATAAAACATGACACGCAGCTGTTGCCCACCCGCCATCAGCGTGTGCTCTTCCATTGATGTTCAAACAAGTCAACCAGTTGCGCAATGCTGGTGTGATAGTCGAAGGTGCTTCTCACTTTTATTGCCGCCGCCTTTCCAAGCCGATCTCGTAGCTCCGGTGATTCGATTGCCTGAATTAGTGCCGTGGCCAACATATCGGGATTTTCCGGTTCAACCAACAATCCATTCTCGTCATCAAAAAATTCAGGAATCCCCGATATCCGGGTAGAGATACAAGCCAGCCCCTGGCTCGCCGCCTCTAACAACACATTGGGAAGTCCATCTCTATCACCATCAGCTGTCACTCTACACGCCAAGGCAAATAAGTCAGCCGACTGATAGTTGGTCAGCACTTCAGTTTGATTGATAGCGCCCAACCAAGTAATGCGATTTTCAATTAATAATTGCTTGGCAAGCGCTTTTAGTGGTGGCAGCTCTGCCCCACCGCCAATATGCACAAAGCGCCAATGTAAGGATTCAGGCAACGCGGCAAGCGCTCTTAGTAGAATATCGAAACCTTTCTTCTCGACCGCTCGCCCCACGCTTAGAATGACGATTGGACTCGTCGCCACGAGCCCAACATTATTAGATTCACTTCGATCAAATGGTGGAAAACGCGACAGGTTGAGCCCGTGATAACTCAGATGAATAATGGATGCATCCGCTGCAAGCGACTGCAAGTGCTGGTGGCCAAAACGGGTGCACGTAACGGCCCAACGAGCGGCGCCAAGCTTTTGCCGAAGTTCCCAATCAGGCGACGTCCAGATATCCTTGGCATGCGCGGATACCGTCCACGGGATGCCTCTGATGGCACCGGCATATGCCGCCACTGATGCCGGTGTATGGATAAAGTGAGCATGCAGCCACTGGCCGCCTTCAGGCCATTCTGCCGCAAGTACTGCCGCTTGAGCAAAACGCCTCACTCGGTTGCGCGTGCGATCGCGTGAAAAATCGGCTAAAAACTGTTTACATGCAGTTGCAAAGCCCGGTTTTCTCACACTGGCCATCAGCCCTCGTAGCACTCGCAGTGGTGACTGGTGGATATATTCAGGTAGATAAACCACGCCTGCCTGTATTTCATCATGAACAGCATGACGGGTGTTATCAGTGGGTTGTCGTAATGAGATTATGGCGAGTTCGAATCCAGCCTTTTCAAGCCCCAGAAGTTCTTGTGCAATGAACGTTTCTGACAGCCGCGGGTAACCCTTTAATACAACCACTAACTTGCGACGAACCGGTGGTATCTCGTTGCTCAGGAGGATGACACTTTCGCCTTCGGGCGACTTTGTCGTAAGCTTGCGTCGTTGAAAATATGGCCAATAATTTGCGACACATTATTAAGGCCGTTCAGTTCAATATTCTCGGCACGCTCCGAAGGCTTCGGCCTATCAGGAAGTGTTTTCAATGCCGCGCTCATTTTTACCGGATTCTCGGCATCCTCTGGCAACAGCATGTCGACCATGCCAAGCTTTGCAGCCCTTTCAGTCCGAATCAACTGCTCTTCGCGCGGAGTGGTTCGAGGAACAATTAACGCGGGTTTGTCGAACGACAAAATTTCACAAAACGTGTTGTAGCCACCCATCGATACGACCGCTTTAGCGCCGGCAATAAGCTCTTCCATACGGGAATCAAAATCGATAACCTCAACACTATCCAAAGCCTGGCTTTGGATCAGAAACTCACTGCGCTCTTTGCCCGGCATATAGGGCCCAAATACAATTAGCGTTTTGTGCCCAAGGTTTGAATCATGCTCATAAGCCGCCATGACGCCTCGGACCAGTGCAACACCATCGCCGCCACCGCCAGGGGTAATCAGAATATAGTCGCCCTGCTGTTTATGCGTAGACAAACCATCTTGCATGGCTTGAGCCTCTCTTTTTAAAAAACCGACAAATGTTATTCTCTCACGCATCGCTTGAGGAATATCCAGCCCAATCATTGGGTTGTAGAATTTCTCAGGCCCATACACCCATATATGATCATAGGTATTATCGATCTTGGGTATCAGGGCTTTTCGTTTCCACTCAGCTGCTAACAAATGCGGTGAGTCCATGACATCGCGCAACCCCAATATGAGTGTTGTTTTTTGTGATTTTAAATAGCCGAGTGTGTCGCTTATTTCACCCTGAAGCCCCATGGGCTCTTTATCAACAATAAAGATATCAGGCTTAAAAGATTCGGCTGTGTGACGGATGATCGACTCGCGCATTCTGATCGTTTCACTTAAATCAATATGCTTGTCAAGCGACGTGTATTCTCCACTACGAAGTTTAATAACACTGGGTATTTTGACAAAGTCGACGCGCGCTCGAAAATCAAAGGCACCGGCTATGGCAGCACCAGAAATAATTAGCACACTCAGGCCACTAAAATTTTCGACCAGCGAATGAGCGATAGTACGGCAGCGACGTAAATGCCCCAGACCGAACGTGTCATGGCTGTACATGAGAATCCGCTTATCATTCAGCTGATTCGTTGAGACTGCTTTGCCTACATCTGCTCTATTCATCAGATCCCATCACAGTTTCACTTATAAGGGTCTGCAGCATCACGCAGACCATCTCCAAGAAAGTTAAATGCCAATATAACCAAAATAACAGGAATTACAGGAAACAGAAGCCAAGGATACAGCGCTATAATGTTGATACTTCGCGCCTCGGTCAGAAGAATGCCCCAACTAGTGATTGGCGGACGTAATCCAATACCTAAAAAGCTCAGTGCCGTCTCCCCGAGAATCATGCCGGGCACCGTCAAGGTGGCACTGGCAATTAAATGCGACATAAAGCCAGGAACCAAATGCCGACTGATCACACGTTTACTATTAGCACCAAGCAACTGCGCCGCAACAACGTAATCTTCTTCACGCAGTGATAACAATTTGGATCGCACCGCTCTTGCCAGCCCTGTCCAATCCAGCAAACTCAAAATAACAGTAATACCCACATAAACCAAAAGCGGGCTCCACGTTAAGGGGATGATTGTGGCAAGCGCCATCCACAATGGAATACTTGGAATGGATTGCAATACTTCAGTTATGCGTTGAACCAGCATGTCAAACAAGCCGCCGCGATATCCTGCCAAGCCACCAATGACAACACCAAGGAAAAAACTCAACATAACACCAAAGATACCAATGGTCAGGGATATTCTAGCGCCGTAAATTGTTCGCGATAACACGTCCCGCCCAAGACGATCCGTACCGAGCAAAAATAAATGTCCGTCTGCTGCTGGGCAAATCAAATGCAAATCAGAATCAAACAGGCTCCAAAATTTATAAGTGTCTGCACGACAGAAAAATCTCAGTGGCTGGACGTCACTAATATTGTCTGTGTAATTACGACGAAGCGTGGTCATATTCAGCGTCATTGTTTGCCCATACACATAGGGGTGAACCAAACTACCGTCGCGAAAAATATGCACAGATGCCGGCGGCGCGTAAATGTATTCGGTGTTACGCGTATGCAGATTGTACGGTGCCAAAAATTCACTGAATAGAATTGACAGGTACACCAGCACTAAAAAGATGCCTGATGCCAAAGCGATCTTGTGCTGGCGAAAATACCACCACATAAGCTTGGTTTGTGAGGCATGTGCCAATGGGCCCGTTACACCTGCATTATGCTCGACGCTTGCCGGATCATAGGCGGCCTCCGACACATAGTGCTCAAGCGGCGCGCCGGGTTCGGGCAACGGCGATTTCATTTATGCCGCCCTGCACCAAATCGTATTCGCGGATCTAGTATCGCCAATGCAATATCCGACACCAACACACCAATTACTGTTAGGAACGCCAGAAACATCAGGAATGACCCGGCTAAGTACATGTCCTGACTTTGCAGGGCTTTGATCAACATAGGCCCCGTTGTCTCGAGTGAGAGCACAATGGCGGTGACTTCAGCACCAGAGATAACTGCCGGTAAAATTGAACCAATATCAGAGATGAAAAAATTAAGTGCCATGCGAAGTGGGTACTTCAACAACACCTTCATCGGCTTCAATCCTTTTGATCGCGCTGTGATGACATATTGTTTTTTTAGTTCGTCTAATAGATTGGCGCGCAAGCGCCTGATCATCGCCGCGGTACCGGCAGTTCCGATAATCAAAACAGGAATCCACAAGTGCTCCAGAATTGACACAAATTTATCCCAGGACATGGGTTGATTGAAATACTCGCGATCCATCAAATGACCGATGGATGTTCCGAACCAGATATTAGCTAGGTACATCATCACCAGAGCCAATATAAAATTGGGAATAGCAATGCCAATCATGCCAACAAATGTGAGGCCGTAGTCACCCCAACTGTATTGATGAGTGGCTGAGTAAATACCGATCGGAAACGCAATCAGCCAGGTAAATGTGATGGTGACTACAGAGACCAAAATAGTCAGCCATAGCCGATCACCCACTACCTCATTAACCGGCAATCGGTATTCGAACGAATACCCAAAATCACCCACGAGCATACCGCCAAGCCAATGCGCGTAGCGAACAACCATCGGCTTATCAAAACCGTAGCGTTCTTTGAGCATTTCTATTTCGGCAAGATCAGCAGATTCACCCTGGGCACGAAGTTCGGCCACGTGGCTTTCGAAATAATCACCTGGCGGTAATTCGATGATAACGAATACCAACGCTGAGATGATCAGCAAAGTTGGGATCATCGTGACAATGCGCCAAACAATATAGCGAAACATAATTAGCGCTCTTTCTCGAACCAGAAGGTATCTGGCATATACACACCAAGGTAACTGGTTGGTGAAAACCCGTATAGCCCTTGATCTGGAATGTTCCTTAGGCGCGCTGAACGTGCAAGTGGTTGTAATCCGCCATTAACAGTGCCGATCGAAAATACCTGATCGGAATGGATCGCGAGCATGCGAGCCCATATATCAGTGCGCTGCTGCGTGCTGGTGGACAGCATCCAATTATCTAGAAGCTTGCCGAGTTCCACGACAAAAGGCATATCGGCAGCTTTACCTTGCGTTTTGCCTGACATATGGTGTAGCCCCCACACCGGCCACTGCAGTTGATCATTACTGGTTGGCGCTAATTGAGAGGGCGCCATATCAGCCGAAGGCAAACCATTATCTAGCCCCCTCCAAACCGACATCATCACGCTCCCGCCCATGATTCGGCTGCGAAAGATATCTCGCTGGGAGCTACGAATAAACAAGGCAATACCTATCTGCCGAAAGTAATCGGTAATCAGCTCCAACACATCGGTCTCCAAGGTGCGATCGCCTGCAGATTCAACGGTTATGTTGGCTGGCTGCCCATCCGATAACACTCTTATGCCAGCAGCATTACGTTTGATTAATCCTACTTCATCGAGCAGCCGATTAGCTTGATCCGGGTCATAGCTCGACCAGGCCGCTGCATACTCGGGTTTGTATAAAGGGCTTTCAGGCAGCACGGTATCCGCACTCTCATGAGCAAGCCCATAGTAGAGAACCTGATTAACCTCATGGCGGTTGATGGCCAGTGACATAGCTCGGCGCACGCGCACATCTCTAAACAACGGCTGCCAAATGGGATCTTTGCAATTTAAATTAGGATACAACGCAACACTGGAGCCCTGAGTCCGGCGCCACAACGACACTTTAATCGGGAAGCGTTTTTCAGATTCTTTGATCAATGTGTAGTCGGGAAGCCCGAGCCCCACACCCTGTAAGTCGCTATCGCCCGTCGCCGTTTTTGCTGCAATGATTTCAGATGAACTAACATTTAGGACCACGCGATCAATGTAGGGCAGTTGTTTACCGGTTTCGTCAACTCGGTGAAAGTACGGATTGCGTTCAAACACAAACTGCTCCGCCGGCGGCCAAGTGCGCGGGCGCCACGCCTCAAGTGTTGGCAAATCCGGGTTTTCGGGCCGGTTCTGCCGGGACATCTTGCGATGTAAACCCACCCAATCATCAACGCGGTATTGTTTGATAAAAGCTGCAAGATTTTCGCCGGTTTGATAGTTGGCATGAAATTGCCGCATATAGGCCGCTGGTAGCATCAAGGTTAACGGTATGGGCGCTGCCAACTTGCTCAGAAACTGGGGATTGGGGAGTGTCCAAGAATAACGGACACTCAACGCATCAAGCACTTCGAATTTTGCGACTTCGCCATTGACCTTTAGTGAAACGGGCGGACCTCCACGCAAATACTCCTTATTGAGAACAACGTTGTCCCAGTAATACTGAAAATCTTCAGAACTAAAATCACTACCATCCGACCAACGATGACCTGGCCGCAAATGTAACGTAAAAATCCGTCCTTCCTCGACGGTGTACGACTCAAGAATATCGGGCAGCATCTCTAGCTGTTGGTTGTAGCAAACAAGCCTTGAGTAGCTATTGATGGGTACGTATCGAATATCTTTTTGGCGCCCAATTAGCATTCGTAAACTGCCGCCATGTAGCCCAGGCTCACGCCCCATTGATTTGAGATCAATGACTCGCGGCTTATGCGGCAGACGTGATGCCAGCTCGGGTAATTCGCCTGCAGCTATACGTTCGCGTAAAAATGACGAATCATTTGCCGTATCTAAATTCGCCCGTAACGTTGCCGGGATAGCAACCGATGTTAGTAATCCAAGAATCTGGCGCCGGGTAATCAACGTCGCAATTCCTTAAAATCTGCTGTACTTCGCGCTAGTACAAAATGATCGTTGCCTATATCCAAGGACGCAAGCGAACCGGGTTCATCATCGCCACGAAACACACACGCCCACTCTTTTGACGAGCTTGAGCTTGCCTTTCCGGCTGCGGCAAAATCTAATGGCCTATCAAGATCAGGAAAAGGTACCGCATTCATTAGGGACTGGGTATAGGGATGAACTGGATCTTTCATGATGACGTCGCGCGACGCAAGCTCAACGATTTTACCCGCCCACATCACCGCGACTCTATCAGCCATGTAGTCAATCACTGACAAATTATGTGAAATGAACAGATAGGTCAGCTCCATATCTTTTTGTAAATCTTTAAGCAGATTAAGCACCTGAGCTTGAACCGATACATCCAATGCTGAAACCGGTTCGTCACAAATAATCAGGCTAGGTGCGATGGCCAAAGAACGGGCAATCCCGATGCGCTGACGTTGACCACCAGAAAAGCTGTGCGGGTAACGTTGTAAGACGTTATCACCTAAACCCACTGCGTTAAGCAGTGCAGAGATGGCAATGTTGCGTTGTTCCAAAGTACCGCGCTGATGAATCTCAAAAGGCTCTCGCAAAATATTGCCAACGGACATACGCGGCGACAGGGACGAAATTGGATCCTGGAATATCATCTGGATTTTTGTGCGCAGCTGTTTGAGCTTTTCACCTCTAGCCGCAATAATATCAACCGGGCCAGTGCCATCATCAAAGGTAACACTGCCCGTATCAGGCGTGACCGCATGCATCAAAATTTTGCTTAAGGTTGTTTTGCCACTACCACTTTCGCCCACCAAGCCAAGGCACTCACCTCGGCGTATTTCAAAACTAACGTTATCCACCGCTGGCACAGTTTTAACCGCATCGCGTACCTGCCAATCCTGTTTTCGAGTGATGAATGTTTTGCTCAAATTTTTAACCGACAACATGATGTCTGGCTTTGATTCTTCGTGTTTTGGCGGGGCAGATAATTTGTCGAGCAAATGATCGACGTTGGTTTCAATATCGCGCAGCGGCTTGAGTCGTGTATCTCGAGCCATGCCGAATTGAGGTATCGCCGCCATCAATCCTTTTAGATAAGCATGCCCGGGGCTTCTAAAAATGCTGTCCACCGGGCCCGATTCCATAATCTCCCCGTGATAGATAACAGACACTTCGTCTGCCATGTTGGCAACCACGCCAAGATCGTGGGTAATTAGCAGAACAGCCATCTTGAGTTCTGATTGAAGGTCACGTAACAGATTTAGGATCTGCGCTTGAATGGTGACATCCAAAGCAGTAGTGGGCTCATCCGCAATCAGCAACGCAGGCTCACAAATTAACGCCATAGCGATCATGGCTCGTTGCCGCATGCCCCCAGACAACTCAAACGAATACATATCAAATACTTTTGCGGGATGCTCAAACCCGACCAGACCTAACATTTCCTCACAACGCTTGCGTTGCTGGGCAGGCGACATCAGTGTGTGTTCATTTAATAATTCTGATATCTGATTACCCACCGTGTGCAGCGGTGAAAACGAGGTCATGGGTTCTTGAAAAATCATGCCGATGCGTCGCCCACGAATGGATCGAATCATCCGGCCATCGTGAGGTAAACTCACCATGTCATGTACGATACCGGGTTCGGCAGGATCACTAAACAAAACGCGCCCGGAGACTGCGGCTGTTTCTGGATGCAGCCCCATGATAACTTGGCTGATCACGGACTTACCCGAGCCGGACTCACCGACCAGGGCCGTGACTTTGCCCGGCAACACGCGCAGGCTAGCCCCTTTGACTGCATCTAAGTGGCCACCAGGCAGCGGAAACCTTACAGCAAGATTTTCGATTCGCAGCAAGTCTGTTTTTGGCTTCAACTGATCGGACATAACCCAGACGGTATTCTTCTTGTTAATAGCTTTTGAGAAACCAATATCACAAGATAACATGATCGTAATTGCGTCGTTACGCTTAATTAAACCCATGTATCTTTCACCGAGTGTATCGCGAACCAAGGATCATCTTTTGTCAGCACCAATTGAGCTCATAAGGGAAAAACAAAGGCTGAATGACCAACTAGAAGCAGCCGCGGCACTACGCATAGAGGGGCGCTTTCAGGAAGTTAGAGAGATTCTGACCACCTTGGAGCGCGACCCGCACGTCGAATTGCTCGGTAATCGCACCTCACTTGGGCTGCCAAGGCGCTTGCAATCAGCGCTGCTGAAGCTGGCCAAGGCGGAAAAAAACACCGTTCATCGCATTGGGTATCAATACCACCTGGTTCCACCGCCAACGCTTTTGAGCCCCTATACGCAATTTACCAGTGCACAACGCCGGAGCCTGACAAAAGCCAATCGTGAGGCGATCCCACGCAAGATTCATCAAATTTGGATAGGCCCACACTCGCCACCGGTCGGCACCAAGGCATGGCAAGCTCATGCCAAGGCGCAAGACTATGACTATCAGCTGTGGAATGAGAACAATCTGGACGCGCTCGGCCTGAACGAGAATCGCGTCTACCGAGACATGCTGTCAAAAGGCGACTACCCAGGTGCCGTCGATGTGGCTCGTTACTTCATCCTCGAAAAACTTGGCGGCGTATACCTGGATAGCGATTGGTACCCGACACGCAACGACCTAAGTTTCCACGATTTTATTCCAATGTTCGGATTAACGACGATGGCGGAGGATATTCCCCGCAATACCGGGAAAGGTGGATTGTTATTAGCCAATTCGATGCTGGCAGCTCCCCCCAAACATCCGGTATTCACGCGCCTCAATGCAGCACTGGATGATGTTATGACCGCACTACCCAATGCGCCTGCATGGTGGGCTACAGGGCCGTTGATTTTCACGTTGATGTCGCGGGGAGGGTCAGTGACGCTTGCAGATGCCGACCTGGTCGCAGGTTCCTTGCCTCAGGATACCCCCCTGCCCGACATTGAGCGTTGGTGTCAGCAGGCGCAAGCTCACGACAAAGGATTGCTATTGGCTTGGAAGTCGTGGGTTTGGAGATAACGCCGGCAAAAGCGTGTTTATGGGTACCCAGCTCGCCCCGGCATGCTCGGACGTGGTAGCGAACAATTGCTCTAAAAAATGCCAGGCATTGTTATCGTGCACCAGGTGATGGCTGAGTATGCCAATCGGACTACGCGTGCTTTCTATCAAGGCCACCATCTCCATCACCAAATCGCGTGTCATGCGACCACCACGCGAACCCTTCCAGTCAATCACATCGACGTGGGTATTCATCGTAGGTATAACATCTGACCTCTGAGCGCCAAAGGTTGATAAACCTTTAAAACCAATGCTTGGCAACTCCTGAACTATAGCGTCGTCAATTCGGTTCCAGGGTGGCACCAACAGTGGTACGAATTGCCGGGTATGCCGCTGCTTAAGTTCGCTATATCCACGCGCAAGCTCGGCCACCACTTCACTCACTGGCCGATGCAATCCAAACTCCTGTTTTTTTTCAGTTGCCGGTGCGTAATTTTGGTGCGACCATCCGTGCACTGCCACCGCCGCGCTACTGGCAGAGGCAAGACGCAACCCTAGCGCATCCCCTGTTAGCGCTGGGATAACCGCTAAGGTAACAGGAACAGCATAGCGCTCCGTTAGCTTGAGCAAACGATCAAGCGCTTTGCTTGGCTCTACTGCATCATCATCGCGTAACCAAAACTGCACGGGGCAGGCTGCGTTCACGCGGCTGTTCAATGCCTTGTGTAACGATTCCATCGGATCAGTATTCATCATGATGTTGATCCAAGGTAATCTTGCAGTATCAAATCAAGAGCCGTGCGGGCTTGTTCAAAACCGTGTTTGAGCAGCACATGTGATCTTGCCCTTTGTGACACTTGCGCTCGTTCTTGCGGGTTGTTCAGGAATTTCGCAACCGCCTCTGCAAACAACTTATCGTCACCTGCTGCAGTCAGGATGCCACTGTATTGCGCATCAACTACCTCGGGCACACCCGCGGTATCGAAGGCGATTACCGGTAGCCCTGCGGCTTGCGCTTCCAGATAGGCCAGCCCGTACGCCTCTCCCCATCCCGGCCACACATATAGAGTGGAACGTGCAAACAGCGCAGCAATATCAGCACGATCTAGCAGCCCATGCCAGATGATTCGCCCTGCCGGAAATCGGGCAAACAATGCCTGTACTTCACTACGTAACGGGCCATCACCCACCACCGATAATGACCAAGGTAAGTGCAATAAACGCTCTAGCGCCGCAGCTAAGCTAATGTAGCTATCCATCTTGTCCCCGGCACGCATCATGGCGACAGTCGCTAGATGAGGTGCTTCGGGGCAACTATGTTGTTGAGCAAATGCCGCCGTATCAATAAATGGGCGCAGTGCAACGAGATTAGCTGCGGGAGCCGCGTGCTGTAAACCGATCTTGTCTCGCTCAGTGAAACAAATATTAACTGCCGCATTATTGATTGATGTAAGCACCTGCGCTTGCAAAGCTCCCCAAACACCCTGAGTGCGTCGCTGTGAGTAACTTGCCTCTGCCGTAATGTAGGCAATGTGGAAGGTTTTGCACAGCACCGGCCCGATAAGATCTGGAGACTTGTAGTACGGGTGATAACAAAACCAGAGCGCCGGCGCTTGTTGCTGTGTCCAGAGTGAGGTTAATCGCAGGATTTCAGATTGCGCGTGAATCTTGAGTTGCTCAACTTCTGTATGGCCATCAGAATTTTTTACAAACGCTCGGAGTTTGGATGCAAGCTCCACTTGATAACCCGCGCCAGTCATGCAGTCGATCAGTAGCCGCGCCATCAAGCGATCACCTGACGGGGTTGGATGATCAGGCGGTTTAAGTGGCGAATAAAAGGCGATGGATGGGTTGGTCACGCCGGCTCAACATTTTATTGGGTTCAAGAATTCTTGGAGTATCATAAACTAACCGTCGTGCGAACATTTCATTTCAATGACTGATCTACCCCCTATCGCTGTCATCGCCGACGCACATTTCCACGATACCCACAGCGACTATGGTTGCACTTGCACCACTATCGATGGCAAGCAACTCACCTTGCGCAGTTGGCAAGACACACGCAAATCCTCACGCGTATTCAATGAAAGTAAGGATGCATTGATCACCGCACTTAACGATATCCAACAACGTGGTGTTCGCCACGTGGTTCTGTTGGGTGATTACACAGACGATGGGCAGATAGAATCGACCAAACGTATTGCGAATCTCCTGCATCACTATCGATGTGACTACGATATCGCGTTTTACGCAATACCGGGCAATCACGATTTTTATGGCCCTGCGGGCAAGCATCAATCAACCCGCTTTGTCAGCACAGCCGGAAGCACGTTAGTCACCAGCGATCCCGAAGTTGCAGTGACGGAGGGTGAAACCTCAGTTTTAACACGCAATATGTACTGCGAAGGATCACCCGCCGGCTTACTGCCCATGGCAGATTTTGGATTGTTCAAACGCCCCGAGTACCACCATTGGGAAACACCCTTCGGGACATCTGATGCAGCAGATTTGCGGATGTACGACGCACGTTCCGCAGATGGCTCAGTGAAGCATTCGCTTATGGATGCATCCTATCTTGTCGAACCCAGCGACGGCATTTGGCTGCTAATGATAGATGCCAACGTGTTTGAGCCACGTAATGGACAGAGCGATCCGGCCCGAAAAAAAACCTTTTTCGATAGCTCTGACGCAGGATGGAATGCGGTACTGCGAGTCAAGCCGTTTTTGATCGACTGGATTAGGGATGTGTGTACGCGAGCGAAGTCGTCCGGAAAACAGTTGCTCGCGTTTTCTCATTACCCGACAATCGATCCCATTGATCAGCACACAATGAGCGAAGCTCGGCTATTTGGTAACAATCTCGTTGTACGACGGACACCCGATGTGTCTGTGGCTAACGCGTTAATCGCCGCAGGATTAAACTTGCATTTCAGTGGTCATATGCATGTTAACAATGCAACACACCACAAAAACGATGGCCGCACTTTATCTGACATCGCGGTGCCCTCGCTTGTGTCGTTTCCTGCTTGTTACAAACTTATCCGCTCCACCCCTTCGATCTGCGAAATCGACACCATTCCGATTGGCGCAATGCCAGTTGATTCAACTCTGATCAATCATTACCGAGCACAGAGTAACCCGTTAAGTGATGAAGATGAAACAGCTTTAAGCGCTACCACTTATGGTGAATTTCTTTACAGAAGAATACGCACACGCGTGAAATATCATTATTTGTTAAAGGAATGGCCAGCCGATATTGCTTGTGAAATCGACAACACCACAACAGCTGATCTTGCCTACCTACTACTGGCGCAAAAAAATTCACCTCAAACGCTAAAGCTTAAAGCGATGTCAGATGCCATCACGGAAAAATTGGCATCTGATCTCTATGCTGCGGCTGCGCAGTACGAATTAACACGCAGCGATTTCGACTCGTGTTCAATGATGACGTTGATAGCAGATTGGTACTGTCTGAGACAGGCTGGGCCACTGGCAAAAGCCTACATCAGCAGCAAGAATCTAGCTCTCTATACCTGCCTGGTCGAATCCGTGGATAGCTCCGCGTCTGGCACAAGCAACACACACGCCGCATTTTTCAAATTATTGATGGGTAATTTAGGACGCTCCATAAAAAGCCTCGGACCTATCGATAAACTGACCGAGACAAACCGCACGGTCACCATCACACAAATGTTGCGTTATTAACTTGAATGAACGTGAGAACGAAAAAACGGGCAAAAAAAAGCCCCGACTAATCGGGGCTTTTCGTACAAACTTAAATATTATTACTTATTGGCTAACCCTTAGAAGAATTTAGTCAACTGGATGCGCCAATCAGAACCGTCTGCATCGCCGCCATAGCTATTGATACGTGAGCTCACCTCAGTATCGCCACCCAAATCATAAACGATATCAAAACGAGTAGTGTCTACATCACTGTCAGCTACAGATGCTAGCACTGGTGGAGTCGCTGTGGCATCCGCCGCTACAGCCGTTTGGCTGGATTGTGTCATGTGCGTTACAGCAAGCGACAAATTGCCGACGCCATATCCCACCTTTACACCAAAGATTTCAGTGTCATCAACACCACCGCCTTGCTCTAGCGTTGCACCGTGAATGCCAATTGAAGCGCCAGCATAGCTGAATGATACGCCTGCAGCGGCATTAGCCAATTCGTTACGCTCTTCAGCACCTAGACCGATTGTGAAACCGCCGGCATTGAATTTAATACCAGCACCAACTGCATCAGAGTTACGACCTGGTGAGTAGTTCAAGATAACTGAAGCAGGACCAAAGCCACCTGTGTAGCTCATGCCACCGTTGATTTCGCCGCCAACGTCATAAATGTCGTTTGAAAGCTGACCATATTCAACAGCCAATGGGATTTCACCGAAACGCAAGTCACCGAAACCGCCTTTCATGCCAACATAAGCGCTGTCAGCCTGAGCCGCGCCTTCGTTAGATAGGCTGTTGAAATCAGCACGCATGCTGCCGTAACCAGTCAGGCCGTTATTCATAGTGTGGTCAGTAGTGATGCCGAATAGAACGTCACCGGCGGCGATTTTTGGATCGCTTTCGTCGTCTGCGGTGCCGTCTACATCTTCGTCCGCCGCACCAATTTTAATTTGGACAAGGCCAGATAATGTCGT
Organism: Granulosicoccaceae bacterium; assembly: GCA_036478595.1. Classification (GTDB taxonomy): domain Bacteria; phylum Pseudomonadota; class Gammaproteobacteria; order Granulosicoccales; family Granulosicoccaceae; genus Granulosicoccus. Next base: position 16,691 of record JAZGEF010000001.1, read on the forward strand.
CGTTGCAGATGCCGCCATTGGCATTGCTACAAAGCTTGCTACCGCAAGAGCTACTGCTGTTTTAGTCAATTTCATAGTTTTCTCCAATCAGAAAATATTTGCTGTGTGGAACTAAATACGTGTTCAGGTGACGCAACTCTAGTCAGCTTGTCAGAAAAATGCAACAAAGATTGCTAATATCTGAAAGACAGCTGAGCAGTGTGGCACCGCACGAGAACAAGTGTAGAACAGAAAACAGACTTGACCAGTCGATTTTGACTGGTTTTTAAACAATTACAAAAATAGTGGTTTTTATGCAACAAACCGAGGCTTTTAGGGGAATTCGATTGCAGTAGCAACAAGCGCTAAGCACCAAGACGCCTCGAAAAAACGCTCGTGCCAGCACCGAGTGAATGTTGTTGAAGAGAATCTTGCTATGTGGAAAGTTTTTTTTGACCCAACGCCGAACGGAGTTGGGTTTAGAGAGAGGCAGTAGAAATGCCCAACAATTGACGTTTGCTTGACGTCAATTGCATGTTGTTACGCATGCCGTTACACATGCACTGACAAAATACGCTAGGCAGTCACAGGCTTTTGAGCGGGCTTTGTTTCGTCAGCGTCTGGCAACGTAATGTTCAATTCCAGCACATCGCAATCATCTTGAGTGTCGAGCTGCACAGACACTTGCTCTTCGCCTACGCTGACATATTTTTTAATCACGGCGAGGATGTCTTTTTTAAGCATGGGCAAGTAATCTGGACCATTACGGCCAGTGCGCTCGTGCGCAATCAACACCTGTAAACGATCCTTTGCGACTTTTGCCGATGCATCCTCTGTGCGGCTTCTGAAAAAACTGAATATACCCATGATGCTTTACCCGAATAAACGCTTAAGGAAGCCTTTTTTCTCGGCTTCCAGGAAACGATGTGGCTTGGTGTCGCCCAGCAGCCGATCTATGGCATCGGAGTAGGCCTGGCCCGCCTCACTGGCAGGGTCTAAGATCACCGGCTTACCGGCGTTTGACGAGTCCAGCACCGTAGGAGACTCGGGAATGATCCCCAATAGCGGAATAGCCAAGAGCTCGACAATGTCATCGACGCTGAGCATTTGCCCATCTTTAACTCGGCTAGGGTTATAACGAGTGATCAGCAGATGCTCTTTGACCGGATCTTCGTTCATTTTGGAGCGTTTGGATTCGCTTTGCAAAATGCCCAGGATGCGATCTGAGTCTCGCACCGAGCTGACTTCAGGATTAGTGGTAATGATGGCTTCATCAGCGAAATATAGGGCCATCTTGGCGCCCTTTTCGATACCTGCTGGCGAATCACAGATGATGTAATCGAACTCGCTCTTCTTCAGCTTGTGCATAACACGAGCAATACCTTCGATAGTCAGTGCATCTTTATCGCGGGTTTGAGAAGCTGGCAGGATATACAAGTTATCGATGCGCTTATCTTTGATCAGCGTTTGGTGAAGGCTAGATTCCTGATTCACCAAATTAACCAAATCATAAACGACACGACGCTCGCAACCCATGATCAGATCAAGGTTACGCAAGCCGACATCGAAATCGATCACTACAGTTTTGTAGCCTTTTTGTGCAAGTCCTGTTGCTATGGACGCGCTGGTGGTTGTTTTACCCACACCACCTTTGCCCGATGTAACAACGATTGTTTTGGTCAAGATCTCACTCCCGAAAGTCTTTTTTGCTTACATATCGCGCTATAAAGGCGCTATAACGGCTCTATATTGAGCCTGTCTTTATCCAGCCAGATTTGCGCAGGTTTACCATGCAAATCTTCGGGTATTTCCTCTAGCAACCGGTAGTTACCGGCTACTGAGACCAGCTCTGCTTCCAGAGACTGACAAAAAATACGTGTTTCGGTATTGCCTGACACGCCGCACAGTGCCTTGCCTCTTAATGGGCCGTACACGTGAATATTACCGTCTGCAATCACCTCAGCGCCAGCACCAATTGACCCCATAACAATAAGATCAGTATCTCGCGCATAAACTTGCTGACCAGACCGCACAGGCCGATTAACCAGCATGGGCGTCTTGATGACATATTCGACTTCGGTTGGCGTCAGTGCCAGATCAGCGCCCGGTGTCGCTTCGGGTGCCGCTTGCGATATCGAACTACCTGCCACTTCAGCGGATTTGCCAGGCGCGGGCGTTTCGGAAATCACACGTTGACGTTGAGCCCCACCTTCGATCAATGGTAACGCGATTGAGCCCGCCAACGGTGAAGATTTGTTGCTGACACTCGCTACTATGGGTAATAAATTGTGGCTCCTGATGCAATCGAGCAGATCCTGACCATCGAGCTCAGATGGTTGGGCATCTGAGCTATCCAGAAAGCTTAAAT
>JAZGEF010000002.1:0-2377 GCA_036478595.1 Granulosicoccaceae bacterium
AAACAGTTTGGTAATGGCATCGCTTAGCCTCGCCGTAGGCTGCATGATGTGGCGACGCGGATATACGCCGGCGCGCTATTACACAATAGCCTGGATGGGATTTTTAATTGGAGCGATTGCATTTGCACTGAACAAAATCGGGGTTTTGCCGCGTAATCTGATCACCGAAAATGGAATACAGTTAGGATCAGCTATCGAGGTCATACTATTATCTTTCGCGCTCGCCAACCGCATCAATGTGATCAGCAAGGAAAAACAATTCGCGCAAGCCGAAACAGTCTCTATTCTAAAAAAATATCAAGCGCTTTATGAGAACGCGATTGAAGGCATTTTTCAAACAACGCTGACCTTTGATTTTGTCAGCGCAAACCAAGCCATGACCCAAATGATCGGATTGCCAGACGAAGATTCATTTTTATCCGACAACCCACACAGTTTAAGAGCTTGTTTCTCAAACCAGGACGAAGCCGATGGTTTTTTTCGGTTGCTGCACAACAAACAAGAAGTCATCAACCATGAATTTAGAGGCCAAAGCACCGATGGCCACGAACTCTGGGCGTCCATTTCGGCGCGAAGGATTGATGACGAAAATGGCAATCCAAAACATTATGAAGGCTCTCTCGTCGATATCACTGAAAGACGACAAGCCGAGGAGCAAGTCCGCTATCTTGCCTATTATGATAGCGTCACCGGGCTTCCGAATAGAGCCTTGTTGCAAGACCACCTCAAACACGCCCTGGAACGGGCCAAGCGCAATCAAGAGCAGATCGCCGTGTTATTTGTTGATCTGAACCGTTTTAAATTAGTCAACGATACCTTGGGACATAACGCTGGAGACAGACTGCTGCAAGAGGTTGCGGAGCGATTGAGCCTGTGTTTGCGAGGTGGTGATTGGGTTGGCAGACCAAAATCCTCACCCTCGAATATTCAATCGAAGGAGGTCGGTGGCGATGCTGTTGCTCGCCTGGGTGGCGATGAATTTGTCATGGTACTCACCGATATTCAACACACTGAAGATGCGGCAATCGTTGCCCAGCGGGTTGGTGAGGTTTTAGCTAAATCATTTACCCTTGATGGCAGGGAAATCTATATTTCTGCGAGTATTGGCATCAGCATTTATCCTCAAGACAGTGATACCCCAACCACTTTGCTAAAACAAGCAGATGCGGCGATGTACCATATCAAAAAACAAGGTATTAATGGTTATCAATTTCATGCTGATTATCTCAAAACCCATGCGTCCAAAAGACTTGCCAATGAAACTGATTTAAGAAACGCCTTGAAGAATAATGAGTTTCAGCTTTATTATCAACCCAAGCTAGACCTGCAAAGCGGACGCATCACCGGTGTAGAAGCGCTATGCCGCTGGCAGCATCCTAAACGAGGCATGGTTTTACCCAAAGAATTTATTGGACTGGCTGAAGAAATCGGCGTAATCATCCCGCTTGGCGAATGGGTAATACGCACGGCTTGCCAACAGAATAAAGACTGGCAGGATACCGGTCTTCCTGTGGTTAGAGTTTCGGTCAATCTATCAGCACGTCAGTTTATCGAGCCAGGGTTATCGACAACAGTGTTACGGGCCTTGGAAGATTCGGGCTTAAATCCCGGTGATTTGGAACTGGAATTGACCGAAAGCATATTGATGGACGATACCCAAGCATCCGGGAAAGTTCTCGAAGTGTTAAAGGCCATGGGGTTGTATATTTCCATTGACGATTTTGGCACCGGATATTCTTCCCTTAGTTATCTGAAACGCTTCCCTGTCGATAGCTTAAAAATTGACCGTTGTTTCATCCAGGACATCACCGAGGATGCAGACAACCAGGGAATCACCGCAGCTATAATTTCAATGGCCCGACAGCTTAAGCTAAAAGTGGTAGCCGAGGGAGTGGAAACTGAAGCACAATTGGATTATTTACGAGAACAGCAATGCGATGAGATTCAAGGATATTTAGTCAGCACCCCCCTTACAGCTGAGCAATTTGTCAGTCTGTTACAACGGGTGAATTCTAATCGCCTTGACACAATGCATTGATCATAAGGAACGTGAATGGAATAACTTGAACAATTATGGCGCAGGATTGTTGTTGCTGACTAAACGATCTCAAGAGGTGCATAGTTGTTCTACGCAACGTTTGAGATCGTTTTGTCAGGAGAAAAAGACAAGACAGAATGTTCAAGTTATTTCATGCACGTTCCTAAGCGAGGATTTAATAACTTCCGGATTTTGACTTACCTTCAGAACTCCTAAGGCAACTGGAAATAAATAACCCACCCATATTGCAAAGAATTTTTGTTGGTCTTCGATCTTGTTGCGTAGAGCACATAGCAAGCTATGTAACCGAAGCAACAAGATCGAAGACGGACAAAAAGG
>JAZGEF010000003.1:0-228779 GCA_036478595.1 Granulosicoccaceae bacterium
CAATCACTGCGCAACGATAAAAAAAGCTTCAACACCGTACGCAAGTTATCACCCACACGCTTCCGCTATCGAATCCTTGATGCTCATGGGCGGGTAATAACGGGTCGTTCAAGCGATAAGTTTCAAGTTGATGTGCAAAATCGCTCTCTGGTTGATGCAAACCAGTTAACAAATCAATCAGTACATCACTTACGTAACAATTCAATTGCAGAAACGATTGACTCTACACGCGTAGATCAAAATGACACTTCGCGTGCAGACACCTTTGACCCTGCATGCGCAAATGCTAACGAATCAACACTGACACACATTGATCACTATTCAACTATGCATGCCCCGGCATTCACCTGTGAAACGCCTTCAATCTATGGAATGACTGACTTGGGCTGTTAGCGACTAGCAGTTCATGATGTTGAAATCCCTGTTTGCGATTAGCTTGAATTGCGTTTTCGCAATGCACACTGATTAAGTATTGCGCATTTTTCTTCATCGCTGCGATTACCCCACCCCACAATCTCATCAATCGCTCTGTAATAGCCTAGGCAGATATCTTCGGTGTTCAGGCAGCACTCTTTAATGTAGTGGGATGGATATTTGCCCGTAGTATTTTCTTCGTTTGTGGTCACTTATGACACCAATCAACCCTAGCTTAGGAGTGTCCAACCGGAATATGGATTCGATCGGAGTGATTCCAAACGGCTTGCCAAATTGCCATTATGCAGTTCTAGTTTATGACCATCCAGGTCAAGAAAATAATACGAAGAACCCTCACTAGCATTAGTTTTCCAGCAAACGGCGCCTGCATTTTTTATACGATCGACACCTTCATCGAACTTATTCTCATCAATACTGAACGCGTAGTGGGTGTAGTCTTTAGCTGGGGACGTAGGCTCGAGCGACAGACATAACCATAGATCCTCAGCACTTAAATAAGCACCCTTATCCCAACGACCTTCCGGCTTGAAACCAAGCACATCAACATAGAACTCTAAAGATCGTTCAAGATCGCTTACCGTTATTGTTAAATGATTAAGGCCAGTGATCATGTCGCATTGCCGTTTTGTTTCAGTCACTTTAGTAAGAGCGATTGATCAATAGGTATAAATTCGCTTGCTGCATCGACTAGAGACTTGGCCGTTAACGCAGCAACACCATACACCTCAACCCGCTTACCTTTGTCATCACGGACTTTGCTGGCGAGACGATCAAAATCCCCATCCCCTGATACCAAAACTATCACGTCAGCACTGTTATAATATTCCATAACATCTATGGTAATACCGACATCCCAATCACCCTTCGCAGAACCGTCCTTACGTTGTATAAAAGGTTTGAGTTTAACTTCAAATCCGATAGCCCTTAATATATTTTGAAATTCGCGCTGCTTCTGATCGCCTCGATCAATTGCGTAGGCAACCGCCTTAACTACTTTCCTGCCGTCGGTGACATTTGACCAAAACTTGTTGTAATCAAAATTTCTATCGAATGTTTGTTTTGCTGTGTAGTAAACGTTCTGCACATCAACGAAAATCGAGACTTTTTCCATCACGTGATATTCACCAATGCCCAATCGTTGTACCCATATTTTAGTATTTTCACTTGCCGCTCTATCGTATGCGCACGCTGGGAGAAGTTAGCACGGCAAAGATTAAGGATGATTCAAGGAGAATTTATTAGGGAGATCTGAAAAGGCTCGCCGGCACTAGATACACCGGCAAGACGATTAAGATAGTTCGAATACAGGTAAGCTACTTAGGCAACGTTCCCTGTACGCCTTCTACATAGAAATCCATACCGAGTAGTGTGCCGTCATCAATGTTGGTGCCTTCTTCTGCAACTACTTTTCCATTTTGATCCATGATTGGACCCTGGAACGGATGCAGTGAGCCATCTACGATGCTTTCTTTGATCACGTCAGCAGCCGCTTTTACGTCATCAGGAACCATTGCGCCGTACTCTGGAAAATCAACCATTCCGCTATCAATGCCAGCCCAGACATCTTCAGATTTCCAGCTTCCGTCCATTGCTGCGAGAGTACGTTCTACATAGTACTTGTCCCAGTTATCGATAATGGCGGTGAGCTGAGCATCAGGTGCAAACGCTGACATATCAGATGCTTGACCGAAGCCCATCACGCCACGCTCTTGAGCCACTTGTAACGGCGCTGGTGAATCAGTGTGCTGCGTAACGATATCAACGCCTTGATCGATGAGCGCTTTGGCAGCATCGGCTTCTTTACCAGGATCGTACCAGCTATTAACCCAAACAACTTTAACCGTTGCTTCAGGATTGACTTTACGCATAGCGATGGTAAAGGCATTAATTCCACGCACTACCTCAGGGATAGGGAACGACGCAATATAACCAACAGTGCCTGTCTTGGTCATCATGCCGGCTATGGTGCCCAAAACGGCGCGTCCTTCGTAGAATCGTGCAGAGTAAGTTGATACGTTATCACCGCGCTTGTAACCGGTTGCGTGTTCAAATTTTACTTTTGGAAATGCCTTGGCAACTTTGACCGTTGGGTTCATGTAACCAAACGACGTAGTGAAGATTAAGTCGTGACCGCTTGAGGCGAGCTTACGTATTACGCGCTCCGCATCTGCACCTTCAGGCACACTTTCTACAAATGTAGTGGCGACCTTGTCGCCAAATTCAGCTTCGATCGCTTGACGACCGATATCGTGGCGGTATGTCCAACCATGATCCCCTACTGGGCCAACGTAAACAAAGCCGATCTTAAATGGATCGTCGGCGGAAAGGATTCCGCTAAAGGTTGTAAGTAATAAACCAGTGGCTGCTGCCAACAGTTTTTTAGCGAGAACGGTTTTACGAAACATCTGCTTCTCCGAAGTATTGTTGCACGGGAGTCGTACTCCCGCTTATGTTGTTGGATGAAAGGCTTTTCCAATGCTGGCCGGCGCATTACGCCGTATTTTTCCGTGATCGCGTGATATAAGTACGAGCACTATGATCGTTGCCAAATAGGGTAGCATTGACATCAGTTGGGATGGAATATTTATTGTTCCAGATGCCTGTGCGTGAAGCTGCAGGATACTGATTCCGCCAAATAAGTAGGCGCCAAATAGCACTCTGCTGGGCTGCCAGCTCGCAAAAACTACTAAAGCCAACGCAATCCAGCCACGGCCAGCACTCATATTCTCCACCCACATTGGCGCGTAAGCCATTGATAGGTAAGCTCCTGCTAAGCCAGCACAGCCACCTCCAAACATCGTCGCCAAATAGCGCACCCGGATTACCGGGTAACCCAGGGCGTGAGCAGCATCGTGCGAATCGCCCACCGCCCTTAAAATTAGACCCGCTCTAGTGCGTCTCAAAAACCATGAAACAGCAATGACCAAGGCAATCGAACAGTAAACAAGTATATCGTGGCTAAACAAGATTCTGCCCAACACAGGGATTTGTGAAAGAACCGGGATTTGCACATTGGGCAATCCTTCGTAAGCTACACCGATTAATGGTTGACCGATCAAGGCACTAACACCAACACCGAATATGGTGAGCGCTAAGCCGGTTGCAACTTGAGACGACTGTAGGTTAAGCGTAAGAAACGCAAAGATCAGTGCCAACATAACGCCAGCAAACATGCCTGCAAGCACGCCCAATGTTGCACTACCCGTTACGTGTACGGCAGTGAAACTACTGACAGCACCCACTAGCATCATGCCTTCGACACCTAAATTAAGTACGCCGGATTTTTCGACTACCAGCTCGCCGATAGCAGCAAACACTAACGGCGTTGCTGCAGTGATAATGGTCAAGATTGCCAACAGAATAGTTTCGTTCATAGTTGGCCCCTTGCTTTGCGGACAATTTTAAAGTTGATAAGGACATCAGCTGCCAATAAGAAAAACAGCAGCAAACCTTGAAACACACCAGTGACGGCTACAGGCAAATTTAGCGTTATTTGCGCAGACTCTCCACCAAGATACGACAGCGCCATGATAAGCCCGGCAAACAGTACACCAACCGGATGCAACCTACCCAAAAACGCGACGATAATGGCTGTGAAACCATAGCCTGGCGATATCGTTGGCAGTAACTGCCCTATCGGCCCAGCCACTTCAAATAACCCAGCCAGCCCAGCTAAGCCGCCGGTTAACAGTAACGAAAACCAGATTAAACGTTTTTGCCCAAACCCTGCGTACGCCCCCGCACGAGGAGCGGCACCGTTAACCTTTAAAGCAAAACCCAACATGGTGCGTGATAACAGCACCCAACCCGCCACCACTACAAACAGCGCAATGATGGCACCGATATGCAAGCGGGTACCTTCCATGACGATCGGTAACAGTGCAGCATCATGAAATAAACGGGACTCAGGGAAGTTGTATCCATCCGGATCGCGGAGTGCACCGTGCACTAAAAAGCTCAGCAACAATCCCGCGACGTAAGTGAGCATTAAGCTGGTGAGGATTTCGTTTGCATTGAAATGAGTTTTTAACAGCGCCGGTATTGCAGCCCACAGCATGCCACCAATAACACCAGCCATCATCATTAAGGGCATCACATACCAGGCGTCAATCTCGTAAAAATACAACGCCACTGCACCGCCAAAAATACCACCTAAAATTAATTGACCTTCGGCACCTATATTCCATACCTGAGCCCTAAAACCAATCGATAGGCCAACAGCAATCAGAATCAATGGCGCAGCCTTTACGCCCAGCTCAGACAAGCCGTAGAGAGTACTAATGGGTTCGATAAAAAAAGCATGAAATGCTTGACCAACCGGCACACCAAGTATTGCAAATAACACCAGGCCCGATAGCAGCGTTAAACACAACGCGATAACAGGAGCCAGGTATCCCATAAGCTTTGATGGCATGGCACGCGGTTGCAAGCTGATCATGCTGATGCCTCTAGCGTTGCGCCACCCATTAACAATCCCACTTGTTGCACGGTAACTGCATTGGTAGCGTAGGCATCGGATAACCGCCCTGCGCACAAAGCGGAGATACGATCGCACAAGTGCATGAGTTCATCCAGATCTTGCGATATAAGCAACACAGCGGAGCCGCTCTCTGCCAATGCACGTAGCGCTTTATGGATAGCTGCCGCTGCGCCCGCATCGACACCCCACGTTGGTTGAGACACAACCAATACATCTGGGTTTTGCAATATTTCGCGACCGACAATGAATTTTTGCAAGTTACCACCGGACAAACTAGACGCCATCGCATCAGGGCCAGAACATTGCACATTAAATTGTTCAATTATTGTCGCCGCGAATCGGCGACCAGCGGCTTGGCTGACTAAACCATACGATGTCATCGGCATACGGTGATGCGCCGTGAGCAACACGTTCTCTGTTAGCGACATGCTCGGCACTGCCGCATGCCCGAGGCGTTCCTCAGGCACACAACACAAGCCATGTTGGCGACGTGCTCCAGCGCCAGCAGTAGTGACATTAAGCCCATTAACCACAATTGAAGAAGGCTCTACAGGCATGACTTCGCCAGCGATCAATCGCAATAGCTCATCTTGACCATTCCCGGCAACACCAGCTACGCCAAGCAGCTCACCTTGTTTTAAATCCAAATTCACGTCTTGTATTGATATGCCTGTGCTATCGCTGGCCGGGTAATTCAATCTACTTAGCTGCATATGTGTTGTATTGTTTGCACTTGAAACGCGCGGTGCAACATCGCTCAGCTCATCACCCATCATTAAGGCTGCAAGGCTGCGGGCGGATTCAACAGCGGGGTTAGCACTGGCGACACGTTTACCACCTCGAAGAATGGTTGCCTTATCACACAGTGCTTTTATCTCTTCGAGCTTATGACTGATATATAAAATCGCAACACCTTCGGATGCCAAACGCTTAAGCGTGACAAATAATTGGTTAACTTCTTGTGGTGTTAAAACGGAGGTGGGTTCATCCATAATCAGTAGGCGGGGATCTTGTAGCAAACAGCGCACAATTTCTATCCGTTGCCGCTCGCCTACTGACAGCGAATAAACCGAGCGATCGGGATCCAACGGTAAGCCATAACGTTCCGACACTTCACGAATACGCAAATGCAGAGCGGCACTAGCATCTACAGCCATGCCTAGCGCGATGTTTTCAAGCACAGTGAGGGAATCAAATAAGGAGAAGTGTTGAAACACCATCGCGATACCCAAGTCGCGAGCAATCGCAGGGCTAGCGATGTTGACTTGCTCTCCTTGCCATTCAATATGGCCAGAATCACGCTGCAACAAGCCATACAGAATTTTTACGAGCGTACTCTTGCCTGCGCCGTTTTCACCAAGCAAAGCATGGATTTCACCCGCCGCCAGATTAAGGTCGACGGCATCATTGGCAAGGCAACCAGGATATAGTTTGCTGATGGCCTGCATCGATACCAATAGGGTATCTGAGCGTGGGGCGAAGTCTGGCATCAAAATACGCACAAAAGGCTAAATAGGTATCGATTTTAACTCAGCAAAATAAAAACTGCATTCCCGCTACATAATTGCCTTTCTATGATTAGACTAAGGATATGCAAAATAAGTCTTTACAAATTCGCTCAACCTTTGTTCATTGTCTGGCGGACCCTTCAATAGAGGACGCTGCAGTTGAACATTTGGCCGACGGCGTGCTAAGCATAGAAAACGGCCACGTTACATCGTTAGCCCAATTTGACCCAAGCATCCACAAGAACGAACAATATAACGACCCATATATTGACTTGCGTGGCAAGGTAATCGTGCCGGGTTTTGTTGATACCCATATCCACTATCCGCAGCTTGATATTATCGCCTCCTACGGCGAACAACTTTTACAATGGCTTGAAAAATACACCTTTCCTAAAGAGGCAAGCTTTGGTGATGAGGCGGTTGCAAGCAGCGCTGCAGAATTTTTTCTCGATGAATTGATTTCTAACGGCACAACCACCGCGTTGGTATTTGGCACTACACATAAGGAGTCGGTTGAGGCTTTTTTTAACGCCGCGCTTAAGCGCAAGCTGCGCATGATTTGCGGCAAGGTGATGATGGATCGTAATGCGCCGAATAACATTTGTGATACCCCTCAATCAGGCTATGACGACAGCAAAGCCTTAATCGAGAAATGGCACAACAAAGATCGCCTTGGCTACGCAGTAACACCTCGATTTGCACCCACCAGTAGCAGCGAACAACTTGCAATGGCCGGCAAGCTGTTGCGTGAATACCCTACCGTGCATTTGCACACACATATTTCTGAAAACCAGGATGAATGCGACTGGGTGGCAAAGCTATTCCCACAAAGCGATGATTATTTGAGCGTTTATGAAACCCATGGCTTAGTAAAAAAACGCTCTGTGTTTGCGCACGGTTTGCACCTGTCGGACAGCGAATGGCAAAGGATAAGCGAAGCTGATGCAGCCGTTGCTCATTGTCCTTGCTCTAATCTATTTATTGGCAGTGGTTTGTTTAATGCAAAAAAAGCCTTTGAGCATAAGGTGAACTGGGGATTGGGAAGCGACGTTGGCGGTGGGGATAGTTTTTCCTTGCTACGTGTTTGCAATGAAGCCTACAAAGTACAGCAACTGCAGGGAAATAAATTATCACCGTTGGATGCCCTGTACCGGGCAACACTGGGTGGCGCTGTGGCCCTGGACTTAGATCATCATATTGGTAATTTTGAAACCGGCAAGGAAGCTGATTTTGTCGTGCTAGATCCCCAAGCCACACCTTTACTAAAACGACGAAGCAATAGCATCAACTACTGGCAAGATCAATTGTTCGCTTTATTGATGCTGGGCGATGATCGCGCGGTGTACGACACTTATATCATGGGTCAATCTGTCAAGCGCAAGGCAACTATGCTCGATGACGTTTAACTCGACGACACCCCTAAGCGGGCCTGCAGCTTAGGGCTGGTAGTAGTGTATTGGGTGTGGATTTTTGTATCGGGCTCAAACTGTTGCAAAATCGCATGAGCAGCCATTGCGTTTTCGTGAAACCCACTCAGGATTAGTTTCTTTTTGCCTTTATAGGTGTTGATATCGCCCACAGCATAAATACCAGGCACAGTGGTTTCGAATGTTGCCAAATCAACCGCAATGGCTTTTTTCTCGATCTGCATCCCCCAGTTTTCTACCGGGCCAAGCTTTGGTGATAAACCAAAAAATACCAGCAGATGGTCAACGTCGACCCAGCGCTCTGTTTGGTTTTCATCACGCAGTTCAAACTTAACTTCTTTCAGAGTGTCATCTACGGCTTTGTATTCTTTAAGCGCACCAAGTAACACCTCAACCTTTCCCTGCTCGCTTAAGGCCATTAGCTTGTCAACAGAGGCCTTTGCAGCACGAAATTTTTCAGTTCTGTTGACCACTGTTAGGCTCGCAGCTTGATCAGCAAGCGCTAGCGCCCAGTCAATAGCTGAGTCGCCGCCACCTAAAATAACCAGATGTTTACCATGATGTTGTTCAGGCGTTTGCACACGATAAAACAATTGAGTTTTTTCAAAACGATCCATGCCCTCCACTCTTACCTTTACTGGTGTAAATGATCCAGCACCTGCCGCTATCACTACGGCTCTACAATTGATTTGCAAACCATCCTCAGTGATGACAGAAAAATCGCCATCGCCGTTCTTTTTTACATCACTCACAGCTTGATTAAAATGAAATACTGGATCAAAGGGTTCAATTTGTTTGAGCAAACGATCAGTTAGCTCTTGCCCAGTGCAAACGGGAATGGCAGGGATATCGTAGATGGGCTTATCGGGATAAAGCTCAGTGCACTGGCCGCCGGCGTGAGGCAAGGCATCCACCAGATGCGCACTAATGCCGTGCAAGCCTAATTCGAATACTTGAAACAAACCCACAGGGCCTGCACCAATAATGACGACGTCAGTACTGACAGTCATAACCGCGCATCCTTCTTTATACAACGTGTACGAACCGTACGATGCACCAACTATACCGCGAATTTACAAACCGTGTAACGCGCAAGGCCCGCGTAAAGCGGGCCTTGCGAACAACGTTTGACAATGGTTACTACAATCAGCTGCGTGCCACTAATTTTATTGCAGGAAATGTCGGTAACCGATGCGGAACAGCAATCCATCTATGTGGTCAAGACCAACCATGACTTCGCCAGATTGAGTAGGGTGAACCACACCACCACCAAATAGCAGCTCTGTATCACTATTGCCATTTCCTGAAAGACGACTTATGCCAAAATTGCCGTACCACTGTAAGTCAGGGTTGCTGCCCAATCCATTGCGACCACTAACTATAGCCTCAAGAGCGATGGCGTTAACATCGATATCGCCACCAACAGTGTGATAGCTAAACTTAACTGCGGTATCAGCATTAGCGAGCACATCCTGCAGCATATAAAAAGCGCCAATACCAAATCCAATCTCATCGGTGTCTTCGATCTTCATAGTCCCTAGATCGGCATAGGCCATGAGTTGCGGGCTCAGTCGGTAGTTATAGCGTGCGCCCAGGTATTGGTAATCAAAATCATCTATGTCTCCAAAGTTGATACCCAACTCAATAGATGAATCTGGCAAATTGTTTAGATCCGCAGATCGCCCATTCTGCAGCCCGGCGATTTCAGCTGTTGCTGATGTTGGCAATATTGCACCGGCAGCCAGCAAAATAATGCCGGGAATTAGTTTATTTAAGTTCATAGTCCTTAACTCTTTAAGCAAAAAACAAATCGAATTCGCGCTTGCAATTTACACGCAGCACAAGCTCGATAACGTACTGTTAACTAAAGAGTATAGGAGACAATTTTTCAATCTGCAGTAAGGCAAAAAACTGCTCAACAATTGCACAGCGACTGGTCGAACATTACACAATTATTGAGCGCTAGCTTAGTTAAATACCTGTTCGCGTGTAGCAAGAAACTCAACATCAGGCCAGCGCTCTGTCGCCATCTGCAAATTGACCCGAGTGGGCGCTAGGTATACAAGCTCATCTGCATGGTCAAACGCGAGTTGGATATCCAGCTTCTTGCGAAAATCTGCCAACATTTTGGTATCCAGGCATCTAATCCAGCGCGCCTGCTGTACCCCCACCGTTTCAAATTGGCATTCAACTTTGTATTCATCACGCAACCGTTGCGCAACTACCTCAAACTGCAGCACGCCTACCGCGCCCAAAATTAAATCGTTACTCACGATGGGTTTGAACAATTGAGTCGCGCCCTCTTCGCACAATTGGCCCAAGCCTTTTTGTAATGCTTTCATTTTGAGTGGGTCTTTAAGCACGGCACGCCTAAACAATTCAGGCGCAAAATTTGGAATGCCAGTGAATATCAATTCTTCACCACTGGTAAAAGTATCCCCGATACGAATGGTACCGTGATTATGCAAACCAATGATATCGCCACTAAATGCTTCTTCAACATGCCCACGATCCGCCGCCATAAATGTTAGCGCATCACTAAAGCGCACATCTTTGCCAATGCGCACATGCTTGGCTTTCATAGCTTTGGTGTATTTGCCCGAGCAGATGCGTACAAACGCAACACGGTCACGATGCTGAGGATCCATATTCGCCTGGATCTTAAATGCAAAACCGGTAAAGGTTTCTTCGCTGGGTAACACCTCTCGGCTAAGCGTTGTGCGTGGTTGCGGCGCAGGTGCGTAATCAACAAAATCATCTAGCAATTCTGCAATACCAAAGTTATTAATAGCCGAGCCAAAAAACACTGGCGTTAGATCGCCAGCAAGATACGCCTCTTTATCAAACTCATGGCAAGCACCCTGTACAAGCTCCAACTCTTCACGAAACTCCGCGGCCATGTCACCCAGTATTTCGTCAAGCTTAGGGTTGTCAATACCTTCAACCACTTCGCCCTCCAGCATCTTACCGCCGTGAGTTGCAGAGAAAAAATGCACTGTATCGCGGCGCAAGTGATAAACGCCTTTAAAGCGCTTGCCCATACCAATTGGCCAAGTGATTGGCGCACAACGAATGTTGAGCATTTTTTCCACCTCATCCATTAGTTCAATTGGGTCGCGACCTTCGCGATCCAGCTTGTTGATGAATGTCATAACCGGTGTGGCGCGCAAGCGGCAAACGTCCATCAGTTTTTCAGTACGCGCTTCAACGCCTTTAGCAACGTCGATAACCATTAATGCTGAATCCACCGCCGTTAACGTGCGATAAGTATCTTCTGAGAAGTCTTCGTGTCCTGGTGTATCAAGTAGATTGATTATGTGATCTTTATACGGAAACTGCATCACAGATGAGGTAACCGAAATACCGCGTTCCTGCTCCATCTTCATCCAATCCGATGTGGCATGCCGTGCAGCCTTTCGCCCTTTAACTGTGCCCGCTAACTGAATAGCGCCACCAAACAATAGGAGCTTTTCAGTTAAGGTTGTTTTGCCCGCATCCGGGTGGGAGATGATAGCAAACGTGCGTCTCCTGCCCACTTCATTTAAAAAATCGGCGTCAGCCATGATCATGTGCCTGTAGATTCATACCTGTAAATGCATTGCCATCACGATCGCGTCTTCGCGCCCTTGCTTGGCATCATAGTAGTTTGGCCTACAACCGATTTCGTTGAAGCCAATCCCTTCGTATAACTTCATGGCCCGTTTGTTAGACGGCCTAACTTCAAGAAATAACTCCGCGGCCTCTTGTGTTACGGCAGAGCGCATGACAACCCTGAGTAACTGTAGTGCGAAGCCTTTTGCTTGCTGCGGCTTATCAATACAGATATTTAGCAAGTGCGCCTCATTAGCCGCGATCTGTAATACGTAGTAACCAATGAGTTCGTCGTTACGCAGAAACTTCATGCACTCGTAGCCTGCAACAATGCAATCTCGAATAATGCCAGGTGTCCAGGAATACTCGTAATTGCGTAATTCCATGACGTGAATGGTCTCGACATCATCGAGCTCCATTACGTGCAGGCGTAATTCGCTACGCATGTCGCTACCAATAAGATTGCCCATGTCAGTTATGATCTAGCGGGGCTGCCGTCAGCGGGGCTGCCATCAGCGCAGATCGTAATTGTTTAAGCGTTACCCAAGCTTGTCTCTTGCGTTGTGGCGCTTCACGTAGCATCGCAAGTGACGGTATGCGCCAGCCATCAATGACGCCACCAGGTGCCGCTTGTGTCATCGCTATTGGATCGATCGTATCTGCAGCAATTGCTTCACCACCAATATACAAAAAATGTTTACGAGGTGGTTGACACAGCGTCTGCAGACTTGTTTGGCCTTGCACTGAGGCATCTTGCAACAAGGCACAGCTACATACCGTAGCCTTCGACATACCAATGGCGCGCAACATGCCATCAAGCAGGGCGTCATCTGCTTTACTCAGCGGCCAACTGTTGGAGCCATCACGGTTATCGAATATCAATAACAAAGCGGATTCAGTTTCGCCGCTGCAGAGAACGAGCTGATCGCTTGTTTGATCGCCTTCGCTAGTATGGCTTGCCTCGGCCTCTAGTAGGACTGGCGTATCCTGATCTTGCACCGCTGCCGCATTAGCTGTACGGCGCACCCATGGCACTAGGCCAATTGCTTGCATGCACTGAATCTGACGCGAGTTATACATTTTCGACGATGATATCAGGAAGGGCTGCGCGGTGATCGACTGCGTTTTCGCAAGCGACGAAACAAGGTGTAAGCCGGCCCTGAAATGCCATATGTCATGGACGCAATCAATATCATTTTTGGTGGATCCACAGCAGTGGTAACAAACAATAACAGCAAGCCCAGTAGCATCGCAAACGGAACCTTCTTGCTATCACCAAGATCCTTAAAGCTGTAATAAGTGAATGAACTAACCATTAACAAGCCACCCAGTATGGTAACCAACGCTGCCAGCCAAACAATATCAGCACCAGCAACATGAGCTTCCTCAGATACCCAAACAAGGCTTGCTAAACAAGCCGCCGCCGCCGGGCACGCCAAACCTTGAAAAAAGCGTTTATCAGCAGTGCCCACTGCCACATTAAAGCGCGCCAAACGCAAACCGCAACAAGCAGTAAATACAAATGCCATTACCCAGCTTAGCTGTCCGTATTGGGCCACGCTGAGGCTATCAAGAGACCAGGTGTACATTAGAATCGCAGGTGCAGCTCCAAAGGACACCATGTCAGCCATGCTGTCGTACTCAGCACCAAAGGCCGTTGCGGTGTTGGTCATTCTGGCGACTCGACCATCAAAACCGTCTAGGACCATAGCAACCAAAATAGCGATGGCAGCCGTTTCGAATCGGCCGCCTATCGAAGCGATAATGCTATAGAAACCAGCAAACAACGCACTGGTTGTAAACAGGTTTGGCAAAAGATAAATACCCCGCCCGCGGTCTCGTGTCGTAACATTGCTTGGGCTCATCACTTGCTGCCTATAGTTAACACTTATATGAAGACCTTAAGCTTAGCCACCGCAGCTAAGCTTCCAGGCTATACTTTCAAAGACTTTTCGCCACGCGCAATACCCGTTGCACCTGAACGAACGACTTCAATAATATTTTCACTACCAAGACTATCCAGAAAAGCCGTGATCTTGTGATCATCGCCAGTTAGCTCAATAACATAACTGGATTCAGTGACATCAAGAATGCGACCACGAAAAATATCTGTCATTCGTTTTAGCTCTTCTCGCCCATCTCCGATAGCTCTAACCTTAACCATCATAATCTCACGTTCGATAAACTGTACTTCGGTAAGGTCAGTCAATCGAACCACATCAACAAGTTTGTTCAATTGCTTGATGATTTGCTCAATTATTCTTTCTGTACCGATGGTGACGATTGTCATGCGAGACAGTGTAGGGTCATTTGTTGGCGCAACCGTCAGCGATTCGATATTGTAGCCGCGCGCACTGAACAAACCAGACACTCGTGACAAAGCCCCTGATTCGTTCTCAAGTAAAACCGATATAACGTGACGCATTAAGCCGGCTCCTTCCTTGGGTTAAGGCGCATCTCATGATGCCCTTTGCCTGATTCGATCATCGGATAAACGTTTTCTGTTTGATCCGTTATGAAATCCATAAATACTGTTCGATCAGTTAACGACAACGCCTCGATAATTGCGTCATCAACATCACCCGGCTTATCGATACGCATACCAACATGGCCATAGCTTTCAGCTAGCTTGACGAAATCAGGCAAGGCATCCATATACGAGTGCGAATAGCGTTTCTCATAAGCGAATTCCTGCCACTGCCTAACCATACCCATATAACGATTGTTCAAGTTGATGATTTTGATTGGCGTGTTGTACTGCAAGCAGGTAGAGAGCTCTTGTATGCACATTTGAATACTGGCTTCACCGGTAATGCAAGCGACGGTTTCGTCCGGATACGCTAATTGCACACCAATCGCCGCAGGCAAACCAAAACCCATCGTGCCCAGGCCGCCTGAATTGATCCAACGCCTCGGTTTATCAAAACCATAAAACTGAGCTGCCCACATTTGGTGCTGCCCAACGTCAGATGTAATGAAAGCGTCACCTTTTGTGGCACGCCATAGTGACTCAACAACCGCTTGTGGTTTGATCACCTCGGTTGACATGTCATAGCCAAGGCAATCTTTTGCTTGCCACTCTTGTATTTGCGCCCACCATGAATCCATGTCTGTTTTTTCAGGCCTGCGGCTTGATTCTTTCACTAATGTGACCATTGCATCGAGTACCTGCGATACATGACCCACAATAGGTACATCAACCACAACGTTTTTGGATATGGAGGCAGGGTCAATATCCACATGCACAATTTTGGCATGCGGGCAAAATTTGTCGAGCTCGCCGGTTATTCGATCATCAAAACGTGCGCCGATAGCAATGAGCACATCGCATTCGTGCATCGCCATATTGGCTTCATAGGTACCATGCATACCCAGCATGCCAATATTCTGTTTATCAGAGGCTGGAAACGCACCCAAACCCATCAACGTTTGCGTGATCGGGAATCCTAGCTCACGAGTTAACGCGCATAGTTGCTCCGACGCCCCACCCAGGACAACACCTCCTCCCGAGTAAATTATTGGGCGCTTGGCACTCAGTATTAGATCTACTGCTTTACGAATTTGGCCAGGATGGCCCAGTTCAGGTGGACTATACGAACGCATCTCTACATTATCTGGATAGTCAAATGGCACCTTGATATCAGGTGCGGTGAGATCTTTGGGTATATCAACCACCACCGGGCCAGGCCGACCAGTGGTGGCTACATGAAACGCCTTTTTAATTGTGCTGGCAAAGTTTTCCAGTGAATCGACTAGAAAGTTGTGCTTTACGCACGGCCTGGTAATACCCACGCAGTCCACTTCTTGAAATGCATCACTACCGATGAGCCGACTTGCTACCTGGCCAGAAATAACAACCATTGGAATCGAATCTAAAAAGGCGGTGGCGATACCGGTCACGGCATTGGTTGCACCGGGGCCAGACGTCACTAATACGACACCAGGCTTACCAGTTGAACGCGCATAGCCATCAGCTGCATGTGTGGCAGCTTGTTCGTGCCGCACTAAGATATGTTTTACCGAGTTCTGTTGATACAGCGCATCATAGATATGCAGCACTGCGCCACCAGGATAGCCAAATATATATTCGACACCTTCTTCTTTGAGGGCTTCCATAAGCACCTCACCACCAGATAATTCCACGTTTACTTGCCTCGTCTACTGACTGACGATCCCGCGTCAGTTCAAAATTATAGGGACAGCCAAATCGCCGAAACGATGCCGGATGCCATGTTTAATGTCCGAGGTGGTACCAAGGTAGCGCATCGGTGCAAGGGAAGGCGGAGTGGTGCCCGCCGGAAAATCGCGCGAATGGGTGATCGCGGCGCTGCGCCGACTACCTTGGAGCCAGATTGTGTCTTGCCCCTGAATGCTTCAAGTATAACCAATCGAAGGGTTTACGGGTGTGTCACGACTGGTATGAATTTGAGGCAAAAAAGGCAGCTTCCACGTGGTAAATTGGCATAAACCACGCTTATATCATCGAAAGGAACTAACTCCAGCGTCGTTAGTCGCACCCATAGCGCAGCAATAACGAATTCATGTCGCAAAACAACACTAAATCAACACCCCGCAACCGGCCGCAGCAGCGTCGGCGCAGGCGATGTGTAGCTGTGTTTTGTGGACTACTGCTCAGTGCTGCTGCAGCAGTAACACTCGCGCAGCAGAATCTCCCCAATATGGGCGAACCTGCCGACAGCACACTGTCACCTTTACAAGAACAGGCTATGGGCGCAGGTTTCATGCGTCAAATCCGCGCATCCGTACCCTTGATCCGTGATGTGCAGCTACAGGAATACATTAAAAACTTAGGCAACCGCCTAGCGCTGGCCTCAGGTAAAACAGCCAACACCCAATTCACGTTCTTCATTGTCGAAGATAAAGCGATAAATGCGTTTGCGATCCCGGGTGGCTACGTCGGTGTGAATGTTGGGCTTATTGACGCCATGGAGCTCGAAGGGCAACTTGCGGCGGTTATGGCGCACGAAGTGGCTCACGTCACACAGCGCCATCATGCACGATCCTTCGCACTAGGAACGCGCAATAATATGAGCGCGGCAGCAGCAATATTGGCAGCGATTGTCATTGGCCAGGCATCACCTCAAGCTGGCCAAGCCGCATTGGCAGCAGGATTAGCAGCAACACAACAATCAGCCGTAAACTTTACCCGAGCTAACGAAGTTGAAGCTGATCGAATAGGTATTGAAATACTTGCCAACGCTCAATACAGCGCCAGCAGCATGGCAGAGTCGTTTTCTATCTTGCGTCGTAAAAATCGCCTTAATACATCTGCTGGCGCGCTCGAATATTTACGCACTCACCCACTGGACAACAATCGTATTGCTGAGGCCCGCGACCGAGCAAGCACGCAAACGGCTTACGACAGTAGCCAACAAACGGACTATCAACTATTTAAAGCGCGACTAGCGGTGTTGACTGAAAAAAATTCCGGCCAGTTGCTGCAACGTTTTAAAGCCAGCTTCAACAAGCGACCAGATATCGCCAACACCTACGGCTTGAGCTTACTCATGTTGCGCGAAAATCGGCTCGACCAAGCCAAGCGTTATACTGAAGAACTCAAAAAGCTCACCGGTCATCACTTCATAACGCAGTTACTGGAAGCGGATCTCCTGTTAGCACAAAACAAACATCTACAAGCATCAAGCAAATTGCAAACGCTTATCGAGCTAAACCCAGATCGATACTCGGCAGTGGAGAAACAAATCGCTCTGCTAGTACGTGAACGCAAGCTCAGCGACGCTAAAAATCTAGCCAAGCAATATTTGCGCAGTGCAGAGCAAGCCAAGCCTCGCGCGTGGCGGGAGCTTGCAAGTATTCAGCAACAGCTTGGCGATCAAGCAGCCAGCCACGAATCGCTTGCACAGTATTTTATAGGGATGAACGAATTACTCAAAGCGCAAAGCCAGCTTAAGCTGGCTTTGCGTCATGTCGAAACTGCATCGCAAGATGAACTACGACTACAGGCTAGCCTAAAGAACTTACTAAGCCGACCTTACTAGGATTGAAACTGCACTACAGTTGCGGCCCAGCAGCGACAAGCGCTTTGCCGCTATCGTTATCGGTGTATTGCTTAAAGTTATCAACAAATAACCCGGCTAGCTTTTGTGCGCGCTCATCCCACTGCGTTTGATCATCATATGTTTTACGCGGATCAAGTAGAGCGGCGTTGATGTCACCTAATGACGTTGGGACTGCTAAATTAAAATACGGTATTACTGCAGTCTCACTATCATCGATTGAACCATCAAGAATCGCATTGATAATTGCGCGCGTAGCTTTTAACGAAATGCGTTTGCCGGAGCCATTCCAACCCGTGTTTACCAAATAGGCTCGTGCATTAGATGCAAGCATACGCTTGCTGAGCTCTTCGGCGTACTTAGTCGGATGCAGGCTCAAAAATGCTTTGCCAAAGCAGGCAGAAAACGTCGGCTGAGCTTCGGTCACACCAAGCTCAGTACCAGCCAGTTTTGCAGTGAATCCTGACAAAAAGTGGTATTGAGTTTGTTCTGCATTCAACACCGATACCGCTGGCAACACACCAAAGGCGTCGGCTGATAAAAAGATAACCCGTGAAGCATGACCACCGCGCGAAATAGGTTTAACAATATTTTCGATATGGTTAATCGGATATGACACTCGGGCGTTTTGAGTCTTACTGCCATCATCAAAATCGATTTCGCCATCGTCTTTGATTACAACGTTTTCTAATAGGGCATTACGACGAATAGCACCGAAAATTTCAGGCTCATCATCGCGGCTTAGGTTTATTGTTTTAGCATAACAACCACCTTCAAAATTAAATACACCATCATCATCCCAGCCGTGCTCATCATCACCAATTAGCTGGCGAACAGGGTCAGTAGACAAGGTTGTTTTGCCCGTACCAGACAAACCAAAAAATACCGCGGTGTCGCCATCTTTTCCGACATTAGCCGAACAATGCATTGATGCAATGCCCTTTAGCGGCAACAGAAAATTCATGTAACCAAACAGGCCTTTCTTCATTTCACCGCCATACCAAGTGCCGCCTATCAGCTGCATCTTTTCGGTGAAGTTAAACACACAAAAATTTTCAGAGTTCAAACCTTGCGCTTGCCAATCCGGGTTAGTGGTTTTAGCCGCATTCATCACCACAAAGTCAGGCTCGAAAGTAGCGAGCTCTTCTAGCGAAGGTGGGATGAACATATTAGTAACAAAGTGAGCCTGCCAAGCCACTTCGGTAACAAAGCGTACCGCTATGCGGGTACCTACATTGGCGCCACAATAAGCGTCCACTACAAACAGGCGTTTGCCTGATAGTTGGGTGGCAGTTAATTTCTTTAAATCATCCCAAACTTCTTGGCTAACGGGCTTGTTGTCATTTGAGCCCTGCTCTGACCACCAAAGCGTGTCGCGCGTAAGTTCATCGTTCACGATGAACTTGTCTTTTGGGCTTCGTCCTGTAAAGGCACCAGTATCAACGGCCACTGCGCCGCTGTTATTGGGCAGCGCACGCTCAAAGCCTTCAAGGCCTGGCGCTGTTTCTTCTTTATAAAGTTGTTCGTAGCTCGGGTTGTAAATGACTGCTACTACGTCATCAATTCCGTATGAGGCCAAACCAAGGCCGCCGGTCAAAAGTGTGGCCGACATAGTCATCGCGTTCTCCGCTTTATAGTTCTAGACAATATGATTTGTCTTTCGAGGAACGGCACTATACGACACTCGCAGGCTCTTGAAAACGTGCATTTTTCGCATTTCGAAGAGATAAATATTATCTTCTCGCAGCGACTACAAATTATGTAATTTAACTACATTATGTTGTGCGGTAATTCATATCCGCAGTGCCCAATTGGGTAGGCTAGGCACACCTTTTCCCATGGCTTCAAAAAAAAGGTTAGGCAACGCACAAAATATACCGCCAAAAAAGCAATATTATGTAGTTTCGATTCATTTTGCGTGAGTGCTCATTTGCGCACGATAGAGGAAAAAAAACCCGGCAAGCCGGGTTTTTTCTATCTCTTGAAATCATCCGCATTAGCGCATTGATTGACGCCGCCACGCCAGCCGTACCAGGCTCAGTAAACTCAGAAGCAACAGTGCCACGCCTATGCTGTCAGGCTTACCCCTAGTGCTGCTACTCACCGAACAACCTGTTCCAGACAAGCCCGTTTGGATCACTGGATTAGATCCATCGCTTACACCTGTGGTGCTGCCAGTTGAACTACCCGTTGTACTGCCTGAGCCATTACCAATGCTGTCAGCATCGCGGTAATCAGGGATGTTGTCACCATCTAGATCGGGGAACACACCCGAACTAAGGAACGCATTGGCAATGTTATCTTGAACGCCATCACTATTGGCATCATTAAAATCATCAACCATCAAGTTACCGTCTGTATCAGTACCACCAATTTCAAGGATGTCGCCTACGCTATCGTTATCACTATCGGTGTCGCGGAAATCGCGTATCGTATCTGCATCGCTATCAGGCACTGCAAATTTCGGCACATTCGAATCAGCGGCTGTTTCAACAGCATCGACCAAACCGTTTGTACCAAATAACTGGCTACTATCCACCTGGCCGTTACGATCTACATCTAAGGCGCTTATGTTCACTTCACCCGAATTACCTTCCTGTATGTCGTGTAAGCCATCGTTATCGCTATCTAAATCAAGGTAATCAGCGACACCATCTGAATCGGTATCAACCGGCGCTGTTGCAGCTGCACCCACTTCGATAGCATCAGGAATCGTATCGTTATCTGAATCAAGATCGTTTGAATTAGCTATACCGTCCTGATCAAAATCACCGTTACCTTCAACAGCATTGCTAATGCCATCACGATCATCATCATTGGCATCAACTGCGCTATCCAATACTCCATCATCGTTAGAGTCTGTATCAAGATAATCAGGGATTCCGTCGTTATCGCTATCAACTGGCTGCCTGGCATCATTACCCGCTTCGATGAAATCAGGAATTCCATCGTCGTCCGAATCAGTATCGAGATAGTCCTCGAATGCGTCACCATCAGTGTTTAAACCAACTTGCTCTACTGAATCTGGAATACCATCATTATCGTTATCAAGATCGTTTATGTCGGCAATTTCATCGCCATCAATATCTGACAAAATATTAAATGCGTAGTCTTCGACCTCACCATTTGATAGCGGGCCGGCCGCATCATTTGCAGAAATCGGATCGGTGCTAATACGAACACGTAGATAGGTTACACCGATGTACTCAGTAGATAGGCCAGTTAAGTCAGACCAAACCATTTTAATTTTCTGGTTACTGCTGCCTGCAGGCACTGTTGAAAGTGCTGCTTCATCAGCGTCAAACATTCCGTTGCCGTCAAAATCTACCCAAGCAACCAAATTTGCTGCACTTGCGCCAGGGTTATAGACAAATACATTGGTATCGTAAGCCTTCCCGTTTTGTAGTAGCTCCGGATGCCCAAATACGCCGTCTTCCTCATCACCATCAGCGTCTGCTAATGCACTAGTGGCCGCCGCATTGTCGGTAGCCGGCTGCGGGCCCAGGTGCGAAGAATCTGCAACCACTGCGTGCGTGGCCAGGCCGTAGCTTGCGGGTGCGTCACCCGTGTCGACTGCGAAGGCTGTGCCTAAAGGCGCCATGGCGAGAGGCAGGGCAAAACAAACGTAGATCACAATCTTGTTGGCGGAGATACTAAACATGACTAATTCCTTACTGTTTACGCGTTAACCTATATTGTATCTACACCTGCTTACTCAGCAATAAAAACAAAGTATTCCTTGCAGGCTACTTCACATTTTTTACCGCTTACGTTGCCGTTCACCTTGTCAAACAAGTTGGTGATTAAGTCGCTAAAAAAACTTGGCGTTTATCTTAGCTGGCATATCGGCTATTTGCGTCGGCGAATGGCAACTCGGTTTACCAAAGATTCACCACCCTCTTCCACCATCAGCGCCTTGGCGATTGGCTGAGTCCGCGATGCATTAACACCCACGCTTCTCATATATCGGATAACAGCAATGGTTCTTCGCCTCGAAAGCAGTAAATCTGTAGCGGGGTCCCCGGTGAGTGGTGAGTAAGCCCCAATTGCCACTTTGATATCGGGAAATTTTTGCAAGCTTGCGACAATTTCGTTTAACGCAGTTATCGAGCTAGCATCAAGTGTTGAGCTGCCATCTGCAAATACAACACCGGGTGCAGCTATGCTATAAAAGTCACAACCTTGCGCGTTTACGATTGCATGTTCACCTGAACCAGAGCAGGCATCTACCGCATCGGCAACACCATCTTTATCGGCATCTAAAACCAGCGTACTCAGAGCATTAATCTGTGCAATGGCAACGTTGGTATCAGTGGCCGGACTGGGATTTAATGCAGGGACTTGAGGCCTGACTCTTTTGCGAGTTCGAGGCTTGGTTTGCCGTTCAATGCGAGTAGGCTTGGGTGTTATCGTCGGTATAGGCGTTAGAGATGGCTTAACAGGATTAACCACTGCCTTAGATATTGAGCTCGCCGACGCCGGTGCGCGTATGACTCTTGATTGCCTGGATGTTGCATCGTCAGTTAGTACAGCGTTTGGTGTGCGAGGGTTAAAACGGTAGATTAAGCTGAGTTGTGCATGGCTTGCATCGGTATCATGGCCCATGGCTTCAATACGCACACCGAAACGTGGCGAGAGACCTATGTCGAGGCCGGCACCGAGCACCACATGGTTTTGATTGCGTTGGCGAACAGTGAAATCACCATCATTCTCCAATGTGCCTAGCCCAACACGGCCAAACATTGCCGTTTTAGTGCTGAGTGAAAGTTTGCCCAATATGGTCAGGTCAACAACTTGATACCCCAGCTTCAGATCATTATCAAATTCTGCATCACCCAAATCAGCCCCGCGCAATTCGAGCGCCCAGTTGTCTGCCATTTCCAAACCAAGGGTTAATTGCACTGCCGCGCTGGTGGAACCGCGCTGTTCTAAGGCTCGATCGGTCGTATCAACATCAAGCAAACTCACACCGACACCCAGCCCAGCATAGGCCACGGGGGTTTCAAAAACGGGAATACTAATTTTGGGCCCGTTTGCGCAAGCAGCAACGGTTAAGGCCATGGCGATTGTGACGCAGTGCCGCACATATCGATGAAATCTGTATTTCTGGGCCATAGTCGCAACCTCGGTCAACAACGTAATATGTTGTGCGGAATCCTTAAAGTATGCAACAAATCGCGTTCTAAGCTAAAGGCAGACGTAGATGGATAGCAGGCTATGTCTATCAGTTAACACAAATACTGGACAAAAAAAGCGCCACGCAATGCATGGCGCTATTGAATGCACTGAAAGCCTGAAGTTTTACGGCACTACATGCAGCTCGACACGGCGATTAGTAGCTCTACCTGCGCTGGTCGTGTTACTGGCTAACGGCTTTGACTCGCCGTAGGCCTGGGGTGCCAGGCGATTTCCAGCGACACCTTGCTGCACCAAATAACGAGCCACTGCAACCGCACGGCGCTTGGACAATTGCAAATTAGCTTCTGCCGGCCCTTGATTATCTGTGTGCGCGGCAACTGCTACTCGAACACCAGGATAGCGATTTAGCACTTGCGCCACTTCAACAATCTTTTTCTGAGCGCCCAAGGTGAGCTTGTCAGATCCCGATTCAAAGTTAATACCGTCAATGGCACCCGTAAATTCATCACAACCTACACTATCAACCGGCAAACCAGCGGTAGTGTTAGGACAGTTATCCAGAGTATCTGGCACACCGTCAGTATCACTATCCAATTGGGCCGATGTTATTGATGGCGTTGTTTGTGTCGATAACGGCAACGCTGGCACAGTGTCGGCACCTTGTGCATCAATGGCTGCTAGCTGGCTCTCACTATCTGAACGCAGGCCGCCAGCATCGCCAAAGCGATAAACTAAACCCAGTTGTGCATACTTTGCATCAGTTTCGTGAGTGACATATTCTGCTCTTATGCCTAAGCCATTAGACAGACCGTATTCAATACCTAAGCCCGCCAACAGATGTGCATCGTTCAAGCGTTCAAATTCAACACCTTCTCCTTGGTTGCGCATAGTGCCCACACCAAAACGACCAAACACTGAAAAACCTTCGCGGCGTGATCGATTCTCGTGGCTATTTAAACCATAAACGATGGCGCTTAAGCCACCTACCTGATAAGCAATCGTGGCATTGTCGGTTAGCTCCGCTTCGCCAAGATCACTGTAGTGCCCTTCTACTGAAAATCGATTGGTGATGTCGTAACCCAATGCCACTGTACCGCCTGAACTTGAAGTTTCTGTCACCAGAATGCTGTCGTCCGTCGTTCTGGGTTCAAGCATACTACCCAAACCAGACACGCCACCATAGATGCGTCGATTGAAATCTGAACCGTAGTTATCGCCACCACCAAAGCTAGGCAGGCTTAACGAGCCGCAAGCCGCCAAGGAAAAACTGAGCACTGACAGTGCAGCAACGTTACGTAATTTGCGCATTCGAAGTAATAGAGTCATAAAGGCTGTCACCAACATTAGTGGGAAAATAGGATCGAAACCAAGCTTGAGATTATTCACATTACTGATGGAGCAACCAACAGACGAGCCACTTAATCCAGTTTCAATAGTGTCATCGCTTGCCATACCCTCAAGCACATCAACGCCGTTGTCGCCATCACCCAAAGGATTTGTAAAATCCGCATCAACCAAACCGCTGCCATTCGGATCCGCATCATATTGGTCATCAATACCGTCTCCGTCTGTATCAACACCACCTGTAAAGCTGATATCAGCCATATCATCTATTCCATCGTTATCAGTATCAATTCCAGACGTGAAGTTAACATCCACCTCATCTGGAATGCCATCGCCATCCGAATCATCAAGGCTATCCACACGACCGTTGTTGTTCGCGTCAACCCATCCCGATTCAATCAGATCAAACAAGCCATCTCCATCGCTATCCAAATCAAGCATGTCCGGCATACCATCACCATCGCTGTCAACAGGCGTAATTGACGCGCTGCTATCGTCAGCCCCATCAAAATTGGAATCAACGATAGAGTCTAGTACGCCATTCTTATCTTGATCCTGCACACCGCTAACTACCTCAAGTAAATCAGCCAAACCATCTTGATCACTATCCAGATCACGAAAATTTGCGTAACTGTCGCCGTCGGCATCAAAGCTTGATTCGATCGAATCGTAAACGCTGTCATTGTCACTATCCAGGTCGAGGAAGTCCGCCACCCCATCGCGATCACTGTCAGCAACACTAAAGATAGACGTCCCTGAATCAGCTGTCGACTCAAGTACGTCAACGAATCCATTACGGCCGACTTTAGAGTCCAGCCGGCCATCGTTATTATTGTCCAAATCAGTCAATTGTTTGATGTTTTCAGCGGCCTCTAGGCTGTCGAAGAGCCCATCACCATCGCTGTCTAAATCCAATAAATTAAGGATGCCGTCGCCGTCGTTATCCCCTTGACCTTCAATCAGATCAAGCAGGCCATCATTGTCGTCATCAGCATCAACGGAATCGACAATGCCATCCCCGTCGGAGTCCAGCGCACCATCACTGCTTAGGTTGTTGTCGTTGGGAATTTGCCCCTGCGGCTGTTCTTGCGAATCAGCAATACCATCGCCATTGGAATCCAGCTCACGATAGTCAGCCGCGCCATCACCGTCGGTATCAACGGGTTTAGCAGGGTTATCACCCGCTTCGATGGCGTCAGACAAGCCATCATTGTCAGAATCGGTATCGCGATAATCAGCGCGGCCATCATCATCTGTATCGAATACGGGTAAAGCGCTGGCTTGGATTGATTCATCTACGCCTTTGCTGTCAGCATCAAAAAAATTATCGATACGACCATCAAAATCGACGTCTATGCCACCGGCTTCAACCAGATCGGAGATGCCATCGTTGTCACTATCAGTGTCTAAGTAATCTGGGGTCCCGTCGCCATCGGTATCTGCAATGACATAAATCAACTGCCCTGAATCTTTGTTGGTCTCAATCGCATCCGCAATACCATTGTTACCAACAGGAAAACTGATATCAATCGCACCATCGACCTTTATGTCTAAAGCGCTAACCGCGCCGAAATCGTGTTGTGCTTCGCGATTGTCCAGCAAGCCATCGTTATCACTGTCCAAATCATTGGCATCGGGCCGGCCATCGCCATCGCTGTCTCTTGAATTGGCATCCGCCACGCCATTACCATCAGCATCGATCAAGCCTTCTACACTATCGGGTATGCCGTCGTTATCGTCGTCAAGGTCGTACTGATTTGCAATGCCATCAGCATCTCGATCCGGGCCATCATGTCGATTGGGCTGCCGATCTGGCCCCAGGTCCGATTCGCGATAATCTGCTATACCATTGCCGTTTACGTCACCCGGTGACGATAAATCTGCGCCCGCTTCGTTGTTGTCAGATTTGCCATCGCCATCACTATCCCACTCGCGATAATCCGCCGCGCCATCGTTGTCTGAATCAAGTGGTTTGCTTGGATTACCCCCACCTTCAATTAAGTCAGTGATGCCATCGCCATCAGAATCGGTATCGCGAAAGTCGAGCTGTCCGTCACCATCAGTATCAAAAATTGGCAAACCACTTGATTGGATTGTGTCACTTACACCCTTACCATCGACATCAGCAAATGAATCAATACGTCCGTCGTTATCTGAGTCTGGCGCGCCCGCTTCAATTACATCGAAAATGCCATCGTTATCGCTGTCTTGATCGCGAAAATCAGGAATTCCATCTTGATCAGAATCAAGCAAGGGGTATATAAGTTGAGCTGAATCGGGAGAGGTCTCGATAATATCCGCCACGCCATTGGCACCAACAAACACAGTGATGTCGATAGCACCATTAGGATTTTGATCCAGCGCTCTAACTGCACCGCGGTCGGCACGTGCCTCGAGGTTATCAAGAATGCCGTCGTTATCGCTGTCTAAGTCATAACCGTCGAACGTACCGTCACCATCTGTATCAGATGATTCGGGATCGGCCACGCCGTTGTTGTCCAAATCGACAATACCTTCGTCAATATCAAGGATGCCGTCATTGTCATCATCTAGATCAAGTTGATTAATGATGCCGTCACCATCCTCATCCGGGCCGCCGTCGGCTGCCGGTAATGATTGAGTACTGAGGAGAGCAATCCCTAGCGTAAGAGACATCACGAGCGTCATCTTTAAAGATACAGCCGACACAATTGAGCCAAACTCGAATCGTTTGTACATAGTTTTGAATTATCACCACAGAAGAAAGAGCCTACATGCCCAGAAAAGCGCTAACGGCTGGCTAATTAGCCGTTAAAGATAACAGTTTCAATGTGACTAGTGCGCAAATTGTGTCATGTGATTGACAATCATATGCGCAATGCTATTGTGAAAACAACTGTTAAATCGAAATTCGATGAGAATTCTAGACATGACCAGAGCGATCGTGCATTTAAGCCGCTACACAGGCGCGTAGCGTTGGGCGTTCCCGCAGAACCAAGGGGGGCCGAGATAGGGGTGCTACGTGCCCTCTTGGGGGATATCCACACAAACTAGCTGCCTCGTTAAAAAAAGCCAGGCTAGTTCAGAACACGTACTTCAATACGACGATTGCGAGCACGATCGCTATCAGTCACATTTTGTACTAGTGGTAGTGATTCGCCATAACCTTCAGGCAACAAACGTGGCTTGCTAATACCTTGAGCGACAAGAAAATCCACCACGGCTAATGCACGTGATACAGATAGTGTTTGGTTAGCACTTTCGTCACCTTGGTTATCAGTGTGGGCCATTATTGCAATCTTTACATCAGGCACTGCCTTCAGCTGATGGCTTAGCTTTTTTAGCGATTGGCTTGACGGCTCTGTTAGCGCAGCAGAATCAGATACAAAGCTAACACCCGCGACAACACCTGTCATCGTAAAGCCTGCAACATAACCAGGCTTAGGTATCGCAGGCAGTTGAATGGCTGCTAACGCTGGGAAGATTGGCTCACTAGGAATTCTACTTTTAGCAGGCGCTCTTGTTGATACGGCAGCAGCAACTACCTTTACCTTTTCCGCTCTTTCGTTAATCGAATCCCACATGTCCGGGCTGATATTAGATAGCGTTGCAATTTCAACACGACGATTGCGCTTGCGCCCATCAGCTGTATCGTTACTATCCATCGGTTGAGATTCACCCATGCCCAGCGCTTCTAATTGTAGCTCTGCAATCCCTTTGCTTTGCAAGTATTCAACAACGGCTTCAGCGCGCCGCTCAGATAAATTCATGTTGATATCGGCTGGGCCTTTATTATCTGTATGAGCGCGCACTTGGATGCGTGCTTCTGGAAATGCCAATAGAGTCTCTGATAATTTATCCAGTTGCCCGCGTGCTTTGGGTGTTAACCAATGTGAACCTGATTTGAATACAACATCAGATAATGTCGCATCAAATAAACCACAACCATCACCACCTACCGTGCTTCTTGCTGACGTATCCGGGCAGCGATCTATTCTGTTATTAATACCATCGCCGTCTTCATCGCTTCGAGTCACGCGTGGGGACCAAGCCTGTACCGCTAATGCAGTAGTTGGATAGTAATCACCTTGATTCTGTTTTTGTGGTGCGCTGGTTTTCGCTCCTTGCACTGTATTGCCGCGAACTCTGCCGCCACTTGGAACACGAGTGGTGCTACTGGATAGTGCTGGATTAGCTGCTGTGGCAAACACATTGCCGATTTCTCTAGCCGACAAACCAAAACGGTAGATCGCGCCAATACTAAAATTCGAAGCGTCCTCGTCAAAGCGGGTTATTTCACCGCGGATACCGAGACCATTTTTCATCCCGTATTCTGCACCTAATCCAAACACTGCCGACGAGTTACTATTATCCAGAGGAATAACAGCAGAGGCTCTCTGGACATAACTGTAGCCGAGGCGTCCGTATGCGCTCCAACCTTCGCGGCGCGAACGGTTTTGTACGCCGTTAATACCGTAGATCAATGCACTAACGCCAAATGCTGAATACTTGACGGAGGTGCCGGCTTCTGCCAGTTCAGCTGTGCCGAGAACAGTATTTTCAACTTCGACTGATAACATATTGTGTACGTCATAACCAAGACGCAATTGCGAAGTTTGATCTGAATCACTTGCCAGATGAAATGCAGGCGCTGAGGAAAGGTTTGGATCTAGTGAAGAGCTACCAATGCTGGCACCGCCATAGAGCCTGGAACGAAAAGACGGATCGTTATCTGGAATCGATAAGTTGGTGGGTGACAACACCTTAACAGTGTTGCAGCCACCCGCCAGCAATGACGTAGCAATCACCATAAGTGGCAGCCATGCTTTAACGTTGTTTGATCGAATTAGTTTTATCTTCACTGTCGGCGATCTCGTTGTAAACCTGGCAAAATACCGAGGCTGCCCTTGTTGCCGCGCAAACATTACTTACCCTGTGATTGCCCGCAACAGCATTAATTTGTGCTCTAAGTCAGCAATTTTCACGCCTTGAGCCCGCTACCACTGACGATTTGTATTCTTAAACGTGACGTAAGTCTCCAAGCCGGACGATGTAACCTGGACATGTAACTCAAGCCTCTAGTGATCTAGAGGCTTGGAGACAACAGGTGTCCTAAATTGGCAGCAATGCCAGTTATGCTATTAACGAATGGTGACTTCGACTCGGTTATTTAAACGCCGTGCCCCCGGTGAATCACCAGAAGCTCTTGGCACGTTAGCGCCGAAGGCTCTCGCCTTCATACGCCGAACAGGCACACCATTTAATGCCAGATGCCGCGCTACAGCGATAGCACGGCCTCGAGTAAGCGCCAATTTATTAGCATCACCCTTCGCACCATCGGTATGAGCGCCAATCTCGATATTCAAACCCGGATATTCCTGCAAAGATGCCGCTAATCGAGATAATACGTTTTTACCAATTGATGTCAGCATTGCGGTGCCGTTTTCAAATTCAACACCGCCTAGCACACCACTTTTTGGTACTGGTGCAAGGGTGGGTGCCGGCTCTGGCATAGGCACACTTGCAGGTGCTGGCAACGACTGAATTTGAGGTTCAGGATGCAGTTGTGGCTGTGGTTCTAGTGTTGGTGTTGGCTCGATCGTTGGCTGCGGCACAATTTGAGGCGTTGGCGTCCCAGAGGGCTTGTTCGCTTGTTCCGGCGTAATGACTGGCGTGACTACTGACGTGCGAGGCTGACGCGCTCCAGGTTGAAACAACAATGCCACCGTTAATGCCTGCGCATCGCCATCAAAGCTTGCGAACTCACCTCTGATGCTAAGGCGAGTGGCGAGTGGCCACTCAAGGCCAGCACCTAACCAAACTGCTGTGCTATCAGCTTGTGTCAATCTAACATCCGTGTCGTTGTCCATGAGATTCAAACCAAGACGAACATAAGCTCGCAAACCCGGCTGATGGCTTAAACGTGCAGCATTACCCAATACATAGGCAACCGCACCCAAAGAGAATGCGGAATAAGAAATATCTTCGTTATCGGACAGCTCAGCATTACCCAGTTGTGAATAGCCCAACTCTGCATTGAAGCGTTGAGTGAGGGACAAGCCCAACATCACCGACACCGTTGTGCTGGTATTTTTTTCGAGCGTGAAGCTCGAAGTGCTAACATCCGGGGATAGCCTGGACACACCAACACCCAAACCGAAGTACGGATTACGCTCAACAGCGGCAGCGGGCATTGCAGCGCATAACGCTAGCAGTGCGATGGAGATTGGCCTATTAGTTTTTTTGGTCATTATCATTGAACACGAACTGAGAACTGCAGGGCGAACGAGTCGCCGGGAAGTAATTGATCCGTTTCCGCATTAATTGTGCCTGTTTCATCGATTTCAGGCTCAGTTATCCAACAAGGGGTACGGGTACATATAGCGCTAGGGTTATATAGCGTGTACGGCGGCGTATAATCGTGGATCGTGACGTTGTATGAGGGATTCTTTCCTAAATTAGTCGCCGTTAAGCGATAAATAACGCAGTTGTTGCCAGGCGCTACTTCAATAACACCCGATCCAAAATTGGTTCCAGTATCGGGGTTACCATCGCAACCCTCATCAATTGCTTGTTCTTTTTTAATCGACACGTTTGTAAGGCTAGTTGTGCTGATATCATGCACCTGTGAGCCAGAACCACCGTTCCAGCTTGCTACTATGTGGCTAATATTCTGTTGTGCCAACACGGCATTGGCTGGTGCAAAGACTTTAACAAATAGAATTTTCGACTCACCCGGCGCAAGCATCCAATCAGCTGAGATGATTTGATCCGCTGGGCTCAAAAAACCATTGCTGTCGGTGTCTTCATACAAAATTGCTGTCCAAGCCGCGTGGCTTTGCGTCATCGCAAACTGCAAACCTGAAAGCGGTGCCTGACCGGTGTTAGTCGCTACATGTTCATACACCACCGAACCACCAGGCTCTAACTGTGCGCTTAGGTTTGGTTCTAGTTGCAAGTTGGGGGCGTATATCACTAATACAGCGTCATGCTTCTTATCGCTTATACCGCTTAGCATTGATTCCGCCTTAAAGTAAATGCTGTGGCTGCCCGCTGTCACCGTATCTGGCACCGTCACGGTAGCGACGACGTGAATCGATTCGCCTGATTGCAAGTAGCCAGTATTGCTAATCGTTTGGTTTGTTAGGGCATTGCTAAATTCAAGCTGCCAACTATTGGGTAGCGGCGCATCATTAAGTGAGAGGCTTGCAGACAAGTGATATTGTTCAGCTGTTTGCCCTTGGTTACGAATATACAAATCTAACTGTGCAACACCCTGCGCATTCACCGGCGCTGTGCTCACCGGAGAAAGCTCTGGCCCAGGACCAACACCCAAGGCACCAGCACTACCCGCAGCGGCTTGATTAGTTAGGTCAACACTGTTACCAATAATCTCGCCTAGGTGATCTTCCACTGCATTAAACATGGTGGCATCACTAACAGAGCGCGCAACTATTGGAATCGAAAAACCCACGCCGCCGTTATCGCCGGCCAGACCCTGAGGCAACTCAACGTTTAACACCACTACAGAATGCTGGCCGGCTTGAATCGGGCCCGTGTCCACCTGCCCATCGGCATTAGTGTCAAGCAATGGTGTTGCTCCGTCAGATTTAAGTAGGCGATAGATACTGCCAGCTGGAAATGCTGAGGCGTTATTATCGAGCTCAATATTAAACGTATCGGTATTGCTACCCGCATTCCAAATTATGTTTGCAAATTGCACTGTGGTGCCCTGAGCTGCAGATGTAACGCTGATGGGCTCGTTCATGCCATCAATTGCTGTTGCGATAGAACCGTTGGCCACTACGCCAATGGAAGACAAAACAGTAAATGCAACAGCATTGGAATACTGTCGTGTTTGCGGATCAGCATTATCGTGCAGTGACTCTGCAGTGTTGTAGAGAGTTGAACCGGGCAGTGCTGGATCGATGGAGACCGAAAATGTTAGTGTTCCACTACCACCCGCTGCAACAATATCAATAAATGCTGTTATCTGATTCACTGAATCAGAATCATTATCAATGGCCGACTCTGGCAGCCCGACGCAGCTGGCGTGATAAGCACAAAATCTTATCTCCCCAGCCGAGCCGTTTTGCACATCACTGGGATTAGCATCGCTTAAGGTGACGCCATTATTGTTCCAACGCGCAGAATTCGCTACGTAGCTCATGCCAACGGGCAAGGCATCTATAAGGACAACACCTTGCGCCTCTTCGCTTCCATTATTGATGTAGCTTAGTGTCACCAAATAATTACCACTGGGTGACAAACCCACTTGCTCACTAATGGTTTTACTGATCACAATATTGGCTGTATCGATAACACGTACTGTGTCTATGCTGGCATCATTATGCGAATTGCTAAAATTACTACTTGCCGACACAGTAACGTTACTAATATCTCCTTCATTAGCAGAAGCCGGAATATTGCCCATCACAACGAAATAAAATTCTTCGTCGGCTGCTAACCAGGGTGTTTGTGTGATTGGCGTATTGTTGTCAGCGGCACCGTTCTGATCTTCATCCGCGTGAACCACCATGCTGACAAGATTGTAGTCGTCCCCAGTGGCATTAGTGAGTTGGATATCAAACCGATCACTACCGTTACCGGTATTACGAAGACGATGAGGAATGCTAACTTGAGTATCTGCCAAACTAGTGATTGTTTGGTCCTGAACCAGTTGCACACCAGCAACTTGCTCTATCGTCGTTTGTACAAGATTGGATGTGACAGTGACTTGACGACCATCTGTATCAAGGTAGCTTGCTGAAGCTTGGTTTCTGATTACCGTACCTGCAGGCGTAGCAGCCCATGCCGACGTTATAAAAAACGCCAGCACCATTGCGTACAAGCCAATGCGCAGCTGTCGCAAGTACATCTTAGTCGGTCGCAAAACTATAACGAGGATGCAATGGTACGCCCAGCTCATCTAACAACATAAGCTCTACTCTTCGATTGTTAGCGTGCGCGAGTTCTAGATCATCACCAAACTCTGGCAAACCCTTACCAATAGGCTGCGAGCTAACTCGATTCGCATCGATGCCGTTTGCTTTGAGATAATCCAACACAGCATCAACTCGGCGATCGGCAAGCCCGATGTTGTAGAAATAAGTTCCACGCCTATCCGTAAAACCTTGCAAGCCTAAACGCAGCTGGGGGAACTGTTTGAGGATAGGAAAGGCAGTATCCAACTTGTTTTTGCTGTCATCTGTCAGAGTGGCATCGTCGTAGTCAAAATACACGGCTGGTTCCCATGCATAAGCCAGGTTCGAAACCTGTTCTCGCAGGGTTAAGGTTTTTCCTGGCCCTTTTTCAACAACGAACACGCATGCCTGTTCGTCATATTTAGCATAGAGCTCTTCAGTGCTCACACAGGCTCCCAGCATTAACGGACATGCAGCTGCCGAGCATTTAAGCGCAGTAAGCAAAAAGCGGCGCTTCGTTTTATCTATCATTCCAGCCATCGGAACCAATCCTCATCAAACTTCAGTTGCAAACCTAGTTGCAAACCCTTTTCGTTATAGCCATTTTCATCCAGATCTTCTTCACGAAAACCTACAACGTTGTAGCCAACACCTAAACGTACGTTGCGATTAATTAACCAGGCCAACCGTGCGCCGAGTGAATAACGATTACCGCCGCCACCACCAACACCAAGCCAACCCGCTTGCAGATCAAGTTCCAAGCGACGATAGAGATCAATCGTGAGTCTTGCATCAGCAAGCATGAACTTGGTGTGACTATTCCCGGTTGAAAATTGCGCACGCTGCCACTTGGCACCAAAGCGCCCGCTCAGCGTCACGTTCTTTTTAAGCTGCAAATTTTGATGAGTGGATAGCAAGTAGCGCTTTTTATCTGCGCCATCCGCAGGGCCGTAGTCTTCAAGCCATTTCGCCAGATACAACTGATGATGTTTATTTTCAAGCTTAGGCCTGCGCGCAAATCCGAGCGTTAATCGATGCCGCGAAGTCATCTCACCCAGAACGGGTAGTTGACGAGTAAATTCTTCACGCACCAAACCGGTCCAATCCACATTAAAGCGCTGCGCCATGGAACCTCTGAAACCGTAATATCGATTCGAATCTGTTTCTCTGATTTCAGCTTGCGCGGTAATCTTTCGATTAAGGTTGCGTTTATCAGTTACGCCCAGGGACAAGGCAATGGCATCTTCTACTTGCTGCCCATCCAACGCATCAATCACTTCGACACCCGGCGAAATGCTTAAACCCTTAACAAGCTCATAGCGGCCTTTAATGCCGCTGGCCGTTTCGAACTCTTCAGCACCAAAGTTAGAACGCATACGGTACTCGCTGTACATACGCGTATTAGGCAGTACAGTTGATTCGACACCCAAGGTGAACTGTGTACTAGCTGCACCTGCGGCACTAATAGCAGGCGATCGCAGCGCACGTTCTTTTTCAAAGCGGGCGTAAACGTCAACACTCTTGTGCACTTGCACACGGCCAACTAAACCAAGACGATGACGATTGCTACGTTGCAGGTCCCATTCATAATCAACGCCAATACTGGCGCGTTTGCCATTACCTAACTCAAAACGTCTCTCGGCACCCAGCAGCATCGTATTAAATTCGTCACTATCGCCGCGCTCTCGAATGCGGTAGTGTTTACCACCTAACGTTAGGGTCCAATCACGCAAGGTTCTTTCAAACGTCATGCCCACATGCGATTGGGATTGGTCTTCGGTAACCGATTCGCTGTGCACTGCCTCTGCAGTAGCCGTAATGGTGTTTGACACAGGTTGCCGATGATCAATACGCCATTCCAGTCGATCAGCGCTTAATCCTGCGCCAGGGTTGTCAAAGAACTTGGTTGATCTGGCCCAGCTCATCGCTGTACGCATATTTCGGGATCTACCCCAGTTATGTTCAAGCCTGACGCGGCCAGCCTTTCCCTGCCTGCCGGTTACAGTGTGCTGCTGATGAGCAACGGCAGCGCTGATCTCCGTATTAGCATTGATGCCATAAGCTGCGTAGATGCCGGAGAGCACGCTGCCGCTTAACGGGTTTTGATCCTCTGTTAGGCTAAAACCTATATGAGCTTCCTCTGAAAAGTTATGTTGCACGCGTAAACCGGCTACCAGGTAGTCTTTGTTTGCGCTCTGGGTTTCATAGGTAATACGGATAAACACCGGATTTAAATTATCATCCAAGCTCGGTATTGCATCTGTGAAGCGAATCAGACCCGTTAGATCATCTAAAATGTAGTCACGATAGCGCAACAAATTAGTGGTTTCGATAACCGCTCCAGGATTATCTCTATCCCGAACTATAAGCTCAACAATCTCGCTGTTTCTAACAACAGGTGCATTAGCAATTTGATACAGCATGGCAGTACCGTTGCCGCGTATTTCTTCAAACTCTCGATTGGTTGATTGTTCGGCTGCAAAAACTTGCACACGAGTTTTTGCATTATCAAATACAGCATTAAGGCCTGTGAAGGTTCTCTGTACCCTTGCCAAATCATCGTTGTCTTTATAATTATCCGTAATGTAGTCACCCCACATTACGCTGTGTCTATCTTTTTCGATTTTCGCGTACAGTTTGCTTCTACTCTGCGCCTCGTAACCACGCACAGATGCGTCACCATAGGTCGCGTAGTACTCGCTTGGGTCAACATCTCTAAGCAAGCTATTGTCTTCCTTACGCTTACTGTCGTATGCAAGTGTTAGTTTAAGTTGGTTTCTGATCTTGCCTTTTAGAAACAGTGCGACACGAGCAGCCGTCTCAAATGTCTCTTCGCTAAAACGATCCTTATGCCAGCTGCCTTCTATTGACACCAAGCCTGAGCCGATTAAAGGCCTAGCTTCAGCTAACTGCACGATGCGCAACTGCGCGCTGAGTGAACCCGTTTTGGCACGCACAAACACCTTGCCGCTTTCATCGGTACTTTGCAGATGAACCTTACCGCGCCCACCTTCAATTCGAATTTGCAATCCCGGTTCGTTCTCCTGCAGATCCTCCTCAGCAAAACGGCCCCGTGACGATTCGACCGTCACAAAGTACACGCCACTAGCAGGATAGCCATTGCCATCCAAAATTAATAGATCGATAGGAAGCTGCGACCGACCACCATCGGCTGCGATACTCTCGTCGCGAGTACGCATTACCATGCGCACGCCCGCTGTTGGACGCTTAACTGATTTCTCCGCCAGCACGCGCGAGTTTCCAAAGCTATCCAGGCCCGTTATGGACAGCTGGTTAACACCCGGGCTTAGCTTTACGCCATACCAGGCAACAATTTGCGCAGCTTCGCGGGTATTCACTATCCGCTCGCCTATTTGAGTTCCCGCTACCGCTACACCATTTACGTTAAGCTGCGGTTCAAGTCCTGCTCGCACAACCGCCATAAAACGCCCATCATTACTAATGTCGTTTTCTGGCCAGAGCCACGTACCAGCCTTGGCCTGCTCCGCCGTAATAACTGGCGCAAGCTTTTTGGGATCACCCATAACTGTTTTCGGCTGTTTACTAGCGCTACTGTTTGCGATCTTGACACCTCCGCCTTTATCTGGGGCTTTTTGATCGTCCTCTAGCGTGCCGTTGTCGTCGTCCAACACTTTCCTACGCACACCTAGCCTACCGTTGGATACATCACCATTGGCAATCGCGCGCTCATCATCATCACCGTTGAACCATTTTTCATTTGATGTGTCGCTTGAATCACTATCGAGTATCCACGGTGTGACGATGGATTTATTTCTGCGTTTAATTTTTTCGAATATCGCTACGCTATTTTCCATGGGGCAATGGGCTGCAAAATCTGCTCGATGAAAATCACCAACAGATAGCTCAACAAATCGACTATCTGGGTCGGCACCGTGACGACTATCCAAGGGCTTAAGCGTTAAGCCCTCTGGCAGCGTTTCGTTATCAACTTTAATGACGTTGAAGCCTGGGTCTAATCCAAAGAGACTGTACTGTCCGTCCTCATCAGTGATAACGTACGTACCATCTTGCATATAAAGACGAACGCCGCCTATTGGCCATTCGCCATTGTTTTGAATATCATCGCAACTGCTATCTACATATATTTTACCGAACAGTATCGCCTTATCAGACAATACACCGTGCTGTACGATCTTTACTTTCGCTGTTGATACCGACGACACAACCGTCAAGCCACTCAATGTGGTTGCAGATGCGCTAACCGCGTTAAGGCCATTACTTTCCAATGCAGCGGCAGTGGCTAACAAGCGATACTGCAGCAAGCGTGAGCCACCCGCCACCACCGTATCAACCGTGAAAATCATTCCACGATCATTGCCTTCAACTAGATGAGTACTTTCAGAGAGCTTCACTCTTTCGGGATCATCCAGCTTCTCACCATCTATAAAAGCTGATCCCGGCACATATTTAAACCCAAACGGGAGTGCATCAACGATGGTGACGTCGCTGTAATCACCCGCGCTTGAATTTCGTATATCAAGATGATAAGTAATTTCTTCGCCAGGCTCTACGCGCTCCTCTAAAGCGGTTTTCTCAACAACTAACAATGCATCGGTTGCAGATGGATCCAGCGGTATATCAAGACGCATTAAAGGATCTGATTCAGAAACAGTGAAAAACCCGCCACTGCCCGATTCAAATCCGTCTTCGCCATAAGACACATCAGTTACGATATAACTTTGGAATTTATCAGGTGGCACAACAGACGGGAATAAATACCCTGCTGGTGGCGATACTGTAAAGAAGTAGCGTTGCCCTTGTTTAAGCCGGGGAATGTAAAAAACACCCACGTCGTTACTGACCATTGTTAACCTGGCGTCAGCCTTGGTGCCTATCAAGCCTGCCCCCGCTTCAACTATGGTCACAGTGACGCCGCCAACACCGGCCAAACTACCTGAGTCAAACACCGTACTAATTGGATCAACGCTGGCAAGGTCTGATACGTTCTCATCTGTTATTTGATCTATGTATGCAACTTCTAGCTCATCGCCCACATCGGAAAGGATATGACACACGGCGCTCTGCGATGAAAACTCAGGCAAATCGAGCAACAAGGCGATGTTATCGCCTGGGCAAAAACCATTATCGGCAGACACATCTGGGCTGGCAATTACTGGCCTGATGCTGCGAAATACTTCTGCACCAGGCACCGTTTCTCTTAACACCAATTGCAAGGTGTCGCCTGTTTTAGCTGACGAGACTCGAACCACTCCGTACCTTACGCCAAAGTCATCAATCAGAATTTGTTCTGCTGGCACTGTGGCAGCAAGTTCTACATAGACGCCATCAACCGCTGCGTCGTATCCCACTTCACCTTTGCTCGCATTGTCTAAACTGCTATTTTGTAAGTGATAAAAATTGGCATCGATAAATTGTTCGTCGATATAAAAATCAGGCGCTTGTTGAGCTTGCTGCAAGGCAAGTGTTGGCTCAACAAAACGAATGACCGGGGAATCAGCCTTCCCCAGTTGTCTGGGAGCGTGACATATAGCATCAGATTCAAACTCATTGACTCCGTCTCCA
Source organism: Granulosicoccaceae bacterium (assembly GCA_036478595.1). Taxonomy (GTDB): domain Bacteria; phylum Pseudomonadota; class Gammaproteobacteria; order Granulosicoccales; family Granulosicoccaceae; genus Granulosicoccus. Next base: position 38,431 of record JAZGEF010000003.1, read on the forward strand.
TCAATATCAATAGATGCGTTACTGAGTATTTTGTCTTGCTCAGTGATGGCATAAGACAATTCAAAATTTAGCTGCACCGCTTCATCGATAGTAAATGCGTCTTTGGGCACAACCATGCCGATAGCATCAATTTCGTTCGCTCCATCCCAGCTCTCATATCGCATCCAATCGGTGTGACCTTTTGGCTTTACAACCGCAATGGCTTGGAAGCCAATGATGCCAATAAATTCATCACGACGTAATTGTGCATCTTCAGGTAGTACGTATTCTATTAGAACACCAGAACGATCTAAACCATCTACCGTGATTAGTCTTTCTTCAGGCAAATTTGCGATGTTATTCACGACTTCTAGTTTAAGCTCTATCCGCTCTCCAATCGCATGCGAATCACCGCACTGCTTAGAACTTACAAGATGTATATTTAAATCAGCATCCGCTCTTATTGTTATGGTATCGACGTTAGTAATCGGTGGTAGCGCATCGTTTTCACTCGTCGCACTAAGCAGCAATTCGATAATTGCGTTTTCGAACTCACTAGGTGAAACATTACCAGCAACAACAAGGTACTTAATTTCATTTGGTTCAAGTGCGAACGCTTCAACGGCAGCTTGTTCATTAGGATCTACTACACCATTTTTGTTTTCATCTATGTATAAAACCAAATTGGCTAAATCGGAAGCATCATCAACAGAATTCTCAAGCAACACCTGATAACTATCAGGGACATTGCCAGTATTGACTAGTTGATGGGCAAACGACACTGCATCGCCAGCTTTGGCGTCAATTTCTTGGGAAGAAGAAAGCTCGAAGCTTTGCAGCGCGGTTACGTTAATGCTAGAAGTGTTGGAGAGAATTTCAACTTGGTCACCCGAGTTTGCATCGATATAGACAAGCGTAGCCTGGTTGACAATGCTAGTGCCAGCACCCGTCGCGGCGATCGATGCGGGCACGAACCAGCACCACACGCATACTAATGCGACTATAAAACGCCAGAATTGCATAATTGGCTACGCGTAATATAAGGAATGGAGACGACGGGTTCCACCGCGGAATGCGGTGGAACCGTGTCGCTATTGGGCCTTACTGAACTTGAACGGCGAACTGAGCAGTTGCCCTCTGTCCAGCAACAAGGTCCCCGCCTTCGCCGGCTGATGGATCTGCATTCGGCCCTACATAAAACACGATATTGTTACCAATGATATTACCTGCATCATCTGCAGGACCATCAGTCACTTGTGCCGGAGCACATGCAGCAGCTAGGCAATACTTCAATGTGCCTGGTAGGTACGCGCTATATGCGGGCACCGAATCAGTTATCGTGACGTTATTGGCTTGCGTGGTGCCTTGATTCTCAGCAATCACTCGCCATACCGCACACTGACCGGGCTCAATACCTACCGACTGTACAGACTGAAAAGTAGTAGGAAGCTCAGGAATATCGTCAGCAAAACCATCGCAATCAATATCTACAGCAACTGTCTTGGTCAGGCGTACCTGACCATTGATCACTGTAGTTTGATCATTAACTGTTACAGAAGGTGCAGTGGCTAACGTATCAGTATTATTAGCGGAGATAGTTAGCACGTCAGTTTCACCTGGTGCTGCATTTGCCGGAGCAAATACAGTAGCAGCTAGTGGAACGACCTCACCTGGCTCTAGCGTTAACTCTGGCACACTGTCATTATCAACATCAGTGACTTCAATGACGATATTAGTGCCATCTGGCTGTTGAACAGTAATAACGCCTGCTACTAGGTTACCTAACACAGTGTCAGCAATACCATTGCCATCTGTATCGATACTAACCGTACTAGACCAAGCAGCTTGCGAGTTAGTAGCCTCGATTTCAACTACCTCTGTCACGTTACCGTTATTAGTTAATGTATGACCGTATGCTGCAGTACCGCCTGCCTCAACTTGGTTGCTACCAGGTGTTACCAAAGACAACTGTCGAGTTGAATCAACATCTACAGCATCAAGAACGATATCTGTTGCGCCAGTGTTAGGTGAAACAATCTGGAAGTACAACGGATAGTCGCCGTCACCATCGTTATTACCATCAAGGGATGTAGGAGTACCGTCATTGTTGTTATCGAACAATGCATCTTCTACAGCAAGAGCTGAATCAGATGGGATCGAAACAACAGCAACCATTGGATAGTCCAATAGACCCGCTGGCAGAACAGGTGTTGATGTTACTGGAGCACCCGTTGGCGCACCGGCTGCATCAACTTCAAAGAACTCAACCGACCAACCAGCAGGCAAAGCACCCAAGGTTGTGCCGTCCCAGCTAGAACCCGTCGTTAACACGTATGAATCAGAACCACCAGACTCATTATCGATAAACAATGGAATATTAACCGTAGTACCAACAGTACCTGTTACAAACAAGGCAGGAGCAGCGCCGAGTGGATCGTCGTTAGTGCCTAAGGCACCACCTGCAGTATTATGAATATCTGCATCGGCCTCTACAATCAAGCCCAAGCTATTCGCAACTGTATCACTTACAGGCGCGGCAGCTGGATCGTTGGCAGAGATTGCAGTAACAGTGGCTTCATACTCTGTGGCAGGTGCAGGGGCAGCACCCGATGCAGAGGCAGGCAATGTTGCTTTCAAAATAATTGTCTTTGATGCACCACTTGCAATAACGCCACTATCAATACCTGATCCGTTTGTTTCAGGAAGTTGAACAACGCCCGAATCATCAAAGAAAGTAAATACGGTACCGACAGGGAAATTACCCGGGTTAACTGACAGTTCGAAAATATCGTCAGCGTTACCGGTGTTAGTGATTACATTGGTAAACAATACAGTACCAGCCGTTGAAATCTGATCAACGAATTGATCATCATTTGCGTTGGCATCATCATCACCGCCATCATTTATGCCAGGAGTTGGCCCAGCACCAGCGCCAGTATCACTAATAATGACACCAAAATCAGCCGGAATAATATCCTGACGTAAATTTGAAGACGATAGCGAATCGGCTGTACCGTCACCATTTGTATCGCCCGCTGCGTGACCAATGTTTTCAATTATGGTCCCACCAGGCAATGTTGCAGCATAGCTAACTGTAAACGTAAGCGTTACGCTTGCTTGAGATGGGAGTTCAGCATCAACAGCATAGATACCCGTGATACCCGTATCGATAGTGTCACCGTCGGTATTAAGATCAATACCTAGCGCAGCTTCTGTAGCAGCATCGCTTGCGTCACCATCAGCGTTAAAGTCAATATCAGTACGTAAGCTAGGATCTGTATTTGTAGCAATAGTCAGCGCGACTTCATCAAGCGGCACTGCAGCTGCTGTACCAAGAATATCGCCATTGCTTGCGAGCAAACCAGATACGCCAGCACTGACAAATGTTGTGTTTTCAGGTAGGCCATCAAAAATTACAACGTCTGTGGCTGATTGATTACCATTGTTCCGAACTGTAATGGTGTAGGCGATAGTACCGTTAACAACATCATGCACAGAACTTTTGGTAGTCACCAGCACTGCATCACCAGTAATAGTGATCAATGATTCGTTTGTGCCATCCACACCATCTCGACCACCAGCGTTGGATAGATCGATGACGGAACCAGCACCACCCTGCTGCGCGGTGGCAGTTAGAGTAACACCAAGCGTTTGCCCTGCTGTTGCATTTGCAGGTACCTCTACAGCAACGACTAGATTAGTCAGGTTATCAACGTTGGCAGGCAAAGTAACGCTACTGATGGCAGGCTCGCCTGCATCGGGCACACCGTTTCCGTTTGCATCTTCGTACACAGTAATATTGGCAGAATCAAGATCATCTCCACCAGTTAAAACGATGCCATTGGCAGCAGTTAGATCAAACGTGTCGGTTCCGTTACCAGTGTTTGTTAACACGTATGGCAAGTAAACCAATTGACCAGCGGCAGCTGTTGTGTCGTTATCAACACCCAGCGTAGCTGCGTATACTTGAGCAACTGTTACAATCGCTTCGTTAGATTGTGCAGAGTAGACGTTACCTGCAGCATCTTCGTAAGTGACTGTTGCTAAGTTCTTAATTTGTGTTCCGGCAGCCGTTGCAGCGAGCAGTTGTGGGCCATAGCAGATTACTCCGCTAGCCGTTAACGCTAGTGCACACGCCTGAACAAGTTTATTACGGGGATATAACCAGTTCATTTATGTTTCCTTTTTAAAATTTTGTATTCGCAATCAAATAACATCGTTGATTTACTTAACCGAGACTCGGTAGGTGAAACGTTGTTTGCCACCTTTAGAAGGCAATGCATCTTTCGCTAACCAACGAACGTGCGTGTACTGCTCAGCTGGAATAACTACTTCCTTTTGAGTGCCGTCTAATTGGGTTTCAATGCGAATAACTGGCTCAGACTCGAAAGACTGACCCCCATCGATGCTTACCTCGAAATTTGCTTGCACGTCAGAGTTGTGCGACTCGCCGATGAAAAGTGTGTTTTCAGGAATCGGATCGACCACTTGAACGCCACTTACATTGGTTTCACCGTTATTGGTAAATACCAATTCGAACTCCATAACCTGACCAGGCTCAACCTGATCGGTTTTGGTAACGAGCTCTTCACCATTCTTATCAACAGTAACCAGATAGGCTTGAATTTCGCCGCTAACGGGCGTAGCCGCGTAGGAAATTCCGGCCAAGAACAGAACAAAAACAAATACAACAAGACTTTTAACGTTGGCCATGGGGGCCCTCCAATAGAGTTGAACAAGCGAAATGCTTCGAAGGTCAACATTGCAGGGACTAGGCCTTACTGTTATATAACAGTGTGTTTTGGAAAGAAATAACAGCTCGGAAGCGACATTTGATCTAGTTTTGCGACCGATGTCACAAAGATTAATCCACCGTTACGCGGTAACTCACATTGCCGCCAGCACCCGCTTTAATGCTGCCCGTAAATACCCACTTCACACCACTGCTGCTCACCGAAGACGTGCATTGCACGCCGCCTACCGCAGGCCCGCAATCTATCGTTCCGGGTAGTAAATTGGTAAAGGCAGGAGTTTCATCATTGATTTCTAACTGCGTTAGAGGGCCCGTTCCTTGGTTACTGTACGCAATGGTGTACTCAATCGTATCGCCGGGCGATGCAGCGTTATCGCTCAATGGCGCGCCATTCTGTGTGACATTCAACACGTTTTTTGTCAGAACAAGCCGGCCACTCGTTGCAGCAGCCACTGTTACAGAATCCGAGTTATCTAAACTAATTGAGACTGAATGGCCTGTATTCGCCTCATCCGAGGCCGTTAACACCGCAATCAAGCCAAATTGTTGACGCCGACCCGATACAGCGGACGCTGGAATAAAAGCGTCAATAACTAGGCACAACTGTTGACCCTTGCTTACCACCACGTCAGCAGTGACAACGGCGTCACCACCGTCAATTTGGCCGTCGCAGTTAGCATCATCATAAAGAGCTGCTGTCCATCCGCTGACATCGCTTAGCGTAAAGTTAACTAGGCCAGACGTTGAAGCGCTGTAACGATGTGCAAACTTAATCGATGTGCCTGCGTTTGCCGACAACGATTGGCCACTCGTCAGAGTTGGCAAGTTGATCAAACCAAAATCTAAATCGTTATAGCCAGTGCTCGCTAGCGATTGAATAACAAACTCACCATCATTTAGTAATCCAGACGCGTGGTTGGGTGATTCGCTTATAAACACTGAACCTGGTAGTGGAGATACGCTTACCGTTAATTCACTGCCAAGCAATGCGCTAGCAATTTGCATTGCCCAACCACCTGCACCGTCGCTTAGAGCGGTGCTTAAAACGTTCCCGCTAACATCAGTAACCGTAACTAGTCGATTACTTAAGCCAATTTCTGTTGTTTGCAAAATGCCGTCGTGCGAAGTGATAGAAGATGAAGAGCTGTCTATAAAAACAACACCTCCTATTGTGATATCAGTTGAGAGCTGGAAAGGCGTTGGTGTATCCAGGTCAACGCTAATGTCGGTACCGTCGCCTGACAAATCTGAAATAGTAGTGCCCGCAATATCACGCGCAAGAACATTTGCTTGGTTTAGATATTGTCCATCTGTTGCTAGAACATTTTGCACACTAACAAAAATGGTTAATATCAATTCTTCCTGTACTGCCAGTACGCCCGACGCACTAAGTAAATCAGCATTACTCGAACCATCGTAAACAGTGTTTACAACAAAACCGCTTGGTGCAGAAACAATTTGCGGCGCTTGCAAGACGCTGTAGTTGCCGACTCCAAACGTAGAATCCAAATTATCCTGAACACTAATATCGTTTAGCACGACATCACCGGTATTAACAACGCGCAAGCTAAATTCTACTTCGCTACTGTTTACGGTTGCATTTTTTGCCATACGAATGTCAGGATTAGTCACTGGCGCAAGCGTACAGAGTTCAAGTTCCCAAGATTGCAACTGACCCCCATCCCGATTGTATCGATCCAAAATCTCCAAGGTCCAAACACCCTGTGCATCCATGCCGTTATAGGCGGCTAGAGAACCCACCGGTGGATAGACTTTGCCATCCACCGGTGGGCATGGAGGTGTGCCGCTTGCTTGATCATTAAATCCGATTGAAAAATCGTTTCTGCCGTTACAAGCTGGCCCATACAGACCCTGCCTTTCACCGTTAAAATCAAGCGTAAAAACCAAATCGTTTATGTAACTGTGTGTACCAATCACATTACGTAAGTTGACATCCGATATCACTGCTGGTTGCGGCACTGTTAACGTTGATCGAGTTATTTGATTGGCATTGGGGCCGATGGGAAGAGTTAATCCTGTTGCAGCATAAATAGTGCTCGTGCTACCCGCAGGGCACGACCCCACCACCGGCTCTACAATATTCACTGCGTGATCCTCAACTTCACCATCAGGTGCCAGACCAATAGGCGTGGAAATAGAGGCAACATTGCTTGAAGTACGTATGCGCACCATAGAGGTGCCAGCTTGATTTAGGCCTATGCCGCTCCAAACCAAAGTCGATGCACTAGAACTACAAGCTAAGGGGTGGTTGGCATTTCGCTCACCAGCGTCGAACACGCCATTAACGTTTGCATCTATCCAGGCAGATACGTACGCACCAGCAGAACACTGCACAGACAAAGTGTAATCACTGGCGCCAACATTAATTGATTGAAGTGACGACACAGCGTCCTCATCTAAACTTCCAGTATTGTCGTCACCGACACCGTTGCTGCCACCTATAGAATTATTTAATGAATAGGGTTCGTTATCCGGTGGAGTCTGGCCAAGATAAAAGGGCGGTGATTGCGTGGCTGGCATTCGATGATAGGCAGAGCCATAACTATCAGGCGCATCACCAAAATCGAGATTAAAGCCACTGGTGAAATCCCAAATTGCAACACTTGTGGTAAGCAGGTTTGTTGCGCCAGCTTGCCCGGATACCGGATCGAACGTTCTAATGGAATTATTAATATTGGTGTACAGAGTGCCCGATGGGCTGTTAGACATTTGGCCACCAGACCCGGTGGCTAGCAAGGTCCAGTTATTTGCGTTAGGCTCAAACCGCCATCGCCCTGCCGAGGCGCCACTGCCGTTGCCGCTGATGTCTGCGGTGGAACCATAGATAACCACCGACCCACCTTCGAACCGAGCTGATACGTCGCCAAAGCCACCGATTTGTACACCGCTACAGTTACAAGCGTTAAGTAGATTAAGGGCTCTTACTGAAATAACTTGTGTGCCGTTTGCCGACATCTGAATTTCATACAGCTCCTCTATATAGCCCGCCGCCGATTCTGAGCCTACGTAATACCTGCCATCTAAATAGGTGCCCGCCGTGCTGTTGATATTTTGTATGGGAGCTGAAGGTGAGCCTGTATTGAAATCATGTAGGAAGTGGTGAGCGCCTGCGCCACTGCCCTCGACGGGGTTCCAGTAATAAATGCGGCTGCCCGAACCATAATAGATAAGCCCGGCGTCCGCATTGGACGCCAATGCATTGACACTATTAGTGTTGGGCGAAGTGGTAAGGAGATTATCAACGCCGAGTGTCAAATTTACGCCGCGTATTTGACCGGCTGAAGAGTAGTTGAATACCGTATCGGCGGCTATCGCGGGTTGAAGAAAGCCACCCAGGCACAGAATAAGCAGGCAGTAAAGCCACCGAAAAGCGCTCGGCAGCCCATAACAGGCGCCAATATCGTATGGCTGGGAATTGGCATGTAACATCCCCTACGCAGAGCAAGAACTACGCCCCCAAGCAGCATTGGCCAGCAGGCAACTTAGATGTCGCCAGCAGCCTTTAATAGGGGCTGTTCAGTCATTTCTAATTCGATGGTGCTCTCGCGAATTTCTTCTCGCAAGATGGACACATCTTTGGGCGCATCAATACCCAACTTCACCCTGTTTCCTTCTATTGCCAAAACGGACAATACGACGTCATCGCCGATGAAAATTCGTTCGCTGGAACGTCGTGTGAGAATTAACAATGTCATGCTCCTTGAGGCTGATCGAATTAATCAATCTAAATATGTTTCTGCATTAACGGCCATCATTGCGATCAACTATAACGTGTAACAGTTCATTGAACATTATGAAACTGATGTAACCCGTAATTTGTAAAATACATTCACTCGAATTAGGTCAACACTTTGTGCTTATATACAAGCATATATTTTGTATCTAACCGTAGTTTCTAACCTTATCAGTTATGTTAGATGCATCGATTTATGATAAACCCTCGCCCGATTGTTGCAGATTCTAAATTCACGAAGCAATCACTAAATTAAAACGAACGTTTTTATACGTGATGCGTCGCAACTACTAACAGGACAGAGGTGAGCATGAACGAATTCGTGAAGGATGATGTAAACATTATTGGGGCTAACGCAAGCGATGTCAGAACGATCAGCGCAATCCACGGCGCTTTAAGTAATATTTTATCGGATGAGAAGTTTTTAGCATCGCCACAAATGTCCGCATTTCTTACTTACGTTGTACAAGAAACCATGGCAGGCAATGCAGATCGGATCAAAGCTTATACAGTAGCGGTTGATGCACTTGGAAAACCGGCAAGCTTTGATCCGCAGAGTGATCCATCGGTAAGAGTTTTAGCCAATCGACTACGAGCGTCGTTAAAAAACTACTACGCTAGCAATCCCGAGCAAGCGCTTTTTATAAAACTATATACAGGCTCGTATGTACCGCATTTTGTCGATTCTACTGGTTATGAACACGTTCAGCGTATTTTAAAAAACAAGCCAGCAGATTCAACCGCGCCATTACTAAAGCCGTATGAAAAAATCGAAAACCTTTGCGCTCCGCCTAACAGCGTAAACGCTATTCGCAGTGACAAGCAACATTCGACGGATTCTGTTGACCGAGTAAACGCATGGCTCTTGGGCGGTGGAAATAAATACAGCTAAAAAATTTTGCCACAATAAATTACTAAGCGACAGTGTTTAGTAAACGACTAAAAATAGTTGACTACATTAGGTGGTGTATAGATCATCAAACGGCACGTTTGTAAACCAAAAGCGCTAGCACAACCGATATCAACAACAACACAAGGCTTATCCACATTTGTACCGCTGACCCCAGCCGTACTCCCGAGCCTAACATCGAGAATACTAACGATTGAGGAATAAATCCAATAGCGGATCCTGCAAAAAAAGTGATTGCTGGCACAGGCACCAAGCCTGCGCAAACATTACTTATTAAATTTGTCCCAAGTGGTTGAAACCGCAGTATCACTATCTTTAAAAAAATATCTTCTTTCACCCAGGCTGTTAGCTTGGCTTTTGTATCAGGGTAGCGATGTCGAAAACGGACAGACAACAGGTAGCGCACTAGAGTGTAGGTCACCACACAGCCGGCTATCGCGCTAAGCACTGCTGCAAGAAAGCCCACCATTGTTCCATAAGCAAAGCCAAATACAAACGCAAACAACTGCCTTGGCAAACCCACCGCAATGCCAAGGCTCGCCAGTAGCACCATGGCTACCAAACCAAATTCGCCTGCGGACTGCAAATAGACACCCAGATATTCAGCTTGTTGCAGATAACTGGACGGTGTTTTTAGCACGACAAAGACTATCGAAAGCAATAGCAGGACAAAACCGACCAATATCCATTGTGTTTTTTTCACAGGTGTCTCGATTAAGCCATTTTTTCTATACACTTTTGCCAAGCCACAGCCGGTGTATTACGAGGGAATCCGCTACACTGAGACAATAATCCTTGGCAACAATTCGACCACAATGCGAAATTATCACGATATAGATTTGAGCTCACAAACGGTTAAAACCTCTGAGGTTATCGGCGAAGATATCGCTCGCTGCGGCAGATACCTGATTGCAAAGATATTGTTGGAGCAAAACAAAGCCACAGTCGACCCATTGTCGAGCGAAAACCCACTCATCTTTTCAGCAGGTCCATTCGCTGGCACCAATTTCTCAAACGCAAATCGAGTGAGTGTGGGCTGCAAGAGCCCACTAACGGGCGGCATCAAAGAAGCCAACGGCGGCGGTACGTTCGGCTTTGCAATGGGCCAATTACATATTGCAGGCTTCACTTTACATAACGCCTCGGAAGACTGGGTCATCATACGCATTACCAAAGAAGGCGACATCTCCTTCACTGACGCCAATGCTTATATGGGCATGGGCAACTTTGAAACAGCGGCAAAATTACACCAAGAGTACGGCAAGAAGGTTAGCATTGGCTTGTGCAGCCTGGTAGGCGAATACCAGGGATTAATGTCCGGCATTTCATTTAGTGATGTTGACTTGCGACCCTCAAGGCTTGCAGCACGCGGCGGCGTTGGTGCTGTGATGGGATCGAAAAAAGTTAAAGCCATCGTATTGGATCTAAACCGAATGCCAACGTTCAAAGATCGCAAGAAAGTAATGGGAGCAGTAAAACAGTACAAAAAAATGCTTGATGCAGAGCCTGCAATCAAAGCATTTCAAGATATCGGCACGGCCATGGTTGCGGATTACACCAACCACGTCGGCGGGCTTCCAGTAAACAACTTTGCCATTGGCCGACAAACCGATACCAACGTTGAAGTATTTCAAATGGGTGGTGATGCATTGCGAGCGCGCAATATCGAACGCGGCGGCATCACTACTCACGCCTGCATGCCAGGTTGCACTATTCAATGTAGCAATGTTTATGCTGATAAAGACGGCAACGAGGTGGTATCACCGGTTGAATACGAAACAATCGGCTTACTAGGCACTAACTGCGGCCTGAAAGATCCAGACGAACTTGCAATTCTCAATTGGCACGCTAATGATCTCGGTATCGATACGATCGAACTGGGTGCCACCATCGGCGTATTGATGGAAGCCGGCCACGGTAAGTTTGGTGACGCGGCCTATATGCAAACAGTGCTTGACGATATTCGCGCCGGCAATGAGAATGGTCGCTTGTATGCGCAGGGCACCGCCCTCGTTGGCGAACACTTTAATGTGGCTCGTATACCCGTCATCAAACGCCAAGCTATAAGCGCCTATGACCCGCGCGTAATCGAAGTCACTGGCATTACTATGATGTTGACAGCGCAAGGTGCAGATCACACCGCAGGCAACCTACCTCAATATGACTGCAAGGGCAAAACCGCCGATGAGTTGGTGGCAGCCAGCCTGGATATCCAAATCGCCTCAGCCTCTGCAGATTCACTTGGTTTATGTATTTTTGGCCGCTCAGTTACCAATACCCATATCGATTTCCTGATTGATGCTATTAATGATGCCCACGGCGTGACATTGGAAGAATCATTTTTCAAGAATCTGGGTAGCGAAGCACTTGAGCTGGAGGATCAATTTAATAAGGCTGCAGGCTTTACCGACGCCGATGACGAGCTACCAGCCTTTTTCTATAACGAGGCACTCCCGCCAAGCCAACAGGCCGCGCGCTTTCATAGTGATGAGGTGAATCTGGTGGCCGCGGGGCGTTGGGAAGAAATACGCCAAGATTGATCCCAATAACGCACTCGATAATGCACAAAGGGCCGCGTTTACGGTATTATGCGTGGCTCGGTAAGGGCCGTTAGCTCAGTTGGTAGAGCAGTTGACTTTTAATCAATTGGTCGCAAGTTCGAATCTTGCACGGCCCACCATTTTTCCACTGAAATCGATTTACCGAATCGTTCCTCTTAGCCATTCGCGAAGCCTTATCAGGCTACCTTCCTTCTCGATCCATCTTCTGCAGGCGTTTTCTTGCCAGCACCGCGGCTGATCGGCCGGGATAATCGTTTTGAACACCGGTTAGTACTTCGCGGGCTTCTGCGAAGCGTTGCTGCTCGTATAGTGCAAAGCCGATTTTAAGGCGCGCATCTGGCACTTTAGGACTGCCTGGGAAACTCCCCACTACGAAATTGAAGTTACGCAGCGCTTCATTAAAGTCGCGTTGCGCATATTTTGCCTCGCCCTGCCAATACCAGGCGTTATCTGCGTATGGGCCATCTGAATACTGGCCAATAAATTTATCAAACGCAGCAATCGCGGCATCATTCTGACCGCGAGCCAGTAAATCGTAGGCCTTGGTGTAGGCAGACTTCTCAGCAGCGGTTGCAGGGCGCGTGTTATTACCAGCCGCTGCACGAGGCTTTGTTATGACAGCGGCTGGCTGAGAGTTTGAGGACAGGTTAGCGCTGTCCGATGGCTCATCGCCCAACTCATCAAGGCCGCCATCTAGGCCATCATCCAAACCTTCGCCGTCAAGGCCGCCATCCAAACCTAGTCCACCCGCGGGGCGAGCCTCTAGGTCAGTAATGCGTTTATCGGTATCGCGGTAGAGGTTTCGGTTTCGCTTTTTTAGCGTTTCCACATCGTGGTTAAGATTTTCGATTTCGCCGCGTAACTCACGAATCTCACCCTGTAGCGTGTCCACGCGTTGTAGCTGATGCAACATCGACTGATCGAGCACACGCTCGATTCGCTGTACACGTTGGTCAAGACTCTTGACAGTCGGCCTAGCCTGCGCCTGAACTATCATTGGCGCAGCAAGCAGTAAAATGATTGCAAGAGTTTGAGTTTTCAGGTGTTTTACCCACATAACGCATTCCGATTGGTTAAAGCTTTTCTTGCCATACGTGGCGAATACTAGTTAGGTACTTCAACCTCGTAAATAATGTTTACACGGCGGTTTTTTGCCCACGCTTCGTTATTGTGACCTTCATCAACCGGAAGCTCTTCACCGTAACTAACTGATCGGGTTTGTGCAGAGCTAACGCCTTGTAGCTGCAACATTCTGCCAATTGCCTTAGAACGATTTTCACCCAAAGCGATGTTGTACTCTCTAGCACCGCGCTCATCTGTATGACCCTCAAGGCGTACACGCCCCTCTGGGTTTTGCGCTAGAAAACGACCGTGCTGTGCAACAACATCCAGGTACTCTGCTCGAATCTCTGATTTGTCGTAGTCGAAATAGATGACGCGCTCCAAAGGTGCACGATTACCAATTGAGCCCAGGTCGTCGGTTTCGGTGCCCGTTACGTTGGTATCGCCAGTACCTGTCGCTACGCCATTAGCGCCATCGGCACCCTCACCAATATCGTCTTTTTTGGGATTAGAACCACAGGCACTGAGTAACAACAAGCTTAGTACCGCGGATAAGATGATCGTTGACTGTTTCATGAATATGTATCCCTATGGTTAAGATTTTCAGTTTAACTATTAGTACAAACTAATTTTAATTGAATCGTTTAGTGGCGATTTAGTACAATTTTTTGGCGCAAGTGGTCTTGGCTAATCTGTGTCATTTACTTTGAGAATGGAGACCAAGCTGGCTCTCTAACCCCACCCGAATCAAGCGTTAAGCGTTGAGACACGCTACCGTCGAGTGATACAGCAGCAAGAGCACCTCGGCCATTGCTCTCCGTTGCGTATAGGATCATCTGGCCATTAGGGGCAAAGCTGGGTGACTCGTCTAGCGAGCCATCCGATAAAATTTGAAACAGCCCGGACGCCAAATCGATAGCGGCGATTTGATAGCCCAGATTGTTGCCATGGACAAACGCCACTGAACTACCATCAGACGAAACTGTTGCACTCGCATTGTACTTGCCTTCAAAGGTGACACGCTTAGCTCTACCACCGCGCGATGCTACCTGATAAATCTGCGGGCCGCCGCTGCGATCTGATGTAAACAAAATAGTGTTGTTGTCGAGCCATACAGGTTCAGTATCGATTGCAGCGCTTTTGGTTACGCGTGATCGTTTGCCAGTATTGATATCGTAGATATAGATTTCTGGATTCCCTTCAAACGATAGCGCAACCGCTAGACGTGTGCCATCTGGAGACCAACTAGGGGCGCCATTTATACCCGGCTGAGATATGATTTTTTTGCGGCTGCCTTTTTGTCGGTCTTGAATATATATGGCAGAACGCCGCTTGTTCTCAAATGAGACATATGCGATACGAACACCATCCGGGGCCCATGATGGCGACAGTATCGGCCGTGGCGACGTTAACATCGACTGCGGGTTTCTGCCATCAGCGTCCGCAAGTTGGAGCTTATAGATACGGTCCTTACGGGTGCCTTCCACTGACACGAAGGCTATTTGAGTATTAAATGCGCCACGAATACCGAGAATCTCTAAATACACTTCATCCGCTATTTGGTGGGCAGCATTGCGTAATGTTTGGTCATCAACCTTGAAATTAAAACCGGTGAGTAATTTTTGTTGCGACACATCAAATAATTGAAAGTCGATGCTGTAAGCACCGTTGGCAGGCTTAATACCACCGATCAATAAATAGTCGGCACCCGATAGATTCCAGTTAGTGTAGCGCGGCACATCACCACTCACGGGACTCGCGATGAGGTCTTCCCGGTTTAGAGGAGAAAAATTGCCACTGCGCTGGAGATCGTCAGTCACGATTTGAGCGATATCTTCAGGCGCTTCTCCGGTACCTGTCCAACCAAATGGCACGATGGCGATTGGGATGGCGTTATTACCGCCTTGGGTAATCTCTATTTCGATAACAGCATAGGATTCAGATGCAACGCTCAGCAGTGCCAGAGCGACCGATGTTAGAAACCACTGTTTGATACGCTGTTTCAACTTGTTACCCTTAGTAATCACTTAATCAATCCTTAGTCACTAATTTCTAGTCACTAATTTCCAGGCTGGAATCGAAAACGAAGCCGCCTGTCGAATAGGTCGGGAGTTGGCGCAGCCGGCAATGGAGACGCAGCCCAGACTGCATTTTCCACAGATTTGCGTAGCGCCGCATTATTATTTGTACAGGATTCCACTTCGACATCAATTACTTCACCACTCTGAATCTGGATAACCTTAACAATACATTTCACTTCACCTTGTACATCACGTGGCTCACGCCATTTAGCGGCTACGCGTTGTTCGATTGAATCAACGTAACGACGTGATAATAGTTTTTTTCGCTGCTGAGCTTGTCTTTGCTCTCGCAGGCTTTGCTCCGTTTCCAATTCCAGTGCAGCTAAGCGCGCGGTTTCTTCTTTCGCCGCTTTCTCTTTTGCAAGCTTCTCGCGGCGTTTTCGATCAGCTTCGGCTTTTTGTTTTTTTTTCAGATCCGCTACGCGCTTTGCTTCCACTGCTGCCGCCGCCTTTTCCTCTTCCGCTGCTTGCGCCGCCGCTGCAGCCGCCTGTTTTTCCTTTTCAGCAGCAGCTCGCTTGGACTCCTCCTCCGCTGCTTGCTGCGCCACTAACTCGGCTTGCTTTTTCTCTTCTGCTGCTTGCTGTTTAGCTAGCTCGGCTTGCTTTAGTAATTCCGCCGCTTGCTGAGCAGCTACCTCAACTTGTTTTTGCGCTTCGGCTGCCTGCTGCTTTGCAAGTTCCGCAGCTTTTGCCTCTTCCATTTTTTTTTGTTCAAGCTGCGCTACGCGTTTCTCTTCTTGTTGTTTGGCTAACAACTTTTGCTGTTCCAAGGCTTGTTTAAGTTTTTCTTGTTCTTCGGCCGCTAAGCGACGCTCCTCGTCAAGTTCTTTTTGTTTTTTAGCTTCTTCGGCTTCGCGTTTTTTCTTAAGCGCTTCTTCGCGTTGCTTTTCAGCCTCTTGAGTTTCTCGAATAATTTGCTGACGCTTTTCTTCAGCAACACGGGATTGCTCTTCAAGGCGTGCCTTTTCTTCGGCGGCTAGGCGCGTTTGTTCTGCAAGTTGTCGATTGCGCTCTTCGGCTTCTTTTTGTTGCAGCAACTGGCGATCGCGTTCGGTATCGGCCTGCTTGCGAGCTTCTTCGATGCGCTTGGTTTCTCGTTGTAACCGTTGCTGTGCTTCGGCTATCTGTTTTTCTTGTTGTAATCGTTGTTGCCGAAGCTGATCCAGTTGCGCTTGACGGTCGATTAGCTGCTGCTGAGTCAGTGTGTTTTGCTGTTCACGCAAGGCTTCTATTTGCGCTTGCTCAGCTTCGGCTTTTGCTTGTTGCAGCTGGCGTTTCATTTCAAGTTCACGTGCTTGGTTTTGCAGCTCTTCAATGCGGGCTTTTTCTTCGATTGATTCCTGTCGCTGTTGCTCAGTTAACAATTCGGTTTCTTGCAATGCAGTTTCTGCTGCTAGTCTGGCGTCTTCGAGCGCTTGCAGCGTATCGATTCGCTCTGCTTCTTCGGCATCCTTTATTCGTTGTTCTTCTACTTCGAGCGCTTTTAACCGTTCAACTTGAGCCTGGATATCTTCTTCACTAATAAGTGTGGAATCTATTGGTACAATATTGCTCTCATTGGATAGCGGTTCTGGTAACTCGTGCCCTTTGTACACAAGCGCAGCAATCAAGCCGCCATGCAGTAAAATCGAAACTAGTATAGCAACAGGATGTTTTTTTATTAAACCAAACATGCTAGTTAGCGGGTGGCTCCGACATCAATCCAATCTCAGGTGCGCCTGCCAATTGCAGGGTAACCATTGCTTGCATAATTTGCCCGTAATTAACCGAACTATCACCTGCCACCAACACACGCCGAGTTGGATCCAGGCGCAGCACAGCAGCAGCTAATTTTTGAATTTCCAATTGATCTAACGGGGATTCAGGGTCATCGCCGACATTGAGGAACCACTGCCCACCACTATCAACAGAGAGTACCAGTGGCTCTTGCCCCTTGCCATCATCGACAATAGGTGATGCGGCTGCATCGGGTAGATCTATCTCAACACCCGTTTGCAATAACGGCGCGGTAATCATAAAAATAACCAACAGCACCAACATGACATCGATGTACGGCACAACGTTTATCTCTGCTATCTGACGTCGTGAGCGGCGTCTGGATTGAGATTGAGAATGCCTCATTGCTTAGCTTTCCGTTTCCGGCTGCTGGCGCCGAATCGCTTGCCGTTGCAATACCGTTGCGAATTCATCCGAGAAATTGTCGTAACGGTTAAGCAAACGATCAGCATCAGTGGCAAATCGGTTGTAAAAAATAACCGCAGGGATTGCAGCAAACAAACCAATGGCCGTTGCGATCAATGCTTCAGCAATACCGGGTGCAACCATCGCCAACGTAGCTTGCTGAACATTACCCAGTGCAGTAAACGAATTCATGATTCCCCATACGGTGCCAAATAATCCTATGTAGGGGCTGATTGACCCAACCGTTGCCAGAAACGGTAAATGCTGTTCAATCACATCGGCTTCACGCGCAACGGCAATACGCATCGCTCGCCCAGAGCCATCCATGATGATTTCGTCGTTGTTAGTTTTACGCCGCAAGCGACCAAACTCAGAAAAACCCGCTTCGAAGATTCGCTCTAAGCCATCGAGCGTACCGCGCCGCATGGTGAGCTTGGAATAAGTGCCAGAGATATCAGAAGAGCCCCAGAATTCATGCTCAAATGCTTCGGCAGATGAGCGCGCCCGGCGCAGCTGAAAAAGCTTGATACCAATAACTCCCCAGGACATTACAGATGCCAATGCCAGTATGGCCATGACTACCTGCACAACCGGGCTGGCTTGCAACACCAGGTTAAGAATCGACATGTCAGTGTTCACAGGCCAGCGCCTCTTTAATAGTTGCAGGAATACGTGTGGGGCGTAGTGTATCCGCATCGACGCACGCAAGGCCGACTTTGGCGTTGCATAACAGCTTGTCGTCGCGTGTAACGGCTTGCTCCAGTTCAATGCTCGCCGGATTAATAGTCATAATATTGGCACCCACTTGCAATTGCTCGTTGAAGCGAGCCGGCTGTTTGAAGTCAACGCTTACATGACGCACAACGAACAAACGACGATGTTGGTGCTGCCAGACATCCAATTCAATGCCGCAGGCGCGTAAACACTCGGTTCTCGCTCGTTCCATGAATTTTAAATAATTGGCGTAATACACAATCCCACCGGCGTCTGTATCTTCGATGTAAATCCGAATTGGCAGGGAGTATTTTCGCATACGCAAGTATTACAAACATATTGCAGAAAATACAGACGATAAGCGCCCTACTATAATGAAATTTCTCGATTTTTAACGCCTGAGCGCGAATCCGCTCGTTGCTGTTCGGAAATCAATCAGAACTGGACACAGCATCCGGTACTTGGAGTTCGAAATGTCGATAGGTATTCGCGGTCACCACTCGGCCTCTTGGCGTTCGCATTAACAAACCCTGTTGGATCAAATAGGGCTCAATCACTTCTTCTATCGTGCCAGGTTCCTCACTCAAGGCAGCCCCCAAATTGTCCACCCCAACCGGGCCTCCTTCAAATTTTTCGATGATCGCCATCAGCAGGCGCCTATCCATGGCATCCAGTCCGAGCCGATCCACTTTGAGTAAATTTAACGCTTGATCGGCAACCTCAGTTGAGATGGATCCATCCGCTCGAATATCAGCAAAATCGCGCACGCGGCGAAGCAAACGGTTAGCAATACGGGGCGTGCCCCGAGCGCGGCGTGCAATTTCGGTGCAGCCGCCTTGATCAATTGGCACGTCCAACAAACCAGCTGACCGCTTAACTATACCGGCAAGATCTTCCGTTGTATAAAATTCGAGCCGTTGGACAATACCAAAACGATCTCGCAATGGCGACGTTAGCAATCCGGCGCGCGTGGTAGCGCCCACTAATGTAAACGGTGGTAGATCAATTTTAAAAGACCGGGCCGATACGCCTTCGCCCGTCATGATATCGATCTGATAGTCCTCCATCGCCGGGTACAACACCTCCTCAACAAGTGCGCTCATACGATGTATTTCATCAATAAACAATACGTCGTTTGATTCAAGGTTGGTCAGTATGGCTGCCAGATCACCCGGGCGTTCAAGCACAGGCCCTGAGGTGTGCAATATCCGCACATCCAATTCGTTGGCAATGATATTAGCCAATGTGGTTTTGCCAAGTCCTGGCGGGCCAAATAATAAAACATGATCAAGTGCTTCGCTACGCTTGGAAGCTGCTGCAATAAACAATTCCATTTGTTCTGCAATGGCGGGCTGGCCACGATAATCAACCAACGTTTTTGGGCGCATTGCTCGCTCTTGCGCATCTTCGCTACGCGAGTCAGCGCCGAGTACTCGATCTTCTTCTGTCATGGTTTTATAACCTGATGCTGCGTAGGGCTGCGCGGATCATTTCTTCAACGCTTTGGTCGTCTGTGGTGTTCTTTTCTATTAAACGTTTGGCTTCCGCGGCTTTATAACCAAGTGCGAGCAATGCTTCTTCGGCCTGGGCCTTGGCAGAGGAGGTGTTAGCGGCTGCGCCACTTGCAGGCAAGGCAACCGTAAGCGTATCAACCTTATCTTGTAACTCTACAATTAAACGCTCGGCCGTTTTTTTACCGATCCCGGGCACCTTAGTCAAGGCGGTGGTGTCCTTAGCTGCGACGTAGGCAAAAAATTCATTGGTCGAAAGGCCAGATAAAATCGACAAGGCAACCTTTGCACCGACACCATTTACTTTTAATAGCGCGCGAAACGTAGCGCGCTCAGCTGCAGTGGCAAAGCCAAACAACAATTGGGCATCCTCACGCACAACAAAGTGTGTCAGCAGCTGCACTGTTTTTCCCACTGCAGGCAGTTCATAGTAAGTTGACATAGGCACTTCAACGTCATAACCCACACCATTGACATCAACTAATAACGCAGGCGGATTTTTTTCCAGCAGCGTGCCACTTAAACGACCAATCATCGGCGTAATCCTCGGCCACGGCTGCGCTTACGTGTAGGTAACCCACTAGTGGCGTCACCTCTACTGTGCGCGTGACAAACTGCAATCGCTAAACCATCAGCAGCATCAACTTGTATGGGTTTGGTGATTTGGAGTAAGGCTTTTATCATGGTTTGTACTTGTTTTTTGCTTGCAGAGCCGCGGCCCGTAACCACTTGCTTGACGGATTTTGCGGCATACTCGGATACGGGTAAGCCTTGAGTTACCGCAGCAGTTATTGCAGCCCCTCGTGCTTGTCCAAGCTTTAGCGCCGACATCGGATTATTACTAACGAACACTTGCTCAATGGCCACTTGCTCAGGATGCCATTCATCTATCACGTCGGTTAGTTCCTTAAAAATACAGCCTAGCCTTTCCGCGAACGAATCACCCTTTACGCGAATATGCCCATGAGCTAAATGAAAACTTCGGGCGCCATCGGATTCAATCACACCGTAACCAGTAATAACCGAGCCCGGATCAATGCCAATAATGCGAGCTCGTGGTTTGTCGCTTGGACTCAACTGTAAGCCTCAGCTGGGATCTCGGCATTGTGATAAACGTTTTGAACATCATCCAAATCCTCAAGCACATCAAGCAGCTTCAAAAATTTTTCGCCTTGCTCAACATCAAGTTCGACATCGGTTGATGCCCGCATAGTAACTTCGCTATGCTCAGACTCAAAACCTGCCGCGGTTAATGCCTCTTTTACATCAACGTAATTATCTTCATCGGTAATGACCTCAATTGACCCATCTTCATCAACAACGATGTCTTCAGCGCCGGCTTCTATGCCTGCTTCCATGATGGTGTCTTCGTCTACTTCGGACGAAAAATTCATGACCCCAATTTTAGTAAACAGATATGACACCGAGCCTACCGCGCCCATGTTGCCACCGTATTTAGTGAAAGCATGCTTAACTTCGGATACCGTACGATTACGGTTATCGGTCATGGTATCGACCATAATCGCAACACCATTTACGCCATAACCTTCGTAGCGGTTTTCTTCGTAAGCAACATCTTCCAGTTCACCAGCGCCTTTTTTGATTGCGCGATCGATGGTGTCCTTGGCCATGTTGGAACCCAAAGCTTTATCAACTGCCAACCGCAACCTTGGGTTGCTTGCCAAGTCCGAGCCACCCATTTTTGCCGCAACGTTTATCTCACGAATAAACTTAGTAAACAGCTTGCCGCGTTTGGCATCCTGAGCACCTTTTCTGTGTTGAATGTTGGCCCATTTACTGTGTCCGGCCATAGTGTCTCCAAAATTCTCGTTATAGGCGTTCTGTTATTGCGAGAAGCAGCCATGATTTAAAAAATGAGCGACTAAGTTTGCGCTGCGCCGCGAAAAAATTAACATAGAATGCGACAAGGGCAAATCAGTGTAGTCATTTGCACCGCTAATCATTGTCTCACTTTCAGAGACAACTCCGTCATTGGTTTCACCAGGCTTGCGTACCAGCGCTGCCGCACCCAATCTGATGGTCCCTCTTATTATGCCTAGCTCGCGCTTGTCTTGGTAAACCGGGGCGCCTCCAAGCACACCAGCATCGACGCTGCGCCCCAGTAGCAAGCTTGACCACCGATTGGCCGCAAGTTGTCTGGCAAAGGCACTACCTCTGACCGGTGAGCCCATCAACACAACCCGACCGTCCGGAATATCATCATACCGATCCAACAAATGCAGTATGACAATACCACCGAGGCTGTGCCCAACGAGATGGACGCGCTTATTTGGTAATTTTTTGATCAGCTCATGTACGCGCTCGGCATTTTCTGCCGGTGCCTTTTTTAATGACCGATAACTGATCGTCACACTGTCAAAGCCACGTTTATTTAGCTGTTTGGCCAAGAAGCTCATCATCAAACCATTCATCCAAATACCATGCACCAACACAACAGCATCTTTGTCGCTGGCATCAGACGAGGCGTCGAGGCTCGATTCAGTCGACATGATCGCTTAACGCTATTTGCTTTATGGCTTCTCGATTAGTGGCAGAGAACACAGCGCTCAAAGCATGCCTTGCATTAAGCCAGCGAGAGTCAAGATGTTCGGCTGGGTCCAAGCGCACTTTCACGCGCGATTTGATACAGACACTGAACAGATGTTCGGTATTATCAGTGGCCCATTCGGGATATCGTGGGCGCCACTGTTCGGTAATGGGATATCGACGAGTTTGTTTGTGGTCCACTAATTTTAGAATAAGGCCGGTTTCTTCCCGGAGTTCACGATGAGCCGCTGCCATTGGCAGTTCATCTGTTTCAAGCGCGCCGGTAACCGATTGCCAATAGTCGATGTTATCACTGCGCTGCAATAACAGTACGTCACTATCTTTGGTGTACACAAGTACTAATACTGATTCAGCTCGACGCTGGCCGCGTTGGCCTGCGTCGATTGAGCCTGCGCTATTCACGGCTTCTCGTTAGGATTCACTTGTCGCGTCGCTCTTGTCAGCAGCGGGTTTGCTGCGCAATCGCAAATGTAAATCTTTAAGTTGTGGCTCTGATACTTCACTCGGTGCGCTGGTTAATAAGCACGCCGCCGTTTGCGTTTTAGGAAATGCCATAACGTCTCTAATAGAGGCTGCACCCGTCATCAACATGATCAAACGATCAATTCCAAACGCAATACCGCCATGCGGTGGCGCACCGTACTTTAATGCATTAAGCAAGAACCCAAATTTATCATTGGCCTCTTCACTTTTAACGCCCAGCACATCAAGTGCACGTTGCTGCATTTCACTACTATGTATACGAATTGAACCGCCGCCCAGTTCAGTGCCGTTCAACACCATATCATAGGCACGTGATAAACAATCACCAGGATTAGCGTCAATTTGCGCCTGCCATTGGTCCATAGTTGTTGCTTGCGGAGCCGTAAAGGGATGATGCAATGCATGCCAACGTTTTTCGCGCGCATCCCAATCAAACATAGGAAAGTCGATTACCCACATCGGCTGCCAGGTATCGCTAACCATATCCATGTCAGTACCCACCTTAACGCGCAAGGCGCCCAGCGCATCAGCTACTACTGTCGCTTTATCCGCACCAAAGAAAATCAAGTCGCCATCTTTAGCACCACAACGCTCGATTATTGTTGCAAGAATTTCAGGCGAGAAGAATTTTACAATCGGCGATTGCAAACCCTCTGGACCTGCAGCGATGTCATTACACTTAATGTAAGCCAAGCCGCGCGCACCATAGCGTGAAACAAAATCAGTGTAACCATCGATATCTTTGCGGCTCAGTTTGCTGCCACCTGGCACACACAAGGCGGCCACTCGGCCGTCTGCATTTTTTGCAGGCCCTGCAAACACTTTGAAATCGACACCTTTCATCAGATCCGACAATTCAACGAGCTTAAGAGGAATGCGTAAATCTGGTTTATCCGATCCGTAGTTCATCATTGCATCGGCGTAAGTCATTTGAGGAAACGGTGTAGGTAGATCAACATCCATCACTTCTTTAAATAGCTGCCTCATCATGGATTCCATGATATCCATGATTTGGGCTTCGTCGATAAACGACATCTCGATATCCAGCTGGCTGAATTCGGGTTGACGATCGGCGCGTAAATCTTCATCGCGAAAACAGCGAGCAACTTGGTAGTAACGATCCATACCACTCATCATTAACAGCTGTTTAAACAGCTGTGGCGATTGTGGCAAGGCGAAGAAACTACCCGGGTGGGTTCGGCTAGGCACGAGATAATCACGCGCGCCCTCAGGCGTCGCCCGAGTCAGTGTTGGGGTTTCGATCTCGACAAAGGCTTGCGAATCAAGATAACGACGCAAGCGCTGCATTACCTTGGCGCGCAGCCTGAGGCGATCCTGCATTACCGGCCTTCGCAGATCAACATAGCGATATCGAAGCCGATGTTCTTCAGATACATCGGTATCGTCGATCTGAAACGGCGGGGTTTCTGCTTTGTTGAGCACTTCAAGATCAGTGACCAACACCTCTATCGCACCGGTAGGCATTTGCGGGTTAACCGTGCCCGCCGGCCGATCACGCACTTTTCCGGTGATTTTCAGCACGTATTCGTTCCGAACTTGCTCAGCCTGATTGAAAATGGCTGCTCGATCAGGATCAAACACCACCTGCACTAGGCCGGTGTAATCCCGTAAATCAATGAATATCACCCCGCCGTGGTCACGCCGGCGATGCACCCAGCCACACAACTCTACTTCCTGTTCTAGGTGGCTGGTATCAATGACACCGCATGGGTGACTACGCATAACAAAGAATTCCTAACAAAAATGACAATTGTAGATAGTTATTGGGCACAGAAGTAGCAATAATGCGTTGCTACTTAACCTAGGAAGTAAAAAAGTGACCGATTATCACGTATATGGCGCCGGTAACGCGCTTGTGGACATGGAATTTGAAATTTCAGATGAAATATTAGCCGAGCTAGGCGTCGATAAGGGGCTGATGACGCTCATCGATGAGGATCGTCATCACGAGCTGTTGGACAAACTGGGGGGGCTTGAAGCCAAACAGGGCAGCGGGGGCTCTGCCGCCAATACGATTATTGCTAGTGCCCAACTTGGCGCCAATACATTCTATTCCTGCAAGGTCGCCAGCGACCCCACTGGCGATTTCTATATGAAGGATCTGGATGCCTGCAAAGTAGCATCCAACCTCACCGCCAGCAATCGTGACGCTGGCACCACCGGCAAGTGCATTGTGTTAATTACGCCCGATGCTGAACGAAGCATGAACTCCCACCTTGGCATTACCCAGCAATACAGCAAGGCAGAGCTGGATTTGGATGCCATCAAACAATCTGACTATGTGTACATCGAAGGCTACCTGGTGCCTGAAGAGAATGCTCGCGCGGCGGCAATCTGTGTGCGAGAGGTCGCCGAGGCGTCTGGTGTTAAAACATCCATCACCTTGAGTGATGGCAATATGGTGACCTATTTTAAAGCTGGCTTGCTGGAGATGATCGGCGGCGGTGTTGACATGCTTTTTTGTAATGAAGACGAAGCTTGCGGCATGCTCGATGCCAGCTCTATCGAGGATTGCGTCGCGGGTTTAAAAAAATTCGCGAAGCAGTTTGCAATCACTCGAGGCTCAGAAGGCGCCACATTATGGGATGGAGAGAAAGCCATCAATATCTCAGCGCAACAAGTCACCCCATTGGATAGCAATGGTGCAGGCGATATTTATGCGGGGGCATTCATGTACGGATTAACTCACGGCATGCAGTTTGAAAAATGCGGCGAATTAGCCAATGCCTGTGCAGCGGAACTCATCACTCATTTTGGTGCACGATTGCCCGATAGTGCCATGAAGTCCATCGGCACAAGGTTTGCCTAAACTGCTAAACATAACGCTACCCCACTACGGCTTAAATGGGTAGCGCTATGAAGTGCAACGGCTTTCGAAGGAGGTGAACAGTTCCTGCTGCGCAATTGTTAAGGCAATTCCAGTATGCTAGCAGCATAAGAAACAAACAACAGGAGCTCTGATGCCCATACCAGTCCCCAATTTCGTACTGATGCTACTAATCGGGATCGTGTTTGGTGGTGTCGCCGCGGTTATCTTGCGTGGCAAACGCGGTGTTTTTTTCATCAATATTTTGCTAGGCATCATTGGCGCGACTCTAGGCGCGTTTTTCCCGATGATCATGGGTCAGACACTCGTTGTAGATGTCAGCACACCCAGCTATCTTATTCGTGCATTAATGGGCTCGTTTTTATTAGTGCTAGTTGCCAGTTTGTTTCGTTCCGCCAAACCGCCACCAATCGACAGGTAAACAATCGTGACCACTGTGCCCGCCTACACCACCATTGGCTATGCCGAATCCGACGGTGTAATAAAGCTTACGCTCAACCGTCCCGACAAGCTCAATAGTTTCACGGCAGCAATGCACGCGGAAATCAAAGATGCACTTAATAAAGTCGCCACATCAGAGTCTGCTCGCTGCTTGGTATTAACCGGAGCTGGCCGCGGCTTTTGTGCAGGCCAAGATTTATCTGATCTCGACTTAAACGCACTAGGTGATGTAGTAGCCGAACACTACAACCCGCTGGTAAAAACCATCACCTCTCTAAACATGCCCGTAATCGCAAGTGTAAACGGCGTTGCTGCAGGCGCGGGTGCCAACCTTGCACTGGCATGCGACATCGTATTGGCGGCCGAGTCTGCAAAGTTTATCCAGTCGTTTAACCATGTGGGCTTAGTGCCTGATGCTGGGGGAACCTGGAGCTTGCCTCGATTGATCGGCTTACCTCGAGCAATGGCAATCGCCATGACCGGCGAACCGGTCATGGCAAAAACGGCCGAGCAATGGGGAATGATCTGGCGCAGCGTAGCCGATGACGCACTTGAAGCGGAAACGGCCAAGTTGGCACAAACCCTAGCAAACCAAGCCACTACCGGCTTGGCCTTTACCAAGCAACTGCTAAGGCAGAGCTTGGATCACACACTGGATGAGCAACTTAAGCTCGAGGGCGATTTTCAGCAGGCTGCTAGCAAAACAGCTGATTTTCAAGAAGGTGTTGATGCGTTCCTCAACAAACGAAAACCCAAATTCATCGGGCGCTAACGCGTAGCTAACTGTCTACTGTGTAGCAAAATCCGCAAACGCGCTACTGCACAAGCCTCCGCATGCCGCCCACCTTATGAGGAGCGAACCAACTCATTAAGCGCGTAGTTAGGCAATAGTATGAACCGACAGGCTTCTATGTGTCGTTTTCCACGGGGAGAATGTCGCCTGTGGGAGCATTGTTCAAGAACCCGTCGTGTAAGCTGCGATCAGACTATAATTACGCCAATGCTGGCCTGCGCGATCGCATAGCGCTGCTGTTACCGAGAGAAAATGACGATGACAGACGAAAACGATTTTGACGACGAAGAAGAGATCATCCTTTCGGAGCTCAACGATGAAGAGCTTACCGAGCAGATGCATGATGATCTGTATAACGGCTTAAAAGAAGAAATCGAAGAAGGCACTAATATCCTGCTTGCACGCGGATGGGGTCCCAGCAAAGTACTTAATGATGCCTTGGTTGAAGGCATGCGTATTGTGGGTATCGATTTCCGTGACGGTATTTTGTTTGTACCTGAAGTACTCATGGCAGCAAATGCCATGAAAGGTGGCATGAAAATCCTGCGCCCTCTACTGGCAGAAACCGGCGCTGAGTCAATTGGCAAGGTTGTTATTGGCACCGTTAAAGGCGACATACACGACATCGGTAAAAACCTGGTGGGCATGATGCTCGAAGGGGCTGGATTTGAAGTATTCGATATCGGCATTAATAACCCGGTTGAAGATTACCTAGCAGCCCTTGAAGAACACAAGCCAGAGATACTTGGCATGTCTGCTCTACTCACCACTACAATGCCTTACATGAAAGTGGTTATCGACACGCTCAAAGAGCAGGGCATGCGTGATGACTTCATCGTACTAGTGGGTGGCGCTCCTCTTAATGAAGAGTTTGGCGAAGCGGTGGGTGCTGATGCGTACTGTCGTGATGCAGCCGTAGCGGTTGAAACGGCCAAGCAACTCATAGCCGAGAAACGAGCAGCGAGGTAATCCCTCGCCGCCCGGTGCCGCCATCTCATGCACAAGTCGACGCTGGTTATTGCATGCGGCGCACTCTCCCACGAGTTAGTTGCGCTTGCACGCGCCAACCATTGGGAACACATCGACATACAATGCCTACCTGCACACTGGCACAACACACCAGATAAAATCACCCCCGGCGTTGAAAACAAAATAATCGACAATCGCGATCAATTTGATCGAATCCTAGTGGCCTATGGCGACTGCGGTAGTGGTGGCCAACTGGATGCCATGCTGGCCAAGTACGACGACGTCGAACGCCTACCAGGCGCGCACTGCTACTCCTTTTTTTCTGGCAATCAAATTTTCGAGCAATTCAGCGAAGACGATATCGGTACGTTCTATTTAACGGATTACTTAGCTGAACATTTTGATCGCTTGATACTCGAAGAGCTAGGTATCGCCAAGCATCCCGAGCTACGCGATACGTATTTTGGTCATTACACCCATGTACTTTATCTTGCACAAACTGAAGATCAGGGCAAACTCGAAAAAGCCCAAGCTGCAGCCGACGCGCTAGGGCTAACACTTAAGTTTCACTACACCGGGCTAGAGCCATTTAAAGACGCCTTACAAGGCGTCAAAATTGTTACTGCCTAATCACTCCCTTTTTTTGCCGCGGAATGACTGCGGAATCACAGCGAAATAACCATGGCTGAATTGATCACTATTTATTGGCGAGATATCCCCTCCCAGGTGTTGGCTAAAGCAGGCCGAAAAACTTCCAAAAAAATGCTCAGCCCGCGTTTTCAAGAAGCGATCGATCGAGCAGCAATGCGCGCCGGCAAAGGTTCAAGCGATTCCTACATGGAAGACTGGGAACGAAAGCGGGTTAAGTGCGAAGGTGACTTAGAAGCCGCAGCTGAGGAGGCAGCTGCCGCTTTGGAGAATGCCTTTAGCGATGAATATCTAGAAAGTGTCGTCAAAGCTAAAGGGGTTGCGGAAAACGCAAAACCGGTTTGACCTAAAGAGCTAATTAAGCATGTACCGACTCAGGCTATGGTCCGTAAAAAACGCTGGATTGATGGAGAACATCTATCAACTAGTGGAGCGCGCGCTAGTCGCAATGGCTCCCGTATTTAAGGCCATAGGGTACGAACGAGTTGAAAAACCGGTCGCCTTTGTCGAGCGTGCCATTAAGGGCGCGCTATTTGACTGCCAGATGTGCGGCCAATGCGTTTTAAGCAGTACCGGCATGTCATGCCCTATGAACTGCCCAAAAACCATACGAAATGGCCCATGTGGTGGTGTGCGCCCCGATGGTTTTTGCGAGGTGAAACCTGAAATGCGCTGTGTTTGGGTTGAAGCTTGGGATGGCAGTCAAAAAATAAAAAATGGCGATGAAATTAAAACCATACTGTTCGCTGTTGATCATCGCCTAAAAGGCAGTTCGTCCTGGCTAAGTGTGGTGCGAGAAAAAACTGAATCGAGCGAGGCTGAGTCCGGCCGGGAGACAGACTAATGTACGAAGACGAGCCCGTCCCCGGATACCCACTACCAATACGCGAAGGCCATACTTCTCCTGGCCGCCTGGAGCGTGTGTTGCGTGACGGACACTTTGCCGTAACAAGTGAGCTAGCACCGCCCGACTCTGCCGATCCAAATCAAGTTTACGAACGCGCCGCACTATTTGATGGCTACGTCGATGCCATCAATGCCACTGATGGTAGTGGTGCACATTGTCATATGGGTAGCTTGTCAGTATGTGCGCTACTCACGCGGCTCGGCTATTCACTCATTCAACAAATCTCTTGCCGCGATAGAAACCGTATTGCTATCCAAGGCGATATTTTAGGTGGTGCTGCAATGGGCGTCGCTAACATGTTGTGCCTATCTGGCGACGGTGTACAATCCGGCGATCACCCACAAGCTAAACCGGTGTTTGATCTTGACTGCATATCGTTGCTCGAGATCGCCCGAACCATGCGCGATGAATCCGCTTTTCAAAGTGGTCGCAAACTCGACTCACCTCCGCGAGTATTCTTGGGTGGTGCAGCCAATCCATTTGTTGAGCCCTACGATTGGCGCCCATTACGTCTAGCCAAAAAGATTGCCGCTGGCGCACAGTTTGTCCAAACACAGTATTGCTACGACATTGGTCGCTTAAAACAATACATGCAGGTGGTTAGAGACAACGGCTTAGATGACAAGATTTTTATACTGGTGGGTGTTGGCCCTATGGCCTCAGCACGCACTGCCAATTGGATTCGCTACAATGTACCAGGTGTTCATATTCCCGATGCAGTGATCGATCGCCTCAGTGGTGCGGATGATCAAAAGAAAGAAGGCGTTAATCTTTGCGTCGATCTAATCCAGGAAATTCGCGAAATTAAAGGCATAAACGGTGTGCATATTATGGCCTATCGCCAAGAGCACGCGGTACCCGAAATTGTCGAGCGCTCTGCCGCACTCGATGGCAGAACACCTTGGCACCCTAAACTCTATCAGGGCGATGCTAGCGTGCAACAACAATTGGAATCATACGAATGACCGACACCATTATCAGCTCCGCCACACGTGAACACATCATTGGCGACGATCGCGCGTTCACTATTATCGGTGAGCGGATCAACCCTACGGGACGTAAAATACTTGCCGAAGAAATGAAAAACGGCGACTTCAGCCGCGTCGAATCGGACGCACTAGCTCAAGTGGCCGCTGGCGCGCAAATGCTGGACGTCAATGCAGGCATCCCATTGGCTGATGAGCCGGCGATATTGGCAAAATCAATCCAATTGGTGCAATCTATAACTGATACGCCCATTTCAATCGATTCTTCAATCATTGAAGCACTAGAAGCGGGCCTGGCGGTTTATCAAGGCAAGGCTCTAGTTAACTCTGTTACTGGCGAAGATGAAAACCTTGAACGGGTACTACCGTTAGTGGCTAAGTATGGCGCTGCCGTGGTCGCTATCTCTAATGATGAAACCGGTATCTCCGAAGATCCAGACGTCCGTTTTGAAGTGGCCAAAAAAATTGTTAATCGCGCATCTGATTACGGCATCGGCCCTGAAGACATCGTTATTGATCCCTTAGTGATGCCGATTGGAGCCATGCGCTACGCTGGCCGCCAAGTATTTGATATTTTGGGACGTATCCGCAAGGAGCTTAAATGCAATACAACTTGTGGCGCGTCAAACATTAGTTTCGGCTTACCGGAGCGCAACGGCATCAACGGAGCATTTTTATCCATGGCGATGAGTGCAGGCATGACATCAGCGATTACTAACCCTACCCACGAGGAAGTCATGCGCGCAGTCATGGCCGCCGACGTGCTCATGGGCAATGATAAAGATTGCCTGGCATGGATCCGCAAATATCGCCAACCGGCCGCGATCGGTGAAGTCGGTGCACGTGGCCGTCGCCCAACTCGCCGACGTCGTTCGTAATAATGGCTGACACTTCGGAAACAGTATCTGCACAGCTTGTATTTACACCCAGCGGCAAACGCGGCACGTTCGAGGTGGGCACATCCATCCTCGATGCAGCACGAAAGCTAGGTGTTGATCTCGATACCGTTTGTGGCGGCCGAGGTCTATGTGGTCGTTGCCAGATTCTCTGTTCCGAAGGTGATTTTTCCAAACACAATATTGTGTCCAGCGCAGATAGCTTGGGCGAAGGCACAAAGGTAGAAGCTCGATACCAACGAATTAACGGCGAGTTTCCGGTTGGTCGTCGCTTAGGCTGCCAAGCCAAGATTCTTGGCGATCTGGTAGTTGATGTGCCACCTGAGAGCCAGGTTCACAAGCAGGTGGTGCGTAAAGCGGCTGACCATGCCACAATCACCCTCAACCCTGCCATACGGTTGTATGTGGTCGATGTAGAAGAACCCGACATGCACGACCCCTCTGGCGATCTACGAAGGCTTAAAAACGCTCTTAATAGCGAGTGGAATCGTGATAATCTCCGCGCCGATCTAAACCTACTGCACACGCTGCAGGACATATTGCGAAAAGGCAAATGGCAAGTAAGTGCAGCCGTACATGATGACGGTCGCATCCTCGCCCTCTGGCCTGGCTATAAAGAAACTATCTACGGTGTTGCAATCGATGTGGGTTCAACCACCATTGCTGCTCATTTGTCCGACATGATCACAGGTGAAGTTGTTGCCAGCAGTGGCGCAATGAATCCGCAAATTCGCTTTGGCGAAGATCTCATGAGCCGTGTGTCATACGTGATGATGAATCCAGGTGGCGACATCGAGATGACAAACGCGGTTAGAGAGGCGATCAATAGCTTACTAAAAGATGTTGCTACCGAAGCTGGGGTTGATGAAACCGATATTCTTGATATCACCTTTGTTGCAAATCCAGTCATGCACCACCTGCTGTTAGGCATTGATCCCGTTGAATTAGGCGGCGCACCATTTGCACTAACCACCGATGAAGCACTCAATTTACCTGCGCGCGATATGGGCATCATCGCTCACGAAAATACACAAGCTTATTTGTTGCCATGCATAGCGGGCCACGTTGGAGCCGATACCGCCGGTGTAATCCTATGCGAGCAGCCACAAACCCTGGACGAACTAACTTTGTTAGTTGATGTAGGCACTAATGCAGAAATTGTATTAGGTAACAGCAAGCGCATGCTCGCCTGCTCAAGCCCAACCGGCCCAGCATTTGAAGGCGCGCAAATTAGTGGCGGCCAACGCGCAGCTCCTGGCGCCATCGAACGCGTGCGAATTGATCCCGAAACACTTGAGCCACGCTTTAGTGTGATTGGCAGCGAGCTTTGGTCTGACGATCCTAGCTTTACCGACAGTACCTCTGGCACCGGCGTTACTGGTATTTGCGGCTCAGGCATTATCGAAGTGGTTGCTGAGATGTTTTTAACAGGCATTATTGATACTGATGGCGTTGTACAAGGCGGTTTAGCCGAACGTTCAAGCCGCATCGTTGCTGATGAGCGTACCTTCTCTTATGTGATGCACGAAGGTGAGGTTAACATTCGCATTACGCAAAACGATGTTAGGCAAATTCAATTAGCTAAGGCTGCATTGTATGCCGGTGTTCGCCTACTGATGGATCGACTTGAAGTGGACAAGGTCGATCGCATTCGCCTTGCCGGAGCGTTTGGTAGCCATATCGATGTTAAATACGCGATGGTATTGGGCTTAATACCCGACTGCGCATTGGATAACGTCGCTAGTGCAGGTAATGCTGCTGGCACAGGTGCGCGCATCGCTCTACTCGATACCGATTCGCGTAAACAGATTGAACAGCTAGTGCGAATAGTTGAAAAAATCGAAACCGCTGTAGAGCCAGCCTTCCAAGAACACTTTGTTCAGGCGATGGCATTCCCACATAAAACAGCAGAATTTCCAGAGCTTGCAAAAGTAGTTAACTTACCTGAGCGCACAGCCTCTATAGAAGGCGCTGCACAACGCGGCCGCAAGTCGCGAAGACGTGCGCGTCAATCGCGCGAGTAAATTCTAGTAGCAACCGCCGGCACCCATTCCGCAAGTTTGGGCACCGATTGGGGTTTACACCTTATCTCGGTACGCGTGAACCCATCCATGGGGCTTGTAGCGTCCCGAGGATTAGTGCTTACCCCAAAAGAGGGCGCTTAGCTCGCGGAATGGGTGTCGGCACTAGGCAGAAGCGTCGACGCAACTAACAACACACGTTAGAATGTCGGCAGTTAATACACACAGCCAACATCGTTTTTATGAAATCCACTGAACAACATATCGATGTCATGGTCGTTGACATGCAAGGCAATTTGCGTGGCAAGTGGATACCCATCAATCAGCAAAGCAAAGTGCTAGACGGGCAAGTACGTTTGCCTGTATCGACCCAAGTGCAGGATATCTGGGGCGATGATAATGACAGCCTTACTGGCATGGGTCCTGACTCAGGTGATCCAGATGGGCTATGCGTTCCGGTAAACGCTCAACTTAACGAAACGCCTTGGAACCCCGGGTCGCAACAAATTTTATGCAGCATGCAGAACATGGCTGGCGAGAGCATGTTTTGCGACCCACGATCAATCCTGGCCAATGTGCTGGAGAAATTTACTGCACGTGGGCTAACACCAATGGTGGCAGTCGAGCTTGAGTTTTATTTGCTGGATGCGCCTTCTGTTGTCGCAGGCGTTCCCGCCCCGCCCCCGCATATTAATATTGCTGGGCAAATAAAACCGTATCAGGTTTATGACATGCGCGTTATGGATCGCATCGAACCGACGCTTAAACACATTCATGATTACGCCAAAGCGTTAAACATCCCAGCCGATGCATCGCTTTCCGAAATTGGCCCTGGCCAATTTGAGATTAATCTAATGCACCGAGACAACGCCTTGCAAGCTGCAGATGAAGCAGTGTTGTTTAAACGCGTTGTCGATAGAGCTGCAATTGCAACCGGAATGGCCTGTACCTTTATGGCCAAACCTTACACCGAGCACACTGGCAACGGACTACACGTACACGTCAGCCTGCTTGACGAACAAGGTAACAACGTTTTTGATCAAGCTAACAACGACAATAATTTACTGTGGGCAGCTAACGGTTTACTTGAGACGATGAAAGATGCGCAAGCATTGCTAGCCCCCCATGGTAATTCCTATAAGCGCCTGCAACCGGACTCTTACGCACCAGTGCAAATGAACTGGGGGCACGATCATCGAGGTGTTGCCGTTAGATTGCCAGAAACCCACGGCAAAGCAGCGCGCTTAGAGCATCGAGTGGCCGGAGCTGATGCCAACCCCTACCTAGCTTTAGCTGCGATTCTCTCTGGCATTTTGCTCGGGCTGGATAAAGGTACTAAACCCACACTGCCTGCACTCAAGCCAGGTGACACATCCAGCGCTGAATTCCTCCACCATGATTGGTTGAATGCGGTAAATCAGTTTTCTGAATCAGCATTTATCAAACAATCCATTGGCGATCACTACCAACGAGTGTTTGCCAACATAAAAAGGTTTGAGGCGATCACGATAAACAAAACAGTCGATCAGCTTGATTGGTTAACTTATCTGCCACGCCTTTAATGCTATCAGCAGCTAAAAACAATGCAGCGAATTGATAACTACTATAGCAGCACGGCAAACGATGCACGCGAGTACCCACAGCTTAACGGTGACATAAGCTGTGATATCGCCATCGTTGGCGGAGGGTTAACTGGCGTTGCCACAGCGGTTGAGCTTAGCGAGCTAGGCTATTCAGTGGTACTGCTTGAAGCCAATAGAATTGGCTGGGGTGCCAGCGGTCGAAATGGTGGCCAAGTCACTGGCAGCCTCTCCGGTGACAGCGCCATGCTCAAACAATTAAAACAACGTGACGGCTCTGATGCGGCAAAATTTATCTGGGATCTTCGCTGGCGCGGGCAAGACATCATCAAACAACGTATTGCTAAATACCAAATAGAATGCGATTTGATCCATGGACACCTACATACCGCTTGGAGCAAAAAAGCGATACCCGAGCTGAAGCAAACTCTACATGATGCAGAAATCTGGGGATTTGATGGCCACCTGGAATGGCTTGAAACAGAAGCACTGCATAAGCTAATTAACACTCCGCTCTATCACGGCGGCTTATATAACAAACGCAACTTTCATGTTCATTCACTTAACCTTTGCCTTGGCGAAGCCCGTGCTGCCGCTAGCATAGGTTGCAGAATT
The DNA here is from genome assembly GCA_036478595.1 of Granulosicoccaceae bacterium. Lineage (GTDB taxonomy): Bacteria > Pseudomonadota > Gammaproteobacteria > Granulosicoccales > Granulosicoccaceae > Granulosicoccus. Next base: position 73,692 of record JAZGEF010000003.1, read on the forward strand.
TTCGAGCAAACTACCGTGACGAAACTGAACACCAAAACGAGCCCGGTGTTAGTCACCGAGCATGGCAAGATCAACGCTAAAATAGTCGTGCTGGCAGGCAACGCTTATCATCGCCTGTGTCAGCAACAACTCAATGGTTTACTCGTGCCAGCGATTTTAGCCAATATGACAACTGAGCCTCTATCAGATCAGCAGCTTACTGAGCTTAACCCACAACGCCTAGCGGTATACGATAGCCGTTTAGTGCTCGACTACTACCGCTTCACTGCTGACAACCGGCTCATGTTTGGCGGCGGCACAAATTATTCTGGTCGTGATGTTAACAACGTAAGAGCAAGCCTGCGCCCAGCATTAGAGGCTACCTTCCCCACGCTTAAGGGTATCAACATTGATCACGCCTGGACCTGCACGGCGGGAATTGTGCCCAATCGGATACCTTTGTTAGGTCGTGCACAAAAAAATGTCTATTACTGCCAGGGTTATTCAGGACACGGCATTGCAAGCTCGCATATCCTTGCTGAAATTCTTGCACAAGCCCTGCATGGCGAAATAAGCCGCTTTGACACCTTCAGCCAGTTTAAACACCGTAAAGTACCGTTTGGCCAGCAGCTTGGCAACCCACTAATGACCATCGGCATGGCGTACTACCGGATGAAAGAGCAACTAACAGACCACTGAGCCCACTCTATAATGTGACGCCAATCACGTAGGACTAATCCAGCACCAACTCTTGCCCCATAGCGTGACCGGTAACCTTTGTATAAATACGGATTCCGATTAAACTGAGCCCAAGCCGCATACAAGAATAATAATGAATAGCGACGCACATATAGCAAATGGCCCTGCCAACACGACCTCTGACCAATGGGACTTCATTGAGAAGCGCTGTGAACAGAACCGACGTCGGTACAAGCTTTACAGCATATGGAAAGCCTTGATAGCACCTCGTCGTTTCGAAGGCCGCCGCAGTGGTGATAGACGTTTCGCAACTCTTGATCGTTATGATTCGGGCTTATGCACCATGGCGGTATTGCTAGTGCTGATGTCAATCACCGACTCACTCTTCACACTTACCTTGATTGCTAGAGGAGGATCGGAAGCCAATCCGTTTATGAACTACATGCTGCAACACAGCATTGGCTTATTTATGGTGGTTAAAATGGTGCTAACCGCAGTACCAGCGGTGCTACTAGTGGCAACCCACAACTTGATGCTATTCGATCGAATACGAGCACGCTCGATACTCGCGGCAATGGTGGGTATGTATACCGGACTGCTTCTGTATGAGGTAGGCCTGCTTGCGCTTAGCACCAGCTAGCGGGTATTTGCTAGTTTGCGTTAAATCGTGTGCCTTAACTAGTATGTGGCACCATGCAATTTTAGTTAGTGCGCGACTTCTGCTGCATATCATCTAGTAATCCGGCAGCACGTCTACGCTCATCTCTTGGCGGGATCGAAAACGTATCGCGATAACATTTAGAAAAATGCGGTGCAGAAATAAACCCACATGCAAGCGCAATGTCAACTATTGGCATACTGGTTTGCAACAACAGTTGTCTCGCTCGTTCCAATCGTAATTCAAGGTAATAACGAGTGGGCACACAATGCAGATAACGCTGAAACAATCGCTCTAGTTGTCGGCGCGACAATCCCACATGGTGAGAGAGCTCATCCAGGGTCATCGGCTCCTCGATATTCGCTTCCATTAATGATACGGCTTCTGCCAATTTAGGCTGACTAGCACCGATGCGTTGCGTTAATGGAACCCGTTGTCGATCATTGTGATCACGAATACGTTCACACATATATTGCTCAGATATTCGTGTCGCGAGGTCCGCACCATGCTTGCTGCGAATCTCACACAACATCATATCCAGCGGCGCGATTCCGCCCGCACATGAGTATCGGTTACGATCCATTTCGAACAATTCTGGGGATATCACCAAGTGGGGGTATTCTTCACGCGCACTGGCCATGTTTTCCCAATGAATGGTGCAACGATAACCGTTTAACAAATCGGCTTTAGCAAGGAAGTAACTGCCGGTGCAAATGCCACCCAACACCATATCGGCCTTGTCGAGTTGGCGCAACCAATGAATGCCAACTTCATCTTCAACTCTGTGAATGTTGATTCCACCGCATACAAACACTGCATCAAAACGATCTTTGCAACCCGCGGCAAGTTGCGCTGCGATACGAATGCCGTTACTGCACGCTACCGGCTGGCCATCACTACTCACCACTTCCCATTGATATAACTCTGCCCCGGTCAGCTGATTTGCCATACGTAAGGGTTCCACTGCTGCGGAAAACGCAATCATGGAAAAATTAGGCACCAGGTAAAAACCGATGCGGATGGGATTCGAGTTGGTACCGATCAAGTAAACCTAGCTGGCCAATAAAGGCACTGATACAAAACAGGCGCAATTGGAACATACTCAGCATCAATTGAAAATAGGTATAACCCATGTTCTGTGAATTATTATTCACTACCGAGCCAGAATTATTTTTGACCACCCCAATTGGGCTGCATGCCATCATGAAAAAGCGTCAAAAGATGACGCTTTTTCACAACACGCCCTTGCCTTCCGGGCCAGACACACAATTGAAATGGTGCCAAGCGGCCCGGCAATTAATATCGCCGATTTAGTTGAGCTGGCTTCTAGCGCCTAATGGAGGGCGTTGGAGTTTAGTAATTAGCGTCTGGGAAAGAAGCTTTACGCTGCTCAATATATGCAATCAAGGATTCATCGATTGCCGGATCAATTGCTGGCGCTTCGTATTCGTCCAACATTTTTTTCCACCGTTTGTTAGCGCGCTGAGATGCATCCAGTGAACCTTCTGATTCCCATTGCTCGTAGCTATTGTTATCGGCAATGGTTGAGCGATAAAACGCTGATTCAAAATTGGCTTGCGTGTGCTCGCAACCCAGGAAATGCTGCCCTGGGCCAACTTCTCTTATCGCGCTAAGTGCTTGACCATTCTCTGTCATGTCAACACCTTTTAGCATCACGCCAATCATGCCAGCTTGATCAGCATCCATGACGAACTTTTCATAACCCATGCATAGCCCACCTTCCAACCAGCCCGCTGTGTGCAGCATAAAGTTAACACCCGCCATTGCCGCAGTTTGTAAGGTATTAGCCGCTTCGTAGGCAGCTTGAGCATCAGGTAGTTTCGATGCGCACAAACCACCACCACTACGAAACGGCACTTTCAAGCGACGCGCCAGTTCAGCGGCAATGTACATAAGCAATGAGGGTTCAGGAGAACCAAAAGTTGGCGCACCTGATTGCATAGAGATAGAACTTGCGAATGTACCAAACACAACTGGCGCACCTGGGCGCACTAATTGAACAAATGCCATACCGGCTAATGCCTCAGCCAGTATCTGAGCTGCAGTACCAGCAACCGTAACTGGCGACATCGCACCAGCAAGAATAAACGGTGATATAACGGTTGCTTGATTATTTCTGGCGTATACCTTGGCAGCACCCAACATCGTTTCATCAAACGTCATGGGCGAGTTAGCGTTAATCAAATTTATGACGACGGTTTTTTCAACGCCCGTTTCTGGGTCAATAAAATCATCAGCAAACAACAGCTTTGCCATAGCGACTGTGTCTTCTGCTCTTTCAGGCGCAGTGACTGAACCCATAAAAGGCTTATCGCTATAACGCATGTGCGCATACACCATATCGAAGTGGCGTTTGTTAACCGGTAAATCAACTGGTTCGCAAACGGTACCACCTGAATGATGCAACTCGCGTGAGCTGTAAGCCAGCTTTACAAAATTATGAAAATCTTCAATGGTGGCATAACGCCTGCCCTTATCTAAGTCCATAACAAACGGGGGGCCGTAAGCTGGTACCAACACGGTGTTATCTCCACCGATCACCACATTATTGGCAGGATTACGGGCGTGTTGTACAAACTGTGAAGGGGCAGTGTCCATGACTAACTTGCGGCACATGCCACGTGGAAACCTGACTCGCTCGCCTAGTACATCGGCTCCCGCGTTGCGCCACATTTCTAGCGCTTCTGGATCGTCTCTAAATTCGATGCCAATTTCTTCAAGGATGGTGTCGGCGTTTCGCTCAATTGTCGACAGGCCTGCTTCATCAAGCACGCTGACATACGGTATGCCACGCTTGATGTATGGATCTCGAGCAGTGCCTGCATTTGCGCGCGCTCGTTTGGCTTCTCGGCCGCCACCGCGACGACCGCGTCTTGGGCTGGGCTTGGCTGTCATAAACAGCTCTCCTAATTACGTATAGCGACAGTTTGCACCTGCGAACGCCTGCCCGGATTGGACAGGGCGACCAGCGCATAGTACGCCGCGACTCTTAGGAACCCCAACTTTGCGTAGCACCGACCAAAGAATGGCAGCTGCGCACGAAATTGGCTTGAGCGCGTGTTTGGATTCTGCGCCGGTTATCGCTACGTACGGTGCGTATGGCCAGCTCAGGCTCAAGGCCCATTTCAACCAATATACGGGCTGAGATCATACCTGCGCGCCCTAGGCCCGCATAACAATGTATCGCGACCCGTTCTCCGATTCGTAAGGCGTGGCGTATGCGCTCGCCTTCTACGGCCCAGGTATCTTCGAACGCCTGGTTAGGAATATCCATGTCGATGATCGGTAAATGCTTCCACCAAATTCCGGCGTCCGCGAGCAATTGAGGCAGCTCCTCAACACCCAGCATTTTCAGCTCATGCGGCTCTACTAAGGTAACCACACCGTTAGCACCCCAGTTTTGGAGCTCTTCAAGATCAGCAAGTAAATACTTTCGAGGCAATGGCTGCGCTTGTTGGCTAATGCGCGCACCCGGACAGCCCACTAGCCCCATACAACCAACAGACCCAGGCACATTGACCGTGTCGATAAGGTTGGGCTCAGGTGGTTTTCCAAATCCGAATAGCATGTTGAGTGGTTTGATTAAGCTCTTATTGTTGCCGATAGTCTAGCGCATAGCGCAAAATCGGAGTTCACTACTAGTTATTCTGGCGTCCAACGCAGCAATATATGAAGGACGCTTTGAGACCCATGTCTCGCTATCGCCAAACAGCCTCAGCTCTACACTGTTGGCGCAGTAATTGTAGCCCAGATGACACAGCTAGATACCGTGCTAACCTTTAGTCATGAATAAAAAATTTCAAGATCGACTCGATCAAAACATCCCTCTGCTCGCTGACGGAGCTACCGGCACAAACCTATTTGAAATGGGGTTGCAAACCGGAGATTCCCCCGAACTATGGAACATCGATCAGCCAGACAAAATAACGAACCTGTATCAATCGTTTATTGATGCAGGCTCCGACATTATCCTAACTAATACCTTTGGCGGCACACACTATCGTTTGGCGTTACATAAAGCTGGCGATAGAGTAGATGAGCTTAACCAAGCCGCTGCGAAGCTGGCACGCAAATGCGCCGACAACGCCGAACGTGATGTGTTGGTAGCAGGCTCGATGGGCCCGACCGGCGAAATCCTGGAGCCCAACGGCCCAGTGAGCATTGCGCAAGCTCGCAAGGCGTTTAGTGAGCAAGCAGCGGCACTCAAAGCTGGCGGCGTGGATATCCTCTGGATCGAAACCATATCGTCAGCCGAGGAAATCGAAGCCGCAGTATTGGCAGCGGCTGAACACGAGCTTCCCATTGTTTATACGGTTAGCATCGATACCAATGGCCGTACCATGATGGGCTTAACTGCAGCCGACACCATCAATTGTAGCACTGGCCTGGATACGCATATCACAGCGATCGGTACTAATTGCGGAGTCGGCGCAGCCGAAGTCATCGCTGCAATCAAAAACCTATCCACCGCCGCTGGCACTCTCGATGCACGTCCAGCGTTAGTGGCCAAGGCAAACTGCGGAATACCTGAATGGGTTGACGGATCAATTGAATACAACGGCACACCAGAACTCATGGCTGAGTACGCCCGCCTAGCTATCGACGCTGGCGCCAATATTATCGGCGGCTGTTGCGGCACAACGCCTGCACACCTACGCTCTATGCGAGACGCGATTGATGCACACACAGCCCAATCAAGCCCAAGCTTAGAAACAATCGAAGCAGCACTAGGCGAAGTATCAGTAGGTGCCAAAGCGCAACTAAGCGGTGATTTGAGTGTACAAGGAGGTTCGGCCAGTGGCCGTGGTGCCCGTAAGTCGCGACGTAAGAAGAGCTAGAAGCTTTCTGTCTTTCTAATGCAGTTATAGAATTATTCCTGAAGCTAAGTAGGCATTCATCACGCGAACCAAGTGCCCTTTGGGGTAAGCGCTTTCTATCGGGTCTCGGAGGCATGGATGCCGACGCGAAGCCCCCATGGATGGGTTCATGGCGTCCCGATAGTAAGCGCTTACCCCAAAAAGGGCACTTGGTTCGTGGGATGAATGCCGGCCTGATTGAAATGGATTTCCGACCGTCATTTTCGATAATCAATAACCCAGGCAACCGGGCCATTAATCAAGCAGACCTAGAAGTCCCGCAACACTCGCTGCCACTCGTAGTAAGCAGGCTTGGGCAAATACTTATCCGTTAGCATCAAAGGCTCATGGTTGGATCGCCACGAGTACCGGTCGGTATAACCCCAGCTTTGCAATGCCTTGCAACGCGGCTGGCGTAAGCAGATCTCCATAACACGTCGAAAAATATCAGCCTGTAGCTCGTCATTTTTACCATTAAACATCGCTACATCAAATTCAGTAATGTAGATATCCATTCCTAGATTGGCAAAGCGTTCAAAATTACGCTCTACACTATCGTACTCCGTAAAATCATCACGTAAATGCATTTGAAATCCAACACCGTCAATTGGCGTACCTGCTGCAATCTCTTGTTCCACCATCGAGTACATGGCATCGGATTTTGGGTTTTTCCATGCAACGTCATAGTCGTTATAAATCAATACAGCATTGGGGTCTTCTTGCCTGGCAGTAACAAACGCATCGCGGATGTATTCCCTACCCATACCCTTGTGCCAAATCGAATTACGATAGCTACCGTCATCTTCGAAAGATTCGTTCACCACATCCCATATCGCGATACGACCGCGATAACGACTAACCAATGCGCGGATATGCTCGCGCATTACTGCTTGCGCATTTGAGGGATCCAGCAGTTGCACCCATGCCGGCAGTTGGCTAAACCAAACTAAAGGGTGCCCGTGCAAGCTCATTCCATTTTGTTCGGCATAGTTTGCTAGCTCATCAGCATCTTCCCACTTAAAAACACCGCGCTGCGGTTGTATCCAACCCATTTTGTGAGAATTTTCAGGCGTAACAATATTGAATTCTTCTGCCGCTATGTCTCGATAAAGCTGCGAATCAGCTAACTGACTTGCTTGCAGTACAGCAGCGTAGCCAATTTTGAATCCACGGCGATCAGCTAGATCGCGCAGGCGCTCACCATCACGGGCAAACGTTGATGGATCAACCACCGACACGGTAATTGTGCTTTCAAAACTTAACGATGGGTCAACCGAATCCACAGCACGAAAGCTTGCCTGTGTATCACCCAAGTCGCCCGCATCAGTTAACCATTGCAGGTTACGTGTGCCATCGCCATTATCGACCAACTGAGACCCTGGTGGGATACTCAAAGCACTTAGGCTAGGCACAGTGAAATCTGGATCAACGGGTTGCACGCGTTGCGCTAAGGTATCGCCAACTCGGATTGTTGGGTTTCTTATGCCATTAATGACTGGCGGGAAATTAACAACACGATTCGAGTCACGCACCACGTTTAAACGGATAGTTTGAAACGTTCGGTTAGCTGAGTTGTTGGCATCGATTGTTGAAAATCTAACGTCAGTATCACCAAGATCAATTGGATACGGCTGCCAACGAAATGTACGGGTACCATCTCCATTGTCTTTAAAACTTGCTCGCTCCGGCAAGCGATCTATCGATAATCCAGGCACCGAGCCATCATCATCTTTTGCGACAACGCGCAATGACAAGGTATCCCCCAACGTAATGAATTGATCGTCCAAGCCAACAAAAAATGGCGCGCCTTCCATCACAGGATCATCAGGTGTAATTGGAGTATCTGGATTGTCTGGAGCAACGGCGAGGGGCGGTGTGACCGTAATTTTTACTGTTTCTTCTGATCGTAAACTTGGCACGCTTTCATCAAAGGCTGTAAAGCTGATTGTAGAATCACCCACTTGTTGATCATTGGGTTGCCAACGAAACTGACGCGTGCCATCTCGGTTGTCATCAAAGCTTGCACCTGCTGGGAGAGAATCAGCCGACAATGCTGGTACAACACCTTCAGGATCGACAGGCACAACTCGGAACGACACTGACTCACCCACTTGCACTGTTCTGTCCGACAAGGGTTCTACTCTGGGCGCTTGATTAATAATCCCAGGCTGATTAGGCTGGCTAGAAGCATTAACAGTCACGGTTATGCTAACGGTCGCGCGCAAGTTTGAATCAAGAGCATCAATTGCTTCAAAGGTAATCAAGCGCGAACCAACATCACTCGTGCTTGGCACCCACTTAAATGTACGCGTGCCGTTTTGATTATCGAAAAAGGTCGCACCATTAGGCATATCGCTAATGGTCAATCCCGGCACGACACGCTCAGGGTCTCGAGGTATTACCACTATTTCCACAGCACTACCTACTAACACCAGCTGATCCGCAATCGAGTCGATAACTGGCGGAAGATTGGCAAATGCAAAAGAACTAAACAACAAGCTGCCGGCTATCCATGGGGCGTATCCGCATCGAGCGTTCATAGTTGACATTGTTAGGTGCTACCGTAACGTAAACCATTGACATTGCAGGGATCAGGCCGTCTCCCGCGCAGCCCTTAAAAAATGTGTCGATGTTCACATTCGATCAATAGCACGTACAATTCGTCGGAAACTCGGCACCACACGGCTATACCTTGACACTCAGCAATCCAACCGCACAATAGATTCATCAGCTACACTTCGTGTGTAAAGAGTATCCAGCCAAGCATGATCAGTAAAAATGTTACACCAAACCTGATAGCAGCCGCAGTAATGGCCGTCAGTTTTCTGCTACCTACTCCCCACCAAGCTATTATTTTCAGTACCGGCTTGTTTGCGCTCTCAGGTGCATTAACCAATTGGTTAGCCGTGCACATGTTGTTTGAGAAGGTGCCAGGTTTACATGGGTCTGGCGTTATCGTCACCCACTTTGAGCAATTCAAAACCGGCATTCTAAAAATGGTGCACGAGCAATTGTTCAGTAAAGACAAAGTGCAGAAGGTGCTGGAGAGCAAGTCAGCGTCGCCGATCGATCTTGAGCCCGTATTAAAAAACCTGGATCTGGATGCTGCGTACGATCAGCTTGTTGCAACAGTGATGGATTCATCATTTGGAGGCATGTTAGGCATGATGGGTGGTGAAAGTGCCCTAGACTCCATGCGCGATCCATTTAAAAAGCGCATGGGGAATTTTTTGCACGACGCCGCGGAATCACCACGCTTTCAAGAAGCGGTACAAGCTCAAATACAAAACATGACGAGCAGCGATCAGTTTCTTAATAAACTGGATACGATATTGCGCGAACGCCTAGACGAACTAACTCCTGAGATGGTGCGCGATATTATGCAAAGCATGATACGCAAACACTTAGGTTGGCTGGTTATTTGGGGCGGTGTGTTTGGTGGTTTGATAGGCTTAGTGGCAGGCATTGTGCAACATCTAGCCTAGCAAAGCGCTAACCTTTGGCCCGTAACGGTATGCCATCAAATTCTACACCTTCCCACCCCGTTTTCTGAAACTGTCGTATGTTGGGATGGCTATCGCCTTCTGGATTTTTTATTACATCGGCTCGGTAATAAGCACCAAAGCATGCTAGCGTCTGCGCTTCGTTTAGATCATGTAACCTGGCAAACGAAAGCAGCTTGCATGAGCCCGAATTTTGCCCTGGCTCGTTGTAGAGTTCGTGGTTTCTAAACCCTGTGGGTATAAAAGTGTACATCGAGTTGATCAACGCGACCACATCCGGAAACTCGACTGAGCTTGGATCTGTATCGAGCTTATTCAATAAAAACTCTAATTCCATGGCCATACAAAATTCATCGTTAATGGGCTGAATTGCCTCACCATCACATCAAAGATGCTATTTGGCAGGAATACCTACAGACAAGTATGGCTCAGCCATATGCTTCTTGCCAGAGAACTCAATAATTTACCGCTAAACCCCAACTAAAATCCCCGCAAACCTTACCTTACAAGCTAGCGTCGCTGCGAGGATCGTCACTGTGCAACAATTTATAGTCAATCGCATCCACTGCAGCAATCGCGCATAAATTAACAATACCCCTGACCGTCGTGGATTCGGTAACAACATGCGCAGGCCGATTTAACCCCATTAGCATGGGGCCTACGGGCAATGCACCGCCCAACACTTTCATTACGTTATATGTAATGTTCGCGGCATCCAGATTGGGCATAAGCAATACATTGGCACTACCCGAAAACGCGGTATTGGGAAATATTCGGCTGCGAGTTTCCTGTGACAGAGCCGCATCGGCATGCATCTCACCTTCGACCGCAAGTTCTGGGTAGTGATGCCGCATGAGTTTATAGGCATCACGCATCTTGACAGCACTGGCATTGTTGCGGCTGCCAAAATTCGAATGAGACAGCAAACCAATTTTAGGCTCCACGCCAAAACGAGTGACTAGGTTGGCCGCCATCATTGCCGTTTCGGAAATCTCTTCAGCAGTAGGATCTACCGTCACGTGTGTATCAGCAAGAAACACTGTACCGGTATCAAGGATCAATAGCATCAATGCGGAACAATCACTCACATCTTCGCGTACACCGATGATGTCGCATAAATAACGCAGGTGGCGGGCATAGGCTCCTTGCGTGCCACACAATATGGCATCAGCTTCAAAGTTGCGAACCATCAATGCGCCCAGCGCAGTAGAGCGAGTACGGATAACATTTGCCGCATATTCAGGTGACACACCTGCCCGGCCCATCAGCTCATGATAACTATCGGCATGGCGGTCGAACTCAGGATTATTAAATGGGTCTAGCACTTCAAAGCCATCACCAATGCGCAACCGTAAACCGATTTTTTCTATTTTTCTGTCAATAACATCTGGCCGTCCTATCAATATCGGCCGGCAAATTTCGTCATCAACAATAATTTGCACCGCGTTAAGTACACGCGATGATTCACCTTCAGCCAACACAACGCGTTGCATGCTAGCTTGCGCACGCTCAAACACAGGCTTCATTACCAAGCCTGAGCGAAAAACAAATTGCCGAAGTTTTCGCTCATAGGCGGTAAAGTCAGTGATCGGTCGTGTCGCCACACCACTATCCATTGCTGCCTTCGCGACACGCATAGGAATGTTCGTCATCAGCCGCGGATCAAACGGCTTAGGGATTAGGTACTCCTTACCGAATCGAAATGGCTGCCCGCCATAAGCGGCAGACACAACATCTGAGGCCTCCATGGTTGCGATATCGGCAATAGCTTCAACACACGCCAATTGCATCTCAGTGTTGATTTCGGTCGCGCCAACATCAAGCGCTCCTCGAAATAGAAACGGAAAACAAAGCACGTTGTTAACTTGATTAGGAAAGTCAGATCGGCCGGTGGCTACGGTGGCATCATCACGCACCTTGTGCACCTCATCAGGGTGGATCTCTGGATCAGGGTTGGCTAGGGCTAAAATAAACGGCTTAGGCGCCATGCGCGCCGCCTGCTCTCCTATGAGGGTATTAGGGCCTGATAGGCCTAAAAATATATCAGCGTTATCGATAACATCATCTAGGGTTCGCGCATTGGTTTCTAAAGCAAAGACCGCTTTATATTTGTCGATGGGCTGCTCGCGACCGTGATAGATGACGCCGCTTCGATCGCAAACCGCAATATTGGATTTTTGCATACCCATTGAAACCAACAGATTCAAGCATGCCAGTGCTGCTGCACCTGCACCGGTGCATACCAACTTAACGTCTTCAATTTTTTTGTCGGCCAAACGCAGGCCATTGCGAATAGCGGCGGCCACAACGATGGCGGTACCGTGCTGATCATCGTGAAACACCGGAATGTTCATGCGTTCGCGAAGTTTTTCTTCGATAACAAAACACTCAGGCGCTTTTATATCCTCAAGGTTAATGCCGCCAAAAGTGGGTTCAAGTAAAGACACCGCATCGACAAAACGATCCACATCAGTGGTATCTAGCTCAAGATCAAACACATCGACATTCGCAAATTTTTTAAATAGGACTGCCTTGCCTTCCATAACGGGTTTGGACGCTAAAGCGCCAATGTTGCCAAGCCCAAGCACCGCTGTGCCGTTAGTGATAACTGCGACTAAGTTGCTGCGTGCGGTTAGTTCAGCAACTTGTTGCTCGTCTTCTTCGATAGCTCGACAAGCAGCAGCCACACCTGGAGAGTAGGCCAGCGCAAGATCGCGCTGGTTGACCATATTTTTAGTCGCGCTAATTTCCAGCTTGCCCGGGATCGGATATCGATGATAATCAAGCGCGGCCTTATCTAGTTTTTTATCCAATGTACCCGTCCTCTGTGTGTGTCGCTTCGGTATCGTTTTTTATTGTTAATTGATCAGCAAACTATGCTCGCTTCGGGCTAATTAGCTGATCCGCCGCTGCGCGGTTGAACGCGCTGCACAAGGCCATCAATGACGCTACCACGATATTACTGTGCAAGGCAGCTCCAAAGCGCGTTTCGCCTTTGCCCAATTGAATTTCGAAATAACACACTGACTGTGCATCAGCGCCACTACCCGTTGCATGTTGATGATAATCAACAATTCGTATATCCACGCCGTAGGTGTTTTTCAGTGCAGCAACGAACGCATCGATGGGCCCGTTGCCCTGCCCTTGAATCTCCATTTCATTATTTTCGAAATTAACGTTTGCAGTGAGCAAACGCATGTTTTCGTCACCTTCTACTTCCACACTGGTATGGCGAATGAATGCCAATGGAGATTTTGCATCGAGAAATGAATCTTTAAACGCTGCGTAGATGGATTCAGAATTCACCTCCGAGCCAGTTTTCTCGCTGATGTTTTGAACAATTTTACTAAATTCAATTTGTAAGCGGCGTGGTAGTTCCAAACCGTGGTCCTGTTCCATAATGAAGGCGACACCACCTTTACCCGACTGGCTGTTAACACGGATAACCGCCTCGTAGGTGCGGCCAACATCAGCAGGGTCGATCGGCAAATACGGTACTTCCCAAATAGGTGAATTGCTCTCGCGCATAGCAGCAAAGCCTTTTTTGATGGCATCTTGATGGGAACCGGAGAATGCGGTAAATACCAATTCACCTGCATAGGGATGCCGTGGATGCACCGGTAACTGATTGCAATACTCAACCGTGCGCATCACATCATATATATCCGAAAAATCGAGCCTGGAATCGACGCCTTGGCTAAATAAATTTAACGCAAGGGTAACGATATCCACGTTACCGGTACGTTCGCCATTACCAAATAACGTACCCTCTACACGGTCGGCGCCTGCAAGCAAACCAAGCTCGGTTGCTGCTACCGCGCAACCGCGATCATTGTGGGGATGCAAGCTCAAACAAACACTGTCGCGATTGTTTACCTGCCTTGAAAACCATTCAATTTGATCTGCATGAATATTAGGTGTTGACATCTCCACTGTGGCAGGCACATTGATAATAGTGGGGTTTTCAGGCGTGGGCTGCCAGATATCCGTAACTGCATCGCAAACCTCTACCGCGTAGTCGAGCTCGGTACCGGTAAAGCTTTCAGGGGAATACTCAAACTGCCAACGGGTATCAGATTGCTTTGCAGCAAGTTCTGCCACTATTTCAGCACCATCGGTGGCAATTTTTTTAACCCCTGCCTTATCCAGTCCAAATACAACTCTGCGTTGTAATTCAGATGTTGAATTATATAAATGCAAGATACCACTGTGCGCACCTTGCATAGATTCAAAGGTTCTTTCGATCAGCGGCCTTCTGCATTGGGTCAGCACCTGCAAGGTGACATCTTCAGGTATGAGCTTGTCTTCGATTAGCGTGCGAACAAAATCAAAATCAGTTTGCGATGCTGCTGGAAACCCCACCTCAATTTGTTTGAAGCCGCATGCTACCAGTAGCTTGAACAAGCGCAGCTTACGCTCACTGCCCATGGGCTCTATAAGCGCCTGGTTACCATCACGTAAATCAACGCTACACCAGATGGGCGCTTTGGTGATTGTTTTTGAAGGCCACGTTCTGTCTTGTAAATCAACAGGTGGATACGGCAAATACTTTGTAGAAGGATCGATTTTCATAACGGTGATACCTGAGCTACAAACAACACCCGTACAATAACCGCTCGCTCAGCATGTGCGTTAACGGCAACGCCACTGGTTGCGATAACTTGAAACAAGGTTGTTGACATAACTCTCTTTCGAATAGGTTTGCCAAGTTGACTTGGCAATGGATCATCTTATACGAGTCATGTTGTACGAGTCGTCTCACTAAGAGAAAGTTTATACACGAAGTGTCGTAAAAGATGGCTGGCACAGCTCCCGACGCTCTAAAGAGAGGTCGGGTTAATAAGCAGCAGTGACAGCAGTTGAGAGGTCATGACTTGAGAGTAACGAGGCTAGCCCGCCCGGTCAAGCATAACGCGACTATTAAGCAGAAAAAGTATCATTCGTCAGTGGCTATGGTGGGTGGCTTGTTTTTGGGCGGCTCTTGGATTGCTGCTTGTTGCTTACGCACAGCCAGCACGGGGCGCAATAGCTTCTCTAACCCGTTCGCCTTGATTTCGTAAATCAGCGCCATTTGTCGCCCCAAATGCCCATTGGGAAAGCCTTGCTGTTTGAACCACACTACGTAAGGTTCCGGCAGATCTATCAGCGGCGTACCCTTGAACCGCCCAAAAGGCATCGGCAGTGCCGCTGCTGCGAGGACTTCCTCTGAGAGCATGTCCAAATCTAAGGTCATTGCGTACTCCTAGCAGTTCGGCCGCTTTTGACGAAATAATGGCGTTTGGCATCGCCTGGACTGCCTATTCTACGCAAAAACTGGAGATTCCAAGGTAGCAACCCTGCTATCACTGATTGCCTATCTTGCCATGCGTACACGTCGATACGTCAATGTTGATAGGCAAAGGTTGGTTCGATTAGCAGTGTAAATATTGTGACTGCGATCACGGATTGCGGACGCAATAGGATGCAAAACCGTTATTGTAAGCTACAAAAGCTCAGCCGTTACTATGCTCGCCGCTAGCGTTACAGTACCAATATTAATAGGCTCTGCCCGATGCACTCATCTCCATTTTCTACGTTTTTGCATAAGTTACCAACACTGCATGCGCTGTTTGCCAGCGCAGTATTGGTAAGCGGCTGTGGTGCTGGCGTAGACAGGGACAACACCATCGCAGACGGCGGTACCTGCGAGCTACCCGACATGCGAGCGTGGGTGAGTAACGGCATGCACGATTACTATCTTTTTAATGATCAAGTACCTGCCGTTAACGTCAATGACTATGCCGATGTAGAAACCCTAATTAAAGATTTACGTGTAAAACCTTTTGATCGCTTCAGTTACGTCGACGATGCGCAACGATCCAGTGCTTTTTTTAATGAAGGCAAATTTTTTGGATTCGGCTGGCGCTTGGAACGCACATCAGATACAGATGTACAGTTTAAGCTGATCAACCCCGGCTCACCGCTTAGTGATCATGATGTTAGGCGTGGAGATTTTCTACGCGCAATAAACAGCGTAAGTTTAAATGACATCAGCAACGAACAATTGGACGAATTTTTAGGTACCGGTGACGAGGCGACATCACCGACATTAACCATTCAACGCGGCACTGCAACTCCCTTTGATATCACTGTAACTAAAACTGAGTTTAATCTTCAAACTGTATTGAAAACAGACGTCATCGTAGATGGCAACCAACGAATCGGTTATCTTCATTTTTTAAGCTTTATTGAAACTTCTAACGCAGAGTTGGACGCCGCTTTCGACTATTTTTCTAGCGAAAACATTAACGAACTCGTATTGGACCTTCGTTATAACGGCGGAGGGCGCATATCCGTCGCCGGCAAACTTGCATCACAAATTGGTGGCAACTTAGTTCAAGATAAAATCTTTGCCCGATTCCAATACAACGCTCGTTACGCTAATGATAATCAGGTTTACATCCATCCAGCACAAAACAACACATTGGACCTTAGCCGGGTATTTGTGCTTACCACCGATGAAACCTGCTCAGCCTCCGAGATGGTGATCAACGGCCTTCGCCCATTCGTGGAAGTAATCACCGTAGGCGGTACGAGTTGTGGCAAGCCTTATGGCACTAACGGCGTAGAGAGATGCGGCAAAGTTATGCAAGCACTTCGAGTATCGTTTGTTAATGCCGATGGCGTGGGCGATTACTACGACGGAATTAATACTGACTGCCCAACAAATGACAACCTTAACGATACACTAGGCTCGCCTACAGAAGCCTTGTTTTCGTCCGCGCTAGAGTACATTCGCACTGGCAGCTGCAGCGCAATTGCCTATCGTGCTAAGCCGCTAGCGCCGAAGTTCGACATAATTAATCCCGCAATGCTTGAGAAACAGGGCTTACTTAGATAAACCTTACACAAACATAACGGTCGAGCCTACCAACACCGCTCGGCAGGCTTCAAAGCTTGCCACTAAATACCCAAAAAAAACGGCTTCGAGCATTGCACAGAGAGCCCAAATGCGTAACCATGGACCTTTGATCCATTTGCTCCCCATATGACCACCGTCTACCTAATCCGCCACGGCCAAGCTTCTGCTGGCACTGATGACTACGATCGCCTGTCCATACTTGGGCAACGACAATCGACATTGCTAGGTGAGCATTGGCAACGCTTAAATATCAAACCCGATGCCGCTTTTGCTGGCAGCTTAAAACGCCAACAACATACCGCTCAATTGGTGCTCGAGGCGAGCAAGCTCGATTTACCCATACAGCAGCTTAATCAGCTCGACGAATACAACCATACTCATATTGATGAGCTATTCGCCCTGGGCAAAAAAAGTGACGACCCAGACGGCTTAACATTCGATGAGTACCACGCTACAATGGCACGCTGGCGCGACGCTGATACTCAAGCAATCGAAGGATATGAAAGCTTTCAAACATTCGAGAATCGAGGTATTGAAGCAATTCAGGCTGCAAGTAGTAAAGGCCATAGCTGTGTCGCATTATTTACTTCTGGTGGAATCGTCGCGACTGTTCTCAAACAAGCGCTGGGTAAAAATTTCACTCACACTATGAAGTCTATTTGGAATACACGTAATAGCTCGGTAACAACGATGCAAGTGGATGGCCAATCAACCTATATGATTGACTACAACACGGTGTCGCATCTCGAGTATCATTCAGATCGATCTTTAATCACCTTAATTTAATCACGTTAATTTCAAACACACTGGTGTTGCATGACAAACTCATTACACGAACGCGATAAACAATACGCCCTACATCATTTTACTAATCTATCTGCTCATGAAGCTAATGGGCCTTTGATTATTGAACGTGCGGAAGGTATACATGTATGGGACACAGACGGCAACTGTTTAATTGAAGGTATGTCTGGCTTGTGGTGTGCCGGCCTGGGCTATAGCGAACAACGCTTAATTGATGCAGCCACAAAACAACTTAATGCCCTGCCGTATTCGCATATGTTTACGCATCGTTCAACACCGCCAGCAATTGAACTAAGCGAAAAACTAGTTCAGTGTTCACCCGATAACATCAGCAAAGCCTTTTTAGTTAACTCGGGTTCAGAAGCCGTTGATGCGGCAATCAAAATGGTGTGGTACTACCATAATGCGATTGGCAAACCGAACAAAAAAACGATCATCGCTCGCAAACGTGGTTATCACGGAGTTACAGTGGCTGCTGGCAGCCTCACCGGCTTACCCTATGCGCAAGCTGGATTTGATCTGCCCGCAATTCCGGTCATCCACACCGGTACGCCACACGCCTATCGGTATGCAAAAGAAGGCGAAACCGAAATCGCCTTTGCCAGCCGTTTGGCTGATGAGCTAGAACAGCAAATAATTGAAGCAGGCCCTGACACCATCGCAGCATTTATCGCCGAACCCGTTATGGGTGCGGGCGGTGTGCTGTTGCCACCTGATACCTACTTTGACAAAATCCAAACCGTGCTCAGCAAGTACGACATACTGCTTGTTGCAGATGAAGTGATATGCGGCTTTGGGCGTACAGGTAATTGGTGGGGTTCTGAAACCTACAACATCAAACCTGATTTAATCACCTGCGCTAAGCAGCTATCGTCTGCTTATCAGCCGATAGGTGCTGTCATGGTGTCTGGCAAGCTCTATGAAGCCTTTGTATCACACAGCGATAAGCTAGGCTTATTTGGCACAGGCAATACCTACGGTGGGCATCCAGTTGCCGCAGCCGTTGCACTAGAAACTATCAACATCTATCAGGAACGAGATATTGTCGGGCAAGTACAAGCACGTGCACCGCACTTTGCCGAACGCATTCAAGCGATGTCCAACCATCCGCTTGTGGGCGACGCCCGCAGCGTAGGTTTAATCGGCGCAATTGAGCTGGTAAAAGATAAAACCACAAAAGAGCAATACCCGGTCAGCGACAAACTCGCAGTGCGCGTAGTTGCTGCAGCACTTAAACGTGGCGTGATGCTACGAGCAGTGCCGGGAGACGGCGTAGCCTTTTGCCCACCGATGATCATTACAGACGATCAAATCGATGAAATGTTTAACGCTGTAGGCGATGCACTTAACGATGTGTTGAACGCTTAGTGGCCGGATGCTGAGCTAGGTTGATGTAAATTGCCGCGCCAAAGAAGGTGCCTGCGCAAAACGTTGCGATTATTTCACTCATGGTAGATCTCTCCTTGATGGCCAATTAGTACGATTAGTTTCAATAGAGATCAGATCATATATCGTAAAACTACCTTTGGTAAAGCGTATTAACTACCCGTTGGTATCAAATTGCTCATTTGAAAGTAGCCGCACAACAAAATGATGTTTAGTCACTCGAACTATCCGCCTATATTAGCAGGCAGGTATTTTTTGTTCTGAATCGCAACCGTCTCTACTTATTAGCGCCCAGCTCTTCCCAAGCAGCATCCGATGCAATCTTGTAGGTTTTCCAGTTGCCGTCACTCCAACGCACTCGGCCACGTGGTGCGTAAAACAGATAAAGCTGATCTTCAAAAATTTCCCAGGTTTTACCATTCGTTGGTATCAAGCCTTCGCCTAAGCTCAGTGCATTCGCGCAATGGCCGTTGTACGCAGGAGAATACCGCTCAGGGTTTGCAGCAAATTTTTCACTACTCTCTTTGGACATGAAACGCCACTTAGCACCTTTGTATTCCACAACAAAGGCTTTCTTTCCACTTAGTGCTTTTTGTTGCGGATCGCTCTCACGTGCAAGATCGTGATAGGCGGCAGTATCGTGCCCGCCAATTGCCACACCAGTCCAACGCGATTTAGCAATCGGCTCCGCGCCCAATGCAAATTGCACATTGGCAAACAGCAAAATAAGTGCCACTAGTAGTTTTAGTTGCTTCATGTTTTACCCTTTAAACTGTTTTCTAAACGGATCGAATCCAAATGGCGGTGTCATGAAACACGGCACCACCATTAGGCTTACCCGGTTCAGCACTAACCAGCGTGTTGATACCTAGCCCACCTTCAAAGTCACTGTTGCGCCATAAGCCTTCAACAACCACAGTACCAGGCTGTACGCCTTCAAAGGCCAAGGTGTGTACCTTGACCTCTCCTTGGTCATTTCCCAGGCGTACAAGTTCACCATCTGCTATCGATAGAGTCGCAATGTCATCTGGATGAATCTTAAGGTGCGGACGGTTCTCCATTTTTCGGGCTGAAGCGGTTTCAGTAAACGTGGAGTTTAAAAACTGCCGGGCTGGCGCTGCTACCAATCGATAGGGGTGGATATCGCTGGCCATATCCATGCACGGCCAATGGCCTGGCAACGATGGCATGCCATCGGAGGATGGCCCTAACGAGGCCCAATCAGGACGAAAGTGAAAACGCTTATCATGCGTATCAAAACCATTAAGAAATTGCGAATCATCAAACGCCGGTGAGCAATCAAGATGGCCTTTTTGATAAACAGCCTCGGCGCTTGGCTTGCCAGAACTCTGTAATGTGTGCTCAATTATCTCCCATTCGCTCATAGCAAAGCCTGGATGATCTAAGCCGAGCCGCTTGGCTAACTCACAAACTAGCCAATGATTACTGCGGCACTCACTCGGCGCATCTATCAGTTTTCTGGCCACTTGCATATAGGTATGGCCGCTGCTTTGGTATAGGTCGTCGTGTTCAGTAAACATGGTGGCTGGCAATAACACATCCGCATATTTTGCAGTGTCAGTAAAAAAGTGCTCGTGCACTACCGTGAATAGATCCTCTCGTGCCAAGCCTTTTAAAACGACATTGGTTTCAGGGGCAACTACTGCAGGGTTAGTGTTTTGAATTAACAAAGCTTGCACAGGTGGCCCTCCCTGGAGATCCTGAGGGTTGCCAGCAAGCACTTGCCCTATTCTTGACTGATCCATTACGCGAGTTTGCACGTTTGGGATATCCAAGCCTTGAATCATTGAACGATCGATGGCGTAGATAGCGGCATTGCCGTATAAGGCACCACCGCCCCGATATTTCCATGACCCGGTAACCGCTGGCAAGCAACTGGCTGCGTGCATATTCACAGCGCCATTGCGAGAACGGGTAAATCCATAACCAAGCCTGATAAAGCTGGCTTTGCTACCACCGTAAGTACGCGCAAACTGAATAATTTCGTCGCTACTTAAGCCGGTTATTTTCGCAGCCCACTGCGGTGTTTTATCAGCAAGATGTTGCTCAAACTCATCCGCATTGGCCGTAAAGCGTTGCATGTATTCACGATTCGCAAAGCCCTCTTTAAACAACACGTGCATCACAGCACACGCAAGCGCACCATCAGTACCAGGCTTTAACATTAAATGTTGATCGGCCTTTTTAGCAGTGCGAGTGAGGTAGGGATCAATGACTATTAGTTTAGCGCCGCGTGTTTTACGAGCCTTTGCATAGAAATTCATGATGTTAATTTGCGTATTAACCGGGTTGCCACCCCACACTACAAGCACGTCACTCTCGGCTATTAGCTTCGCATCAGACCCTCGCTTACTGCCGGCGCCGGCTATCCAACCAGAATCCGATAAGGCTACACAGTATGTCGCATTCATGCGGGACGTACCCAATGCACGACGAAAACGATCAAGCCCATCACGCTGTACCAACCCCATCGTACCGGCATAGTGAAACGGCCAGATGGCTTCTGCGCCCTGTTCAGCAATGATATTTTTGAATCGTTGAGCGATAAGATCTAAGGCTTCATCCCAACTTATCGGCTCAAAATCTGAAAGCGAGCTAGCTTCGCCCTTAACGCCTTTATTCGCTTTGCGAATATGCGGTTGAGTGATCCGGTCAGGATGATGGTTGCGCTCGGCATAGCGCGACACTTTGGCGCAAATAACACCATCGGTGTAAGGGTGCTCTTTATTGCCGTATACACGGCCTATACGCTGCCCATTCAGCACTTCGACATCGAGTGCGCAAGAGCTGGGGCAATCTAGCGGGCAAACTGAGCGTTGTTTCGTCATATCTTAATGATATCAGTGAGTACAGCCATATTCGTCATTGGTCAAATCAACGGCTTAGCCCATACCTCTCGGGATAATTCAGGCCTTTAAGACTGCTTGCCTGCTCCTGCGCAGCACTCAATTATCGCGATAAAAGTGTGACGATACTCTCAGCGCCCCCTCAGCTGCAAACAATGAATTGTGGCATCCCCGCAAAATATGTGAAAACCTGCTGTATCCAGAGGCATAGTTTGGTAGCTTGTCTGACTACTTAGGTTCACTTTGAAGCCAATATCCCTATGCGCAAGTTTCTTCTATCGACAATGATTGTCGGGTTGCTGTCTGCCTGCAGTGACAGCGGTGTAGTTGTAGCCGACAAAGATAACAATAATGGCGGCACTACTAGCAGTACAACGGATTCTACAACAGGAGCCACAACCGGTGCCACCACTGGCAGCACCAACGCAGCGGCCAATCTCGATCCTGCCGCCGTTGCTGCGGCGCGCTTTCTTAACCAAGCAACCTTTGGCGCAACACAACAAACGATAAACGAGCTAGTTGCTTTGGGTGACCCTAGCGCGTGGATAGACGATCAATTCTCACTGCCTATCTCCGCACTTAGCCCTTACACGCGAACCAACAGTAACGGTAGCCGCAGCGACGCTCTACACGAAATCTGGTGGAACAACGCCTTGAGTGAGGCCGATCAATTACGGCAACGGGTAGCCTATGCCTTGAGCCAGATATTTGTTGTATCTGATGTTGATGCAGCACTAGCTAATGCGCAGTACGGTATGGCAGATTACTACGACATGCTCAGCCGCAACGCCTTTGGCAACTATCGCACCTTACTTGAAGACGTCACCCTGCACCCTGTAATGGGCGTTTATCTCAGCATGGTATTAAACGAACGGCCCAATGAAGCACAAAACATTCGACCCGACGAAAACTATGCTCGCGAATCACTGCAGCTTTTTTCAATTGGCCTTTTCGATCTCAACACACGTGGAGAGCCAATACCACCAGGCAACCCAAGGCCAAGCTACACTCAAGAGACTGTCGAACAATTTGCTCGTGTCTACACAGGCTGGAATTACCCTACGGCCCGGCGTTGGAATGATACCGGCGCTAACCAAAATTTCTTTATTGGCCGCATGGTGGCAAATGAAGCCTTCCATGACACACAAAGCAAGGCGCTATTAAATGGGGCGGTGACCACTGCCGGCTGGAGCGCACAGCAAGATATAACATTTGCCCTGGACAACGTTTTTAATCATCCTAATGTCGGCCCTTTTATCGGCAAACAATTGATCCAGCGACTTGTCACGAGCAATCCTTCACCGAGCTACATAGAGCGCGTCGCGTTGGTGTTTAACGATAATGGAAATGGCGTTCGAGGCGACATGCGCTCTGTGATTAGAGCGATTTTGCTCGATGATGAAGCACGCAGCGGGCATTTGAATAACCCCGAATTTGGCAAAATACGCGAACCATCTATTAAGCAGGCACACATTTGGCGTGCGCTTGATGGGATGCCAGGCCCTAGCGCCAATGGTACACACAGCACCGCCAATTTCACGCTAGAGCGATCAGATGAAATGTTTGGCCAAGCGGTCATGCAAGCGGCTTCCGTTTTCAATTTCTATCTGCCTGATAATCCGTTATCCGCTGGCAACACGCTGTTGTCACCAGAAATGCAAATTATTTCTGAAGCGAATTTAGCTAACACCCACAATAATTATCATAATCAAGTGTATCGATTTAATAATCGTTCCGACCTGACAGATGATAACCCGCGTGTCACTACAATAAATTTAGAAGGCTTGACAGCATTAGCCCGGCGCCCGAGTGAGTTAATGGATTGGTACAACCTTGTGCTATTTGCTGGCAGCATGCCCGACAACGTCAGAAGCACATTGCTCAGGTATATGAGCACACTAGGCAACACAGATATCGAATATTTTGCCAAGGCTCAGGACACCTTATTTCTGATCTTGGTGTCACCTTCTTTTCACATTCAACGCTGAGGTGGGAGCATCCATGCGAAATACAATAGACAAGCATCGCCGCCTACTGCTAAAGCAACTTGCCTGCCTGCCCTTAGCTAGCGGCGTGTCACTGCTTGCTGGAAGTAAACCCGCACAAGCCATGACATGCGCTACGGGCAAATCGTTGGTGTGCATTTTTATGGCTGGCGGCGCTGATTCGTTCAATATGTTCGTGCCGGGTGGTGGCGACAGCTTTACGCAATATCAAGATTCTCGCAGGGATCTCGCCGTTGATGGAGCCAACCTAATCAACGTGAGTGACACTGCACAAGGAGCATTTGGCTTTCATGATCTAATGCCCGGCTTTGCATCCCTTTACGATGCCAACCGCATGGTTGTGGTGAGTAACACCGGCACGCTTATACGCCCTACTACAAAATCAGACTACCTTGCTACCAACTCACTACCTGAATCTTTGTTTGCCCACAATACACAACAAAAACTTTGGCAGACAGGTGCGGGTATCGTGAGTGGTAGTAGCTCGTTTGGCTGGGGCGGAGCAATAAGTGAGCACGCTGCAGACTGCAATGGCAACATTAGTATCGCGCCGGCGTTCTCAATTGGCGGCAGCACCGATTGGTTAACCGCCGCCAATGCTAACTACATCAGCCTCAATGCTGATGTTGCCGTACAGCGTATGTTTGGGCACGCGAACATCTCTGATTGGATCCCGCCTCAACGCCTAAGCCAGGTTGGTCGATCACTCAATAATTTGATCGACGTCGGCCAAGCCTCAGGGAACTCGCAAGTCATGCAGGAAATCTCTGGCGCGATTGGCCGCGCAACTAGCGCTACAGCATCATTGCATGCAGCCCTTCTCAATAATCCCGTTAACCAAATGCGCTATAGCGGTGATAATCGGCTAGCAGCCCAACTGCACTTGGTTGCCCGCCTAATCGCCTCTCGCGACGAGTTAGGTATGGAGCAACAGGTATTTTTTGTACGAATGGGTGGTTGGGATACTCATACCAACCAACTGCAACGCCAGCCACCATTGTTTAGCGCCTTAAACGAAGCCGTCACGGTGTTTCAGGCAACCATTGATAGCCTAAATCTAGCACCATCAGTAACCTCGTTTACCGCATCTGATTTTGGCCGCACACTTACCAGCAACGGTAACGGAACCGATCACGGCTGGGGCGGGCACAACTTTGTATTTGGCGGCGCAGTAGACGGTGGGCGTATTGTTGGAGACATTCCAAACTACGCAGTGCAAAATAACGACGATGATGCGGGCGATAACCGCGGGCAATTTGCCGGGCGAATCATACCGCAAATCTCCGTTAATCAGTACGCGGCAACACTTGCGCGTTGGATGGGTGTTTCAGAAGATGCGTTAAATGCAGCCTTACCTGATCTAGTAAATTTTAGTCAGCGAGATTTGGGCTTTATGACGTAGGAGACCTACTGATCCCATTGCACATTGTCATTGGACTTAACTGCAGCTTCCAATAGTTCGATCAAAGGCACCGCTCGAGTAGCCAGCGCAATCTTGTTGGCGTGATCCTCATCGTCTGGGTTTGTGTCGTTAGCAGTACTGGTATCAGTGGCTTTGGTAGCCTCTTCCATCTTCAAGGCCGATTGCAGATCAGCTAAGGCTTGAGGGACCGCGTCAGCCATAATCGCACCTGGCACATTCCCGCTTTGCCCCAACATTTTGAGCAGCGTTTCGGCAGCATCACCAAACATAACGATATTGGCGTACGAATCTGTCTTAAAAGTTACCAGCACAATTT
Organism: Granulosicoccaceae bacterium; assembly: GCA_036478595.1. Classification (GTDB taxonomy): domain Bacteria; phylum Pseudomonadota; class Gammaproteobacteria; order Granulosicoccales; family Granulosicoccaceae; genus Granulosicoccus. The sequence goes on from JAZGEF010000003.1 coordinate 99,111, forward strand.
ACTCCGCTATTGCCAAGACGCACTACACTAAAAACAAACGATCATAAGCGCACCATGGCAGACTTTAACACACACGTTTTAACGGCGGCCGGCGTTGCCAGTATTGCCGCAACCGTCACTGCGAAACTACTCAATCTGCCAGCTGATCTGGCCATTTTGTTTACAGTATGCGGCTCAATTGGTGGCGTGGCACCGGATATTGATCTGAAGTATTCCTGGCCGAGCAAAATACTGTTTTCGGTATTGGGCGCGGTTGTCGCACTGATCATGGTTTTCACCCACTTGGCCACCTACACGGTTACCGAGCTCATTTTCGGCGCAATTGGCTTCTTCCTATTGATACGTTTTCCGATTTGGTGGTTATTCCATCAATTCACGGTTCATCGGGGTGCGCTGCATTCAATCGCGGCATGTTTCATGTTCGCGATAGCCACAGCCGCTGCAAGCAGTTATTTTCTGTCCTTAACATCAGAAAATAGTTGGTTGTTAGCCTGCTTTATGTTCGGTGGTTGCATTATTCATCTGTTACTCGACGAGCTATACAGCGTGGATTTTATGGGCGCTCGAATCAAACGCTCCTTTGGCAGCGCTTTGAAACTGGTCGATAGTGAACGAATCTTGGCTAGCTGCGCAGTGCTGTTTGCATCATTGGTGTTGTGGATCTGGACACCACCTCTCGAACCACTAATAGAATTGTTTAAACAAACCGATGTGAACTGGAATGATCTATTTGTACCGGATTGGGTCGTGCTAGGGAAGGGTTGAAGTCGCTAAAAAAAACGTAGCCACTCGCATGAGTGACCACGGGTTATTTCACTTGCCGTCAATTGCTAGCCTTCAACTTTTAGCGCTTTAAGCGTCTCATAAGTTAAGCCACCACTGTCTAGGCTGTTCTTTCGCTGGTACTTTTCAACTGCATTAAGCGTACCTTGACCTAGCACGCCATCAATTATGCCTGGGCTATATCCTTCACGCTTAAGTGCTCGCTGGATAGAGGTGACAATTTTTGGAGTCATATTGGTTTCGCACAATACTTTGCGCCACTCAAGACGTGAGGGCTCGGTTTGAACCTGACGTTTAACTGTTTTGGTTCTGGCAGGTATTGAAATGCGACGTTCAGAGGCAGGCGTGACCAAACGCTGCACCTTAACTGATTGATATTGTGCAGGTATCTCGGTCACTTTGGTAGATGCTGGGCGCTCAAGCACTAGTTTCTTAATCGTTGTGAATTCAGCTGAACGTTCCAGCAAACACACTTCGCGACCACTGTAAGTCGCGTTACTGTTAGCTTTCTCGCCTTTGCGTAACCAGAAAAAACCAGCATCAGCCACTTTAACTCGAGCAGTAATATTTTTAAATTCAGCCGGAATAATTTCACGAGATTCAGCAGCCGCTTTCACCAATCGTTTTACCTTCACATTTTTATAAACGGCAGGAATTTCGATAGCTTTACTTGAAGGCGCTTTATCCAGAACGGTTTTAGTGATTGTTTCGTAACGTGCCGGAACCTCGATCAAACACATGATTTCGCCCGTTGTGTTATTGATTCGCTCAACAGGACCACGGCCTTTCTTCCATACGCTACGTGCTGGCTCGACTAGTACAGATTCTGTTTCAGTGCGGAAAATAGCAGGCACATCAGCCACTCTAGAAGATGCCTCCTTCACGACTACGCGTTCCTCAGCAGTTTCGTACTGCGCGGGAGAAATGATGATTTTCTCGGACCCTTCCTTGACCATCACTCGTCGGGTTTCGGTTTTGTATTCTGGCTGTGTGTAGTACTCACGATAACAAGTGCCGGGCTTAACCGACGCAAGCTCTACACCCGAGCGAGTAATACCTTCAAGCATACCCGGGCTAGCAGGTTGTCTCTTGCCACCCACCTTTATCGACCAATTAGTTTCAGACGCTCGCACGTCATATTTTTCGAATTCTTCACCGTATTGCGCCGGCAAGACTTTAAGTACACGACTGGATTCTTTGGTTACAACGGTTTGATCAACCGATTCGTACTTGGCTGGAATGATCTCGATACGCTCCGAAGCTTCTTGCACAACAAGCTCCTCGGATCGTGTTGAAAACTTCGCCGGCGTTATAACCTTGGCATAACATTCACCTGGCTTCGCATCAGGTAATGTTTGCGTGTTGTCTTCTTGCTGAGCGTTGCTTCCTGTTGCCAGCATGAAACTGCCGGCGGCAACTAATGTACTTAGAAAAAACTTATTCACTGAGTTCGTGCTCCGGGTATTTGAGGCCTAATGCCCACAACCCGTTATTGTCTATCCGAACGCAGTATTTTTCAATCACTATCCCAACTATTGTAATACTTCGACAACTATTTGACATCTCTTCCGTGCATAACGCGACAGGCTTACGACGCCCGTTACAAACAGCAGCCAAACTAGCGCACCACCACCCGATTTGCCACCTGGCGCTGCAATTAACGGATCGTCATCCACACCATCAAGCAAACCATCCAGGTCGGTATCAGCTAGCAAAATATTAGTGCCAGCTGCAATCTCAGCCCCATCACTAAGGCCATCGTCATCTGTATCCGCCTTTAGCGGATCAGATTGATGTGTATGTAGTTCAGCTGAATCGCTTAGGCCATCGTCATCTGTATCAGCCTGGCCAGGATGCGTGCCATGCTGAAACACTTCAATGTTATCTAACAAGCCGTCTAAATCAGAATCTGTGCTGGTTGGTGAAGACCCATGCGATTTAATCTCCGCACCATCGAATAATCCATCATCATCGGTGTCATGCATTAGCGGATCACTCATATGCACATTTACCTCGTCACCATCGCTTAGATTGTCATTATCTGAGTCAGCATCTAAGGGGTCGGTACCAGCCTCAAGCTCAGCTCCATCGAGCAAGCCATCCGAGTCAGTATCATCGAGTAAGGGGTCAGTTTGATGTTGCTGTATCTCAGCAGCATCGGGTAGTTGGTCGTTATCAGAATCCATCGAAAGCGGATCAGTTTTATGCTGATTAACTTCATCACCATCAGTTAAGGTATCACCATCAGTATCTGCCAGCAAAGGGTCACTACCTACAACAATTTCAGCGCCATCGAGCAAACCATCATCATCGGTATCAGGGTCTAAGGGGTCAGTTAAATGGACTTCTGTTTCTTCTACCCAATCAAGGCCATCGTTATCAGCATCAGCGCCACCGACTTCCAGCTGCAAGGTTTCGTGCGCGCTGGTTTCAGGTGCGCCACCAGCCGCTTCACTTCCAGCCACTACATGCATCTGCCCTTTCATCAATACGCCGCCGCCACTATGGCGACCGACAATCATCGGCTGCAGGCTGCGCCACTGCATTGAAAGAACGTTGAATGCTTCAACGGTTGCAAGGGCACCTGCAGATGTGTCGATTTCACCACCGGCAACAATGACTTCTGCACCATAGGCGACCGCTAGAGCGCCAGCACGCGCAGTTGGAATATCTGTTGAGGTACTCCACGACGATGTAGTTAAGTCATAGATGTCTGTAGCCAACACCGGATTAGCAAAAACATTGGGTAGTGCAGTTTGCCTGCCTGAGCTGACAACAATATTACCGTAGGCGATTGCTGCCATGAAATGATCGCGTGCGTTTGGCGCATCATCGAGTTCCTGCCATTCGCCAGTGGCAGGATCATACTCATCAAACCAGGCAACGGCGCCACCGTTATGCCCGGCTGTATTACCACCAATCAGGTAAATCTTTCCTTGGTGCAGCACTGCAGCTGCACTACCGCGTGCTCTATCGGTAGGCAGAGCCCCATCGATGTTCCAAGATTCGGTAACCGTGTTGTATACGTAAATGTCGTTTATAATTTCTTCGTCGGGAAAGCAGCAAGTGAATGCGCCAATAATATAAATTTTCGAACCGACAACCACAGGCTGAAAATGATGCATTTGAATTGGCATCGGATCCATCGACTCCCAAGTATTACTATCGGGATCAAACCGATCAACATTGCGGCTACCGCGCCCGCCGAGCAAATACAATTTACCTCCCACTTGTGCAAGCCCTGACTCGTGGCGTGCTGTGGCTGCGCTTTCATCGCTAGTTGTTTGTAACTGCCAGTTTTCGGTAGCGCTAGTTTGTGCTTGAACGAGGCCTGAGAACAAAACAAGCGCCGCCAGTATAGGACATATTTTCATACTCACTTAGCGGCTGAAACGCAGACTGGATGAGCTAAAAACATGCTGTAAAATGTAAATAAACGCCACGCAAGACCAAACGGGCGAGCGCAGCGCTGTCGCGGCGCTGACTCTGTCTACCAGATCACAAAAAACTAGCTCTCACCTTCGGATGGCAAACGGGCTAACAAGCTACTGGTATCCCAGCGGCCGCCGCCTTTAGCTTGTACATCCGCATAGAATTGATCTACCAATGCTGTAACCGGAAGGCTGGCTTTGTTGGTGGCCGCTTCGTCTAGCACGATACCTAAATCTTTACGCATCCAGTCAACCGCGAAACCGTAGTCAAACTTACGCTTCAGCATTGTCTCGTAGCGGTTTTCCATTTGCCACGATTGCGCGGCACCTTTAGAGATAACATCGATGACAGCCTCAGCATCGAGCCCTGCACATTCGGCAAAGTGGATACCTTCAGCCAAGCCTTGTACTAGGCCAGCAATACAGATTTGGTTAACCATTTTGGTTAGCTGGCCTGAACCGCTTTCACCTAATAACTTAACTGAGCGGCTAAAGAGATCAATAACAGGCAGAGCTTTATCGTATGCAGCTTGATCGCCACCCACCATAACGGTAAGTGCACCGTTTTCCGCACCCGCTTGGCCGCCTGAAACTGGTGCATCAAGGAAATCAAAACCAACAGCCTGGGCCTGCGCGTATAGTTCGCGTGCAACCTTGGCCGATGCGGTTGTGTGATCAACAAATACAGCGCCTTTGCTCATAGCAGCAAACGCGCCTTCAGCACCTGTACAAACATCACGTATGTCGTTGTCATTGCCAACACACGCCATAACTATAGATGCACCGGTGGCGGCTTCGGCTGGCGTTGCGCAGGCAGTACCGCCATGCTGAGCAACCCATTTATCAGCCTTGGCTGATGTGCGGTTAAAAACCCTGACATCGTGACCACTGTTAGCTAGATATCCGGCCATCGGATATCCCATTACGCCCAAACCTAAAAATGCTACCGTTGCCATATTAATTTCCCGTCAAAAACGAACCTATCGCCAATAATAAAAAAGTCATACTCTGGAGGGCACATAGCCCTCACAGAAGTACGACTTATCTGCGGAACGTTGCACTGCTTACACTAAATATAAGATAAACGTAAACGCTATACGTAATCTTTGTACTTAGCCAAATGACGAACAGGCTTAGACAATGCATCACGACGGAACGGATCGCCGAGTTCACGGTTACACATCACTTCGATTACGGTTGTCTTGCGGTCGTTCATTTGCGCATCGACCGCTTTTTTCAGCGCAGCACCAACGTCTTCAATACGGTCAACAGTAACACCTTCAGCACCCATTGATTGTGCGATGCCAGCAAAACTTGGGCTATCAAGCTCACCTGCGACAAAACGACGCCCGTAGAAGTCAACTTGGTTTTTCTTCTCGGCACCCCATTGACGGTTGTGGAATACAACAGCCGTTACCGGGATGTCGTGACGCACAGACGTCATGATCTCAGTCATACTCATAGTCCACGCACCGTCACCGGCGTACGCAATTGCAGGACGATCAGGTGCAGCAGCCTTGGCACCGATCATTGTTGGTAGTGCGTAACCGCAGTTACCAAAGCTCATTGGTGCAAAGAAGCTACGCGGCTCTTCAAAACGCAAGTAGCTATTAGCCACTGAGTTGATGTTACCAATATCGGTAGAAACCATCGCACGTGGAGGCATTGCTTTTTCTAGTTCACGCAAAACCTGGCGAGGTGCCAACCAGTTACCGTCTTCTTTCTCAGCTTCTGCAATCATCTGTTGGCTGAAATCGTCTGTCTCGTGTACCCAAGCATCTAGCTCAGCTTCCCAGGAATCTTTCTCTTTTCTGATAGTGGCTGCACGCGCATCACGAGTAGCATCACAAGTAAGCGTTTTGTCGCCAAGACGAGCTGTCAGCGCTCGAGCAGACGCGCCAGCATCAGCGACAATGCCAACAGAAATCTTCTTAACCAAACCAAGCATCTTGTGATCAGCATCGATTTGGATAATTTTGGCATCTTTAGGCCAGTAGTCCATACCATGCTGCGGCAAGGTACCGAAAGGCCCAAGACGTGAACCAAGCGCGACCACGACGTCAGCTTGCTCGATCAAACGCATTGCAGCTTTTGAACCTTGGTAACCAAGCGGGCCTGCCCACAATGGGTGGCTTGCTGGGAATGAATCATTGTGTAGGTAGCTATTAACTACCGGTGCACCAAGACGCTCAGCAAATGCTACGCAGTCTCGAACGGCATCAGCCATAACAACACCGCCACCGGACAAAATAACCGGGAACTTGGCGTTAGACAAAAGCTCAACCGCTTCAGACAAAACATTCTCACCACCTGGGCCGCGATCCAAACGCATCGGCGTTGGAATTTCTACATCGATATCGCCATAGAAATAATCACGTGGGATGTTTAACTGGGTAGGACCGATTTCAGAAATAGCACGGTCAAAACAACGAGCGGTAAATTCAGCCATACGATTAGCGTTGTTTACATGGCCTTGGTATTTAACGAACTCTTGGAACATTGGCAGTTGGTTAGCTTCTTGGAAACCACCTAAGCCCATGCCCATCGTGCCAGTTTCTGGTGTGATCATTACAACTGGGCTGTGCGCCCAATAAGCGGCTGCAATTGCTGTTACGCAGTTACTGATGCCGGGACCGTTTTGGCCAATAACAACACCATGGCGGCCAGTGGCACGTGAATACCCATCAGCCATATGAGCAGCGCCTTGCTCGTGCACGACAGGCACAAGGCGGATACCAGCAGGAGCGAATATGTCCATGGCATCCATAAATGCCGAGCCCATAATGCCAAAAATATCAGTAACGCCGTTTGCGACCAGAGTCTCTACGAACGCTTCACTCGGTGTCATTCGAGCCATATTATTAATTCCTCGTTTTGGCGCTAGCGCCTGTAGTTAGTGAGTGAGTGAGTGATTACAGAAAATCTGACGCTGGTTTGTAATCCAGATTCAACGCTTCTGCGACTTCTTGTGAAGTGATGTGCCCTGAGTGAACATTTAAACCGTTACGCAGGTGCACATCATCTTGCAATGCTTGCTTGTGGCCTTTGCCTGCCAGCGTGAGCACATGCGGCAAGGTCACATTGTTTAAAGCAAATGTTGAGGTTTTTGGTACGCCACCTGGCATGTTAGCGACACAATAATGCACAACATCATCCACCACATACGTAGGCTCTGCGTGAGTCGTGGCTTTTGAAGTCTCGCAACAACCGCCTTGATCAATCGCAACATCGACGATGACTGAACCAGCTTTCATGCGCTTAACCATGTCTGCAGTAACCAGTTTTGGCGCAGCGGCACCCGGAATCAGCACACCACCAATAACCAAATCGGCTTCTAGCACGTGTTTTTCTAGCGCATCACGAGTTGAGTAAACCGAATTAGTACTACGGCCAAACTGCTGCCAATGACGTTCAAGCACTTCGGGGTTACGATCGATCACCCAGGTATCAGCACCCATTCCTACGGCAATGTGTGCAGCGTGACTACCAACGACACCGCCACCAATGATCACAACCTTGGCAGGGTCAACACCCGGTACACCGCCTAGCAACATGCCCAAACCACCTTGCGGCTGTTCTAGACAATGAGCGCCTGCCTGAATTGCCATTCGACCGGCGACTTTAGACATGGGCGCTAGTAGCGGTAAACCGCCAAATGGTGATGTCACCGTTTCATAAGCGATGCATACGGCACCACTATCAACTAAGTCTTTAGTTTGCGCTGCGTCTGGAGCTAGATGCAGGTAAGTAAATAGCAGCTGGCCCTCACGCAACATGGCGCGCTCAACCGCTTGAGGCTCTTTAACCTTGACGATCATTTCAGCTTTGGCAAAAATTTCGGCAGCAGCACCCATGATCTCGGCACCAGCTCGTTGGTAATCCTGATCAGCGCTACCAATACCAAGTCCGGCACCAGTTTCAACCAATACCTGATGGCCGGCGTGGGTGCATTCACTGACGCTAGCGGAAGTCAAACCAACACGATATTCGTGGTTTTTTATTTCTTTTGGTACGCCAATAATCACGACGGTACTCCCTAATAGTATGAGCCCGCCAGTGTGTCAGTGTTACGAGGCCTCATTAGTACCAGCCTCAGCGAGGATACTGTGCCAGAAAGCCTTAATTGGGCAGGTAGTTCACATCTTTCCGATTAAAGCGGCTAGCCGGTCGATTCCAGCCGGGATATTGTCAGCTGGGATGCTTGAGAAGCCCATTCTGCAAAAGTTTCGCGGCCCATCTCTGGAGGCAAAATAGTTGTCACCGGCGTTAAGCACAATGCCGTTTTTAGCCGCCAGCTTTTCCAACTCAACCGCACGAATATGCGCAGGCAGCTCAACCCAGAAGGATGACCCACCAAATGCGGGAGCAATGGCCGACAAAGGCTCATAACTCGACAACGCTTCATCCATAATCTTCCAGCGCTCACGAAACGCCTGGGTTAAACGCAATAGCGCCGCATCATGATGGCCCAGAGCCAAAAAGTGGCCAATTGTGCGTTGGTTGTTGGTGGGCGGGTGCCGGTACATCAGGCGTCGTAACGCCCGGGCTTGCTGAACAAATTTTTTCGGCGCCACCAAAAAACCCACTCTTAACCCAGGTGCTAGGGTTTTGGACAAACTACCCACGTAGATAACCCGGTGATTTTCATCCAAGCTTTTTAACGCTGGGGTCGGATTTCCTACAAAGTTGAGTTCACTTTCATAGTCATCCTCGACAATAACCACGTTGTGTTTTTCAGCATCCGCCAATAAGGCTTGACGAGCATCCAACGACATAGTCGTGGTGGTAGGACATTGGTGACTTGGAGTGACATACATCAATTTGCATTGTGCAAGGCGCTCATCGGTTTCTACGCCTTGAGGCCCTACATCAAAATACTCATGCCGCTTTGTGAACAAAGAAAATATATTTCTTGCATCAACATAACAAGGATCTTCAAGACCAACCGTTGAATCCTCGTTCAGCATTAGCTGCGCAATTAAAAACAGAGCGTTTTGAGCACCAGTGGTAATAAGAATTTCGTCTTTGTCAGCCCACACTCCGCGACGCGGCAACACTCGAGTATGAATTTGCTCTACCAGTAATTCGTCATCGTGATCAACGCCATCGTGTGTCCACTCGCTTATCGCATTGACACGCAACGACAAACGGCACGCCTCACGCCAATCGTTAACAGGGAATAAATTGGAGTCAACCTGACCGTAGATAAACGGATATTCAAACGATTGCCAATCAGCCGGACGCACAATATTGCGCTTTTCCAGCAGATTGAGATGGGGATTAAGGTCGTAGTCTGGATCTGAATTTTGCCCACCAGTGTTTGTACGCTGTTTAACGTTAACCCTGCCGGCAAGCATTTCAGGGTTAACAAAATAACCACGTCGCTCATGCGCGAGCAAATAGTTTTCGTCTATTAAATGCTGGTAGGCCAACACAACGGTATTGCGCGCAACACTAAGCTGTCGCGACAGCTCTCGCGAGGAAGGCAACGGTGCCTCCATCGAGATACGTTCATCCAATATGGCTTTTACCAGGGCTTCGCGTAATTGGGCTTGCAAGCTTTTACCCGACTTTGAATCAAGCTTGATCAGCTGATGCCACATCGGTTTTTCATGCGGCTTACCCAACTGGGTCTGCCTCATCTTCTAATAATTTTTCTACTGCGAGATCGGTAACTTCCCTATCACCAAAATCGGCGAAGTTAGCGAACTCGGCAAAGTCGATATCGTTGATCGAACTTGGTAGATCAGATTCTGCTAATGCGGGTATGTCGAGCTCTTGTTCAAACATGTTTTGAATGGCTTGCACACTTGCGGCGGCTGGAGCTACTGCATCGGCAACTCGCGTATTTAACACAGGCAAATCATTGTCTGCTCGTTCATCTGATTGTTGTTCGTTAACGCGTTCCTCACTGATTCGCTCTTCGCTAAGGAGACGACGCGATATATCTAGCTCTTGTTGCTTGTGAGTTTTATAACTTTCAAAATCACCTTGCAACCGCAAACCGCGTTCTTCGGCCGCTATCAAGCTGGCTTCTAAGCTTGAAATCCGCTGGGCTTGCAACCGCGAATGCACAACTAGGGCATCTTGTTGTGCATCGGCCTGAGTCTCTTTGTTTTTTGCAATCGACAATAGTTGATTTTCAGCATCGACAGCGCGCTGTAATGCGGCATGCCGATGTTCTAATTCAGCCAGATGATCTCGCAGTTTTTCAGTACTGATCCTGTGGTGTTGGACTAGCCTTCTTTTGGAGTGGATTGCTTTGATTTGCAATAAGGCTGCACCAATGGCAATACCCAGCACTGCCACCAAAACCAGGACAAGCAACAATTGATTTGTGAGATTGGCTGTCATTACTGGTCAAGTGTAGCCTGTATGGCGATTCGATGACTACCTCGAACCAGTTCTGCTGACGACTCAGCAATAATTTTGAACCTGCTACGATTCAGCCCGCTAAGCACTAGGTAGTCAACGATTTGGTCTCCACGCTGTTGAGACAGCATTATATTGCGCAATGTTGAAGCAGCATCATTTGAATTCACCGTGACGGACACGGGCGTTTCGGAATACAAAAACAGCAAATCAAATATTTGAAAAAGTTGCGATGTTGCCACTGATTCAAACCCATCAAGCTTTGGATCGATCTGTAGTTTTTCGGAGTGTGTTGCAAGCAGTGCCAACTCCTCTCGGCGCAATTTTTCAAATGCCGTTTCAGGCAATGTGTTGAGTGGCGTGACACCGGGTGGCTCAATCGCAACGGCCCTCTGCCCTGCCGCTGTAAGCTCCGCCAACAATAAATTATCTTGCGCGAGCTTATTCGGCAATTCATTCTCACGCAGCTTATCGCTCATGTCGGGAGCCGGGGTTTCTGGTGGCTCCACATCAATTACCGGATCTTCAAGCTGAGCCAGCGTGGCTTGCTCACGTCCGGCCTGGATAGGTCCGACCTGGATAGGTTCCACTTGGATAGGTCCTACTCGGCTAACGTCAGCTTGCTTGATACCGGCTTCAGCTTCGGCCTCTACCAACTCAACTTGAGCGAAATCCAACTGCGCCAAATCGGCTCGAATTGTCTCAGAAGGCACAACTTCAATTTTTGGATCGCCTGCCGGTGCAGCGTTAACTGGCGTATCAACAACTGGCGCGACATCAAATTGCGCTTCTGCCACGGTCAATTTGCTTGTTGTGTTCGGTGTTGTGTTCGGTGTTGTGTTCGAGGGTGGGTCAACCGGTGGCTTTTCTGATGCCACTGCGTGGGTTTTATGACTGGCGTTACCACCGATACTACTGCCACTAGAAACCGCGACATCTAAGCGCTTAGGCAACTGTGATAATTGAGCAACAGGCGGTGAGGGTGTGATCGCACTAGGCAACAATAACTGTTGATTGGATAGCGACCAGATAATTACCGCACCCAACGCAATCGATGCCAACAACAGGATCATCCAGCTTAGCTCGGCCTCTGATCGGAAGTCGTCGGAGAAACTGTTAGGTGAGTTGATAAACAATGCTTGGCTCATTTACTACGTTGATTCTTGGCAGGCAGATTACCGAATTTGTGCACCGATTCGTCCGCCAGGTTTGAGTCTCTTTGTGCGCTAGTTAAAGTTTGATCGTTTTCTGTGAACAACACAAGCTATCAGGTATCGAAGCCATCACATAAGCTGCTACAAACCCCGTAAATTCACATTGCGTTGTTTGTGAAGCACCACACAGGGCCAAGCAAGCGCAAAGATTATCCTAGCCCCACTTAAAGAATTCATTACCGCTGGCAGCCTTTTGTCCGGCACTGGGATATATTTGTGGCTTATCGCTTGATTTCACTAATGCTGCTTAGCGCAGGCCTATCAGCCTGCAATTGGGTTGATTCAAAAGGCAATCAAAATAACAGTGGCAATCAACTGCGAACCATCGTCGATGGCGGACAACTACCTCTCTTAGAAGGCACGCCTAGCACGGCAACGCTTATTAGCACAGCTAATAATTTGACCAACTGGCAATGGCAGAGCGTCGGTACAAACACCAATGGGGGTTGCGCGGCTAATGATGGCTTTGATAATGAACTTGCCGCAGATACCTTGCGACAAGCTTGCACCGACAGCCGCACTTGTGAAATCCAGATAGAAGAACAATCGGCCAATGGCACAACCGAATTTTTGATCACCGCGCCAGCACTAAAATCACCAGTCGCTATCAATTACACAGTTGTCGCAAATGATGACCAAGGCAACGCTGTATCACTGGATCAAACATTGTGCTTGATTTCGATCAATGAAGCACCGTTTGCTGGCGACGACGAATACACAGTATTGCAAAACCTAAGGCGTGAAATTAAGGCTACTGATCCAGGCAACTTACTGGGCAATGATCGTGATGACATCGATGTACGCAATCAACCACTGAGGGTCATACCCACTCCACTGCAAGCACCTCAGCATGCCGATCTGTTCCAACTAGGGACCGACGGCAGTTTTATCTACCACCCCGCTACAACAGAAAACACGGATGTTATAGTGGATGAGTTTATTTACCAAATCACGGATGGCATTCACACCACGTCTGCCAAGGTGACATTAAACATTGTTGCGAACAATCGTGCACCCATTCGATCACAACGAACAACATTGCTTGCCATGTCTGTTGAAGAGCATGCCGAAATTGGTCTCAGGGTTAATCTTGCAGAAAACTTTTTTGATCCCGATGGTGACACCCTATCGTTCCGCATTGCTGAAGGTTCGCTGCCAGCTAGTGGCAACATATCGCTTACCTCCGAAGGCATACTATTGGGCAAGCCGCAGCTTACTGATGTAGGCGACTACATCGTCACGGTTCTTGCCAGTGACGGCGTTGGACAAGCAGCCGATACATTCATCCTTAGCATTTCGCGGTTTTCGAGACAAAACTCTGCACCCGAAGTTGATGACATCCCTAACCGCACCGTCAGCACAACGTTTAGCTATAATATTGCTGATTTTTTTAGTGACGAAGACGACGATCAACTTCAATTTACTGCTACTGGCTTACCAAGCGGCGTGACTATGACAACCTCCGGCTTGATTCGCGGCACCGCGAGTAGCAGCAACCGAGGGGCTTGGTTCGTGCTTGTTATGGCTGATGATGGCCGCGGTGGCAGCACCAGTGATTGGTTCAGACTAAGAATTCGCTAGGTTATCGAGTAGCTGAGCATGTAGTGCAGGGTTGGCGCTCGCCACAATGGAGCCACCCGCTACAGCCGAGCCACCCTGCCAATCACTAACCACTCCACCAGCCCCGGTCACTATGGGAATCATTGCCTGAATATCGTATGGTTGTAAATCACTTTCGACCACAGCATCGATATAACCCATCGCCAACAATACGTACGCGTAACAATCACCACCGTAACGTGCCATCGCGACACGGCTTACCAATCGATTAAAGCTGGCTAGTTCTGCTGGGTCTTTAAACATCTCGGGAGTCGTACACTGAATTATCGCAGCATCAACTGACGCCGTATCGCGCGTGGCAAGCTGTTGCATTTCACCTTGCTTAGTACATAAATAGGCCGAGCCACCGTAACCAATGAATCGCTCCTGTAGGAACGGTTGATCCATTAGCCCAAGCACCACTTGCTCGCCATCAAACAACGCGATCAAAGTACCCCAGGCCGGCATACCGGTGATAAACGCGCGAGTTCCGTCTATGGGGTCTACAACCCAAGTATGGGTTCTGTCGGCCTCAGACCCTTGTTGCGTGTTGTCGCCTTCTTCACCGAAGAAATTATGCTCAGGAAATCGTGTTGCAACTTTTTCTCTAATAAGTTGCTCAACTTTTTTATCAGCCTCGGTGACCGGATCGAACAAACCATCACCCGCCTTATTTCGCACATCCATAGGCTGGCGAAAGTACGACAAGCTAATAGTGGCAGCGGCATCAGCGGCATCTTCAGCCAGCACCAACGCCTCCTGTAAAAGCGAGTCGGGCGTGTCGACTGGTTCGTAGCGTGGTAATTGCATGATTATTTCACCTGATCTGAGCGAGTTTCCAGCCTGCACAGCACAGGCAATGGTATTTTACGCATTAATAATGATAACCACCAAATTATTGCCATGTCCCGTGCCACTTTGCTTGCCCCTGTCGTTGCTCACCGCGGCGCATCAGCCGATGCCCCCGAAAACACGATTGCCGCGATTCGCCTTGCCGCAGAGCAAGGTGCTACAGCCGTCGAAATCGATGTATCAATCAGTGCTGACGGCGTGGCGTTCGTGCATCACGACGATGGCTTGGAACGCTGCACCAATGGCAAAGGGTACTTATGCGCGCACAACGCTAGCGACCTGGACTCTCTAAGCGCGGGTGTTTTGTTTTCCGACTATGCCAACGAACCTCTACCTCGGCTTAGTGCCGTGCTCGAGTGCGTTGCCGAGCACAACATGACGCTCAACCTGGAAATCAAGCCTACACCCGGGCTTGAAGAGCCCACTGCACAAATAATTTGCCAAACAGTTGCCGCCCATGGGCAAGCGGGTAAACCCATTTTATATTCAAGCTTTAGCCGAGAAGCTTTAAAAACTACCATGGAATTACAACCCGAAACTCCCCGGGCATTGATCGTCTGCGCCATACCGGAAAATTGGCCTGAACAACTCGCCGCATACGCGTGCAGCAACTTTCATTTTGCTGCGCCATTAGCTGACAAAAAGGCACTTCAGGCGCTGCGTGATGAAGGTTACGGCCTTTATTGTTTTACCGTGAATGATGCCGAGCAGGCCGCAAAACTCTATGAGCTTGGTGTGCATGGTGTATTTAGTGATTATCCTGGGATGTTAATCGAAAAATTAGTCAGTTAGCGTTAGCGCTGGGAAACCACTGCAAACCATCTACACCAACAGCACTTTGATCGGGTGTTTTTAATACTTCACCAGGCATGCCATCTACCCGCCGATCACTAATTTTACGTAGCACCTGCGGCCAAATATTTTCCCAGCAACAGTTGTGCGAATAGTTCAGCACGGTGCTACTAAACGCATTGGTCTGTGATTGGATAAATGGTGCTATCAACACAGGCGGTATGACGCTATCTCTACCACCCATCCAATGCCATTGACGTATGCCAGGCCCTAACGCGGGTTGGTCGCTTGGATTAAGCGAACTATACAAAGGCGTGTAACCATGATGGCTTGTCCAGGCATTAATATTTAGATTACCGGCTATCGTTACCACATCAGTGACTTGTTCAAATCGCTCTGCCAGCAACATGGCTAGCGCGCCGCCGCCACTGTGACCAAACAAACGAATATATCGATAGTCACGTCTACTCATGTATTGATAAATAGCATAGGCCATGGCATCAACCACCGTGGTGGAGTATCGAGCGGATGTCCACATGCGTTTGTCACACTCAGGCTCGAGTGCAGTGCCGTTGTAACAAGGCCTACCGATATAAACACTATCACTGACATCCAAGGCCATTAGATCAAGCATCAGTACAGAAGCTGATGTTGGATCGGAAGCGATGACTGTGGTTTTATACCAAGGTACACCATCACCCTCTATATACACATGCAGGTACTCTGATGCAGCAGGCCTGTTAGAGGACATCACCATTAGATCAAATCCATTTGCCGTAGCAGTTTGCCGGCTAAACCCTGCCCGTTTGCCACTCTCAAAAACACGCTGCGTTGCAGATTGGCAGGCAGATAGAAAAACGAGGGTTAGCAAACCCACAAACCCTATCTGACATTTACGCAACATGATCCTAACCTCGTGAGCTTTCACACGTGATAAACAATAAAACCAGCGCTTAGCACGATATACTTTCAACCCTACAGCCTCTGTCGTTCCCGCGTGCTACGTGCCCTGCGGGGTGCTACGTGCCCTGCGGGGTGCTACGTGCCCTGCGGGGTGCTACGTGCCTACCGGGCTGGAAGACAATAAAACGGACTAATATTAACAATGAAATCGTCATACACAGCAGCAGCAATTGCCATCGTCGTCTTGGTGCTCTGGATGGCCAGCGGTATGCTGGCATCTGACAATGATACCAGCGACCAGACTGAGGCAAACAAACAAACCTCATTGATGAAAGTAGAGATTATAGAAGTTTCTCCAGAGTCAATGCAGCGAAAAATCGAATTACAAGGCCAGCTTGAACCGGCGCGCAGGCTACATATCCGCGCAGAGATCGCTGGCATAGTGAGTAAGCTGCATGTCAGCAAAGGCCAAACAGTTGCTGCAAACGATCCACTGATGGATCTCACACTTGATGGCCGAGATACCGAACTGCGACAAGCGCAAGCCGCATTCACTAGCGCCGTCAGTGAAGAAAAAGCTGCAGCCTCTCTTCGCGAACAAGGCTTGCAATCAAAGGTGCAGCTCGAACAGGCACAAAGCCAGCTTGAACGTGCACGAGCTCAATTAGCACGAGTCGAACTCGATATTGCCAACACACAAATTACAGC
Source organism: Granulosicoccaceae bacterium (assembly GCA_036478595.1). GTDB lineage: Bacteria > Pseudomonadota > Gammaproteobacteria > Granulosicoccales > Granulosicoccaceae > Granulosicoccus. The sequence continues at coordinate 115,765 of JAZGEF010000003.1, forward strand.
ACCCTTTGCCGGCATCATCAATACCTTGCCAATTGAACAAGGCGAGCTGGTTGAACGCGGAGGCGTGGTAGCTGAGCTGGTAGATAACACTTCCTTAAAAGCCAACGCTCAAGCTGCCCAACAAACCATTGCACAATTAAAAATCGGACAAGCGGTGACCGTCAGTTTACTAACCGGCGAAGAGCTACCAGGCGAGATAACGTTTATTTCTGCTGTTGCCAACTCGCAAACGCGTAGTTTCGCAATTGAAGCGGTAGTGGACAATCCTGATGGCACTGTTTCGGCGGGAGTCAGCGCATCGATACAAGTTCCCATACAGAAAGTCGAAGCTGTATTTATATCTCCATCCACCTTATCATTAGGTAACAACGGCGAGCTTGGCGTCAAGATAGTGAATAGCGACAATATTGTTGAGTTCGTTCCGATCAAACTGGTTAGCACGTCACTCGAAGGCGCTTGGGTAACCGGTATTGTCCCCAATAGCCGACTAGTGACCCTGGGCCAGGGTTTCATCAATCCGGGACAAAAAGTCGACCCCAAGCTATCCACATCAAATAAAAATAGCGCGTCATGAATGGCCTAATCGACGCAGCGTTTTATCGCAGTCGCACTGTTTTCCTGTTGTTATTGTTTCTAGTAATCAGCGGTATCGTTGCCTACATCAGCATCCCCAAGGAATCTGAGCCGGATGTCGCCATCCCAATCATTTACGTATCGATGAGCCACGACGGCATCTCTCCTGAAGACGCCGAACGCTTGTTAGTTAAGCCAATGGAAAAAGAGCTGCAAAGCATCAGTGGTATAAAAGAGATGCGTAGCACAGCGAGTGAAGGCCATGCCTCAGTGCTACTCGAGTTTGATGCAGGCTTTGACGGCGACAAAGCGCTAGCCGACGTACGTGAACGGGTTGATGCGGCTCGATCCCAACTCCCTGCCGCAACTGATGAACCCGTCGTTAACGAAATTAATCTTGCGCTGTTTCCAGTATTGAATATCAGTTTATCCGGCCCCATCCCCGAACGCACCTTAGTTAAAATCGCGCGCAACCTGCAAGATCGACTTGAAGCACTTCCAGGTGTATTCGAGGCAGATATTGCTGGTGAACGCGAAGAACTATTAGAGATCGTTGTCGATCCTGTCATCATGGAAACGTACGAAGTTGATTTCAATTCGCTATTTAGTTTAATACGCAACAATAACCTATTGGTAGCGGCGGGCGCCATCGATACCGGCTCCGGCAGAATGGTGTTAAAAGTGCCAGGCATTATTGAAGACATCGAAGATGTACTATCACTTCCCGTTAAGGTTACTGACAAAGAAGTTGTCGTGTTTGGTGATGTAGCGACAGTCAGACGTACGTTCAAAGATCCAAACAGCTTTGCCCGTTTAGACGGTAGGCCAACTCTAATGCTGGAAATCTCTAAACGCCTTGGCGCTAACATTATTGAAACCATCGACTCTGTGCGGGCAGCAGTAGCAGAGGAGCAAAAAAAATTACCCTCAACTTTAGTCATTGGTTTCCACCAGGACAAATCAAAAGAAACCAAAATCATGTTGAGCGATCTACAAAACAACGTGGTGTCAGGCGTTGTGCTGGTTATGATCGTCATCATGGCCGCCCTTGGGTTTCGCTCGTCCTTGCTAGTTGGCTTCGCTATTCCCGGCTCTTTTTTAGCGGGTATTTTGGTGATCTACGGCTTTGGCAACACCATGAATGTTGTCGTGTTATTTAGCTTAATACTAGTTGTAGGCATGCTGGTAGACGGCGCGATCGTTGTGATCGAACTGGCCGATCGAAATATCGACAAAGGCATGCCACGCGCTGAAGCCTATGCCAGTGCCGCAAAACGCATGTCGTGGCCAATCATTGCCTCAACATTTACTACCCTGGCAGTGTTTGCGCCGCTGCTCTATTGGCCCGGCATGATCGGGCAGTTTATGCAATACATGCCAAAAACGGTTATTGCGTGCCTGCTTGCATCACTGGCAATGGCACTGGTGTTTATACCCGTGATTGGCAAAGCAATTGGCAGAAAACAGCGAACGACCCCAACTCCCAATAGCGATCTTGAAGACGCACTAGCCAACCCAGATGCATCGGGTATCGCTAGCACCATCACAGCTGAACAGGTGCGCAAAGCTTCAACGGGCACACGTGCTAAATACCTTGCCATGTTGCATGCCATGCTATTAAACCCGGTGAAAACCTTGTTAGCTGTGCTGGTTTTCACTATCGGCAGCTACGTTGTTTACGGGGTACTCGGCAAGGGCGTAGAATTTTTCCCTGACATCGAACCCGAATCACTTGCAGTACAGGTACACGCTCGTGGTGATCTGTCGATATACGAACAGGACGCCATACTCAAACGTGTAGAACAGCAACTCATTGGCCGTGACGGCGTAAAGTCGGTCTACACCCGAACAGGTGGAGATGCACAAGGCGCTGCCGATCTTATCGGCAATATCCAGCTTGAACTCACCGAGTGGAATACACGGGAAAAAGCAGTCAAAATCATTGAGGCAATGGAAGCAGACCTTGCTAGCGTTGCCGGTGTGCAAATAGAGTTTCTCAAAAACCAAGGCGGCCCCGGCGGTGGCGGTAAGCCGGTCAATTTACAAGTAAGTGCTGGCAGCACAACGCATCTATTTGCAGCCGTCGAAACAATACGTGAGCAAATGCGGCGTGTAGGAGGGTTTGAAGGTGTTGAGGACAATCGCCCACTGCCCGGCATCGAATGGCGCATCAATGTGGATCGTGAAAAGGCAGCCAGTTACGGTGCTGATATCGCGCTGATAGGCAATGCAATCCAAATGATAACCACAGGCATTCGCGTAGCGGGATACCGCCCCGATGATGCAACCGACGAGCTGGATATCCGCGTTCGCTACTCCATTGAACAACGAAACTTGGATCAAATATCTGAGCTACGAGTACCCACTCAACAAGGCATGATACCCGTAAGCAATTTCGCAACGATCAGCCCCGCCCCCAAAACCGGCATCATCAACCGCGTTGATGGCGTGCGTGTGATAACCATTTCAGCCGATACACAGGAAGGCTTTATCCTGGATACACAACTCAAGATGCTGCGTGAGGAATTGATTACCAATCCAGTCGGTCTAGATGTCAATGTCGAGTTTAAAGGTGAAACCGCCGATCAACAAGAAGCGATGATATTTCTGATTACAGCGTTTGTTACAGCAATTTTTATGATGCTGCTTATTTTGGTTACACAGTTCAACAGCTTATATCAGGCCTTACTCGTACTCAGCGCGATAATTTTTTCAACTTCGGGTGTACTAATTGGTTTGATGGTTACCGGACAAACATTTGGTATCGTTATGGTCGGAATTGGCATCATCGCACTGGCTGGCATTGTGGTTAACAACAATATTGTGCTCATCGATACTTACAATAACTTTCGCACAGCAGGCGCAGCGGCGGTGGATGCTGCATTGCTTACCGGTTCGGTGCGTGCACGCCCCGTATTTTTAACAGCGATCACAACGATATTGGGGCTAATGCCGATGGTGTTGTCGATGAATATCAATCTAATCGATCGAGAGCTGAGCTTCGGTGCGCCTTCCACTCAGTGGTGGACGCAACTTGCCAGCGCCATTGCAGGCGGATTAGCGTTCACCACTTTACTCACCTTGTTTCTAACACCTTGCCTACTAGTGCTAGGTGCAAAGGTCAGTGCAGGCTTAACGATCAAAAAGTTGAAGAGGCAGACAGCGGGATTTAGCACAAGCTAATCGCGGCCATAGAGCTTGGTTGCAGCAGAAGTTGTTCTGTGTTGCTGCTGGGCTCGACGTTTTGCATTGGTGTCGTGCTGAAAACAGCTGGCGTGCCCAGAAGGCAGTTTTTACTGCAAAATGATTGGTAGGTGTCAAAAAAGGAAGGTGGCGTCCCCTAGGGGACTCGAACCCCTGTTGCCGCCGTGAAAGGGCGGAGTCCTAGGCCACTAGACGAAGGGGACTTTGTTCGCCAGAATCTGGCGCCTTCGAGCCGAGAATTATACCCGAAAGATTTACCAGAGTGTCGGCCCTGAGCCAAAAAAATTAAGCTTAGAGCCTAGAAATTACTTAGGCGGCACTGCCATCATCAGGAGATTCCCCGCCATCTGGTGTTTCCGCCGGCAGGGCCATTATCTGATTTCGACCACTTTGGCGAGCCATCGACAATGCCTGTCGTGCTCGATCCAGCAAGCTTTGAGGATCATCATCAGCATCCAGTTCGGTTACACCTGCACTAGCCGTCAACATGAACTGAACATTGTCATAGCTAACGCAGCGGTCCACCTGCTTACGCAAGCGATCAGTCAACGCCAGAGCATCGTTGATATCGGTGTGATTTAAGATCACCAAAAACTCATCGTTCTCAGTGCGAAAAATGATATCACTCTGACGCAAACGTTCGCTTAAGGCCTCAGCCACTGATTGCCATGCCTGGCGGCCAACCTCTACACCATGGTGCTCGCTAATAGATTCAAGGTAATCCACTGTTAACAACATGAGTGACAAATGTTGCTCACTACGCCGAGCAAAACGAATTTCGCGCGGCAGTTGTTGATCGATGGCACGTTGATTATGAACACCAGTTGCCTTATCAGTCATCGACATCAATAAAGCGGAATAGTGTTCAAGCGAGTTATCCAACGGATAAACAAGGCTTTCAATCAAGCGTTCGGATTCACGCTGCTCGCGAGCGGTAAACGCCTTGCTACGTAATAGGGTCACCTCGCCTAGATCTCTATCACCCAACTTTAATTCAAAACACTGTCGATGCTGGCGCATTTCGCCCAGCAGTATGTCCATACCTCGTTCGCTTGCCTGATATTGCAAACCATCAAAACGCACAAAGCCCTGCCCTTCAGCTAGAAAACTTTCAAGCAGTTGTTGCAGGTCAAGCTTGCGATGAAGCAGAGCGTGGAATTCGAGCTGGCGTAGTTGGACATCAAGCCGCTGTTCGTTAACAGCAGATAGTGACGTTACGACCGAATCATCAATACTGACAATGGGTGGCATGTATAGGGCCGAGGAGCGATTGTTGATTGAACAAGTGCAATCCCTGTTCCAAGAGCGCTAAACGCCGATAAGACGACACATGGGAGCCAATAGTGGCCCCAAAAACCGCGGTTTTGGATGAGTTAGCTGGCAACGCCAACTGAATTTAGGTACAGCACCACACCGAGCGCTGTCAAAGTAATGCCAAGCAAAGACCAAGGCAACAAACCCTGCGGTGCTGGCTGATCGATCCACTCTTTACGGATTTGTTCGGGCATTCCGGCAGCTTCATTACGCCGTTCTATCTGTTCAGCGCTATCGTGCTGGCGTTGATCTTGACGTTGACGAGCGTGTAAAAACTGCTGCCAACCGTATTCATTATCAAGATCGAGCAACTCTTCGGGGATGAGTTCTGGTACCTGAGTAACCGGTTCCCAAAGCTCACCATCACGGCTCACTCTATCGGTGTTACGAACACGCCCAAGCAATAAATACCGCCCAACTTCAGTGGTTGAATATGGCCCTTGAACGCGTGCGCCTTTTTGAACGTACCACTGTTGTTCGTCAGTCACCATGCGATTAGCGTTGAGTCCACTCAGCCAATCTGGCTTTTAATCTGATGAGCGCTTGCCCGTGTATCTGGCAAACTCGAGATTCACTAACACCTAAAATTTCACCGATTTCACGCAAGTTTAAATCTTCATCGTAGTACAACGACATAACAAGGCTCTCTCGCTCTGGCAAATTTTGAATTGATTCTGCTAATGCAGCTTTAAACGATTGATACTCCACCTGTTCACCAGGTGTTGATTCTTCGCTTTGTGGCAACGCGATCGTTTCACCCGTGTGTTCGTCGGGCTGATCAAAGCTAAAAATATGTGCTGCTGAACTCTCCGTTAATATCGTGTGATACGCACGTAGATCAACACCGAGTTTCTCAGCGACTTCCTGGCCTTTTGCGTCACGCCCGGTAGTTTGTTCTAGTTCGCGCAGCATTTCTGCAGCTTCGCGCGATTTTCGATGCACTGAACGAGGTGTCCAGTCTGATCGTCGTATTTCGTCTAACATGGCACCACGTACTCTAATACCGGCATAGGTTTCAAAGCTTGCACCCTGAGACGGATCGTAGTGACTCGCTGCCTCTAATAAACCGATCATGCCAGCCTGGATTAGATCCTCGGCTTGCACGCTTGGCGGCAGACGATTCATCAGGTGAAACGCTATACGTTTCACCAGATTGGCGTTAGCGGCGACCAGACCATCTGGGTCTACCGTTTCCACCTCGTTATACATTGCATGAGCATTCATCTATTTACTGGTCTCACCCTGGCGCGCAGGCAGCTTGTATCAGCCGCTCTACAAAAAATTCCACATGGCCACCCGCTGCTGTCGGTCTTGGCCAGCGATTAACTCGCGTGGCCAGCTTCTTAAAAGCCAGAGCCGACGGTGAACGGGGGTACGCGTCTACAACTACCCGCTGTTCCCCTATTGATTTTTGCATCTGCGGATCGAAGGGGATCGAGCCACAGAAGTCGAGCAATACATCCATATAACGATCTGTATATCGAGTTAGCTTCGAGTACAGATCCAAACCATGACGGGAAGATTCCGTCTTATTCGCAACAACGCGAAATCGGCGTATCTGACATGTCTCGTGCAGCACACGAATCGTCGAATACGCGTCTTGCAGCGCCGTTGGTTCGTCACATACAACCAACATCACTTCCCGAGCTGCTCGCGAATAATTCAACGCGCCCTCGGTTAAACCACTTTCGATATCTATGATCATTGTGTCGGCATCGATACCCAGTTCACTGAAGAGCCCGATGATGCCAACGTGTTCAATTTGTGACAGCCGTGCCAATTTCATGGCACCATTTCCGCTCGGCAGCACTTTTAAACCGTTTCCAGCATCAAAAATTGCCTCTTCGAGCGCTAAGTCCTCGCTCAACACATGAGACAAGTTGTTCTTTGGTGCAAGGTTCAGCAGGCAATCAATGTTGCCGTGCGAGAAATCTGCATCAAACAACAACACCTTTCGACCCACTTCACTCAACGATCGAGCCAGGTTCACCGCAACGCACGACTTACCAATACCGCCCTTGCCACCGGCAATTGCGATAGTTTGGACAGGTGCCAAAACATTGTTAGCAGCTACTGCTGCATTGCTATTCATGGCCGTCGTGTATTCCGACAGTTGTCAGCCAATGTGTACATCCACCTAAAACCTCTGGTTACAGCGGCCAACAAGGCAAAGCCACATCCGCTAAATTCCTAAGGTGGATTTTGCAAGTCTCGAACCACACGACAATGAAACAGCGGGCTGCAGGGGTAAACAGGGTTTCAGATGTTTTAAATTGGGATTTGCACCTCAGTTTCACCAACGATTAACCAGTCAAAAAGGGTTAAACGCGTTATTGGCATGCACGACTGCGTTGTAACTAGTTGACAAAGTGTGGCGCGCACCGCAAATAAAACGACGTTAAAGAGGCGCAGAAAATGTGGGTGACGGTTTTTTGAAACTAAGACTAGTGATTAAGAAGGGAGAACTTGTCATTCGTAATCACCCCCGCGAGCCTGGATGACTACGGCATGGCCACGGAAGGGCCATGCCGTTACTAAGTTGCTTTAGGAATTTAGCTCAAGACACTTCTTCAGGGCGCTGAATATTGTACTTACGCATCTTCTCAACAAGCGTGGTGCGACGTATCTTCAAACGATTAGCTGCGTGCGCCACGACGCCAGAACATTCATCCAGTGCTTGCTCAATCAAACTGATTTCGATTTCAGTGAGGTGCTGCTTTAAGTCGATACCATCACGAGGTAGCCGTGGCTTGTTGTTGAGCGGCGCTTGGGGCATGCCCTTAATCATTGACATGGCAGAGGTAGTTTCCTCTTCAGCAGCTTCTGGCAAGCTATGAGGCGACATTTTTGGTGATAGGTCGTTTACGTCAACAACACCATAGGGGTGCAGGATCGTTAAGCGTTCCATCATGTTAGCAAGTTCACGTACATTGCCTGGCCAGTCATAGTTGCATAGCGCCATCATTGCAGCTGGTGTTAGCCGTACAGACGACTTTTTCTCGTGCTCTAGGCGTGTTATCAGCTCATTGACTAATAATGGCAAATCTTCAGACCGGCTGTTTAAAGGCGGCATCTCGACAGGGAACACATTGAGTCGGTAGTAGAGATCTTCACGAAAACGCCCATCTTCGATAAGTTGCTCAAGATTTCGGTGAGTTGCAGCCACTATTCGGACGTCGCTCTTAATACTCTTATTGCTACCCACTCGCTCAAATGAGCGCTCTTGGATAACCCGCAACAACTTAACTTGCATGGTCAGCGGCATGTCGCCAATTTCATCAAGAAAGATAGTTCCGCCTTCAGCTAGTTCAAATCGACCTTGACGCGTACCAATGGCACCAGTGAACGAGCCTTTCTCATGTCCAAACAGCTCGCTCTCTAGCAACTCGCTAGGGATAGCGCCACAGTTGATCGGCACAAACGGCTTGTTGCGACGATTAGAATAATAATGGATGTTACGTGCAACAACCTCTTTACCCGTGCCTGATTCACCTAGTATCAACACGGTCGCCTCGGTTGGCGCAACCTGGTCAACCATTTTTCTGACACGAACAATCGCCCGGCTATTACCAACCAGGCTACGAAATAGCTCCGGGTTTTGAGTTCCTTCTTTCGGCGGCACTGTATTCGCAGAGCCTCTAACTTCAGCTCTATGTAACAGGTCTGACAATGTGCCATAGCGAATATCGTTCTTAAGACACCCAATAAAGGTGTTCTCGATCTCGCTCTGGCTTAGATCCGCTGGCTGGTCCCCCAACATCAGAATAAACGGTGGGCACTGCTCATGCTTAGCCTTCAGCTTTTCAGCCCAATCCACAATACCGTGGAAGTTGGCAACCAAGATCGCTTGGAACTCCGACACATCACCAAGACTATCAAGCAATTCAGGCGAGCTATGTAACTTTGCCTCAAAATCTATGAATTCCAACTGGTGTGACAACCGCTGCGCATTGTCGGCGCGAGGCTCGATAATCAGTATTTTGCTGGCTTTTTTCTTAGCACTCATAGTAGCTTCTCTTGCGACCGTAGTCGTTCCGTAATTAAACTGCTCCTCACAAGCATAGAAGAGGATCACAAAAGGACAAAGATTTGACGACTAATAATTTGTTTGGCGCCTCACATATGGCGCGTGACAATCTGAAGAGCTAGGCATTTAGGGCCAAATAGGTCAATCTCTTTGTGAACCATCCGTCTCAATCCATAAGGGCTGTTACATTTGCTGACAATTACGCCGATCCCCATTCTATCTGGAGCGGGTAAGCTTTTTAAGCCATCTGCCTCGATACACAATATAATAATAAGAAGCATCCATTGCGACCGCCAAACCGCGGCGCTTAAGGGTTACGAAGAGGACTAGACCATGACTCCGACCGAGAGTAATACAGCATTGGCCAACAATGTGACTGATATCGCGGCTGCACGACAGGCTCGCGACCCTAAAGATACAGACACGGCCAGCGCCATTAACGTTCCAAAAAATCGACGTTTCGACAAGGATAAGGTTGCCAGATTGAAAGCTGCCATTGCAGATGGCAGCTACAAGATCGATCCATCTAGTATCGCCAACAAATTTATTGAGCACGAACGCAATTGACCTAATGGAAATGAACCGATAGGCTCGGGTTTTGATCGATTAGGAATACCCATGCGTTACGTTTCTGCGGTTATTTCCTGGGCCATCGCAGCCTGGATGTGTTTTATCTTTCTAGGCTCGTTACCCTACAAGTTCTCAGCGCACCCTGACACTCAGCATATCTTCAGCACCATCGGAAACTGGTTAAAAGGCTTATTAGGCGATGGGATTGGTGATCTATTCACTAAATTCGGTGCATACGGTGTTGGCAGTTTTGAATTGCTGACATCCATCGTTTTGCTGTTACCCGCAGCTATCTGGCTAATCCGCCTGACAAGAAAGCAATCGATGAGCAACACTCGGCGCAAGTTTCACCGCATTGGAGGCTTATTGGCAACGGTGGTAATGATGGGCGCTGTGTTCTTTCATCTCGTATCACCTCTCGGTATTGAAGTGCTGCACGAGGGCAAAAGTGACGGGGGCAGTTTATTCTACTCCGCGCTATCGATCGTTATACTCGGTATTGTTTTGTTCTTTGTTAATGGTGACCGTGACGAATCAGCGTAGCTAACCGCACTGCCTCTTCAAACCTATTCATAACAGACACTCATAAAAAACCGGCGGTTTTGACACCGCCGGTAATGAGTACTAAAACTTCACCTAAATCGATACCGACCTAAGTTACGCGACGTTAAGCTGCTGCGGTCTGTGTTTCCAGTGCGGCAGGTTTAGCATTCCCATTGACTGGAATCTTGCGAGGCTTCATCGCTTCAGGTATTTCTTTTTGTAAAGATACGGTTAATAAACCGTTATTCATTTCAGCGTTAACAACTTCAACGTGATCAGCTAGGTTGAACTTTCGTTCGAATGCGCGATTGGCGATACCGCGATGCAAGTACTGCGCATCGACGCTTTGCTGATCCTTCTTTCCGCGAATGGTTAACACGCCCTTTTCAACCTGCACGTCGATTTCAGCTTGGCTAAAGCCGGCAACGGCGAGTGAAATGGCGTATTGGTTCTCACCAACAAGTTCAATATCATAAGGCGGATAGCCTGCACCACGTTGTTCAGCATTAAATGCAGCATCCAGCAGTGATCCAAAACGGTCATAGCCTACGGTATTGGCGTATAAGGGGGATAAATCGATTTTCATTTGTATTCTCCAATGAGCAATAGTTAATGTGATGGATTCTCTTCGAGACATCCGGCACAAGAACAATATGGAGTTGTGTAGTACGATTTCAAGACACAAGGATCAGAAACCATGCACGATATCGACACCCTTATATTCTCACCCCATATCGATGACGAAGTGCTGGGGTGTTACAGCTGGTTAAAAACCGGCACATTGGTGGTGGTAGCAGGCGTTGAAGACAGGCCTAACATTCCTAAAACCACTCGCATCGCTGAACTAAAAGCATCTAGTGAGCGCTTAGGGTTTGCGTGGCAATTGCTAGACAACACGGTTAACGAGTACCAGAGCAGCTCGCTAATAACACCGTACGAAACCGCAATCAATCAACACAAACCGCTAAGGGTATTAATACCCGAACCCTCTTACAATCAGGATCATCGCGCTGTGTATGATGCTTCTATAGTGGCCACTCGACCTCACGATACCAACTGGTTTGTTAACGAGATATTGGTATTTGAACAACCTCATAGTGTGATGTGGCGCCACGCGCCACAACCCGAGGCCAACTACTTTGTTGAACTCAATATAGACGACAAGCTTGCCGCTTATGCGCTCTATGCCAGCCAAGTTCGCGGCCATCGCTCACCTACAACTATTGCGGCAATGGCACAACTGCGAGGCGCGCAAATTAACGCAAGCCATGCCGAAGCGTTCTACGCAAAACGGCTCGTGCACGCAATAAACTAAAAATGGATTGAAGATAGAATCATGAGTAAACCGACAAAACATATACTGGTAACAGGCGGTCTTGGGTTTATAGGCTTTCATCTTTGCAGTGAAATAAAACGACGTGATCCCAGCGCAGCACTCACCATTGTCGACAATTTAAGTTCTACTCAGATTAACCCAACGCTGCTACAAGCACTAGGAGATATACACCGTATCGACCTTAATCAGTTTGATGCCAGTAATCAAAAATTTGATGAGATCTATCACCTTGCTAGCCCTGTCGGCTCTCTCGGCATATTAGAAAGCAACGGATACGTTGCACACTCTATCAGTAAACTTGCAATGAAAGCTGCCGACATCGCTTGCAACTCAAGCGCAAAGCTTCTGTACTTATCCTCCTCAGAAGTCTATGGAAGAGACGGCCAGCATGCAGAAGATATCGAGCTTCGCGTTCCATCGCTGCGCGGCACCCGAATGGAATATGCACTGGGTAAGCTTACGGCCGAACACACACTACTTAACCGTTCTGCACAAAACGAATTTCGCCTGCGCATTGTTCGGCCATTCAACGTCATCGGTCCATGGCAGTCTGCAGAAATCGGTTTTGTTATCCCTACATTTTTTGCAGCAGCAATCGCAGGCACTCCGCTACCAGTTTTTGGCGATGGCCAACAAAAGCGTTCATTCTGCTTGGTTGATGACTTAGTTGACGGCATGTTAGCGGTGCAGAGCCGAGGCGTTGATCAAACCATCTACAACTTGGGCAATCCAGGCAACATCATTAGCGTAAAAGACTTAGCGAACGACATTGTGCAACTGTGCCATTCCAATAGCTCTCTTAAGCTTACTGATCCTGTCGAAGTATTCGGTACACGCTATCTGGAAGCCTTTCAAAAATTACCCGATATTGACAAGGCAACAAACCACACAGGCTGGACGCCGAAGGCAGATTTAGCAACGGCGCTACGTCATTGCAGATCATTTTATAAAACTGCTGCACAGCAGACTAGCACCCCCTCCAACTCCTTGCTTCAAGGCGCGTGAGATGAGTGTTGAGATTCTACCGGTTCAAACCAGTCCGATCACCTTGGGCCCACTCACCTTTGAACATGCAGCATTAAGCGAGTCGCAAGCTGTGTTGCTGCAGTTATTAAATAATCAACATAGACAAACAACGCTGATCGGTTTTATTAATCCGCATGTGTTCAATTTGGCTTGCCAGTATGATGAGGTCGCACGGTTCATCACACAATGCAGGCTGTGCTGCATTGATGGCATCGGTGTGCATATAGCAGCCCGATTGCTATGCCGCCCCACAGTCACTCGCATAGTTGCAGAGGAACTATTCAATTTGATGTTATCAAGCACTGCCTTTAACTCCAATGCGGTGCTTATTGGCGTCACCCGTGATGAAGTAGCAGCCGCGACTGTTGCAATCAATCAGGCATCGCCATCAATCAATATCATTGATTGCATTGACGGCTTTCAATCTGACGCAAATTACAACGCCTTCTTAGCTGACCATCTACAAACTGACCTGATCCTGATCGGCGCTGGCACTCCTCGTTCTGAGCAAATAGCCCTATTGGCCCATCAATTTTGCCAACGTGCAGTGGTATGGCATATCGGTGCTGGCACTATTAAAACTTGGGCAGGCACCAAGCGCCGTGCACCGGGCTGGATATCACGGCTGGGGATGCAATGGCTACACCGCATGTGGCACGAGCCTCACACACGCAGCCGCTACTTATCTGGGGGTTTGCGCTTTATCGAAAACCTCTCAAACTCCTCGCAATCCGATCACAATGGAGCAGCGCAATGAAAGTACTAATTGCCAATCCGGCAGTAAGACGGCAGCTCGATAACGGTCTTGAGCGTTATATGATGGGTTCGGGTGTGCGATTTCCTTGGTCATTGGTTAAAAAGAATAACACTCGCCCACGCTTTTCAATGTTCCCAATGTTTCTAGGGTTTACCGCAGCGATTTTAGAAAACGAAGGTTTTGAGGTGTTTGTTATCGATGGTGTGCCACTCGATTTGCACAACGACGAATTTTTAGAAAAAGCCATCGCAATACAACCCGACATCATTATCACCGAGCCTAACTCCGCGGTAATCGATGATGTAATGAATTTACAAGCCACCATTAAAGCAAAAACTAATGCGATATCAATTGTTATCGGGTCGCATATATCAGCAGAAGTCCATTCGGTGTCAGGCGATTGGCCAAGCGTTGACTACGCCGTCATGGGTGAATACGAATATGGCGTACGTAACCTATTAACCGCACTGCGCGAATCAAGCAGCGTCGAAAATTTAAAAGGTATTGCCTACCGTGTTGATGGCAAACTTAAAAAGCCAGCTGAGCTTGCCCCGGCAGTTACCGAGCTTGATGAATTGCCGCTGCCAGCACGGCATTTATTCCCAGCCTATTTCAATACCGATATGAACGCTTATAACGATGGCTTCAATCAGTACCAGCCCACAATTGATGTGCATTCAAGCCGAGGTTGCCCGTACCGCTGCAATTTTTGTGTCTGGGTGCAAGTACTATTTGACAACGGTAACCAACGTTTACGCTCACCCGCAAAAATTGCTGAAGAAATGGAGTATCTGGTAGAGCATTTTGGCGCAAAAGAAATCTATTTCGATGATGACAATTTTACCGCTAATAAAAAACACGTACACGCATTGTGCGACGAGCTGATCAGCCGTAATTCTAAGATTCCCTGGTCAGCACTAACCGACGCAATCGCTCTAAACGAAGACATGCTAAACAAAATGGCGGCCGCTGGATGCATCGGTATTAAATTTGGCCTCGACAGTGCGGATTCGGAAGTGCTGGAAAAAAGTAACAAACCCTTAAAGGTGTCTAGAGTACCCGCATTAGTGAAGCGTGCTATAAAGCTCGGCATCAAAACACATATGACAGTGGTGCTCGGCCTCAGTGGCGAAACCAAAGCATCGCTTAATCGAACTTTCAAGTTTTCTTGCGAACTTGATATCGACTCCATCCAGTACAGCATGGCAACACCTATCCCCGGCACGGCTCTCTATAAGCAACTCGAAAAAGAACAAAAGATGCATTTTGTCAAATGGGAAGAACTAGATGGCTACAGCTCTTCAGTAATTAAATACGATGATTTTTCACGTGAATATCTCGAAGATTTTGAATACACAGTACATTCGCGGTGGCTTAGGGCTCGGTTGAAGCACCCAGCTTGGGTATTACGACAAACCAAATATCTTGCACGTTTAACTCGCATACAAGGATTGCCAGGGTTTGTGAGAAGAGTCAAGCGTGGCGCTCAACTATTGAAAGGCGATTCCATCATGGTGAAGCGAGCTGACGGCGACGGCCACCAAACCAGCATTCGCTGGTAGCTGGTGATTGATCACGAAACAGAAACGCGCAAGCGCCCAGATAATACGCGTCCTTTAACTTACGTACTATTTAAAAAATACGGTGTTAAACAAGCAATATCTCTAATAAGACAGGACGTACTATTTGATTTTAAGCATGGCGTCGATACATTCAGGCCAGTTTCTAATAAATCACTTTTTAACCCAGAACATTGGGCTGAATTTAATCGCTACGTGCCCACGACATTTGCACTGATGGATTCTATATTGATGCATATGAGCCAATGGATTGATTTTAGGCAATGCGATTTTTTGGATTATGGCAGCGGCAAAGGCAAAGCTTTGATTGCTGCAGCACGCTACCCATTTAACTCTCTTACAGGCGTTGAATATTCCGCACGCTTACACAATACCGCCACAATAAACCTACAAAAGCTTGGATTAACTGAGAGAACGCAGCTAATTAATACCGACGCAGCGGCGTATTTTCCTAAACCTTCCCAACGCCTTATCTATATTTTCAATTCCTTTACAGGGCCAACCTTGCGACGCTGTTTGCAGAATGTTCACGACAGCTCGATAGCGCAACAGCGATTTATCGCCTGCGCTAACCCAACCGAAAGCCATGTATACGAGCAGTTCTTTGACAAGATCGACGAACAAGTGTTTGAACCTGGGTCATGCGAGGTTAATTTCTATGCGACTAAAATTTATAATAGGGGCTTGTAAGACCCACTCTATCAGATACAGTCGCTAGAATTCATCATAGGGGTTGACCAGCTTATCACCTAGTTTAACGGCAGGCACTTGGATAGCGCCCAATGGCACGATTCCTTTTCTAGCCGATTCCATTAGTGAGTCGATATTTTCGGCACTTGCATTGATCCAGTTTTCTGGAGAATTATAACTGTATGAATTAGTCAGATATTTAAACGAACCCTCACCCTGTACTACCCAACGCAAAATCATTTCAGTTTTGGATTGACGCATGATAAATAGATACTCGCTATTCCAGTCAGCGAAAGCATCAGCTTCAACCAATACGCATTGCACGCCGGGCAATGGGCAACGACGCCAGCCACCAAGCTCTGTTTGCTCCTGTGACCAATTTTCGATTTGCTGCCGTTGCTGAACGTCTACCAAACCGACTGGCGCAAGATGCACGATTTCAACGGCGGCCTCCAGCCTCTTTATTGACTCTTGCATCTCTACGCTATCTCGATCATTTTTATACTCCCACTGCGTTGAGTAGCTATCAAGCTTTGTTAAGCGCGTTTTTAAAGGAGCAGTTTGGCTCTGCGACATTTGCCTGAGCGCGTCAAGTGCCTGAGCGCCAGGCAATCCAGCTTCAAATTTCAACCAACCTATATCGAGCTTCTCTGCAGATACACTTCCACTCTCAAAGCGTGCAAGTTGATTTTTTGCTGCGATTGCCTGTGGCAACAGCAACGGTGTTTGCAATAAAATTGCCACGATGCTGCAAATAAAAATCATCACGATATTGGTTTGTTGAACAACTCCAGAGAGGTTGCGCGAAAAAGCGGCTGCCAAGTAACCAACGGTATAAGCTGCTGCTAATGCTAAAGCAGCAACTGCCAGAACACGCTGGTCAGTAAAGCCGTGTTGAACAACCCGTTGCCACATGGCCCAGATCGCGAGAACACACAGAGCCGCCATCAAAAACGCCAATACCCGACACAACAGGCTTAGCCAACGGCTTTCAATTTTTTTGCTGTCACCCACAGCGGCAGAACACAAGGTTAATGACAACGCTAGAGAGGTCAGCATCACACCAGTCACGCTGAGATCATCTGTAAAAGTATCTAGCCCGTTGACACCGCTAACAACAACAAACGCACCCGTTACCAGCACAAAAACAGGCAGCAATGCCCGCATTAAGCTAATGATTAAATAACGTACGCCATTGATGATGCCGTCTCGAGTACGACAGATACCAATACCCAATGCATACGCGCCAGCAAACACCACGATGCGCACATCAGTGCGCCAGATCCACTTATCTATCTCAATACCGATCAATTGAAACAAAGCCGAGCTCAAGGCCAGAATCGCGTACACCGCTAGCGCAAAAAACAAAGCTACCAAGGCCGACACAACTTGATTCCAACTAAACTTGAACAAGCTAGGGTAATCATTAGCCGGTAAGCCAGAAACCCGAGTACGATAAAAAGGCAATACTGCAGCTGATATTACAATAGTGCAGAACATTGAGACGGCGATAAAAAATGCATCAACTTTATCCTCATGATTCATACCCAGTTGCACGCCATACCAATATGCCAACAACGAACACCCAAGCGCCAGCACAACAGCGGTTATCAATGCAGCCAGACGATGACGGTGAGTCGTGATTAGAAAATGTGCAGTAGGTGCAGTAACAACAAACCAGAACAACGGGATCCTGAGCGAAAAATCAATACCGGATAGCTGATCTATTAGCAGATAAAACGCACAACCTTGCAATATGCCGGGTACTAAAAACCAACAAACAAGCTCAAACGGTGTGCGAGCTGCAGATTCGTCAGTTACATCCGTGCGGGAATTTAGTGCGTCATTCACGAAAGCGTCGATGCCTATCGGTGGAGGCTCATTGTGGCACGATCTGCTAATACAGACATTAATTTGCGAAAAATGCGCGAACTCTGGTGGCCTCTAATTGATCGACATCAAGATTGATCGAATCTGCCAGGCGTAAACTTTTTTTATCGAGTGCACGTTGATTTTGTGGCGCGCTGACTGGCTTAGTAGGTAAAAAAACCAAAACAAATCTACCTTACACATCTGATCAGCCGTTACTCTTAAACGTCCGCCGTTAAGAGGAAGACAGGATGAATACCAAAATGACTTACCGCGCCGGCACCGGCATATGTCGGCCAACAGCGCTTTTGATAACTGTCATCGTATTATCAAGCGTGGCACTCTTTTCCTGTAGCGGATCGTCGAACTCCGGCTCGACGCCTTTGGACGATACAACGAATCTGCGCAATCTCACGGTATCGTTCGATACGCCGGAGCGGCTACAACTGATCGGTACCGCCCTCACCGCGACGGTCACGGCGGGCGCATCCGAACAGCCTATGGACCCTGTAGGGATAGGCTTCGAGTCCACATTGAACCTACCTAAGGAACAGCAACTGCTGGTGTACGTTGGTGTTCGGCGCGCCGACGATGGGTTGTTACTGGCCGCTGCCAACACCACTGCCAGACTCAGCGAAACCGACACCACCATCAGTCTCCCAGAACAACTCTTTGTCTACGACTTCGATCTGGACGGTGACGGCATTGACAATATCATTGAGATCGAGCGCGGCAGTTCACCCACTAGCCAGAGCCTAGATTTCGATGCTGATGGCCAACCCGATGACATTGATCAGGACGACGATAACGACGGCGTCCCCGACGCGGTAGATGCGTTCCCATTCAACAGCCTAGAGTACGAGGATACCGACGACGATGGCATCGGCAACCAAGCCGACCATGACGACGACGACGACGGTGTGGCTGACGAACGCGATGCCTTTCCACGGGATGCCAACGAGTTCGTGGACAGCGATAACGACGGTATAGGTGACAACCAAGACACTGACGCCGACGGTAACGGCATTCAAGACGACCAAGAAGACTCCGACAATGACGGTGTGCCTGATCAGATCGATGCCTTTCCCAACGATCGTTACGAATCAGCCGATGCCGATGGCGATGGCATTGGCGACAATCAAGACGATGACGACAACAACAATGGAGTAAAAGATTATCGAGAAGGCTCCCAGATCGTCATTCCCTATGTCGACAACGCCAGCATCGATATCGATGGCGTCTGGAACAATTACTACGACTACAACACCTCGAATTACCACGATGAATGGGGCAAGGCTACAGACAATGACTCCTACGGGAACTACCTTTCGCTGGAAAATCTGCTTATCGACAACACGGGCAGATGCGATGACGACAACTACTACTCTTGTCGCAACAACTACCTGCATTTTCAGATGTGCACGATGGTGAGTATCTTTACGCCAAGATTGCGGTCGAAGGCGAGCAGCTCGAAAACTGGTTCAATGATTCCACAGATGCGTGGCAGGACGACTCAGTCGAGTTGTACTTCGACGTAGGTTACGATCAACTGGATGCCTATGGAGACGACGATTACCAGCGAATTTTTCGCTTTCGCGATACCGTGGATAACCCGACTGTCGACGGCTTCTACTCCGCCGCTGGCATGCAAACGGACTTTGTCACCAGCTATCGACACGAAAACGACAGCACTGATGTGTACCAGCAACTCTACGAGATACGCGTCAAGCTCTCATCGATAGGCCTTGTGCCCGGAGAAACCTTTGGCCTTGAAATAGCCGCAAACGACGATGACGACGGTGGCGATCGAGACTACAAATGGGGCTGGTGGGCACTGCCCGGCTTTGACAATGCCTGGCAACAACCCAGCGTTTTCGGTAAGGCAAAACTGCAACCCATAGACTGAGTGATGCGTGTGCAGACAGGATCGGCGGTTCGCAAGTTCGCCTCATATGATAGTTAATAGAGCTATCAGAATATAAAGTTTAGGGCCTGCGGAGGTTAGCAGTGTATAGAACCTAGGCGGGATCAACAGGGGCGCTTAGCCGGGCGGCCTACCGTCGCCGACAAGGTCGGCGGTTCGCAGGATCGGCTTCAATTAGAAAGCTGAAGTTTGCGCTGAGATAAAAAGTGGTGGAGCTAGGCGGGATCGAACGGGGCGGCCACCCGTCGCCTACCTGGTCGGCGGTTCGCAGGATCAGCTTCAATAAGAAAGCTGAAGTTTTCGCTGAGATAAAAAATGGTGGAGCTAGGCGGGATCGAACCGCCGACCTCTTGCGTGCCACGCAAGCGCTCTCCCAGCTGAGCTATAGCCCCACAGTTGGGAACCGAAGATTAAAACTCCGGCGCTAATCTGTCAAGCACCAGCGCTGCTCCATTGTGAAATAGCGCGTTCTAGCCGGGTTAAGACCTGTTCCTTGCCAATTAAGGCGAGAGTTTTATCCAGCGCTGGGGATGACGTATTGCCTGTTAAGGCCACACGCAAAGGCAGGCCTACTTTGCCAAAGCCTATATCCTGCTCAGCAACGCTTGCCTTGACGGCCTCATCAATCGCAGTATCCTTCCACTCAGACAAAGCGTTCAGCTTGTCAGCGACATGCTGCAGGATCGCCGGCGTTTCGGGTTTGATTTGTTTTTTCATCGCCTTTTCATCGTAGTGCTCAGGCGCCTGATAAAACATAGTGGCTACTTGCGCCATCTCTACCATCGTTTTAGCCCGGTCTCGCAATAGATCAGCCACCGCACTCACTGCTGGGCCACCATCGATACTGATACCCGCACTTATTAAATACGGTAACAAGGCATTGCCCAAGGCTGCCGCTTCACTTTCTTGAATATAATGTTGGTTAACCCAATTGAGTTTCTGATTATCAAACACCGCGCCAGAACGATTAACAGCATCTAGCCCAAACAGTTTTATCATCTCTTCACGCGGGAAAATTTCTTGATCTTTGTGTGACCAACCCAAGCGCACTAGATAGTTGAGCAAACCTTCAGGAAGATAACCCTCTTTCTTGTATTGCATTACACTCACAGCACCATGTCGTTTTGACATGCGTTTGCCATCCTCTCCCAATATCATAGGCAGATGCGCGTACACCGGTAACGTTGCACCTAGGGCTGCAAGAATGTTTATTTGCCTTGGCGTGTTGTTTACATGGTCGTCACCACGTATCACGTGAGTGATTTTCATATCCATATCATCAACAACAACAGTTAGGTTGTATGTTGGCGTGCCATCGCTGCGCATGATGATCAAATCATCAAGCTCGCTATTCTCAATAACAATTTCGCCTTTAACCGCGTCATCAATTCGCACAGCGCCATCAAGTGGGTTGCGGAAACGCACAACGGGTTCGACGCCGGCTGGCGGGCTATCGCTGCGGTCGCGCCAGTAACCGTTGTAACGCGGCTTCTCTTTGGCTTTCATTGCCGCTTCACGCATCTCATCTAGCTCGGCCGGTGTGCAATAGCAGTGATACGCGTGGCCAGATTCCATTAGCTGATTAACGACTTCGCGATAACGATCAAAACGGTGTGTTTGGAAAATTGGGCCCTCGTCGTACTCCAGCCCTAGCCATTCCATACCATCAAGGATCGCTTGCACCGATTCATCAGTTGAGCGAGCACGGTCGGTATCTTCAATTCGTAATATAAACTCCCCACCTTGCTGCCTGGCGAACAGGTAACAAAATAAAGCCGTACGTGCGCCACCTATGTGTAGGTAGCCGGTGGGGCTGGGGGCAAATCGGGTTCTGACAGTCATTACGTGGCGCATGGATAGAAGATGGGGAATTGTAACAAAGCGCTTACGGTATACTGGGGTTATTACCAATTATCTTGAACCGCATGTCGGCTGTAAAGACAACAAGCGAACACGCCACCGATCGTGGCACCGAGCACTCCACCCAGTGGGATTCCACCGCGAGCTCAGTGGTTGGCCATGTGCGCAAGATCAATGAAGATGCTTATCTCGACCTTCGCGAGCAAGGCCTTTGGGTGGTTGCAGACGGCATGGGTGGGCATAGCCGAGGTGACTACGCCAGCCAGACCATCATCGAACACCTGATCAGTTTTACCTGCGCAGACAATAGTGAAGCCAGCCTTAGTTTACTTCGCGAGCGCTTACATGCAGCCAATCATCATTGCCGTGAACAAGCCAACGGCCAAATGATGGGCAGCACGGTTGCCGTGCTTTTTTTCCAAGGCGAGCACGGTTATATTTTGTGGGCCGGCGACAGCCGTATTTATCGCCTGCGGGATGGCGAATCTACTCAAATAACCGACGACCACAGCTTGGTACAAGAGCTATACCGGCTTGGCGAGCTCACCGCCGAAGAAGCCGAAACACACCCATCAGGCAATGTAATCACACGGGCTGTAGGTGTCGCGGACGAGCTCGACCTACAAATTCGACAGCTCACTTTGCAGGCAGGTGATCGTTTTTTAATTTGTAGTGATGGTTTGTTTAAAGATGTGAACCCCAAAGAATTGTTCGTTAATTTTGAACTGCCCACTGCGCAACATGCACTGGATGAGATGGTTGACTTTGCACTGAAGCGCGGTGGTGGTGACAACATTACTGGGATTGTTGTTCAGATTGCTGCTTGATTGTCTTCCCCGCGAAAGCGCACTAGTGCTCGGGATAAATACTGGCACGAACAATGGATTTTCGCCTTCGCGGGAATGACACAACTACTTTGCGTGAACATCCGCTCTAATGCACCACACCACTCAACTGCTCTTCCTTACTAAACGTCAGCGCCTCACCATCAACACCAATGTAAATCGTATCGCCGGCTTCAAACTTTCCCGCTAAAATATGCTGCGCCAGCTCGTTTTCGACTTGCTGTTGAATCGCACGCTTTAACGGGCGTGCACCATATACCGGATCAAAACCAGCTTCGCCAATACGGTCAAGCGCTTCATCACTCACTTGCAACGTTAGCTCGCGGCTCGTTAGCCGTTTTGCCAATTGCTTGATTTGAATTCCACATATCATGCGAATGTTTTCAGCAGATAAAGGTTTGAACACAACTGTTTCATCTATGCGGTTAATAAACTCAGGCCTGAAATGCTGCCCAACTATATCCATAACAGCCGTTTTCATTGCGTCGTAGTTTTCACCACCGGCAAGTTCTTGTATTACGTGGCTACCTAGATTTGATGTCATCACAATTACCGTGTTACGAAAATCTACCGTGCGGCCCTGACCGTCAGTTAAGCGACCATCATCAAGCACTTGCAATAAAATATTGAATACATCGGCATGCGCTTTCTCAACCTCATCCAGCAAAATAACTGAATAAGGTTTGCGTCGAATGGCCTCAGTTAAATAACCGCCTTCCTCGTAACCCACATAGCCTGGAGGCGCGCCGATTAGTCGGGCAACAGAGTGTTTCTCCATAAACTCCGACATATCAATACGTACTAATGCTTCTTTACTATCAAACAGAAAAGACGCCAGCGTTTTGGTTAGCTCGGTTTTACCCACACCCGTTGGCCCAAGAAACAAGAAGGAGCCAATTGGCCGGTTTGGATCACCCAAGCCTGCACGCGAACGCCTGATGGCGTCAGCTACTGCCTCCAGTGCTTCACCCTGCCCAACCACTTGCTTGGCAAGCTCATCTTCCATGCGTAAAAGTTTCTCTCTTTCACCTTCGAGCATTTTGGTCACGGGGATACCCGTCCATTTGGATACTACTTCTGCGATTTCATCGCTGGTGACTTTATTACGCAGTAGCTGCATGTCCTCTTCGTCTGCATCGTCAAGTGCTACGGCAAGCTTTTTTTCAAGCTCAGGGATACTGCCGTACTGCAGCTCAGACATTTTAGTAAGATCACCAATTCGCCGCGCAGCTTCTAGTTCAAGCCGTAGTTTTTCCAACGCTTCCTTAATGGTGTTGGCACTTTGCAGCTTGGCTTTCTCGGCATTCCAGATCTCTTCAAGATCCGCAAACTCTTTTTCAAGTGCCTGTATTCGTCCATCAAGATCAGCCAGGCGACGTTTGGATGCATCATCAGTTTCTTTAGCTAGGGCTTCGCGTTCAATCTTCAGCCCGATCAATCTGCGCTCGAGCTTGTCTAGCTCTTCTGGTTTGGAATCAATCTCCATACGGATATGCGAAGCCGCTTCATCGATTAAATCAATAGCCTTGTCGGGCAGTTGACGGTCACTGATGTAACGATCCGACAACGTAGCGGCAGCCACAATTGCTGGATCAGTAATCTCTACACCGTGGTGTACTTCGTACCGTTCTTTTAACCCACGCAGTATCGCAATCGTGTATTCAACGTTTGGCTCATCGACAATGATCTTCTGGAAGCGCCGCTCAAGCGCTGCATCCTTTTCAACGTACTGGCGATATTCATCCAGCGTAGTGGCACCAATGCAATGCAATTCGCCACGGGCCAGTGCTGGTTTAAGCATGTTGCCGGCATCCATTGCACCTTCTGCCCCACCGGCTCCCACCATTGTATGAATTTCATCTATGAAAAGAATGATCTGTCCATCTTGCTTGGCGAGGTCACTTAAAACGGCTTTAAGCCGTTCTTCAAATTCACCACGAAATTTTGCACCCGCAATCAAGGCACCCATATCCAGAGACAGCACGCGTTTATTTTTTATTCCATCAGGCACCTGCCCATCAACGATACGTTGCGCAAGGCCTTCAACAATGGCGGTTTTACCTACACCGGGCTCACCTATAATGACGGGGTTGTTTTTTGTCCTGCGTTGTAGCACCTGGATAGCGCGACGAATTTCATCGTGCCGCCCGATAACCGGGTCGATCTTGCCCTGCTCGGCCCGCTCGGTAAGATCAATCGTGTACTTATCCAGTGCCTGACGCTGCTCTTCGGCATTTTGATCCTGGACTGGCTCACTACCATGCACATCTTCGATTGTTTTTTCGATGGCTTGTTTATTGGCGCCAGATTGCGCTAACGCTCGGCCCAGTTGATTGTTTTTTTCTTCCAAGGCGGCCAGCACCAAAAGCTCGGTGGATATAAATTGATCGCCTCGCTTTTGTGAGAGCTTGTCGCTTAGGTTTAATAAACGATTGAGTTCGTTTGATACATGCAGCTGACCACCTCCACCCTGCACTTTAGCGATACCATCTAACTGCTTATTCAAAGCAGCAGTCAAACCATTAACATTAACCCCAGCTTGCACCAACACTGGCTTAACACCACCGCCGTCTTGGCTCAGCATGGCCAACATCAAATGAGCAGGCTCAATAAATTGATGATCCAAGCCTAAGGCCATGGACTGCGCTTCTTGAAGCGCCAATTGAAATTTGCTTGTTAGTTTGTCCATTCGCATGCTGATGGCCTCCGCAGAGCGTTAAGTTTTGATGAACCTTCAATGTCATTATGATGGAGTGTTTCAGGCTTAATTCAAGCAAGCCAGGCAAGCGTCGCCATCCGTCCGCTGCGCACACCGTCGCGCCGGTGGGAAAAAAATAACGATGGCTCACTAACCGTACAATGATCGCCACCTGTCACCGTGATGTCGCCAATACTCGCCAATTCGTTACGGGCAAGTTGATAGATGTCAGCAAAATACTTTCCGCTGGCAGCCCCATCAACAAAAGCGGCGCGATTACTAGGCTGGCGACTAACAAACGCCTGCAACACATCTTCTCCCACTTCAAACGCAGTTGGCCCAATGGCTGGTCCGAGCCAGGCATGCAGCTTGTCATCAGGGGCAAACAGCTTACAAGTGGCTTTGAGAACACCGTCCGCAAGCCCACGCCAGCCAGCATGAGCCACTGCAACGGCAGTCTCTTGTTCATTGGCAATCACTACCGGCAGGCAATCGGCTGTCATCACCGCAACAACAGCGCCCGGCGTGTTAGTCCAGCCGGCATCTGCTTTATCAGTGTCGTTAAATTGCGAGCCTGCAGATTGATCAGCACTCAATCGGCATACATTAATGCCATGAACTTGATTCAACCACCGCGGCGCGGTTGGCAACTGAAGCTGCTCGCTAAGCCATGCTCTGTTGTCACGCACGGTGGCCTCATCGTCGCCGACATGCAAACCCAAATTAAGCGAATCGTATGGTAACGAGCTAGTTCCACCACTGCGTGTACTTGAGGCAACATGCACCCGAGCACTCAAAGCCCAATCAGGCGCGATCACTATCGGAGCACTGGCATCACTCATACTCACCTGTGTTTAGTGGCGGAAGATTATCGATAAGTTGTTGCATATCATCAGGCGGCGACTGCTCGAACGAACACAGCTCCCCGGATGCAGGATGCGACAATTGTAAATGCCGGGCGTGTAACGCTTGACGATTCCATTGTGGCATCTCGCTATGCAACCATGCATTGATCTTTATCAAAGGCCCTTTTTTTTTGTAGACATGATCGCCCAATAGCGGATGACCTATATGTGTCATATGTACGCGTATCTGATGAGTGCGGCCAGTGGCCAAGTCAACCGACAACACGGCACCCCCTTCAAAACGACTATCAACTGTGTAGTAAGTTAGAGCGTGCTTGCCTGCAGGGCGTACCGCCATACGTTTTCGATCAACCGGATGTCGAGCGATAGGCTCTTCAACTTCGCCTTCGTCTTGTGGTTGCCCAGCAACAACCGCCAAATACTGACGTCCCATTTTGCGGCTTTGTAGCTGTTGCACAAAACTCAAATGCGCTTTTAGGGTGCGCGCAACAACACACACTCCACTTGTGCCCTTATCGAGTCGATGCACGATGCCCGCACGCGGGATGCAGCGCAGCGCAGGATCAAAGTGCAGCAAGCCATTCATGAGTGTTCCGTTGCGATTACCTGGTGCTGGGTGCATGACCAGCCCAGCCGGTTTATTAATCACGTAAAAATGCGGATCGCTGTGGACTATTTCTAGCGGTACGGCTTCTGCGCGAATATTGGCAGCGTCGTCTATCGGCCCGTTTGAGGCTAGATCGTCTAGCTGATCCTCCGGCAAAGCCAGTTTAAGCTGCTCACCGCCGATTAATTTGTCCTTGGAGCGGCGCTTATCACCGTTGACAGTCAAAAATCCGGATGTGATCCATTGTTGCAGGCGGCTTCGTGAATAGTCGGGAAACATCCCCGCTACCACGCTGTCCAGACGCTGGCCGGCGGCTGAGGCAGGCGCTACGACAGAGAAACCGTGAGATTCTCGACTCCTATCACCGGTGGACCCGGCATTTGATGGTGGTTGATCTTCGTGCATGGCTGCTGTTATACCTGAAAATGACGCTCTGGTAGGTTCTAATAAGCCGCAACAATGCTTGCGCTTATATTCGCTATACTTTGGCAATGAAATTAAATATTCAAATTGTCGCGATCGCTAGCGCGATTAGCCTGGCCTCTGTTCTCTCCTCTTGTGCCAACCTTGACCAGCCAATCACTGAGACCACCAGCGCAGAGGATCTTTATCGCAGAGCTAAGGTCTCGTTGAAGCAAGGCGATTTCCTGACCGCGGTGAGCACGTTTGAGTTGCTGGGTGCCCGCTACCCGTTTGGCAATTATACGCAGCAAGCGCAACTGGACATCTCCTATGCGTATCTAAAGCAAGATGAATACGATAATGCAATCGCCTCGGCAGACCGATTTATCAAGTTATACCCACGTAGCGAACAAATCGACTATGCCTACTACATTAAAGGCTTAGCTAATTATTCGCGCGGCGGATCCGCGATGGAGCGTATTTTCCCCCGCGATATAGCCAAGGTTAATCAAAACTGGCCTCGTTCAGCCTACGCTGATTTTGATTCTCTGATACGTCGCTTTCCCAACAGCCAATACGCGCCAGACGCTCTAGAACGTATGGCGTATCTACGTGACAAAATGGCGGAACACGAACTGATCACCGCTCGCTTTTACTACAGTCGTGCCGCAATGGTTGCATCAATCAATCGAGTGACTTATCTGCTTGAGCACTTTGATGGGTCACAGCATGTGCCAGATGCACTAGCGCTGATGGCAAGGGCTTATGAATCCTTAGGCCAAGATGACCTTCAGGCAGACACATTACGCGTTTTAGCCGCGACTGATCCTGAGCACCCGTCTGCTACAGCAAACTAAATTCCCCCGATAACTAATGTGACTCACTTCACATTGCAGATATTGCTAGTCCCAGCTTTGGCAATACCGGTGGGTGCTGGGTACTACGCAAGCGTGAGCGCACAATATTCGGTCTGAATATTGCTGCAGGGCTAGACTCTCTGCCATTGGCCATGGCCTAAATGCTCGATCTGTCTTCTCAAAAACGCGGTACTAATCAGCACGGCAACACGGTGTCTCACGCACCTGCCCGTGATGTACGCTCTTTGCGCCTGCTCAATCAATATCGATTATTTTTAATTTTCGCTATGGGTGCGGTTTACTACCTAGCCGACGGTCAACACACATTGGGGCAACGCGATGCCACGTTATTTGAAATCGCACATCTTGCTTATGCGGTAATAGCCTTACTCTTTATTTACTTGTTAAACCTTGGCAAGCCTTCAAAAGATACTCAGTTCTACCTACAAAACTACATCGACATACTGTTCATCGTTCTTATTATGTACACTTGTGGCGGCGTGTCGAGTGGTATCGGCATATTGCTGCTTATCACCATTGCGCTAATTAGCCAGCTCACCACAACGCGTTTATCCCTGTTGTTTGCAGCCATAGCGTCTACTGTTGTGCTATCAGTAGAGCTCTTCGCGCAACTGCGCTTTGGTGCTAGTGCTGCAAATTTTGAACGCACCGCTTTACTTGGCAGCTTGCTGTTTATCATTGCCTGGCTGTTCACGGTTCCGATGAAGCGGCTAGCGTCACGCGAATTTCCACAATCCGAAGAGCTACACGCCGCACTTAATGTCAAGCAGATCGCTACATTAAATGAAGAGATTATCCGCGAGCTGGATTCTGGCGTATTGGTTATTGATTCCTCTAATCAAGTTCAGTTAATCAATGATACCGCTCGAGAGCTCCTGGCCGCTGAATTTACTCCACTGCCCGTGCATGTTGGCCGTTTGTGTTCTTCCCTTTTTGACAGCATCCAACACTCCCGCAGCACTAAGTCCGACGGCACACGCCCGTTTACCATCGATGCAACCGGTACTGACGTGCTACCTCAGTTCATCGGCCTATCAGGTGGTGGTGTATTAATCAAACTTGATGACCATGGCAATATCCGTCGTCAGTTACAACAGTTAAAGATGGCATCACTAGGAAAGCTTTCCGCCAGCATCGCACATGAAATCAGAAACCCATTGGGTGCCATTTCACATTCGGTTCAATTATTGGAAGAATCAGAAACCCTTCAAGATGAAGATCTGAACCTACTAGGAATAGCGCGTAAACATACGCAACGCATCAATCGTATTGTTGAAGACGTGCTGCAACTATCCAATCATCAAGAGCTTCGCAGCGATCCACTGGATCTTAAAACGCAGATTGATCAATTTTGCGCACGTTTTACTACTGAAAATCAATTGCCAGTTGATCAGATAAATGCTGATTGCGATATCGCTTGTTCTGCCATATTTGACCCGGGGCATTTTGATCAAGTGCTGTGGAACCTATGCACTAATGCGCTACTACACAACGGCAGTGATTCAATCAGTATCAATATTCATTGTTATCAGTCAACATCGAGTGTCATTGTGCTGGACGTAACCGATAACGGTAAAGGCATCGCAGAAATCCAACGCGAACAGCTATTCGAACCATTTTATTCAACGCATCATGCTGGGTCAGGGCTTGGTTTATATATTATTCGAGAGTTATGCGCGCTAAACAAAGGGCAACTGGCGTGCCTGGAATCAGATTCTGGTGCCCACTTTAGGCTAACGCTGTCCTCAATCAATGAGCAGGCAGCCTAATCATGACAACCACCGCCCTTATTATTGACGATGAGCCTGACATTCGAGAGCTAATCGCGCTAACTCTAACGCGGATGGGGTTGGAGATTCACGCGGCGGCCAATCTTGAAGAAGCCAGACACCTGTTGGAAGCCTATTCGTTTGATGTATGTCTGACCGATATGCGGCTCCCCGACGGCAACGGCGTGGAGTTTGTCAAAACAATCCATTCTATGCACCCACAACTGCCTGTCGCCGTTATCACTGCACACGGCAATATGGATGAAGCGGTCGACGCCATGAAAAATGGCGCTTACGACTTTGTATCCAAACCTGTTGATATCAACCAATTACGTAAGCTCGTTGTGCAGGCAGTGACGATATCCAATTCGATTAGTAAACGCTCTGAAGAAGCATCGAACGATAATACCGATACTGATGTTGCTAACAGGCCTGTCGATTCCACACTGGATACTTTGTCGAAACGTGACCCTCTCCGGGCAGATCCTGTACCAAAGCTTGCGGCAAAAACCCTGATTGGGCAATCCCAGCCGATGAAAGAATTACGCAACATGATCGCCAAAGTGGCTAGAACCAATGCACCTGTTTGGATAACAGGTGAGTCGGGCACAGGTAAAGAACTCATTGCCAAACTAATCCATCAACACGGGCCCAGAGCGGATGCACCTTTTATCGCAATCAATTGTGGTGCGATACCATCAGAGCTAATGGAAAGCGAATTGTTTGGCCACAAAAAAGGCAGTTTTACTGGCGCTGTTAATGATAGCGATGGCCTGTTTAAGCGAGCAGAGGGCGGTACTTTGTTTCTGGATGAAGTTGCCGAGCTGCCGCTACATATGCAAGTTAAGTTATTGCGTGCAATACAAGAGCGCTCCGTGCGGCCTGTTGGCGGCAGCGATGAAATACCGGTCGATGTGCGCATACTCAGCGCTAGCCATAAAGATCTATCCGTAGAGGTTGATCAGGGTGTGTTTCGACACGATTTATATTATCGATTGAATGTCATTAGCCTGCGCTCCCCTAGTTTAAGCGAACGCACAGATGACATACCTGAATTAGTGGAACACTTACTCCATAGAATTCAAAAGCACTTGCCATCCAATCAATGTACCAGCTTATCGCACGATGCCATGCAAGTACTAGAGCGCTACGTTTTTACGGGTAACGTACGCGAGCTTGAAAATATTCTCGAGCGCGCTGTTGCCTTAAGCGATGGTTTAGTTATCGATGTTACAGACTTAGGTATAAACACAGAATCCAAAAAAAGCAGTAACACTAACAACTCCAATAACCTTGGTGGCGCTGTTCGATCTATGGACGACAATGAAAGAGAGCGGCTTGTTGCCGCACTTGAAGCAGCGCGTTGGAATCGAAAGGCCGCAGCAGTTGCACTTGGCCTGACATACCGGCAGCTCCGCTACCGAATCGAGCAGCTTGGTATTGAAGATAACGATCGCGGCGCCGCCTAATTCGCCCGACAGTCGTCTGTTTGTCACTGCGGTGACAATTGTCTTGTCACATAATGACAAACTTGTCACCTCAAAGTGTTAATTACTGCACTGTGACGGCGTTCATATCAATTTTAAGTATTTGTTTTAATTGATTATTATTTAATGATAATGAGCTGTTTAGGCAATGGCATAGCCCATGCACTTAACCCTTTAACCATACGGACGCTAACAGGTTCGTAGGTCAGGTTTGACAACCAACTTATAACAATTAAATTCAATCTCTGGAGATAACCAATCATGGTTAAGAAGCAAGTACAAAAAGGTTTTACACTAATCGAACTTATGATCGTTATCGCGATCATCGGTATTCTTGCTGCGGTAGCAGTACCACAGTACACAATCTATACTAACCGAGCATATGTATCAGGTCACGGTCTTAACGCCGCTCGTCCGTTTCAATTAGCAGTTACAGAATACGCTATCATCAACAAACAATTCCCACCACTAATGACTGATATTCGGTTGCTACCAGCTGATGGCGAAACAGAGCAAGTCGATAACGTTACTATGACTCCTGCAACTGGCGACCTGACTATTACATTCAAAACCGCAGCTCAGGGTGTACCACAGGATATTCAAGCTACAACTCTAGTACTTGCTCCAGCTCAGAACGCCGCTGGAACAGTGACTTGGAGTGTTGATGCTGCTTCTACTTTGGATCCAAAATTCGAACCTAAGATGTAATAAGATCTAATTGTTTAGATTTTAATAATCGCGGAAGAGGCTCTTTAGGGAGCCTCTTCTTTTCGTTCTACTCAAGCCCTCAGAGCAAATTATGAAAAAATATAATAGCGGTTTCACTCTGATTGAACTCATGATCGTCATCGCAATAATCGGCATTCTTGCTGCGGTAGCGGTGCCACAATATACAATCTATACCACTCGCGCATTCGTGGCTACCGAAGGCTTGAATGGAGTACGCTCTCATCAATTGGCTGTGACTGAATACGCGATAATCAATCAAGCTTTTCCAGCAGGTCCTGCTGACATAACACTACCGTCAGCTGGCGAAACAGGTAAAGTAGACACGGTCACAGTAGCAGCAGACGGCTCTGGCGCACTAACTGTTCTGTTCAAAACGGCCGCTGAAGGTGTACCGGGCGCAGCAGCCGCCAAAACTTTAATCATCACACCCAACATAAATGCGGTCTCGCGAAATGTGACATGGGCAGTTGACCCAAGCGGCACGCTAGACGCCAACTACGTTCCAAGAATGTAATATTTAGAAGATCCACACTTTATTTGGTGCCAGCTAGCCTAGCCTGTATGCAGAGCATCCCTTTCCTACCCATCTGATCAACTTTTCGTGAGCTTGATCAAACTTTTACATCAACACTTAACATCATCTTTAGGTTAATCGGTTTCTGCCGATTCATGAGTATTGAATTCACTCAAGTCTAAGAGATACTCGTGGAAGATAAAAACTCAAGTCCAGTTGCGTTAAACGGTTTGGCCAAGCAGCTTGTTGCTCATGGGCAAATTAACGAAGAAACGGCCGAAGAGGTAATGAGAGAAGCGGTAGAGAAGAAACTTCCCTTCTTAACAGAGCTTATTGCAGGCGGTCACGTTTCAGCCAGTACAGTTGCGCAATCACTTGCCACTGACTTTGGCTTGCCAACTTTTGATGTTGGGACTCTGAATCTGGACACCATGCCCAGAGAGTTTCTTAACGAAGAGTTGCTAGCCAGCTTACCAGCCATACCGATCGCACGACGCGGATCGCGTTTGTTTATCGCTATTTCTGATCCAACCTATAGTGAAGCCATAGATAAATACAAGTTTACATCAGGCTTGAGCGTGGAGGCCGTGATAGTTGAGCATGATAAGCTATCTGAGCTACGTGCAAGCGCGATGGAAGCGTCATCTTCAATGAGCAATGACTTGGATGACAGCTTTGATCTGGATGTTGACGATCCGGACGCCAAGAAGGACGACGACGACACATCGGAGCTTGATGACACGCCGATTGTACGCTATGTCAACAAACTGCTGCTCGATGCTATTAAGGTGGGTGCATCGGATATTCACGTTGAGCCTTATGAAAAAGTCTTCCGTGTTCGATATCGTATAGACGGCATTCTACAAGAAGTAGCCAACCCACCGCTTGCGATGGCTGGCCGTTTAACCGCTCGAATCAAGGTAATGTCCCGCATGGATATCTCTGAGCGTCGCGTGCCACAGGATGGCCGAATTAAGCTTAAGCTTTCAAAAACAAAAGCAATCGATTTTCGTGTTAACACCTGCCCGACTCTGTTTGGTGAAAAAACCGTACTGCGTATTCTTGACCCGAGTAGTGCACAACTGGGTATCGATGCCCTGGGTTACGAACCTGAGCAGAAAAAGCTCTATATGGACGCACTGGCAAACCCCTACGGCATGATCCTGGTAACAGGACCAACGGGTAGTGGTAAAACCGTATCCTTGTATACCGGTTTGAATATCCTTAATGAACCTGACACCAATATATCTACCGCAGAAGATCCAGCGGAAATTAACCTGGTGGGCATCAACCAGGTAAACGTAAACCCAAAAGCGGGTTTAACGTTTGCTGAAGCATTGAAAGCCTTCCTTAGACAGGATCCAGACGTGATCATGGTTGGTGAGATACGTGACCTGGAAACGGCCAGCATTGCAGTAAAAGCCGCACAAACGGGCCACTTAGTGTTATCCACACTTCACACCAATGATGCACCACAAACCCTATCGCGCTTAATCAACATGGGCGTACCACCATTTAACATTGCAACTGCGGTGTCACTAATCATCGCACAGCGCCTAGCTCGAAAGCTTTGTGATAATTGTAAAGAAGAAGACGATATACCAAAACAAACCTTAATAGATGAGGGCTTTAAAGAGGAAGACCTTGCTGAACTAACTGTATATAAGGCAGTGGGTTGTAAGAAATGTAACGGCGGTTATAAAGGCCGAACGGGCATCTACCAGGTCATGAAGATCAGCGAGGAAGTCGGCAGAATGGTAATGGCCGGTGGTAACTCGATTGATATCGCGAATCAAGCGAAAAAAGAAGGCATTCCTGACTTACGCGATGGAGCTTTAAAGAAAATCAAGCGTGGCGTACTAAGCCTCGAAGAAGCTAACCGAGTTACAAAGGATTAATCATGGCTAGTGCAGCAGCTAAAGCAGACAACACTGTTCTGTTTGAATGGGAAGGTAAGGATTCTAAAGGCGGCAAACAAAAAGGCTTAATGTCTAGTCCTAGTGCGGACTTGGTAAAAGCCAAGCTGCGCCGCCAGGGCATTATTTCGCCTAAGGTTAA
The DNA here is from genome assembly GCA_036478595.1 of Granulosicoccaceae bacterium. Lineage (GTDB taxonomy): Bacteria > Pseudomonadota > Gammaproteobacteria > Granulosicoccales > Granulosicoccaceae > Granulosicoccus. Next base: position 149,891 of record JAZGEF010000003.1, read on the forward strand.
AAAGCAACGCGCAAAGATGGGTGGTAAACAGAAAGTCACCGCTGGCGATATTGCCATTTTTGCTCGACAGCTAACCACCATGATGGGCGCTGGTGTGCCAATGGTGCAATCATTTGAGATTGTTGCTAATGGTCTTGAGAATAAAACCATGCGCGACGTGGTAAACGGTATTAAAACTGAAGTTGAATCAGGTAGTAACCTAACCACTGCCTTACGCAAATACCCAGAGCATTTTGACGATCTGTTTTGCAGCTTGGTTGAAGCAGGCGAGCAATCAGGTACGCTAGAAACATTGTTAAACGAAATCGCCACCTATAAAGAAAAGTCAGAATCCCTAAAAAAGAAGATTAAAAAAGCGATGGGCTATCCGATCGCAGTTTTGTGTATAGCCGGTATTGTGACCGGTATTCTACTGGTGTTTGTTGTACCTCAATTCGAAGCGCTATTCAAGAGTATGGGTGGAGATTTACCCGCTTTTACTAAAATGATCGTAAGCGCTTCTGAATTTATGCAAAAGTGGTGGTTTGTAGCCGTCGCCGGCATAGGTGCAGGTGTTTGGACATTCAAACAAGCCAAGAAGCGCTCCGAAAAGTTTTCACGTTTTCTAGATCGTGTCATTTTGAAGCTGCCGGTATTTGGTGATATCGTTCACAAGGCAGCCACAGCAAGATTCGCCCGCACGCTAGCCACCATGTCAAAGGCGGGTGTTCCGCTAGTTGAAGCCATGGACTCAGTTGCTGGTACGGCCGGTAACTCAGTATTTGAAGATGCCATCTTAAAAATGAAAGATGAAGCAGCAAGTGGCCAGCGCTTAACAACCAGTATCGAAAATTCTGGCTTGTTCACAAACATGGTGTCGCAGATGGTTGCCATCGGTGAGGAATCAGGCTCAATTGACGATATGCTTGCCAAGGTAGCCGATTACTACGAAGAAGAAGTAGACAACGCAGTTGATGCTATGACTTCCTTGATGGAGCCAATGATCATGGCATTTCTAGGTGTCGTTATCGGTGGCTTGGTTATTGGTATGTATCTACCCATATTTAAAATGGGCGATGCATTCTAAGCTACGCTTAGAACCATACTAAACTTCATTACCAACGGGTATTGCCAATGGCTCTTCTCGAAGTACTACAACACAACGCCATAGCTTTCTATGGCGTTGTTGCGTTTCTAAGCCTACTTGTAGGCAGTTTTTTGAACGTCGTTATCTATCGTTTACCCATCATGATGGAAAACGAATGGCGTGAAGCGCTGCAAGAGATGGATGCGCCAGACGATGGCATGACTCAAACCGAATCCGCTGACAACACCGACCAGGCAAATACTGCAACAGCGCCTGCGACGTTCAATTTATCAGTACCCCGCTCTCGTTGCCCAAACTGCGACAATCTAATTACCTGGTGGCAGAACGTTCCCGTTCTCAGTTATCTGATGCTGCGAGGCAAGTGCGCTAACTGCAAAACACCCATCTCTGCTCGCTATCCGATCATTGAGATCGTAACTATGGTGTTGTCATTGGCAATAGCCTGGCAATTTGGCCCCAGCTTGCAAAGTGTCATTGGCATCTTTGTTACCTGGATGCTCATCGCCATGACCATGATCGACTTCGATCATCAGCTGTTACCTGACAGCCTAACCTTACCGATGATGTGGATCGGCCTGCTTGCAAGCCTAGTTCCTGTGTTTACGGATGTGCGCTCTGCAGTGATAGGCGGCGCACTGGGTTATATGATTCTATGGGGTGTGTATCAGATATTTAAATTAATCACTGGCAAAGAGGGCATGGGATTCGGTGATTTCAAGCTACTCGCAGCCTTGGGAGCCTTGCTCGGCTGGCAACTAGTGCCGATGATCATACTATTATCATCAGCAGTGGGCGCTGTCGTGGGTATTAGCCTGATCGTTATAAAGGGTCGCGACAAAAACATCCCTATTCCGTTTGGGCCGTACCTTGCCGCAGCCGGCTGGCTTGCTATGATGTGGGGTGCACCTTTAGCTGAACAATACTACCGCTTATTCGCCTGATACACTGCACCCCCACGGCTGCAACTCAGCCTCAACTAGCCATTAACTAAAATATCATCACGCATCATGCTGATCATTGGCTTAACAGGCGGCATCGCCAGCGGCAAATCTGCCGCTAGTCATTATTTTCACAGTCTCGGCGCAGCCCTGCTTAGTGCGGACGTGTTAGCTCGAGAAGTGGTTACAATCGGCAGCGATGGTTTAAAGGCGTTAACAGATGCGTTCGGCGATGTGATGCTCTTAGCCAATGGCGAGCTTGATCGAAAAGCCTTACGCAATAGAATATTGGAATCCGATGATGCTCGCCATACCGTCAATGCGCTACTGCATCCACGCATTAGAGCATTATCAGAACTGCGCATTGATGATGCAAAAAACGACGGCTACGACTATTTAATTTACGAAGTGCCATTGCTAATTGAAACCCAACAAGCTGATCGCTTTGATCGCGTAGTAGTGGTAGATGTACCATTACAACTACAGATCGATCGTTTACTCGCACGCGACAACACGGACGGCGGAAATACCAATATTGGGCAAGTCCATGCGATGCTCAATGCACAAGCTAGCCGCGATGAGCGCTTAGCAGCAGCGGATGATGTTATCGATAACAGCGGGACAATTGAGCAATTGCATGAGCAGGTTGAGTCACTTCATCAACGCTATTTGTCACTGTCGCGACTGAAACCCTAACAACAAAGCCTTAACAAACGCGTAGCAATTGCTCGACAACACATTGGTTAGCTTTCGGAAATTCCAGCGTGCGCAACTGGCGTAATTTCCACCATCGCCATTCTTGTTGTTCGCAACCTTTTGGCTCACCCTGGATATCAAACACTTTCCAAAACCACAGATGTACAAGTTTGTCGGCATACTGATGTTGAACGTCACTATAAAAGTTGGCTGAGCCCGGCACAATAGCTAGCTCTTCTTTTAATTCTCGAGCTAATGCATCGCGCTGATCTTCCGAGGCTTCGATTTTGCCACCAGGAAACTCCCACAAACCACCTTGATGCTGCTCAGGCTTGCGCTTCGCTAATAGGATATGCGTTCGATCATCGTTATAAATAATACCGGCAACTACGTTAAGCACCGAGCGCTCATCCATGACTTTTTTATCACGCATTGCTTAGTGGCGATGCATGCCTAGCTGCGATAGCCTGCATTGATACTAACGTAATCATGAGAAAGATCGCTGGTATATACACTAGCCATTTGATCACCGCGCCCTAGCTCAACATGCACCGAAATCTCTTCAGCAGCCATCTGAGCAGCACCCTGCTCTTCGGTATAAGCAGCTGCGATTCCACCACGCTCAAACGCCAATACATTACCAATCGACACCTTAATTTGTTCTGGGTCGAGCCCTTCGACATCAGCTTTGCCTACAGCCATCAACAATCGACCAACATTGGCATCACTGGCAAACATCGCGGTTTTAACCAACGGCGAGTTGGCAATCGCATAAGCAACTGTTTTACTCTCCTTTAATGTTCGGCCACCATTTACATTAACTGTTATAAATTTGGTAGCACCTTCTGCATCGCGCACTATGGCCTGTGCGAGATCAAGGCACAGGGTATTCAATGCATCAGTAAACTGCGCCCACGCAGGATGGCTTGGCGAGAGCTCAATGTTTTGAGCAGTGGCGGACAACACACAAGCATCGTTTGTTGACGTGTCGCTATCCACGGTGATCGAATTAAATGAGGCATCAACGGCAACACGCAAGGCAAGTTTTAAATCCTTTGTTGAGATGACAGCATCCGTGAACACATAAGCTAACATCGTCGCCATATTGGGCTGGATCATACCTGCACCCTTGCTCATGCCAGTTAGGGTAACGGTTGTGCCATCAACCTCTATCTGCTGAGAGCTAAGTTTTGGCACGGTGTCGGTGGTCATAATGGCGCGAGCCGCCGCTGGCCAGTCGTCACTCATTTGTTGCGCAGCAGTTGCAACGCCTGCGAGCATGATTTGATCATCCAACAACTCGCCGATAACACCCGTTGAAAAAGGTAAAACAGATTCAGCCGGAATCGCCATTGCTTTGGCAACCGCATCGCAATGCAAACGAGTAGCGATAATACCTGGTTCGCCAGTGCCTGCATTAGCATTGCCAGAGTTGATCAATAAGGCGCGAGTTTGGCCATCACTATGGGCAAGGTGCTCTCGCGCTACCGTCACCGGGGCTGCACAAAACGCATTTTGCGTGAATACGGAAGCTGTACGGCTACCGGCAGGCAAACTGAGCAACAACATATCGTTACTGCCGTCAGATTTGATACCGGCACTAATACTGGACAGAGCAATCCCTGGCACAGGATGCCAAGGCGGGAGATTTAAATTGACGGGCACGGGTGTAGTGTCAGCTTGCTTAGGTTCAGCTAAGTTTACCGTGACACTGCTTGAATTTCTTGCCTGAACCGCAATGACAAGGTTCATTTCGGCCCAATTTGGCTTGCTCTCTAACAAACGGCTTAACCGGTTCAGCAGATTGGCCGGCTCTAGCAACGGCAGCACCACGAGCAGCACTTGCTGCTGCCACTGCGCGATCGCCTTCTGATTGAGGCTCTTCTGCTACATCGTCGGATAATACGTTTTGCGCCTCCTTATGCTCGTACGAGACTTCAGGCGGTGCTTGCTGTACCTGCGCAGCTTCTACCTGCTCTGGATCGCGCACTTGTACCTTACTCAACACGCTAACCACATCGCTTTTATACTCGCCTAACATGCGAGTGAAGAGCTCAAACGCCTCGCGCTTGAATTCTTGTTTTGGATTTTTTTGAGCATAACCACGTAAGCTGACGCTCTGGCGAAGGTAATCCATACCTGCCAAGTGTTCTTTCCAATGATCATCAAGCGCTTTGAGCATTACGTAGCGTTCAAAATCCCGCAGCCCTTGTTCGCCAGCCGCTTGCTCTTTGGTCGCATAGCTTTGTTCAAGCTCTTTAACAATGCGATTGGAAATATCGCTCTCTGGGATATTAGGATCTGCTTCGATCCACGCTTCAACGTTAAATGTTTCGTTGGTTAGCCGCTCAAGCTCTGCAGATAGCCCTGGTAAGTCCCACATTTCCTCAAGTGAGCCTTCGGGGATAAATCCTGATACCACATCAGGGATGAGCTCCTCTCGTAGCTCTCTAATGTTCTCAGCCACGTTCTCAGCAGCCATAAGCTCATCGCGCTGTTCATATACAACCTTACGTTGATCGTTAGCAACATCATCGTATTCGAGTAAGTTTTTACGCACATCGAAGTTGTGACCTTCCACTTTGCGCTGTGCGTTTTCGATCGCTTTTGTCACCCAGGGGTGTTCGATGGCTTCGCCTTCTTCCATGCCCAACTTTTGCATGAGCGAGCTAACACGCTCCGATGCAAAAATACGCATCAGGCTGTCTTCAAGCGACAGATAAAATCGGCTTGAACCTGCATCACCTTGACGACCAGAACGACCGCGTAGCTGATTATCGACGCGTCGCGATTCGTGTCGCTCGGTAGCAATAATATGCAAACCACCAGCTTCTAATACTTGATCGTGACGTATCTGCCAATCATTTTTTATGTTTTGTTTAACGCTCTCGCTTGCCTCAGCGTTGGCTTCAAGCTCAGCCTCAAGGCTACCACCCAAAACGATATCGGTACCACGGCCCGCCATATTCGTGGCAATAGTAACTTGGCCAGGCATGCCCGCATTTTCAATGATGTTAGCTTCGCGTTCGTGCTGTTTAGCGTTGAGCACTTCGTGTTTGATTTGTTTCTGCTTTAACAAACCAGATAAGTATTCTGAAGTCTCGATTGATGTAGTACCCACCAAAACGGGTTGTAGCCGCTGAGCGCAATCTATGATGTCTTCAATGATTGCATCAAATTTTTCACGTTGCGTTAAATACACAAGATCGGAGCGATCATCTCGAATCATTGAACGGTGTGTTGGGATAACGACTGTTTCGAGTCCGTAGATGGACTGAAATTCAAATGCTTCAGTATCGGCTGTGCCTGTCATGCCGGCAAGCTTGTTGTACATACGGAAAAAATTTTGGAAAGTAATAGATGCAAGCGTTTGGTTTTCTCGCTGAATCTCTACGCCTTCTTTGGCTTCAACTGCTTGGTGCAAACCTTCCGACCAACGCCTGCCCGGCATGGTGCGGCCAGTGAACTCATCAACGATAATAATTTCTTTATCGGGGCTCACGATGTAATCAATATCTTTGTTATAGAGCGAGTGTGCACGCATTGCTGCGTTCAAGTGATGCAACAAAGCAATACGAGACGGATCGTACAAGCTCTCGCCATCTTCTAACAAATCGTTAGCAATAAGAATTTGCTCAATGGTTTCATGGCCAGCTTCGCTCAGGTGTACAGCTTTTGATTTTTCATCTACGCTGAAATCCCCTGGACCTTCTTCTTCGTCCTGACGCACCAACTGTGGCACCAGAGCATTGATTTTTGTGTAAAGCGCGCTGTCACCATCTGCAGGGCCGGAGATAATCAGTGGCGTTCTGGCTTCATCGATAAGGATTGAATCGACCTCATCGATGATCGCAAAATTTAAACCGCGCTGTACTTTCTCTGCAGCAGCAAGCGCCATATTGTCACGTAAGTAGTCGAAACCATATTCGTTGTTTGTACCGTAGGTAATATCAGCAGCATAGGCATCCCGTCGTTCTTGACTAGATAAATTGCTGACAATAATGCCGACGGACAAACCCAGAAAATTATACAACTTTGCCATCCAAGTAGCATCACGCGCTGCCAGGTAATCATTAACGGTAACCACGTGCACGCCCTTCTCAGATAGCGCATTAAGGTAAACTGCAGCGGTGGCCACCAGTGTCTTACCTTCACCGGTACGCATCTCAGCAATCTTGCCGCTGTGAAGCACCATGCCGCCCACCAGCTGCACATCGAAGTGACGCATGCCCAATGAGCGAACACCTGCTTCACGGACCACAGCAAACGCTTCAACTATTAATGAGTCGAGACTGGCACCATCACGTACTTGTTGTTTGAATTCTTCGGTTTTAGCTGCTAGTTGTTCATCTGACAGAGCTTGCAATTGAGACTCAAGCGATGCAAACCCTGCGATCTCTTTGCTCAGCTTTTTGATGATTCGGTCGTTACTAGTGCCGACAAACTTCTTGACCAGATTTGCTAACATGAAATTTATTATCCTTCAGGCTCTTCAGAGCCCAAAACAAAGACCACTATGTTTGTTAGTGATCTACTTAATACGCTTGTGAAAACAGTCGATGGCCGCATTGCTGCGCACCCACCATTATGACACCGCACAGCTAATAATAGCTGTTAACGGATGAATATCCCCGGATCAACGGCTCTACCCTGATAACGAACTTCCAAGTGCACATGAGCGCCCGTAGATTTACCTGTTGAACCCAACGTTGCGATCATCTGATTTTTACTGACGCGTTTGCCAACATCCACCAAATTTGCCTTGTTATGTGCATATCGAGTGCGATAACCAGCACCATGATCGATTTCCACCAAATTACCGTAATCGCCGTTCCACCCTGAATAACTCACGACCCCATCGGCCAAAGAATAGATCGGTGTGCCAGCCTCCGCTCTGTAATCAACCCCCCGGTGCAAAGTTTGTTTTCCACTAACTGGATCGAGACGATAGCCATAGCCCGAGCTGCGGGTACCACCGACTAGTGGTGTACCTGATATTCGATGATCGTGCGCTATGCGGCGTTCAATGAATATTTTTTCCAGCACCAGGGCTTCGTTATTCATATGATCAATTTGTTCAATTAAAAGGCTAGCCTCGTCCGCAGGCTCGACAGGCTCTTCAACAAAGAGCAATGGATCAGCATCGAGTTCAAATTCACCATCATGTAAATCGGCGACTTCTGCAAGCCGCGAAAACTGCACCTGTAATGCGATAACTTCAGCCTTAATACGCCCCAGCTGGGCGTTTCGGCGCTCAGTGAAATCAATTTCTGGCGCCTGATAGCTGGCCGCAACGATCACCGCAGGTATGATATCTGGCTTATCCTGACCTACCCGGTAACCAGTTATACCGGCACCCACGACAGCCATACAAGTGCACAACGTTAAACCATATTTAGCGGTATAGTTAACTAAGGTTCTAACTCGTCTTTTTGACCGAAGCATTGATGAAGCCATTTTTTTCTAAATCGACTGAAATATCGATACCGGGTGCGACAAAAACGCTGCAAGAACACCGGCGGGTATACACAGTGATATCACGGACTGTGCCACCAGCCCTACTCTCGGACATACAATTTTGTCGAATTGAAAACGATGTATTGCGGGTGACAGTGAGCAATGCGGCTGTTTTAGCTCGGCTGCGTTTCAGCGCAAGCCAAATTATTGACGATCTGGCCCGCCAGAACATACAAGTGAATCAGGTTAATTGGCACGTCAACCGCGAGAAAGTTAAATCGACACCGCGCAAAAAAGTAGCAGCTGCAGTGAAGGGTCAGGACGAAAAATCGGCAAAAATAGTGGAGTCGACGGCAAAGGATATGCCAGACGATGAACTCAAGCGGGCACTTATGAAGATGGCAAAAAATTTAGGTGAAGCCGCCTCTGACTAGAGACGACTCGCCGATGTCTAATACATTCCGGAACGCCGGACGCCGCTTTCGCGTAAATGACGTATCCGTTTAACCCACTGCTTCTTGGGGCTGTACGTAGGAGATTGGCGCTGTTTCGACATCTTCAAATACAACTTCTTCCCAAGCTGACTGTTGCTGTAGTAATTCTCGCAACAGGCGGTTATTGAGCGCATGGCCAGACTTATAACCGGTAAACGAGCCAATCAGGCTGTGGCCTAACAGATAGAGATCGCCGATAGCGTCGAGGATCTTGTGACGTACGAATTCGTCCTTGTAACGTAGACCGTCCTCATTAAGCACACGGTAGTCATCGATGACAATCGCGTTTTCCAAGCTACCGCCTAACGCTAAATCGCGCTTTCGCAGGGCTTCAATGTCGCTAACAAAGCCAAACGTACGGGCACGACTGATTTCGCGCACAAATGATGTGGTTGAGAAATCAACTTCAGAAGTTTGCTTCTGGCCTTTGAAGACCGGGTGATCGAAATCGATCGCGAATGACACTTTAAAGCCATTAAATGGGTCAAATCGAGCCCATTTTTCGCCATCACGTACTTCGATGGCTTTCTTGATGCGGATGAATTTCTTGGGCGCACCTTGCTCAAGAATGCCCGCAGACTGCACCAAAAACACAAACGGTGCAGCACTGCCATCCATAATAGGTACTTCATCGGCGCTTACGTCGACGTAGCAATTGTCGATACCCAAGCCAGCTAGTGCGGCCATCAGATGCTCGACGGTTGATATGCGGACCCCGTCCTTGCCCAGTGACGTAGCAAGCTCAGTGTCCTGCACATTCAACGGGTGACCGGGTATGACAACGGGTGGAGTGCTGTCGACTCTTCGGAACACGACACCGGCATCAATAGGCGCAGGGCTAAGCGTCAAGAATATTTTCTTGCCGGTGTGTAACCCAATTCCCGTAGCACGGATCGTGTTTTTTAGAGTTCTTTGTCTTATCACTGATTTTAATCCTGACTGCGAGTTATCGGCCGAACGTGCCATCATATATAGCAGCTCATTTGGGTAATCGCAGGCTTACCGCTCAAATTCCGACTTTTGGTTGCTCGGGCATCGTAGTGATGCCCGAACAGCCCGACGGCATAGTAGCGGATCAGAGCGGACCAGAGGGGTGCTCTCCACCTACCTTAAGCACTGGTAATCTCTTTTTCGTCTAATCTGCCTGACGACGCAAAAAAGCAGGGATATCCAGGTACTCAACATCGTGCCCACTCGATGCCGGAGCTGATGTTTGAGAAGCGCCACGAGCAGTCTTGCGAATCACGGTTGGTTTTTCTTTGTCGTAGTTCGCATAAGGAGAGGCACTGGCAGTAGATATACCGGCGGCCCCGCCCGCAACTCGCTTGCTGACCGATTGTTGAACAGATCGTAATTGACCTTGCTGCTGTTGCTGGCCAAGACCCGTTGCAACCACTGTGACACGCAGCTCACCTTCCAGCGACTCATCAATAGCCGTACCCACAACAACCGTGGCGTCTTCAGCTGCAAATTGGCGAACAACATTGCCCACTTCTTCAAATTCACCGATAGCCATATCCAAACCTGCCGTGATATTAACCAATATGCCACGCGCACCGGCTAGATCGATGTCTTCTAGAAGCGGGCTAGAAATTGCCATTTCGGCAGCTTCAGTTGCACGCTCATCGCCACGACCAATACCAGAACCCATCATCGCCAAGCCCATTTCGGACATAACAGTACGTACGTCCGCGAAATCCACGTTGATCAAGCCAGGGTTTGTGATCAGCTCCGCAATGCCCTGAACCGCGCCGCGCAATACATCATTTGCGGCTCGGAAAGCATCCAGTAGGCTGATATTTTTACCCAATACTGACAACAGTTTTTCGTTAGGGATGGTAATGAGAGAGTCAACGTGAGTACGTAGCTCTTCAATGCCCTGATGTGCAATCTGCATACGCTTAGCACCTTCAAAAGGAAATGGCTTTGTGACAACTGCTACCGTAAGCACGCCCATTTCGCGAGCGATTTGCGCAACAACCGGAATCGCACCAGTACCCGTACCACCACCCATACCAGCAGTGATGAATAGCATGTCAGTACCTTCTATCAGATCTTGGATACGATCTCGATCTTCCATTGCAGCCTGACGACCGATTTCTGGATTGGCACCTGCGCCCAAACCTTTAGTGATGCTTTGACCAATGTGTAGCACAGTTTGTGCTCCCATTGATTTAAGCGCTTGTGCATCTGTGTTGGCGCAAATGAAATCAACACCGTCGATTCCTGATGCAACCATATGCTGGACAGCATTACTGCCACCGCCACCAACACCGATTAGTTTAATTACTGGTGCGTCGTTAATTGAATCTACTAGTTCAAACATAGTCTCGTTCCCGTTAGTCACTGTTTATAAAACTCTCTAATCAAACTACTTAGGCAACATGCCTGGTAGCCCCCAAATTAAAAGTTACGTTGAAACCATTCAGCCATTCTTTTAATCACGCCTTTCTCTGAGCGAGTATCAATTGAATGACCCCGTGGATTTTGCCGGCTTTGAATGCCAAATAGCAGCAAGCCAACTCCAGTTGCATGTATTGGGTTTCGCACAACCTCTGCTAAACCGTTTACATGTTGCGGCACTCCTAACCTCACCGGCATATGGAAAATTTCCTCTGCCAATTCCACTACTCCTTCCATCTTTGATGTACCACCGGTCAGTACAATACCGGCGGCGCATGCCTCTTCAAAACCGCTGCGGCGTAGTTCGCCATGCACCAGCCCTAATAATTCTTCGTAACGTGGCTCTACTACTTCAGCCAGTGTTTGTCGCTCGAGGCGACGTGCTTGTCTGTCTCCAACACCAGGCACTTCGATCATTTCATCAGGGCTGGCTAACTGGCGCAGTGCGCAGGCATACTTAACTTTGATCTCTTCAGCAAATTGCGTTGGTGTTCGAAAAGCCACCGCTATGTCGTTAGTGACTTGATCACCCGCTATTGCGATCACCGCTGTATGTCGAATCGCGCCATCGTTAAAGATTGCGACATCTGTTGTACCACCACCCATATCAACCAGCACAACGCCTAAATCTTTTTCATCTGGCGTTAGTACCGAATGACTTGATGCAAGTTGCTCAAGAATGATGTCTTCAACTTCCAGACCGCAACGTCGTATGCATTTCGCAATATTTTGCGCCGCACTGATTGAGCCTGTTACCAAATGCACCTTTGCTTCTAAGCGCACCCCTGACATGCCGATAGGCTGACGAATACCATCTTGGTTATCAATGATGAACTCCTGCGGCAACACATGCAGGATGCGTTGATCTGCCGGTATTGCTACCGCTTTCGCCGCATCAATGACACGTTCAACATCATCAGATTCAACTTCACTTTGCCTAATCGCCACAATGCCATGCGAGTTAAGACTCTTAATATGACTGCCGGCAATGCCGGCAAACACGGATTTAATCTGCACGCCTGCCATCTGTTCGGCTTCCTTGACAGCGTGCTGTATCGCATCGACTGTCTGATCGATGTTAATCACAACACCCTTCTTCAGGCCCACTGAAGGATGCGAACCTATGCCGATCAAGTTGACATTACCGTCGTTGTCAACTTCGGCTACGATCGCAACGATCTTGGATGTCCCGATGTCGAGACCTACAACCATCTGATTTTCAGTTTTTGTAGCCATTAGCTGCCGCCTCTTAACGCAAACCCGTTGCTATAACGCATATCAAAACTAGCGGCTCGGCCTTCAAGTGGCGTAACCAACCTTTCATATACATCAATGAATCGTTGCAAACGTACTTCGCGATGCTCGTATCCCAAATGTACGATGACGTCATTGGATAGGTGCATTGATTGCGACAATCGCTCGTCTTCTTCCAGTGCATCAAGCTGCACCCCAAACTGGGACAACATTTGCTGGTAATACCTAAATGCATCAAGCACTGCTTCATGCCGTCCAGTAGCCCCCGTTAGCTGCGGCAAGCCAACAAAATGTGATTGCCATTGCGCAGCTTTTGCGTTGTTCAGATCCAGTTGTGGTGGATAAAAGAGCTCTAAGCCTTTGCTTAGTAAAGCGTCTTTGTTCCAACGTGCCGTAGGCTCATGCTCCTCCACATCCACCGACAACCTCGCCGGCCATACACGACGAACATGCACCGCCGACACCCAAGGTGTAGCCTCCAGCGTGTGCCTTATACCATCAATGTCTAAGGCGTAAAAACCTTCTCGCGTGCGCACTTCGATTAATTGCTGCAAGGAGTCTCGATCAGCGTAATCCAGTGTACCTAATACATCCACGTTGCTAACTGGAAATCGCGCCGCGTCTTTAGCCACATTACTTGCCGCCATTGATGCAACCACCAGTAAGGCTAATCCCGCTAAACCCACGGCCCAACGCACACGGCTGCCTACGCCCCTGTTGGCAATGGGCGAAACAATCGTATTCATCAACACTGCGCTCATGCCGCCAGCTCCTGTTGATTAAGCGTTTGCGCCAGGATATTCAAACATAGCGTTACGAAATCCATATTGGCAGCGGCTGCGGCCATGGGCACTAAACTATGGCTAGTCATGCCCGGCGCTGTGTTGCATTCAATAAAATGAGGGCGCTGCTGATCATCAAGCATGAAATCTACCCGACCCCAACCCTTGCAAGCCAAAGCCTCAAACGCAGCCAGCGCATACTGCTCAATTTCTTTGCTCAACTCCTCGGGCATTACCACCGGGCACTCATAATGCGTATCCTGTGCAAGATACTTAGCATCGTAATCATAAAAACCGCCCTGAGCTTTCATGCTAACCAACGGCAAGCATTGCCCATTAATAATTGCCGCCGTAACTTCGCGGCCAAGCATTCGTTTTTCAATCATCAATGGCCCGTGCTGCGCCGCCACATTGAAAGCATCTGCAATCTCTGCGGCAGAATCCACCATTGACACCCCAATGCTAGAACCTTCTAGAGTTGGCTTTACCACCACTGGGAAACCAATATTGCGTGCAGCAACACTGGCCTCTTCAATAGTGGATGCCATGAACGCGTCCGGCGTTGGGATGCCTTGCGCCGTACACACAATTTTGCTGCGCATCTTGTCCATCGCCAGTGCTGAACCGAGCACACCGCTGCCGGTGTAAGGCATGCCGATTAAATCCAATGCACCTTGAACGCAGCCGTCTTCACCGCCTCTACCATGCAACATCAAAAATGATCGCTTGTATCCGCCGGCCGCCAACACGCTGGCGATGTTTTGATCCGCATCTACTGCAGTAGCATCAATACCTGCATCACGTAATGCATCGCATACTTGCTTACCGCTCATCAGCGACACTTCGCGCTCTGCCGACCAGCCACCCATGACGACTGCCACCTTGCCTAGCTGCGCGGCTGTTGGAGTCATAAAATCAACCATTTGATACCTCACCACCAAAGTGTTGCGGTAGTGTTTTAGCCAAGCCGCCAACGTTGCCAGCACCTAGCGTTAGTACCACATCACCGTCTTGCAAAATTGATTCAAGCGCTTCAGGCACGGTGGCAATATCTTCAACAAAAATTGGATCAACGTGCCCTCGAATACGTATCGCTCGCGCTAGTGATCGGCCATCAGCACCGGTTATTCGTTCTTCACCGGCGCTATAGACTTCGGTCAATACCAACACATCTGGAGTCGATAGTGATTCGGCAAAATCTTCAAACAAATCACGAGTACGGGTATAGCGATGCGGCTGGAACACAACCACCAATCGTTTTTCGGGCCATGCTGAGCTTATCGCTTTAAGCGTTGCGGTGACCTCTGTTGGGTGATGCCCATAATCATCAAATAGCGTGGCAACACCTTGGGCTAACTGAAGTTCGCCTTGCGCCTGCGCTCGTCTGCCAATCCCGGCAAATTTAAGCAAGGCAGATTTTATCGTCTCTGCCGATACACCTAATTCAATAGCGACTGCGATGCCCGCTAATGCATTTAACACGTTGTGCTCGCCCGGCATGTTTAGCACGACATCGTTTATCTTCATACCATCAGCACAAGCCACTGAAAAATGCATCTGCAAACCGTTTTGCGTTATTTCAACAGCACGCACATCGGCATCATCTGAAAAACCATAACTACGCACCGGGCGTGCAACCCTAGGTAGCACTTCTCGAATGTTTTCATCATCAATGCAGACAATCGCAAGGCCATAAAATGGCAAATGCATTAAGAAATCAACAAAGGTTTGCTTTAAACGTTCAAAGTCACCGTCGTAGGTGGACAGATGATCAGCATCAATGTTGGTCACAACCGCCATAACCGGGTTTAGATATAAAAATGACGCATCACTTTCGTCAGCTTCAGCAACCAACCATTCAGACTGGCCTAAATAGGCGTTACGAGACGAACTATTAAGCTGGCCACCGATAACATAAGTAGGGTCGAAATCACCTTCGGTCAATATGCTTGCAACGAGGCTAGTGGTTGTGGTTTTACCGTGCGTACCTGCAACAGCGATACCTTGCTGAAAGCGCATTAGTTCTGCCAGCATCTCAGCGCGACGCACGATGGGTATGTGGAGTTCACGTGCACGTACTAATTCAGGGTTAGTTTCGGGCACTGCCGTTGATACCACTACTACATCAGCTGCTTCAACATGTTCAGCAGCATGGCCTTTCATCACGCTCACACCCAAGCCTGCAAGCCGCTCTGTTAAGGCGTTACTACCAAGATCAGAGCCACTAACCTTAAAACCAAGATGGTGCATCACTTCTGCAATACCACCCATACCGACACCGCCAATGCCGATGAAGTGCATGCCTTGGATGCGGCGCATCTGGCTTTTAACTGCCGGCGAGATAGACACTACCATTAGCGTGATACCGCCTGCAGTGCATCGGCCAAGTGTTCGCTTGCCTGTGGTTTGTACATACCAACTGCCGCAGCTGCCATAACATCGATTGCTGCACGATCATTGGCAAGCCTTTCAATTTGCTCGCTAAGCGATTGAGCATTGAGTTCGGTTTGTGGCAACAAGACAGCCGCCGATGCATCCGACAAATAACGGGCATTATGCGTTTGGTGATCATCTATGGCATGTGGAAACGGCACCAACACGCTGGCAATTCCTACAGCGCTAATTTCGCTTACCGTCATTGCACCCGCTCGGCAAATGACCAAATCGGCCCAGCGATATGCGTCGCCAATGTCATCGATAAATGCATCAACACGCGCATCACCGGCATTATCGGTATAGCGTTGCTGTACCTGTGCTTGCTCAGTAACACCGGTTTGATGCCAGACTGTTGCGACACCATCACTAAGCAATGCCATCGCTGCCGGCACTGTTTCGTTTAGTATTCTTGCGCCGCGACTGCCACCCACTACCAGCACCTTTAAAGAGGCATCAGTATCCGCTGTGCTACGTTGATCGACTACCTCGACGCTCTTACGCACCGGGTTACCCACGACAGTAGCTCGCTCATTTGAGAACGCACCGGGCATTGCAGCGAAAACGCGAGTGGCGAATCGGCTTAACATTCGGTTTGTGGTGCCGGCAATAGCATTTTGTTCGTGCAACACCAGCGGTTTGCGCATAAGTAGTGCCGCTAAACCCACTGGCCCCGATACAAAACCACCCATACCTAATACGGCACCGGGCTTAATGCCTTTTAGGATGCGTATGCTTTGCGCGCTGGCTTTTATAATTTTAAATGGGCTAAGTAGCAAGCCTAGCAATCCCTTACCACGTATGCCTTCTATGCTGATCCAGCGTATATCGAATTTGGCTTCCGGCACTAAGCGTGATTCCATTCCGTGACGCGTGCCAACCCATACCACGGGTACGGCACGATCGCGCAGCTCATTAGCAACAGCCAGCGCAGGAAATATATGCCCACCGGTGCCGCCCGCTGCAATCACAATCGGCTTATGTTGGTTCATTTAGAACTCCGCCGTGGCTTAAGGCGTTGAATAGCAAATGCTCGTGTCTCAGCTTCGACTCGAAGTAGCAATGCAAAGCTTGCGGCGAATACCAGCGCACTACTACCACCGTAACTCATGAACGGCAATGTAATACCCTTAGTAGGCAACATTCCCATGTTCACACCAATATTAATAAACGCTTGCAAACCGATCCAGCCACCAATGCCCATGGCGATAAAACCAGCAAAGCGGTTGCCTTGCTCATCTGCTATTCGCGCAAGTCGAAAACTGCGCCAAACAATGTAAGAGTAAACACAGATCAGCACTAGCGCACCGATCAAACCTAGCTCCTCACACAACACGGCGAACAGAAAATCGGTATGTGCTTCGGGCAAGTAAAAGAGTTTTTGTACACTACTACCCAAACCAACCCCACTGATGCTGCCAGAACCAATCGCAATCAGCGATTGCGTTAACTGGAAACCGCTGTTGAATGGATCTGAGAACGGATCAAGGAAACTGGCAAAGCGACGCATACGATACGGTGACACAACGATTAGCAAAGTGCCAAGCACGCTTAACACGCCGATAAGCGCTGCAAACTGAGTAAACCTAACACCAGCTACATAGAGCATGAGCAAAGCAGTACAGATGATCACGACCGCTGCGCCAAAGTCAGGCTCTAACAACAACAGCACACTGGCTGCGCAAATTAAACCTAAGGGGCGTGCAAAACCACCAAAGGTGGTTTGCACTAATTCGCCACGACGTACTAGATAACCTGCCAGGTAAACGATGATAAATAATTTGGCGGATTCTGACACTTGCACGGTGAACAAACCAAGATCAATCCAGCGACGACTACCATTCACCTCTTTACCAATGCCCGGTATCAAAACCAATAGCAAAAAGAACATCGACATGATAATCATGTGCGGGCCGTATTTTTCCCATACTGCCAATGGCAATTGGTACAAACCCAAACCCAAGCCCAAGCCCAAGATCAGAAAAAACAATTGTCGCTTGGCAAAATAGAACGGAGAACCATAATTTTGTGATGCGAACGCCATTGATGATGACGTGATCATGACCACGCCAAACAAAGCAAGCGCTAGAATAACCAACAGCAACGCGTGCCGACGCAGCAACAAGCTGCTATCAGGCTGCGTATTAACACGCGGTGCCAAGCGCCCGGATGCAATTCTTGAAATCATCTCACTCATGCAGCCAACGCCTGCACGGCTTCGCAAAAGCGAATTCCGCGTTGTTCGAAGTTGTCAAACATATCGAAGCTTGCACAAGCTGGTGACATCAACACAGCATCACCCGCGACTGCAATTTCGCTGGCGGCAAGCACCGCATCATTCATTGAATCGCAAAACCGCACATCAGCTAGATCTTGTAAGGCCTCAGCCATTAACTGACGATCACGACCAATCAATACCAACGCTTTGACGCACTTGGATACGGCGGGGCGCAGCGCTCGAAAATCAGCGCCCTTACCCAAACCACCCGCTATCAAGACAACAGGCCCCGGCATAGCCTCAATTGCTTTTTCACACGCATCGATGTTGGTACCTTTGGAATCGTTGTACCAAAGCACCTGATTAAGCTCGGCAACCAATTCAGTGCGGTGAGGCAAGCCTGCAAACGTATTGATACTGGCCTGTAGAATATTTTGATCAATATCAAGTGGTGCTAACAACGCCACAGTGGCAAGAGCATTAGCCCGATTATGCCGCCCAGGCAATCGGGTTGAAGAAAGCACTAGCAGTTCTTTATCGCCCTTGCATACCCAACACTTGTTATCCCGATCAATGCATCGGTAGTCGCTAGCATTGTTAGTATCAACGGCAAAATACGTTTCTGAATTTGCCGAAAAACTGGCGGACACGGTGTCAGATATTGGCCAAGTTCGTGCATCATCACGATTAGCAATTACATGCTCGCAATTGTTATAGATATGACGCTTGACTTGCGCATAGTGCTCAAGCGAATCGTAGCGATCCATGTGGTCATCACTAATGTTAAGTACAGAAGCCGCGAGAGGCGCAAGCGACTCTGTTGACTCCAGCTGGTAGGACGACAACTCAAGCACATAAACATCAGCAGCCAAATTAATGCTATCCAACGCGGGCTTTCCGATATTGCCGCACAGTACCGCATCAATTTGAGTTTGCGCAAGAATATGCGCCATCCAACTAACCACTGTGCTCTTACCGTTTGAGCCGGTAACAGCAATAACAGGCTTATTCACAGCTGATGCAAATAATTCGATATCGCCAATGACTTTTACGCCATTAGCCAAGGCCGCAACTAAAGCCGGATGCGATCGAGGCACACCTGGGCTTAATACAATGACACCAACCGCTGTAAACGTCGCTGCATCAAACTGCGTATGCAGCTGAGCCTCACCCAAGGCATAAGTGTCCTTACCTGGCTGCGCCTTTTCGTCAGCCACCGCAAAGGCAACATCATTAGCTTGTAAGTAACGCACAACCGACCAACCGGTCACACCGAGGCCAACCACTAATACTTTTTGCTTATGTAGCTGTTCAGATTTCATCAGCGGATCTTCAAAGTTGACAAACCAATCAGCACCAACACAACAGTGATGATCCAAAACCGCACAATTATGCGCGGCTCAGGCCAACCCTTGAGTTCGAAGTGATGATGAATCGGCGCCATCCGAAACACACGCTTGCCAGTAAGCTTAAATGATGCAACCTGCACTATCACTGACACCGCTTCCATAACAAACACGCCACCCATAATAAAAAGCACGAGCTCTTGCCGCACCATGATGGCAACTGCGCCTAAGGCGGCACCGATAGACAAGGCACCTACATCACCCATAAATACTTGCGCTGGATAGGTGTTAAACCACAAAAAACCCAAACCTGCCCCTGCCATAGCACTACAAAAAACAGTGAGCTCACCTGCGCCTTTTATATTTGGAATAAGGAGGTAATCAGCAAACACTGCGTGCCCTGCTAGGTAGGCAATTATTCCAAGCCCTGAAGCCACCATCACCGATGGCAAAATGGCCAATCCATCCAAACCATCTGTTAAGTTAACAGCGTTGCTGCTACCCACAATGACTAAAAATGCGAAAGGAACAAACATCCAACCCAGTGGAATTGCTACGTTTTTGAAAAATGGAACAATCAATTCAAGTTCGGACCGATCGGCAGTTGTTGCATAAAACGCAATCACCGCCAGGCCCGCAATCAGAGTTTGAGATATCAATTTTTCGCGCGCTGTTAAGCCAACCGAATTTGACAAGATAACTTTACGGTAGTCGTCAACCCAACCTACTGCAGCAAAACCAATGGTAACAAACAGGACAAACCAAACTTGCTTGGTTGAAAGATCCGCCCATAACAAGGTACTGAACACAACAGACATGATGATCATCGCGCCGCCCATCGTAGGCGTACCCGCTTTAACCAGATGCGATTGCGGGCCATCATCACGCACTGATTGACCAATATTGGCACTGGTTAACCAATTAATAAGTACTGGGCCTAATACCAAGCTGATCAGCAAGGCAGTAAGGGCCGAAAAAATAACCCGCACAGTGATGTATTGCAGCACGCCAAAACCACTATTAGCTTCGGTTAACCAGTCGCCTAGCAGGATTATCATATGACAACCCCTGGAACCACGTCATTAACCCGTGTGTTCAACACCGGTGGCTCATTTGCCAGCAAGGCATCAACAAGGCGATCCATGCGCGCGCCTCTCGAACCTTTCAATAACACCGAAGTTTTTACATCCAGTTCAGGCAATAAATTTTCAAGCAAATCTTCTTGCGACGCAAAATGTCGGCCGCAGCTACTAGCCGAAGACGCATGCTGCGCCAAACTACCGACTGTCCATACTGCATCAATTTTTTTTCGTTTAGCATACAAACCAACGCTTTTGTGCAGTTGCACGGATTCATCACCTAGTTCTAGCATGTCTCCTAGAATCAAAATCCGCTTACCTTCTATATTTGCTAACACATCAATCCCTGCTCGAACTGATGCAGGATTTGCATTGTAGGAATCATCAATTAGAGTACTGCCCGCGGCACCCGGCTTTTGCTCAAGACGTCGTGCGACTGGCCTAACAGAGGCAAGCCCTGCTTGAATAGTGTCAGATTGTGCATCCAGACATTGAACCGCTGCTATTGCAGCAAGTGCATTGACGCGATTGTGATCGCCTAGTAGTGAAAATGAAATATCGAACGCATCGCCAACGCCTTCCACTCTAAAACCATCACCTCGGCCTGCGTGTACATCGGCGTCTTCGCTTTTACCGAATGTGCAAATGCGGAATTCAGATGCTGCAGTTTCAAGAATATCGGCGCGAACATCATCCGCATAAAGCACTGCCCAGCCATCATCTTCTAGGCCTGAAAATATTTCACTTTTTGCCTTGGCTATTTCTAGCAAACTGCCAAAGCCTTCTAAATGAGCCGCTTCAGTATTGGTGATGACCGCAACATCAGGTGACGCCAATCGGCTTAGTACTTTAATTTCGCCCGGGTGGTTAGCACCCATCTCGATAACCGCATATTGATGCGCTTGACGCAGCTTTAGTAAGGTTAATGGCACACCAATTTCGTTGTTTAGGTTGCCCTCTGTTGCCAACACAGGCCCCAGCTGCCGTAAGATTGCCGCAATGAGCTCCTTGACTGTCGTTTTGCCATTACTGCCCGTTATCGCAATTGTTGGCACTTGATGGCCCCGAGCCCATAAGCTTGATAGTTGCTGAAGTGCAAGTAGCGTATTTGCCACTTGCAGGCAAGGCTTGTTAGTATTCACAGGCTTGTTAACAACAAATCCAGCGGCTCCGAGCTCTGCGGCTTGCTCAATGTAATCATGGCCATCGAAATTCTCGCCCTGCAGAGCGATATAAATATCCCCTGAGTTTAGCGTTCGAGTATCGGTACTAAAACTATTGAGTTGCAAGTCATCGCCGCTTAACTGTGCATTCAACGGTTCAATGCAATCTGAAAACATTAAACGAAACATCAGCACGCCTCCTGCAACAGCGCATCAACAACTAATCGATCACTGAACGGCAAACGCTTTCCATTGTTAATCTGATAATCCTCATGGCCTTTCCCTGCGATTAATACCACATCGTTTTCAGCAGCTGTCGTAATCGCATAAGCGATAGCCTCACGTCGATCAGCAATAACAATCGCGGCTTGTGGGTTTTGCATGCCACTTAATATGGCGTCAATGATTGATTGCGACGACTCCCAACGCGGATTGTCATCGGTGACAATCACATGGTTCGCAGCTTCTGCAGCTCGCCCCATTGGTAACCGTTTACCTTTGTCTCTATCACCACCACAACCAAACACTACCCACAACACACCATCGGCGTGATCGCGCAGGGCTGCGATAGCTGATTGGAGCGCTTGCGGTGTATGGGCAAAGTCAACTACCACTGTTGGCCGGCCCTTAGCACTGAATTGTTCCATTCTGCCAGGCACCGCTTGCAACGCACCCAAGGCATTGGCCGAATCATTAGCTGCATGGCCCAAGGCCAGAAGCACTCCATGGCAGGCCAATAAGTTTTCGACATTAAAGCGTCCAAATAATCCACTCGTTACAGTGTGTGACTGGCTTTCATCAACAAGATCAAATTGAATACCCGCCGCCGTTAACTGAATATCGCGCCCCTCAATTAACGCATGCGTGTTGTCACTGCCAGCACTGCTTGCAGACTTGCTGGTAAAGGCATAACCAGGAATTGTTGACTCGGCTAATAATTCAGCGCCTAGCTCATCGTGCCGATTAACAACAATTGCACGTAAACTGGGCCAACTAAACAACTGCGCCTTGGCAGCTTTGTAGTGCTCTAGTGTTTGGTGGTAATCAAGATGATCGCGGCCGATGTTGGTCAGTACCGCAACGTCAATAGCGACATCATCCAGACGCCCTTCTGAAATACCGTGCGACGAAGCTTCAAGCGCCACCGTGGCCGCACCCTGTGCCCGAAGTTCTGCAAGCATGCGCTGCAAACTAACTGCGTCTGGTGTCGTGAGTGCCGTAGAGGCAAGTTCATCAACACCCCAGCCAAGCGTGCCGATATATCCACAGCTATGCCCAAGTTGGCGCAATGCTGTGGCTATAAATAGACAAACCGAGGTTTTACCATCCGTGCCCGTTACTGCAACAACATTTAAATGCTGGCTTGGCCGGCCATAAAAATCAGCGGCAATTTCACCAACGCGATTTTTTAACTGCGGTACTTTACCAACAACAATGCCTGCTACACGTAACTGCTGTAGCGCTGCGTCGAAGCTATCATCTAGGTGCTCATCAATAAGTACGGCCGCCGCTTGGCTGTTAATTACTTGCTCAACAAATGCCAAACCATGAGTCGTAGCCCCGGCTACCGCCAGATAAAGATCACCCGCACCCAGCAAACGACTATCCAATGCCACGCCAGAAACCATGACATCAGGCATATCTGCGATGTCGCTCATCAAGTTAGCGAGTGACTGCGACCGGCGAATCGTCATGAACGATCACCTTGCTGATTCAATAGTTGAGCACGGTGGTCATCGATATCATCAGGCTCTACACCTTGTAGCCGCAAAGCATGCGACATGACATTAGCAAACACGGGGGCTGCTACTACGCTACCAAAATGCTGTCCGGCTTTTGGATCATGTACCACAACCACAACGGCAATCTCTGGTCGCGACGCAGGAGCAAAGCCTGCGAACACTGACACATATCGATCTTCTGCATAACCGCCACTTTGTGACCTGTGTGATGTGCCCGTTTTACCCGCAATACGATAGCCTGGCACCTTAGCTCGAGTGCCCGTGCCATCAGTCACCACCGCTTCAAGCATGCTGCTAACTTCGCTAGCAATCTCTTTATCAACAACACGACGCCCAGCCGGGTTTTCAGGCTGCGCAATAAACGAAACCGTAGGCATGACCCCGCCATTGGCCAATGCAGCATAGGCGCGTACCAGCTGCAAGGCGGACACCGATATGCCATAACCGTAGGACACACTGGCTTGCTCTATGTGATGCCATAACGTGGGGTGATTAAAATAACCCGCAACCTCACCCGGAAATTCACTACCCGGTGGGCGACCAAAACCAAAGGCATCAAACACGGACCACATCTGCTCCGGGTCGAGTTGAGTAGCCACCTTGCTAATACCCACGTTGCTTGACTTGCGTACGATGCCACGTAGATCCAACCAGCCATTGTCACGCGAATCGCTAATCTTGTATTTGCCAATTTCATAATGCCCTGGCGACGTAAATACAATGTCATCGGGTTTAAAGTCACCCGAGTCGAGTGCAGCGGCTATCGTAAAAGGCTTCATGGTTGAGCCAGGCTCAAAAACATCTGTGATCGAGCGATTGCGTTGACGGCCACCGGCTCGATCTTTCAGGTCGTTCGGGTTGTAACTTGGGTAATTAGCCATTGCCAGCACTTCACCGGTTTTGACATCCATTACCACAACTGAACCAGATTCCGCCTGTTGCTTGGCAACAGCATCGCGCAATACACTGTTGGTAAAGTATTGCAGCTGCTTGTCAATGGAGAGCCTTAGCTCTTTACCCGGGACCGCGGCTTCAACGATATCCATGCTGGCGATTTCGCGACCATTCAAATCTCGAATGACGCGACGCAAACCAGGCTGACCTTTCAGCCAATCGTTATAGGCAAGCTCTAAACCCTCACGACCCACGTCATCAATATCAGTAAAACCGACAACATGCGATGCGGCCTGACCACTTGGATAATAACGACGAAACTCTCGTTGAGTTGATAGCTCAGAGACGCGTAAGTCCATCACCTTGGTCGCAACATCGGGTGTGACATGACGCTTAATGTAAACAAACTCCTTGCCGCGCGATGCCGCTGTATCGATACGCTTTTGCAATCTGGCGGGATCAAGCCCTAGTAAGGATGCTACCTCACGCATCGCCGCTGGCTGCTTGATCAGCGAGCGCGGGTCACCCCAAACACTCTGAATAGGGGTGCTAACCGCGAGCGCCTCACCGTGACGGTCTAGCAAGTTGCCGCGATTTGCAGGAATCGACACGACCCGCTGCTGGCGCATATCACCTTCACCACGATAAAATTCATGGTCAAACACTTGCAGGTACACAGCACGTACAACCAAGCACGACGCCATAACAAAAAACAACACCAGCACTTCGCGTCTGCGGCGAGTCCAATTTTTACGAAGCTTTTTAGTGCGAGCCATCAGTTAGCGTTCTCAACATGTCGCACTAATATTTTAGAATCATCGAGACCTGGCAGCACCATGCCCAGGCGATCACGTGCTGTTCGTTCCACCAAACCATGCTCGGAAAATGTACCCTCTTCAATTTGTAACTGACTCCACTGCACATCCAGCTCATCTATTTGATATTGATTTCTGCTGATGTCAGTAGTGGCACGACGACTCAGGTGTTTGCTGTAAACCACGGCGACTGCAGTACAAAAATTTGCGGCGGCTAGGGCTGCAACTATCACCAAGGTCTTCATGCAACTCGCTCCGCGACTCGCATAATGGCGCTACGTGCACGAGGATTAACGCCGAGCTCTTGCTCACTCGCTTTGACAGGTTTTCCAATCAAGCGCCATGGATGCTCAGCCGTGGGAGGTTGCGGCAAATGGCGTGGTATTGATGGATCAGGCGGTGGCTTCCGAAGCGCACGTTTAACAATACGATCTTCAAGCGAATGAAAACTTATGACTGCCAAACGCCCACCAGGCTTAAGCGCAGTGGTGGCATGTGCAAGCACACGCTGCAAAGCACCCAGCTCGTCATTAATAAAAATACGAATAGCCTGAAACGAACGTGTAGCGGGATGGTGATGGCGCTCCCAACGAGGGTGCGCAACCTTCACTATTTCAGCTAACTGAGATGTGCCTGTGATTGGCGCAAGCGTACGTTGCTCAACAATAGCCCTCGCTATTCGCTTTGCATAACGCTCTTCGCCAAAAGTTTTTAATACATCGATCAAGTCGTTCTCACTTACCCCAGACAACCATTCAGCTGCCGATTGCCCGCTATGCGGATCCATGCGCATATCAAGCGCACCATCTCTCGAAAATCCGAACCCACGTTCTGCTACATCAAGTTGAGGTGAAGACACCCCGACATCAAGCAACAAACCATCTAAGGTTCCAAGCCATTTCCTTGAAGCCAGCACCGTATCGAGCTGATCAAAATTGGCCTTAACGATTTCAAACCGCGATTCATCATTAAATTGTTGTTGTGCGTTGATGATCGCTTCTGGATCTCTGTCCAGTGCTAATACCTGCCCTTCGGCTCCTAACTTCGACAGCAGTAATTTGCTGTGGCCACCCCGACCATAGGTGGCGTCTACATATCGCCCTGCAGGCTTAATCTGCAACGCTTCAATCGCCTCCTGGTGCAACACCGGCACATGTGCCGAGCCCATCAAAGTGACAATTGTTGGATTGCTTCAGCCACCTCTGACTGGTCTTGATCATTAATAAGATCAGGCCACTCGTTCGATGCTTCAGCAAAACCACTTTCGCTCCATAACTCGCATTTCTTGCCTTGGCCGATCAATACAGCCTTGCGATCAATGCCAGCGTACTCGCGCAATTCCGCCGGCAACAGGATGCGGCCATTACTATCGAATTCAGTTTCCGTTGCGTAACCGACGTACAATCGTTGTATCGCACGGCTGTGAGGATTCGTATTCGGCAAACTCATTAACTTGGTTTCAATCGCTCGCCAGTCCGGCATCGGGTAAATCAATAAACAACGCGAAGGGTCAGCCGTCACCATCAATTCGGTGATCCCATCGGCCATCAGCCGATCTCGATGATGTTTGGGTACGGCAAGCCGGCCTTTAGCATCAACGCTGAGTTTGGAAATTCCCCTAAACATCGGTTTTTAGCGTTTGACGCCTCAATTACCCACAATTCGACACGAATCATCACCAAGCGCCACTATACGGACACCTAGGCTCTCGGTCAATAAAAATGCGGCCTGTGTCACGGAATTTTTCGTTCAAACACAACGACTTACAGGAGTACCGAGAGCCCACTGTAATCAAAGACTTAACCAGCTTTGATAGAATTTACATGAACTAGAGTTGAGCATTTGATGGTTTTTTACTCAAACTGGGAATTTACGTTGCTGATATTTTGCAATCATCGCCCCCACTTAAGCTACTTCACCCCCGGCGGATGGAGCCCCGCTGGATGCGCGCGCAGTCAAGCCAGCAGATGCTGCGTGATGAGAGATTCGGGCCGCAGGTCTCTCGAAAGTGATCAACACCGTAGGCAACACCACCATGAGCATTAGCGTTGATTAGCGCGATCGGTGGATAACCCTATATACGCTGTTTACCTAGACGGATTAGCCAACTATCTTCCAATGACTTAAGTTAACTCGAATGGATGCACATGAAACTTCTAAAAGCCCTAAACCTTATCCCTATTTTCGCCACATTCATGACAGTGGCAACCCAGAGCCCAGCTGGCAGCCTAGCTGGCCGTCTCGGCATCGAAGGCGGTGGCGATAAACTACTTTCTCTTCAATTTACAAACGGTGATACCAACCACATCAAAGCCGGCAATGGCGCGTTTTTTGAAATTGGCTATGGCACAAGCACGCCATTGCAAAACGATCCTGCCCTGCAGACTGAATTCAGCTTTGGCTACAAGATTGACAGCGAAACTGCTAGTAATGGCGAGGTCGAATTCAGACGCTTATCGGTTAATTTAAACCAGATGATTAAACTAGAAAAATTTCGCTTGGGTGGCGGATTGACTTATCATTTTGATAACAAGTTTAAAACTCGTGGTAGCTTTTTCAATGGTGGAAACGTCGAGTTTGACAAGAGTTTAGGCATTAACTTGATGGCAGAATATTTGGCCAGTGACAGAGCGGTTTTTGGGATTAGAGCCACGATCATTGAGTACGAAGCTAATGGCGCCACCGTGGACGGAAACAGTATTGGCCTGTACCTGGGCGCTAATTACTAGAGCTTGAGGCAAGCCTTGGCACAGCTGCAATAACAACCCAAAGGCTGCTATTGCAGTGTGTAACAATGCACTAAATTAGATGGAGTCGGCCGTTAAGCCGGGTTCTGTCGTGGATCATCATTCATCTAGGCCTTGCGTCACCGCAAGGCTCAAGCGACCTACCCGGGGACAGCGCGGACCACGCCTATGTCCCTCTATTTGGTCTTGCTCCAGGTGGGGTTTACCATGCCGTTACGTGTTACCACGAACGCGGTGCGCTCTTACCACACCATTTCAACCTTACCGGCAGTAAACTGCTTAGGCGGTTTATTTTCTGCTGCACTTTCCGTAGGCTCACGCCCCCCAGGAATTACCTGGCACCCTGTCCAAGGAGCCCGGACTTTCCTCGCCAGCACAAGTGCTGCCGCGATGATCTGGCCAACTCCGCTGACAAGTTTACCTGTTTGTCGAACTCGTGTGCGAGCCCAGTCGTGTGCGAGCCCAGTCGTGTGCGAGCCCAGTCGTGTGCGAGCCCAGTCGTGTGCGAGCCCAGTCGGTGCGAGCCCGGGTGAGCACAACTGAATTCTAGATACTATTCAGAGGAATCCTGATTACGCATTTCAACTGCCAGATTGTATGTGGCTTTACGCGGCACATCGAGTAGTTCGACAACACATTTAACCGCCACCTTGATCGGCAAGTGCGGCAGCAGTATCTCCAAAGCCTGTTTCGCTTTACCCAGATTGACCTCGTCAACCTCTGCCTGGTGCCCTGCCAGCACGATGACAAACTCGCCTTTTAATTGCATGTCATCATCGTTCATGGCTTGACGAATTTGAGCAACGCTGCCGTGGTGCAGCGTTTCAAAACGTTTGGTTAATTCCCGAGCAACACAAGCTCGGCGCTCGCTACCGCAAACCGCTTCAATTGCCTGCATGGTGGCCAAGATGCGATGTCGAGCTTCATACATAATGAGCGTGTGAGGCGCGCTGACAAGCGATGCCAGCCACTGGGTTCGAGCCGCTTCGCGTGCTGGCGGGAAGCCCACATACTGAAATCGGTCGGTTGGTAAACCGCTTACGCATAGGGCGGCCGTCAAGGCACTGGCCCCCGGAATTGGGCGCACTGCCAGATCGGCATCAACACAGGCTTTGACCAAACGGTAACCGGGGTCAGATATTAGCGGCGTCCCCGCATCGCTTATCAATGCCGCGCTGTTTCCATCATGCAAAAACGCCACAACAGAGGCTATACGCTGTTCCTCATTGTGCTCATGCAATGACACTGTTGGCGTTGCAATACCATGATGGCGCAGCAATACGCTACTATGACGGGTATCCTCGGCATAGATTCGATCAACGCTACGCAGAGCTTCAATCGCCCGCAAAGAGATATCATCTTTGTTACCGATTGGTGTAGCCACTATGTACAGGGTGTTCTTGTTTAGAGAATTCCCGTACACCGATTTTTGTGCTCCGGTCATATGCAACTGAATCTCATTTTTACTAATTTTTTTGTGAGCTAATTTTTGTAAGCTAATATGTTGCTAACTTGTCTAAAACTAACCTATTTATTTGATCTGAACACATGATCGCAATCACCCGCCTATCACTAATTTGTTCCGCATTGTTGTTGGTCGTAGCCCTACAGGGTTGCCAATCTGCGGGGCCTAAATTGCCCGAAGACCCAAGCATATCGAGAATAACAGACCCTAAGGCACGACGGCAGCTACGCCAGGGCAAACCCCTTGCCGCAGCAAACACCTACAGTAGCAGGGCAGCTCGCAGCTCCGATATTAATCAACAACAGGATTACCTGCTAATCGCTGCCGAAATTCTGCTCGACCGGGGCATGCTCGAGCCCGGCAGTGAAAAACTAACCGCAGTGCCATCTGAGCTTGCCACACTTGAGCTTCAACACCGCTATGCCATCCTGCAATCCAAACAATTGATGTTCAGTGGCAACGCGGAAGACGCACTGGACGCATTACCTGATCCAGAAGATGTCACTTCTCCACTACATCGGGCACGGTTGTTTGAAACTCGCGCACAAAGTTTTAATGTATTAAACGATCCAGACAACGAACTTATCGCGCGCATCGATTTGGAAGCACAATTGAGCAATCAAGATATTATCGATAAAAATCATCAACAGATTTGGCAAATGCTCAGCACACAGTCAGTGACCACACTAGGCGGGCTTACCACCAACGTACGTGGTGATATTTATCAGGGCTGGATAGAGCTAGCGCTGGCCAACGCCGATAGTACCCAAAACAACGCTCCGCGAGCCGAACAGATTCGTCAGTGGCAAACCCGTTTCGCAAAGCATCCCGCCAACTCGCGTTTTGCGCCCGCGTTGTTTGAACCCAACGGTGACGGCGGCTTTATAGGCAATGATAAGCCCATTAATCAAATAGCCGTGCTACTGCCGCTATCAGCACAAGGCATTGGCAATGCAGCAGCTGCAGTTCGTGATGGTTTGGTTACCGCGTATCAGCAAGCTAACGCTAGCCAGGTGGTACCAACCTTGCGCTTTTATGATGTCGGCGCTAATCCCGCCTACGCAAGAACTGCCTATCAAAATGCGGTCAACGACGGCGCTGATGCGATCATCGGCCCGTTACGCAAACAAGCCGTGTCAGCGATTGTGACGCAACGCTCACTAGCTGTACCAACACTGACACTCAATACCGTGGAGCTCTATCAACAATCTGAGGCGAATTCTAATTTGCTGCAGTTTGGCCTGGCGCCCGAAGACGAAGCTCGTTCAGCTGCGTCTCGTGCAATAGCGCTGTCGTTAAACACCGCCATTATTTTGCAAGCAGATGATTCACGCGGTGATCGCGAGGCGCGCGCGTTCCAAGAAACCATGTTTGCCTATGGTGGCGACATTGCCCATATCGCTATTTTGCCTAAAGACCAATACGATTACTCTGAGCAAATACGCGATGCCTTACAAATTTCGCAGAGCGATCAACGTTTTCGTACATTGTCTCGTAACATCGGCCAAAAGTTATTTTTCGAACCCAGCATTCGTAACGACATAGATGTCGTGTTTCTTGCCATCACTTCTGATCAAGCTCGTTCGGTGCGTCCACAGTTAGATTTTTTTCGTGCTCGCCATTTGACGCGCCTCGCCACAAGCCGAGTTGCCGCGCTTGAAGACGATGTCCGAAAAAACAAAGATCTCAACAGTATTTTTTACGCAGACACGCCATGGGCCTTAAATAAAAAACTACGTAAAGACCCTCTCAAGCAAACAATCGAACAGAACTTTCCGCAATCCAAAGGCGTATACGGCAAGCTTTACGCCTTGGGCGTCGATGCCTACCAAATATTGGTAGGATTAGATTCGCTTACTCAAGGGCAACGCCTACCTGGCTACACCGGCGAACTAGAACTCACTAGCGATGGTCGTATTGAGCGTCATCTTGATTGGGCGCAATACCAAGAAGGTATCGCTGTACCGGTGAAGCGTTTAGAAGCAGCACCTCTGCAATCAATACGCAGCCGCGCGCTGAACTAGTGTTTTAAAGAATCAGTAACGGACAAGGAGGTCCTATGAACACACAGGCAATAGGCAAAGCAGCCGAGCAACTCGCCTGCCGATATTTACAGACACAAGGCTTGCGCCACGTCAGCCAAAACTTTAACCGGCGCATGGGCGAAATCGATCTGATCATGTTTGATGACAATGCTAAAAGCTGGGTGTTGGTTGAAGTGCGGTATCGTAAAAACAGTCGTTACGGCAACCCCGCCATTAGCGTGGACCGCAACAAACAAAGTAAGCTCAAAGTGGCGGCGCGAGCTTTTTTACAGCAACACGCTCAGCCACAACATGCCGCCCGCATCGACGTTGTTGCTCTGTCACCCTTGGATCCATCCGCAGCCGAAGAGATGGAGCGAAGCTTGACCTTGCACGGCCGGGTATCAACCGAGTTTGAAGATCACGCGCTTGATTGGTTTATCAATGCGATTGACGGATAGGTGGCCGCGTCGTCCTGGTAAACGTGGGCTAGGCACATTTTAGAGGAGTTACTTAACGATCTTAAGATTAGGCCGCTTGATTTCGTTAGCGCTAGGTTTTTTCTTTTTCTTGTTGGTGCCTGGCTCTGGTGGGATGTCGTCGTGCTTGCCAAATACCATGCCTTGACCGTTTTCGCGAGCGTAGATTGCATTGACGCTGCCTACTGGCACACTGACGTCCATGGCATTACCGCTAAAACGTGCATTAAACACGATGGCGTCATTGCCAAGCACCAAGCTGTGAGTAGCTTCGGGGCTAACGTTGAGTATGATCTTACCGTCGTCTACAAAGGCTTGCGGGATGATGACGTTTTCGTGAGTGGCATCCACGAGCAAATACGGGGTCAGCTGGTTATCAACTATCCACTCATATAGTGCTCGTATGAGGTAGGGCCTACTCGGGGTCATGTCGGTATCGCATCACTTTCGCAAAAAACTATTTCTCATTCAGCTGCTGTTGGAACCTTGCCACCTTGCCATATTGGCGCGATAGCTTCAACCGTCAATACTGAGTTCATAGTAAAGAGCGGCCATACCCGGCTCTTATCGAACCGGAGATAATCCCGCAAAACCCACTATACGACGTCTTTCCAGTATTCCTTTTTTAGTGAATACACTAAGGCCAGCAATAACAATAAGAACAGCATCACCACCATGCCGATGCGATGGCGAGTTTGCTTGATAGGGTCGGCCATATAAGCCATGAAATTAACAAGATCAGCAACCATGTCGTCGTACTCGTCTTCACTCATGGTACCGTCGCTTACACGGCTAAGGCCATCCAGCTGTTTATGCCCCGCTTCATCTGTTACATAATTTGCCTTCATCAAACCTTGCTGCTCCCACAAAACGTGAGGCATGGCAGCACCAGGGTATACCGTGTTGTTAACACCTAAACCTGGCCGGCTAGGGTCGAGATAAAAGCCTTTGAGATAACTGTAGATCCAGTCAACGCCACGCGAACGCGCCGTTAGCGCTAGATTGGGAGGAGCAACACCGAAGGCTTGCTTGCCGTAATCCTCGGACATACTGCTTTCCATTAACGAACCCACCTTGCTTCGCTCACCTTCATCATCGGTGGTGAAAATAAGATTGTTGAGCACGTCTTCTTCATCAAGCTTTAAATCCGCTGCAACACGACTGTATCGAGCGTAGTCGGCTGTGTGGCAGCCCATGCAGTAGTTGACGAAGGTTTTTGCGCCTCGTTGCAACGACTTATGATTACCCGTATCAATAATGGGTGATTCGAGCGCTACACCTGAGCCCGATGCTGCTAACTGCAGTGGTAGCAATAGTGTTGCAGCCAACACGAAGCCTTTAAGAGCTTTGCTGCTACCGCGCTTAGCAAAATGCACAATATGTGCACTACTCATGTTAATCGTGGTCTTCATCATGTGACCCTCTCAGGCAAAGGCTTGGTTTTCTCATTTCGACTAATCACAAACAAGCCAACAAAAAATCCAAAATAAATCAGCGAGCAAATTCTCGATACCAGCCTACCCATATCGGTGGGCGATTGCATACCTAAGTAACCCAGCACGATGAACGCGATAACAAAAGAGAACAACAACACCTTATAAGCAGTGGAGCGATAACGAATTGATCTAACCGGGCCACGATCGATCCATGGCAGAAAGAACAACACAATAATCGCAGCACCCATGGCCATTACACCCATCAGCTTATCCGGCACTGCCCGCAAAATTGCATAGAACGGCGTGAAGTACCAAACCGGCGCTATGTGCTCGGGTGTTTTTAGCGGATCAGCCGGTACAAAGTTGGCGTGCTCCAAAAAGTAACCGCCCATTTCAGGGGCAAAAAACACAATCGCAAAAAACACGATAAGAAACACCACCAAACCGAATAGATCTTTAACGGTGTAGTAAGGGTGGAACGGAATGCCGTCTTTAGGAATACCAGCAGCATTTTTGGTTTTCTTTATTTCAATGCCATCCGGATTATTTGAACCCACTTCGTGCAGCGCTAATATATGCGCCACCACTAAGAATACGAGCACAAGCGGCACAGCGATAACGTGCAAGGCAAAGAAGCGGTTGAGCGTGGCATCAGAAACAATGTAGTCGCCTTTTAACCATAAGGTGACAGCATCACCAATACCAAACGGGATAGCACCAAATAAAGAGATAATGACCTGCGCGCCCCAGTAACTCATTTGGCCCCAAGGCAGCAAATAACCCATGAAGGCTTCAGCCATTAGGGCGACATAAATAAGCATGCCAAATACCCACAACAACTCACGTGGTTTTTTGTATGAGCCATACATAATGCCGCGAAACATATGCAAGTAGACAACGACAAAAAACAACGAAGCACCCGTTGAGTGCATGTAGCGAATCAGCCAACCGTAGTTCACATCACGCATGATGTACTCAACCGATTTGAACGCAAGCTCGCCATCGGGCTTGTAGTTCATGGTTAAGAAGATACCGGTGATAAATTGGAGCGCTAACACCACCATCGCCAAAGAGCCGAAGTAGTACCAGAAGTTGAAATTTTTGGGCGCGTAATACTTGGTTACGTGCTCTTCCATCATTTTGGTTAGTGGGAATCGCTCATCGATCCAAGCGATTAAACCTGTTGTCTTACTCATGCTGCAGCCCCTCCATCCACACCTACAATGATATTGGAATCGTCGATATATGAATGCGGCGGAACTTCGAGATTAGTTGGCGCTGGTACGCCCGTTAGTACTCGCCCGGCGAGATCAAATTTAGAACCGTGACACGCACAGAAAAAACCACCTTCCCAGTCGCTACCCAAATCGGCAGCGGCCACCTCTGGGCGATAACCGGGTGAGCAACCCAAATGCGTGCAGATACCGATCAACACAAGGTATTCTTCTTTGATTGAACGAACCGCATTTTGCGCATACGCAGGTTGCTGATCCTCAATTGATTCAGGATCACGCAGTGCTATGGTTGTGTTTTTGAGCAACTCAACAGTTGCCGCAGTACGACGCACCACCCAAACCGGTTTACCACGCCATTCGACTGTCATCATCTGGCCTTCTGTCAGTTTGCTGATGTCGGCTTCGACAGGCGCGCCAGCAGCTTTCGCTCGGGCACTGGGAGACATGGAAGCCAGCATGGACACGCCCATAGCGACGGCGCCTGCTCCTCCGACTACCGATGCGCCACCTATCAAAAGACGGCGGCGACCAGGATCAACATTGTCCTGATTAATGGAATTTTCGACAGGTGCAGCAATGCTGTTTTCCGTCTGTTTTTTAGCGCTCATTTGGAGGCTCCAATATCTTGAATTCGTGACCTTGATGCAGCCCCCTAGATTAGCACATCACTGGCCGCAAAATCGCGCTAACAGGGTTCTTCGGTTACCATAGCAAGCTCCAACTTACGGAGCGTGCAGATCAAAACCCGGTACTGGATAAGCTACTCGCTGATTGGCCTTGCAGCGGGGGTACTGATCTATGGCCTAGCCTCAGACTCAGGGCGAAAGAGCCTTGCGCCATTGGCGCCAAGTAACTGGCTTGGCCGAATCTTAGATCATCAAGTTGACTCGTACCACAAAGGTATAGCTCAGGTTGCGCCTTCAGTGGTGAGTCTTTACTCAAGCGAGACAATCTATTCGTCAGTTCCGACCAGCACTTTGGCTGGTATCGCCCCCTCAGAACGCCTTAGCACCAGCCAAGGTTCAGGCGTCATAATTGACGAAAACGGCCTGGTACTGACCAACTACCACCTCATAGATGGGGCCGACACGATCAATGTTGTGCTGAACAATGGAGAGTTACTTAAAGCCGATGTGCTGGGCAGCGACAAAGAAACCGATTTGGCCGTGGTGAAAGTCAATGCTGACAAACCTCTGCCCCACACCACGTTCGACACATCGCCACTTCTGCACGTGGGCGATATTGTGCTGGCAATCGGCAACCCATTCGGAGTTGGGCAGACGGTCACGCAGGGCATCGTCAGCGCCACCGCCAGGCACGTTGCGGGCGGAAGTGCTTGGCAAAATTTTGTACAAATAGACGCCGCAATTAATCCCGGCAATTCAGGTGGCGCTCTGATTAACCCGTCGGGGCAGCTCGTCGGAATCAACACAGCAGCATTTAGCCGAGATCAGGGAGCTCAAGGGATCGGATTTGCAATTCCGGCGGAGCTGCTTCGCCAAGTCGTGCCTCAGCTAGTTGAAAAAGGTCGCGTTATTCGTGGCTGGTTGGGTATCGGTGCTGATGATTTACCCATGTTTCCTGCTTTGAATCAACGAATTATGCGTGGAGCAGTGATTACCGGTGTCCTACCCAACGGACCAGGAGCCCAGGCCGGGTTACAACCGTATGATGTGGTCGTAAGCGTGGGCGATCGTGCCATAAACAATACGACTGAACTGCTTCTACTGATATCCGCACTGGATCCAGATGACACAGCGGATATGGGTATCTGGCGTAATGGCAAGCTGATCACGGTTGCTGCCACTCTGGTGGAGCGCCCGAGATCCAACCTGAGATCCGACAAATGATAAAACAGCAATGGCTGTCAGGCTTGCGCCATTTTAGGGCATAATAAATCAAGAAAAGGCTTGATTAATACTTAGATATCAAGACACGGCGAACACCAAGAGATGTTCATATGCTTAGCAAACTCTTAACAAAAACAACACAAAAAGCCACTAAATTGGCGCGCAAAGCGCAAGTCCAGCAGCATATTCGCGGCATCAAGAGCCGTGACTTCTCTATAATTGCCAGTAACTGCACCGGCACCCTGCCGTATCGGTTTATAGACATGACTTACCTTTCCCCGACGGCCAATCTGTTTTTTTACGCACCGTGTTATCTTAAGTTTGCAGCTCGTCTGGACTACTACCTCAAACAAGAGCTTAAGTTTGTGGGCTCATCAAAGTATGTACCAGGACGCATTGTGCATCAGCAATTTGGTCAATACCCAATTGCGCATCTTGACGATGTCGAAATACATTTTATGCACTACGAAACTGCATACGATGCACAAGATAAGTGGATCCGTCGATCGCAACGCATTAACCCAAAAAAAATAATTTTCGCATTCACTGACAGGGATCTCTGCACACTCGATCTCATGCAGCAATTCGACCTACTGCCTGGTCGCAAAATACTGCTAACCGCTCAAGCAAGCCCTTGGCTTTCTTCAGCGATTACTGTCCCAGCGTATCGCGGTCAATCTGAAATTGGCGACGCATACACTAATTACAACCACCTAAGCCACGTTAACTTCCGCCGCTTAATTGATGGTCCTGCTGTGACCCAGTCATTCGAGCTAGCTGATTTGGAACGCGAAGAAAACCAGCTAGCAGTACGGCCGTCGTAAGTACAATCGCTCTAGGCCCACCAGCAATAACAGCAGCAGCGTGATCACCCGCACACTACCTGAACCGCCCGAGCGTTGAGGCGTTGGGGCACTTGGCGATACTGGATCAAAAATCGCCGTTGATTGTGTAATCACAGCCGTAGCAAGATCAATACTCAAGGCATTATTGATAGGTTCTGGATCATGAAGATCCACCACCACCTGCGCGTTAATTAATCCTCTATTGGCACTTAGCCCCAATTCAATATCATAAGAAGACGCTGCCCCCAGGTTTGCGAGCACACATTCAGCACTGCCAGGGGATTGCGCAACACAACTCGTCGGCCATTGAATCTCTACGCCCACCGCATCCACATTAACGCGAGCAGTTATTGGGATAAACGAGTCGTTATTGCGAACATTCAAGGTGACAGTATCTTCTTCAATGCTTGCGCTCATTTGCACGTCAACCGCGTTGCCCAAACATTGCTTAGCTCTGGCAAGCCCCACCTTATCAACACTGCAATGGCTAAATTCTGCCTGAGTGTTTCCAGAAATACGTGGCCACATTATTTTGCCACTATCTGCCTGACACGCTGTTTCACTATCGTGGAGTGCGCCAAGCGAATGGCCAATTTCATGAGCGGTTAATACATCGGCATAACTACTCGGCGTAGTCAGGCCAACGTCATAACCATCAAGCCGGCACAGGGTGTCTATCCAAGCTAGGCCTAGCGTACGATCAACCGTACTAGCACCAGTAAATAGATAAACCAGAGCACTCTTGTTAAACAACACCTTTTGCTGCACGCGGTAGTCGCGGAATGATTCCAGCAAACTCTCCAGCGTGCCTCGCTCATCAGTCACAACCGGTGGGCTACCGCCGCTTAAGGACTGAACCTTATCGATAGATAACGCCAAGCCCTGCTCACGGTATATACCGTCAGCCATATTAATATTATTGAGTGCCTGCGCTACACCTTGGCCGCCGTAATAATCATCAAAAGCCGCGTCCACAACAATTGACATCGACACCAAACGAGTTGCGCTTTGCGTCCCAGCCATTCGCGTTTGGATACTTAGTTTTTCGCTCGGCGCATTCAGGTAGTCTGATTGAACCGCATCGTATGCGCCCTGCGCGCGCATGCCAGCCTTGTAGTAATCCATCGTGCCGATCATCTGGTCAGCTCGCAGCTTTGAACGTTGGCCATTAATTGAGATCATGCCATTAACTGCTTGCCCATCTATCACTACTCGTGCCCATGAATCAGGCTCATCAGTCACAACGCCTGAATACACTGCCAGCGAAGGTGGCGCCCGATCATCAAGCTTCTCATCAGTCCATTGCACCGTTTTAATAACAGGGCTGGGTTGTAACGTTAGCGAATACCGTTGTCCATCCGCTTCAACATCAATCACTACTGAACCATTACTGGCGCGTCGCTCGCCTCGCAGGCGTGTTGCTACATCACCGTGTTGCTGCAAAATGGTTAAACGACGGTCCGCTCGTTCAAACCAATATCGAGACAGCACACCACCAGCTGGCCAACGAAAATCAAATGGCAAGCTTAACGCTGTGTGTCGTTCACGCAATAAACGCAAAGCTAAACGCGCCTGATCAGTATTGCCTGATTGTTCCAGTGCTATGGCATCAAGGTAGGTAGCGGAGTCAGCATAGGCTGTATCAGGGGTACGTTCTAGGAGTTGCTCAATACTTGCTCTGGCATCATCGAAGCGATACAGGTCCATAATTTCTAGATACGCTTTTAGGTACAAGGCATCGTCGGTTAAGGGGTGATCATCGGGGAGACCCGACATACTACCCAGCGTATCAACCGCTTGAGCATAGCGTTGCATGTCTCGTTGATCCAAGGCAAGCATTAACACGGGCATAAAACCCGCGGCGTCGCGATACTCTGTGAGCACTGCAATGCGGGTTTGCACTGCCGTGATATTTGAAAATGCCGGATGCTCGCGCTGCAAGTAACGTAGTGTGGCCAAGGCATCGGCGTAGCGTGCGTCTGCAATCAACGATTGCGCCTCCAAATATTTTGCCGAAGCAACGCCTTCGGCGGTTGCGCTGTCAGGGCTACTGGCAGCAACGAATCCGCACACGGTGCAAAGCACAACAAACCCAGCCAGTTGCTGCTTAAGCATCCTTGTTAACACGTCAACTTACACGCGATTTCGATTAGCGGCAGGGCGATCAGTATCACCAATAACATCGCCATCAAAATAGTCCAAGGCAACGCGGCAGTTATGTAAGGCTTTCTGGAGTTTCGCTGAATCTGGCACAGGCTGTTGATCCATCTCATCGAGTAGCCGTGTTTCCTTGCGGGCTTGTTCGATATGCCGTTGGATCTGTTCCAACGCGCTATTGAGTGCTGCCGACAATTCAGAAAACTCGGTAGCATCACCGGTACGCAAACGAACATCAAGGTTACCATTACCAATTTCAGTTAGCGCACGGCGCATAGCCAAAATAGGATTACCCAATTTACGCAAGATATAAATCGCAATCGCAACGGTAACCACAGCATTTATCATCATCATCCAAAGCATCCACTTACCCATAACGGCCCCTGCGGTTGGCACACGTTCGCTGAGTGATTGCATTTCTTCTGAGGCAAACAATAAGGGCGCAGTGCCCTCGACAATTCCACCCAATATGTTGTGATAAAAAACGCCTAGCAACAGTGTTGATTGCACAACAAAGAATAAGCAAACCCACAACACGCGACGGATCTGCCGCAACTGGAAGGACTTATCCCTAATAAGCGATAGTGGAAAAATGGCGTCTGATGAGCGCGCCATGGCAAGCCCCTGTAAGCACCCGAAAGATGGGTAGATACAAGGAAAATCGGCGCGTTAGGGGTTTACTTAATCAGTGAGTCATTGCGAACACGCTGGATCGATTATGCAGCGTTGCATATGTGAGGCAGCTCACATGTTTTACGATGAAACTGAAGCATGCGCGCGCCTCGTCTTCACGGCAATTGATAGCATATCTAGCATGGGCAAGGTGTCCTCCCATGAAACACAAGCATCTGTGACACTCTGACCACGCACTAACGCCTTAGCTGAGGGGCTTTGATTGCCTTCAACCAAATTACTTTCGATCATTAAGCCAATGATGCGTTTATCGCCATCGCTCACCTGTGCACAGACATCGCGGCACACATACGATTGACGCTTGTGCTTCTTGCGAGAATTAGCATGGCTGCAATCAATCATCACCCGTTCAGCCAATCCCGCTTTTGCCAAAATGGCGCTGGAATCATCAACACTGGCCGCATCGTAGTTGGTTGACGCTTTACCGCCGCGTAAAATTAAATGGCAATCCGGGTTACCCGCAGTTTGAAAAATAGCCGATTTGCCATCTTTAGTCACCGATAAAAAGTTATGCGGATGAATCGCCGCAGCAATAGCATCAACAGCTATTTGAATGCTACCTGCTGTGCCGTTTTTAAACCCGACTGGGCATGACAAACCCGATGATAGCTC
This sequence comes from Granulosicoccaceae bacterium, assembly GCA_036478595.1. Taxonomy (GTDB): domain Bacteria; phylum Pseudomonadota; class Gammaproteobacteria; order Granulosicoccales; family Granulosicoccaceae; genus Granulosicoccus. The sequence continues at coordinate 190,235 of JAZGEF010000003.1, forward strand.
TCGGTGCCCTTGGCTTTCGGTTGTACGAGCACCAATAGCACCCCAACCGACGAGGTCTGCAATAAATTGTGGGCTAATTAAGTCAAGGTATTCAACACCTGCAGGTAAACCCAGATTGTTTATCTCCAACAGTAGTGAGCGTGCCAACTCTACGCCCTTGTTGATATTAAAACTGTCGTCCATATCTGGATCGTTGATTAAACCTTTCCAACCCACTGTGGTGCGAGGCTTTTCAAAGTACACTCGCATAATGATGCATAGCTCGCTCTTGTGAGCTTCTTGTTGTGCTTGCAGTTTTTTTGCATATTCAAGCGCTGCATCGGGATCGTGGATGGAGCAGGGGCCAACAACGACAACTAAGCGATCGTCTTCACCTTTTAGAATGCTGCTTACTGCTTGCCGGGCATTCAATACTGAGGCTCGAGCCGTATCGGATACCGGTAGCTTAGCGATCAATTCCTGCGGGGCGATTAGCTCCGTGGTGCCAGTAATTCTTACGTCGTCAGTTGTGTTCATGAATTGAAATTGAAGTAATTGAGATTGACCTGCGCAAACCAGCCAATGGAATTAAGTAGTTGAATAGCCGTCGCTTAAGCAATCAGTGCGCTCGCCGAGCTTTAACAGCAGTCGCCAAATCGTCAAGCATTGGCAAGGTATCATCCCAGGAGCAGCATGCATCAGTAACGCTCTGCCCGTGCACCAGTGGCGAATTTGATGGGCTCTGACTACCTTCAAGCAGATTGCTTTCGATCATCACACCCATAATTCGCTGATCACCATCGCTCACTTGAGCACAAACATCGCGACAAACATACGGCTGGCGGCGGTGCTTTTTGCGTGAATTGGCGTGGCTGCAATCAATCATTACGCGTTCGCTTAAACCCGCTTTTGCCAACAAAGCAGAGGCATCGTCAACACTGGCAGCATCGTAGTTAGTACTGGCTTTGCCGCCGCGCAATATAATATGGCAATCATCATTACCCGCGGTTTGCATAATCGCTAGATTGCCTTCTTTGGAGGCTGCCAAAAACATATGCGAGCCTTTGGCCGCACCAATGGCATCAACCGCAATCTGCACACTGCCCGCTGTGCCGTTTTTAAAACCAACCGGGCATGACAAACCAGATGCCAGTTCCCGATGCCCCTGGCTTTCGGTTGTACGCGCGCCAATGGCACCCCAACCGACAAGGTCTGCAATAAATTGTGGGCTAATTAAATCAAGGTACTCAACACCGGCTGGTAAGCCAAGGTTGTTTATTTCAAGCAGTAAGGAGCGCGCCATTTCAACGCCCTTATTAATATTAAAACTATTATCCATATCTGGATCATTGATCAAACCCTTCCAACCAACAGTGGTGCGAGGTTTTTCAAAGTACACACGCATGATGATACACAGCTCATCTTTATGAGCTTGCTGTTGCTCGGCCAACTTCACTGCGTATTCCAGCGCAGCGACCGGGTCGTGTATTGAGCAAGGGCCAACTACGACAACTAAGCGATCATCTCTGCCCTTCAAAATTTTGCTAACGTCACTGCGGCATTGAAGCACTGTGCTTTGAGCCGCATCGCTTACTGGGATGGCGTTAATAAGATCCTGGGGGGCGGTAATCTCGGTTGTGCCGGTTATTCGTACATCGTCAGTCGTATTCATTATTTCAGTCTTTTGAGCCTAGCTTGTCTATAAGATCAGCAATGGGTTGTTGCCGTGTTTTCAGGGAGGCTCGATTGACGATCAAACGGGAACTGATTTCGGCGATTAGCTCTAACGGTACCAAACCATTGGCTTCAAGGGTAGCCCCACTATCAACAACATCGACAATAAGATCAGATAAACCGGCCAATGGTGCAAGTTCCATTGAGCCATAGAGCTTAATGACCTCAACTTGCCGAGCTTTACTGGCAAAGTGAGCGCGCGCCACGGCGGGGTATTTAGTGGCGACGCGAAACCTTCGCTGCGGCTCATCTAACTCGGTACCCGGGTGGCCACACACCATCAGGCGGCAGCAAGCGATATTTAAATCTAGCGGTTCGAGTACGCCTTCGCCACCGTGTTCGAGCAAGGAGTCTTTACCCACGATCCCGACATCAGCGCCGCCATGCTGCACATAGGTTGCCACATCAGAGGACCGGACAATCAGCAGCTCAACACCCGGCTGATTGCTTTGGATAATTAGGCTACGAGAACTATCAGGATCACCTACTGGCGTAATACCCGCCTTTGCAAGCAATGGCAGTGTTTCGTTAAATATTCGGCCCTTGGATAACGCTATCCTAAGGGGTTTCATCGATCAGGCACACGTTGGATCTCAGCACCCAACATGTGGAATTTTTCTTCGATGCGTTCGTAGCCTCTATCGATATGATAAACACGCCCGACTTCAGTTTGGCCATCAGCCATGAACGCTGCAAGTATTAAACTGGCCGATGCACGCAAATCAGTAGCCATAACGGGCGCACCTGTTAAACGCTCGACGCCACGGATAGTGACCGAGTTACCATCGACCGTCATATCAGCTCCCATGCGTTGTAATTCGCTAATGTGCATAAAGCGATTTTCAAATACGTTTTCGGTCACTTTGGCGGTGCCGTCTGCGAGTGCATTGAGCACACAAAATTGTGCTTGCATATCCGTGGGGAAATCAGGGTACGGCGCTGTTGAGATACTCACAGATTTTGGCCGCTGGCCTTTCATATCCAATTCGATCCAGTCTTCACCGGTGGTGATATGCGCACCCGCCTCGCGTAGCTTATCCAGTACCGAGGTTAGAATTTCTGGCACTGTATCACGCACTTTTATTTTTCCGCGAGTCACACACGCACCCACCAGGTAGGTGCCTGTCTCGATGCGATCAGGCACTACACTGTAGTCAGTACCCATGAGTTGATCGACGCCTTGCACATGAATAGTGCTCGTACCAGCCCCTTCAATCTTGGCACCCATGGCGATCAAGTAATTGGCAAGATCAACAACTTCAGGTTCACGCGCTGCATTTTCGAATACGGTTTCACCCTTGGCAAGCGCTGCAGCCATCAAAAGGTTTTCAGTGCCGGTTACAGTGACCAGATCGAAGGCAATGCGAGTGCCCTGTAAACGGCCAGCTTTTGCGCGAATGTAACCGCCATCTATATTTATTTCAGCCCCCATAGCTCGCAAACCTTCAATGTGAAGATTGACAGGACGCGCACCGATCGCACAACCACCTGGCAAGGACACTTCAGCCTGCCCATAACGCGCAACCAGAGGCCCCAAGACCAGAATCGATGCACGCATGGTGCGAACCAACTCGTAAGCCGCGGTGTAATCATTAATGGTAGTGGGATCAACATCGACCACCATGTTGTCGCCCATGGTGATAGTACAACCCATGCGCGCAAGCAAAGACATGGTTGTAGTAACGTCATTCAAATGAGGAACATTACTGATAGTTGAGGTGCTGCTGCCAAGCAATGTGGCCGCTAATATAGGCAAAACAGCGTTTTTCGCGCCAGAAATCTTGACCTCACCTGTGAGCGGGGGGCTGCCATCTATCAGTAATTTATCCATCGGGACTCAAAGCAATTGAAGAACGGCGGTGACCGCCAGCCGATGATTATATCAGGCCCTTCACCTCACAAACGGCCGCCAATTGCAACAAGCCTTCAGGGATGTGGGAAAACTGCACCTGGTGTTGGTGCAGATGAGCCAAAGCTTGGCATTCGATGAGCAACGCCAGCCCAGCACTATTGGCACTGCTGACTGAGCTAAAATCGATCTCAACCTTAGCCTGCTGCTCGATAACCGGGCGTACATTCTCCAGAGCCAACCGAGTTGTATTGAAGTCGAGCACACCGTTAAGCGCGCAACGACCCCCGGTGATATCGATGCTGACATTTGTGTTCATTTCAGAGCTCATCACTTAGATTCGGCGTTTTTCTTCTTTAGCGTACCGAGCAGGCCATCGATGCCACCTTTACTCACTTCAGTACCAAAGGCGGTGCGATAGCTGGTGACTAAGCTGACACTATTGACTTCGATGTCGTATATTTTCCAACCGCCTTTACCGCGCAGCTTATAGAGAACCGGCACAGCGCCGCCGCCGGCTTGATTGAAAACCGAACGCACTACTGCGTAGCCTTCTTTGTCAATTTGCCGATAGGGTTCGAACTTTATTGTTTCACCGCTGTATTCAGTTAGCGCATTGGTATAGGTGTTCAATAGCAAATCTTTGAATTCAGCTACTAGATCCTTCTTCTGTTCCTTAGAGGCCTTTTTCCAGTTTTTACCAACCGCGAGACGAGTCATTCTATTAAAGTCGAGATGAGGCACAACAAGTTCATCAACCTTAGCGGCTAAATAGGCAGGATCGGCTTTGATCTTATCGACATCTGTTTTCAAGAAGCCCATCATTTGGGTGGTGGATTCAACCACCATCACTTGCGCGGGATGCTCCGCAGCCATTGCCACAAAAGACGCACATAACATTGCGAGGCTTGCAATGCAGTGTTTGACCACATTGTTAAAAGAATTATTGAAAGCGGGGATCATGATAATTTCCTTGTCATTACTTGTTCAGCAAAACTTGGCCGATCAATCGCTCAAGCACTAAGGCTGATTGCGTTAAGTCAATTTCACTGTCTTGTTCGAGAACTTCGTCATCAGCGCCTGGCTCAAGGCCGATGTATTGCTCCCCAAGTAGGCCCGCCGTGTAAATACTGGCCGAGGTATCTGTTGGGAATAGATTAAATTCTTCGTCAATAGTCAGGGTTACTTTAGCTTCGAAGGTGTCGCTGTCGTATACGATCTGCGACACCTGACCCACTTTGACACCACCAGCCGAGACTGGTGCCCGAACACGCAAGCCTCCAACGTTGTCGAAGTTGGCATGCACTTGGTAACCAGCGGCACCGGAAAGGCTGGTGAGGTTACTCACTTTTAAGGCAAGAATTGTCATGGCCGCCAAAAACAGCAACATAAACAAACCAACCAAGACTTCTGTCGTACGAGAATTCATAGTTCTTACCTATACAGTAAACATAATAGCTGTCAGCAGAAAATCCAAGCCCAACACCAATAAGCTCGAGTAAACCACTGTGCGGGTTGTCGCACTACTGACACCCTCAGACGTGGGCACACAGTCTGCCCCTTGAAAAATTGCAATCCAGCAAACCACGAAACCAAACACGACTGCTTTTATCAAGCCACCCAGAACATCTTCGCGAAAATCGACCGAAGCATGCATTTGTGACCAATAAGCACCGGCATCAACACCCAGCAATTCAACACCAACCAGGTGACCACCGAGCACACCGATTGCACTAAACATGGCCGCCAATGCTGGCAGCGCAAAAAAACCTGCAAGAAAACGTGGTGCAAATACCCGCTTAAACGGATCAACCGCCATCATCTCTAGGCCAGACAGTTGTTCCGTTGCTTTCATCAAGCCTATCTCAGCCGTCATTGCAGACCCTGCACGACCGGCAAACAACAAACCAGCAACCACCGGGCCAAGTTCGCGCACCAATACTTTGGCAACAAAAATGCCGAGCGATTCTTCAGCTCCAAAACCCACAAGCGTGTTGTATCCCTGCAGCGACAGCACCATACCGACGAACAAACCCGACACCAAGATGATTGAAAGCGTCATGACGCCAGATGAAAACAACTGTTTGATGACTAATGAAAAACGCGTTAACAGCGATGGTAATGCACCGATCAATTGTATAAGAAACACACTAGCGCGCCCAAGGCTTGCGAGCGCATCTAAGTAACGACGACCCGAGCTTGCAAGAAAGTCAATCATGAGCGCCGCTCGATATCGAAAAGATCAGTGGCGTAGTCAGGCGCTGCTGCTTGGAACGGTACTGGCCCATCTGGCAGACCATTGAGAAATTGCTGAACCCATTCAGATTCAGATTCGCGCAAAGCCTGTGGTGAATCCGCCGCAACAACTTTGCCATCCGAGATGATCACGACGTAGTCAGAAATCGACATGGCCTCGTTTAGATCGTGCGAGACAATCAGCGATGTTAGATTAAGCGCCGCATTGACTGTTTTAATTAGTTCTAACAACACCCCCATTGATATGGGGTCCTGGCCAGTAAACGGCTCATCGTAGAGAATCATCATGGGGTCAAGCATCAACGCTCGGGCCAGCGCGACGCGTCGGGCCATGCCACCAGATAACTCTGCTGGATAGAGATCTCGTGAACCCCGCAGGCCCACTGCCTGCAATCGCATCAAAACCAAGTGCCGAATTAATCGCTCAGGTAATTCAGTGTGCTCACGCAATGGAAACGCAACATTCTCAAACACGGTTATGTCGGTAAGCAAAGCGCCAGATTGGAACAACATGCCCATCCGCTTGCGCAAGGTGTATAGATCTCGACGACGTAATTTGGGAACTTCCAGGCCATCTACCTGGACTGACCCACTGGCGGGTTTTAGTTGGCCGCCAATTATTTTGAGCAGCGTTGTTTTACCTGTGCCACTTGGCCCCATAATCGTGGTGATTTTTCCACGTGGGATGTCCATATTGATGCCATTGAATATGACTTTACTGCCGCGCTCGAACCGTAGATCCCGAATTTGGACCAGGGTGTCTGATTGTGATTGTTGAGTATTCAAGATGTTAGAAATGTTAGCTTAATGATGCTCTAGTGAGTGTAACAGCTTGTAAGCGGAGCGCTTAATAGTATCCATATTGCCAGACAATGCTGACTCCCAGCTGAGCAAGCCATCAGCTACACTAAGCACCACAATCAGCGGCTTGTAACGCTAGGAACTCTAGACGGCCAAATGTTGGCTCAAACATGGCTATTGGAAAACAAACATGACCCGTATTTCGCTTCTTTTAGCGCTTGTCGTAAGCATAGTCTTTACAGCGAGCGGTTGCGCAACAAATACCAGCACCAGCCCAGTGTTCGATCCTTACGAATCTAGCAATCGCAAGATCTACGCTTTTAATACTGGGCTCGATGTTGGTTTACTCGAACCTGCAGCCCGCACTTATCGGTTTTTTGTGGCTGACCCTATCGAAGATGGCGTCGGCAACGTATTTAGCAACATCGGCGATGTGACCGTATTCGTCAATGCTGTTTTACAAGGGAAACTAAAGCAGGCAGCAAGTGATGCCGGGCGGTTTCTTGTTAACAGCACTATTGGAATAGCTGGCATATTTGATGTTGGTAGCCGAATTGGCTTGCCGAAACATAAAGACAGCTTCGGACAAACACTCGGCGTTTGGGGTGTTGGTGAAGGCCCATTCTTGATGCTACCCTTTCTTGGCCCCTCTAATGGCCGAGCCACAGCGGGTCGAATAGTTGATGGTGCAAGCAGCTATCTACCCAATTATTTGACCAACGATTCACGAGTGATCAATACCACCAGAGCGATTGGTATTATTGATACTCGTGCACAATTTTTGTCGGCCGGCAAGCTGTTGGAAGACGCGCTTGATCCTTATCAATTACTTCGAGATGTCTGGGTGAAGAATCATCGAGAGCAAACGTTTGAGGGCAAACGAGAGGTCAGCCTGGGTGAAGACTTCGACGAGTTTGAAGAATTTGACGACGAAGACGATGAAGAACTCGATAACGAAAGTGAAGACGAAGCGATAGAAGATTCATCTATCGATGGCAGTTCCACCAGTGAATAAGCTATAAAAGCGACATGAACAATGCAAACGACACCTCCAACGATGTATTTCTACAATCCGCGATAGACGTTATCGATATCGAAGCCGAAGCGCTATTGGCGCTAAAGCCGCGCTTGGATCAGAAATTTGTCGACGCCTGCAAACTGTTAATGGCCTGCGAAGGCAGGATTGTCGTGACCGGAATTGGCAAATCAGGGCATATCGGCAACAAGATGGCCGCCACCTTTGCCAGCACTGGCAGCCCCGCATTTTTTGTCCACGCGGCCGAAGCCAGCCACGGCGACTTAGGTATGCTCAAGCAAAGCGATGTGGTATTAGCCATATCTTATTCTGGCTCCTCAGATGAAATACTCACTTTGCTTCCAGGCATTAAACGGCTCGGCATTGCGTTAATCAGTCTCTGTAGTGGATCAAACTCCCCACTTGCCAAAGCAGCCGATATTAACCTTGATATCAGTGTCGAAAAGGAAGCCTGCCCCTTAGGCCTTGCGCCCACAGCCAGCACCACCTGCACACTCGCTCTAGGCGATGCCTTAGCTGTGTCGTTACTTCATGCCAGGGGCTTTAGCGAAGATGACTTTGCAATGTCACACCCAGGCGGCCGTCTCGGACGCCGATTACTGTTACGAGTGGGTGACATAATGCACGCAGAAACCGACACCCCGATGATCGACAAGCAGGCGCTTTTGCCGCAAGCTCTACTAGAGATGACAAGCAAGGGCTTGGGTATGGTAACCATCATCGATGCAGATCAAAAACTATTAGGCGTATTTACTGACGGTGATTTACGACGCACAATTGATGAGCAAAATGACTTACGCAGCCAACGCATTCAAGATGTCATGACAACAGGTGGTCGTACTACTACTACGGATACCTTAGCGATCAATGCTATTGCTTTAATGCAGCGGCATCGCATAACCGCACTGCCGGTAGTCAATGAGGCCGAGCGCATTACTGGCATCATTAGCATGCACGCACTGCTTGGCGCTGGAGTCGTGTAGTGCAAGGTAGGCTAACCCGAATGCTGTCGCGCTATTGGCTACTTGTGCCACTATTGCTGTTGGTGCTCGTCGCGCGCAATTGGGTTGAAGATACGCCCACTGGTAGTGCCGCTGAATCGACCATCGACATGCAAGCCACTCATTCCGACTACTACCTTGAAGATTTTGTCACACAAAAATTCAGTGCTGACGGCGCGCTTGAGTACGAAGTGAGTGGCGACACCCTATTGCATTACCCCGAGGACAATCGATCAGAGATAATCAAACCTGATGTAACCCTGCATCGGCCACCGGTCACCTGGACGGTCATGTCGGAGAAGGGCTTGTTAGTCAAAGACCCTGAAACCTTCACTCTGCAGGGAAATGTTAGAGTGGAACGCACAGCGCAAAATCAGGCGATGGTGCAGATACTGGCTAAGGATCTATCGATAGATACACAAAGCAACTTGCTCAGCACCACCGGCAAGGTAACAATAGATGCAGAAACATGGCAATTAGAAGCTGACGGGCTGCAATCCAGTATCGATAGCGGCAAACTCAATTTGCTCTCCAACGTAAAGGGACGTTATGAAGTGGCTAACTAACTTGAACACCAACATGAGCACACACAAAGCGCCTATCGTTTTGGCGATTTTCCTCGCCGCTAGCCTGTTGAGCTTGAGCGCTAGCGCCAAAAAGGGCGATATTACGCAAGCCATTGATGTCAGCGCTGATCGTTCCGAGTATGACGAGCAAAAAGGCATTCAGTCTCTAATTGGGAATGTTGAAATCAAACAAGGCACCATGGTTATTAAGGCCTCTAAGATCGAGATCTACCTGAAAAACAATCGCCTTAGCAAAATTGAAGGTGTTGGTAATCCAATTATTTTTGAGCAAATGAACGAAGCAGATGAACTGGTATCAGGCCGCGCCGACAGTATTAGCTACGACGCCAGCAATGGCACCTTGATTTTGATGGGCAACGCAACGCTTAGCCAACCTAGGCAACAACTAAAAAGCCAACGCATCGTCTTCGATTCGACCAAACAAAAGGTGAGTGCTGAAGGTGGTGATAACGGACGTGTCAGCATTCGCATAGAAGCACCCCCCGTTAGCGATGACGGCAACTAGATTTCTAACAACATAAGCTTGTGAAGACCTGCTAGCAATCACATGACAACACCGGTCAAGCCAATGCAAGATGCCTCAATCACTCATACAAGCCATCGCACACTGCGGGCAACTAACCTGCACAAGGCCTATAAAAAGCGTCGAATACTCGAAGGGGTTTCGCTAGAAGTTAGCACCGGCGATGTAGTTGGCTTGTTAGGCCCTAACGGTGCCGGCAAAACTACCTGTTTTTATATGGTAGTCGGTTTGGTTAAACCAGATCAAGGCACGATCACAATCGATGGCGCTGACATCACGCATCACCCAATGCATGCCCGTGCTCGGTTGGGCGTAGGCTATTTGCCGCAAGAGGCGTCAGTTTTCAGGCAGTTAAGCGTGGCGCAAAATATCACTGCAATACTCGAGACTCGAAAAGGCGTAGACGCCGGCCAACGGCGTGACAAGCTCGAAGCCCTGCTTGAGGAACTGCAAATTGGGCATATTCGTGACAGCCTTGGCATCAGCCTCTCCGGTGGTGAACGACGACGTGTTGAAATTGCCCGCGCACTAGCAGCAGACCCAGGTTTTATCTTGCTGGACGAGCCTTTTGCAGGTGTTGACCCAATATCCATCCTCGACATACAACGCATCATCACCCATCTCAAAGAGCGCAATATCGGCGTGCTGATCACCGATCACAATGTGCGTGAAACCCTCGGTATCTGTGACAGAGCCTATATCCTTAGTCAGGGCACCCTCATTGCCGAAGGCAGCCCTGACGACGTGCTCGCACACGAGGACGTAAAGGCGGTATACCTGGGCGAAAACTTTCAGATTTAACGCGCACTTACCACTGCAATCCAGGTTGTAATCCAGGCCTCATAGGCCATACTCAAACGAGTGAGTTAGCCCACACTCTGGTGCTAATACGATTCGCCTTTTTCCTGGAATCTTTGATGAAACAGTCCTTGCAGGTCAAGATGGGGCAGACGCTGGCTATGACGCCGCAGCTGCAACAAGCCATCAAATTATTGCAATTGTCCACATTGGAATTGCAATCTGAAATTCAAGACGCACTTGAAAACAACCCGATGCTGGAAACTCAGGAAGAGGATGGTGCTGAACCCAAGGAAAATGACTCTGCACGCGCCGCCGGTGACGATGCACAGGATCAGGCTCGCAACGAAGAAACAGCCGCCGCTGCAAGCGCTGATGTCGGCCCCGAAGAATACGCGCAGGCAAATGAAAATACCGATGTGTTGCCTGACGAACTACCCGTCGACAGCGTTTGGGAGGATGTTTACGAAGCGTCATCCCCTGCATCAATGCAAAGCGGCGGTGACTTCGAGAATCGTGACTTCACCGAATTTCACAACTCTGGCATCAGCAGCATTCAGGATCATTTAAATGATCAGATCCGATTTGCGCCATTGTCCGACCGCGATCAAATAATCGCCACTACCATTATCGATGCCGTTGATGACAATGGCTATCTGCTCGACGATGTAGAAGTTCTTCTCGAGGCACTGAATCGAGATATCGGTAATCCAGAAGATCGCGTTGAACTCAACGAACTTGAATCAGTACTGCACTTAGTGCAACACCTTGACCCTCCAGGATGTGCCGCACGAGATGCCAGTGACTGCATGGGCATTCAAATTGGTCAGCTAAAACAAACTGACGTAACTGATCGCGCGATGGCAATCGTTAACAACCATCTTGAGTTGCTTGCATCACATGATTTTCCACGTTTGCGCAGATTACTTAAAATCAATGATGATCAACTGCAAGAAGCGATCACGTTAATACGCGGCTTAAATCCACGTCCTGGTCGGCAGATTGTGCAGGACCACGATCAATACATCGTACCCGATGTGTTTGTAAAAAAACACAAAGGTGTATGGCGTGTAGAACTCAACCCAGACATCGCACCAAAGCTTGGCATAAACGCCTTGTATGCCGGCATGGTTAAACGTGCAGACAAAAGCGATGACAACAACTTTTTGCGTAACCATCTGCAAGAAGCTCGCTGGTTCATCAAGAGCTTGCAAAGCCGAAACGAAACCCTGTTACGAGTAGCCACTGCAATTGTTGAGCGCCAAAGAAGCTTTTTGGAATATGGCGAGGAAGCAATGAAACCGCTTGTATTACGCGATATCGCTGAACAGCTTAGTTTGCACGAATCGACCATTTCGCGCGTGACTACACAAAAATACATTCATACCCCGCGCGGCATTTTTGAATTTAAGTTTTTCTTTTCTAGCCATGTCTCAACAGCAAATGGTGGTGAATGCTCTGCAACTGCTATACGCGCAATGATTCGAAAGTACATTGCTGCCGAAGACGCCACAAAACCGCTAAGTGACAGTAAAATTGCCAGCACTTTGGTCGCTGAGGGTATACAGGTGGCGCGAAGAACGGTGGCCAAGTATCGTGAGTCGATGGCTATACCTCCATCGAATGAGCGCAAAAGATTGAATTAAGTTAACAATTTCACAACAGAGCCAATATATGACTGTATTTGTGCCGATAGATCATTTGCAATTGCGATGTAAAACCTGCATTGTAAAGGCATGAACTTCGGCACAAAACCATTCCGCCCGAACACACACTGCACTACCCCCGTGCGCAACAGATTGCAACATCGGCTGCACGGCAATCTATCTAAGCTCTGCAATAATTTTTACCAATTTCTTATTAGCGGCTTCGTCTACACAGCCGTTAACAAATACAACGTTCAAAACTTTATCACCTGGCCAACAGTGGCCACACCTTCAATTAACTTTTCCACTACTACAGGAGCTGTCTATGAATCTAACGGTTACAGGTCATCATGTAGATGTAACAGAGTCCATGCGAAACTACGTCGGTGACAAACTAAAACGATTAAAACGCCATTCCGAATATTTGTTTGATGTTCATGTCATCCTTACCGTAGAAAAGCAAAGACAAAAAGCTGAGGCAACCATCCAAGTCCGTGGCGCTAAGATTTACGCCGACACCACCGAATCGGATATGTACGCCGCCATCGACCTAATGATGGACAAGCTAGACAGACAACTCGTCAAACACAAAGAAAAAGCCAAGGATCACCACAAGGGAGACAAAGCGCCTACTGTTCCCGAGCATGAGCTGTAGCGACTAACGTGTGACTGCGCTTCCACAGTTGGTGACAAAAGTGCTTGTGCGCTCGAAAAATACAAATACGGCGCCTGTACTATCCATAATAGTGACAACAGTGCACAATATGTACTGATAGACGAAAAGCTCCGGATACCGGGCTTCTTCGTTAGCACTGGCCTAACTATGCTGGATAGCACCCGCACCGTTGACAATTTAAATGATTGATTTACCAGAACTTATAGCGCCAGAGCGAGTCATTTGCCGCTGCGAAGCTAAAAGTAAGAAACGCGCCATCCAAACCGTCGCTGAGCTAATGGCCTTGTCCATCAATGACGAAGAACTCTCAGAAATGGACATCATGGATGCTTTGGTTGGCCGAGAAAAAATTGGCAGCACTGCAATCGGCCATGGCGTAGCCCTACCTCACGCCCGAATCCCCGATCTCGACCACGCAGTGGCCACCCTGATCACGCTCGAAAAAGGCGTTGATTTTGAAGCCTCTGACGAGCAAGACGTTGATCTTATTGTCGGACTGCTAGTGCCACAGGAGTGCAACACTGAGCATCTCGAGATACTTGCCGGCATCGCCAAGCGTTTTAGCCAGGAAGACTTTCGAGATACTGTCCGCACATTCAAACAAGCCGAGGACTTATTCGGCTATATCCAGAGTTTGGAAATGCAACCTACCATTCCGGCGGACCAATCAGCGGAAGCTTCAAAAGAGTAGCACACGCTTATGTCATCACCTGTTCGCTTAACGGTATCTGAGGTATTCGACGAATTTCAGGAAGACTTAAAGCTGAGATGGCTTGCTGGTGAAGACGGCGGTCACCGCATACTGACGCGCGACTTATCAGTCCGACAGCGCCCTAGGCTACTAGGCCCACTTAATTTCAACAGTTCAAATCGTATCCAATTACTGGGGCCGGCCGAAGCTCGCGTTTATCACTTACCCACAGAGCTTGAAGCCAATCGGTTTGAATACCCATTGATTGACAGTTGCGATCTGTTTGTGGTTACTGATGACAACGAGCCACCCGAAGGCTTGATCGAACTAGCCAACAAAGCCAACATCCCATTGTTCGTGAGCCGATTGCGATATGCAGAGTTACACAAGACGCTACGCTATCGACTGACACAGCAACTAGCCGAACGCGAAATTATCCATGGCGTGATGATGGACGTACATGGAAACGGCGTGCTGATCACCGGGGACGCTAGCGTGGGAAAAAGCGAGTTGGCACTCGAACTGATCAGTCGTGGCCATATTTTAGTGGCAGACGACGCACCCGAATTTAGGCGTATCGCGCCTGGCACTCTAGAGTGCCGATGCCCTGCACTTTTGCAAGACTTTCTCGAAGTACGCGGCCTAGGGATTTTAAATATTGCTCGCATGTATGGAGATGCCGCAACGCGTCAGCGCAAGATACTGCGCTTTATTGTTCACCTGCAAGCCGCTAGCGGTGTTGATTTCGAATTATCACTAGATCAAACCAGCAACGATCGCATGGACGCAGCTGAACAAGAGCAAGATATTCTGGGTGTGTCGATACCGCAACGAATTATCCCTGTTGCACCGGGTCGTAACTTGGCAGTATTAGTGGAAGCAGCAGTGCGCGAATATATCTTGCGATCAGGTGGCTACAACGCAACTAACGTGTTCATTCAGAAACAATCGAAGGCAATTGCGCAGCAATGAATAGTCTGATCATCATCACGGGCTTGTCTGGCTCTGGCAAAAGTGTTGCCTTGCACACGCTCGAAGACTCAGGTTACTACTGCATTGACAACCTGCCAGGGGAGGTCATGACAGCCGTGCTGGACACATTGTTTGCCAAGCCAGGTGAACCGTACAAAAAATTAGCCATCGGCATTGACATGCGCAGCGAAGAACACAATGCTGACGGCCTGCTGCGCATCCTGAAGCAATTGCGAATTCGCGAAAATCTTGATGTGCGCGTGGTATTCCTGGATACCGATCGCAGCACCCTGGTTACGCGCTTTAGCGAAACCAGACGCCGACACCCGCTAAGCACATCCGCTGTACCCCTCATTACTGCCATCGATAACGAAGCACGCCTACTTGAAGGGCTGAAATCAGAATCCAATGTGGTGATTGATACATCCGTACTAACACTGCATGAGCTGCGCGATATTATTCGCACCGCTATTAGCAATTCCCAATCACAGGGCTTATCGCTTATTTTTCAATCGTTCGGTTTTAAACAAGGCACACCCGCCAGTACCGATTTTATGTTTGATGTTCGCTGCCTACCTAACCCACACTGGGAGCCCGACTTGCGCCCATTTAATGGCCGCGAGCAACCCATCATCGACTTCTTAGAGCAACAACCACCGGTCACAAAAATGTACGAACACATCTGTGCGTTTCTTGAACAATGGTTGCCGGAATTCCAGAATGAAAACCGAGCTTATCTCACTGTATCGATTGGCTGCACCGGCGGTCGGCATCGATCAGTGTATTTGACAGAAAAACTTGCCGCGCATTTTGGTTCGGTAGGCGATAATGTCAGTATCAGACACAGGGATCTTCGTTGACGTGGTTACCACTAATATCACCATCATCAACAAGCTTGGCTTGCACGCACGAGCCGCAGCCAAGTTAGTCAAGCTTTGCGCCACCTTCGATGCCGACATCGATATCGAAAAAAAAGGCCAACAGGTTAACTGTAAAAGCATCATGGGGGTAATGATGTTGGCCGCCAGCTGTGGCAGCACTGTTACACTAACCGCTGAAGGCGATGATGCAGACAAAGCCGTATTGGCTATCACCGATCTATTCAATCGCCGTTTTGATGAAGATGAATAACTTACCAAGCGCATTGCAAGCTAGCACTATGCAAACTACGACTACAGGCCGCGTTAGATGAGCTTGATGTTTACCGGTATCGGTGTATCTCGTGGCGTGGCCATTGGGGATGCACATCTGGTACGTCGCAATCAAGTGGATGTCTCGGCACGAAAACTCACCAAACGTGCCATACCCGGCGAGATCAAACGCCTGCGTCATGCAATTAAGTCAGCACGCAAAGAATTACTAGCCACACTGGGTGCTATTCCAAAAGATACTGGCTGCGATATCGCAGCGTTTATTGAAACGCACATCTTGATGCTGGATGACAGCCTGCTATCAAAAAAACCCATCGAAACTATCAAAAACGAACAATGCAACGCCGAAGCGGCCCTACAACAGCAGCGCGAAGAGCTAAGCAAAGTATTTGCATCGATGGACGACAACTACATCTCTACTCGTATTGATGATGTTAATCATGTGATCGATGCGGTGTTGCGCGCGCTGAATGACAGCAATGAAACGTTTGGCGGTGAACACTGGAAGGGCCAAATTGTTATCGCTGATGATCTCACTCCCGCCGATACAGTGGTTATGCGTAACTATGGCGTGGCGGGGTTTATCACCGAAACCGGCGGCCAGCTATCGCACACTGCCATTCTTGCTCGTAGTCTGGGTATACCGGCCATCGTCGGCGTGCATAACATACGTGAATATATCAAGTCGGGCGAAACCATCACCCTAAATGGCGAATCGGGTTTAATTTTGGCTGACGCCACCGATGACATACTGGCTGGTTTTCGCGAGCAACAAAAGGCGCACAAACTACAGCAACGCGAGCTCAGTAAAATAAACGACATGCAAGCGGTCACCCGTGACGGCGTCCGCTTGCAACTCAACGTCAACATTGAAATAGATGATGACATCAAAGCGATGAAACGCGTGCATGCAGATGGCGTGGGTTTATATCGAACAGAATTTTTATACCTTGACCAATCGGCCGTGCCTACAGAACAGCAGCACTTCAAGGCTTACACAAAAGTATTGCGCGCACTTAAGGGCGCACCGTTAACGTTACGCACAGCGGATCTCGGTGCTGATAAAGACTTCTCTAGTGTGTTTAGCAACACGCGACGAAAACAAAATAGCAACCCCGCATTGGGCATGCGCGGCATACGGCTTTGCTTAAACGATACGTCTATTTTTATACCGCAATTACGCGCGATTCTGCGCGCCTCAAGCCGCGGACCGGTGCGAATTCTGTTGCCAATGTTAACCTCAACTGCCGAGGTCACTCAAACCTTAGCGATTATCGAATCAGTTAAAGACGATTTACGCTCCGAAGGTATTGAGTTTGATGAAGCTATCCCGGTTGGCGGCATGATCGAAGTGCCAGCTGCCGCCATTGCTGCTGATCAGTTTGCAACCCAACTCGACTTTTTATCGATCGGCACCAATGATCTCATTCAATACACGCTGGCCATCGATCGGATCGATGACCAAGTCGATTACCTTTACGACCCATTACATCCTGCCGTTTTACAGTTGATCAACCATGTCATCGCCGCCGGACGCACAGCCAATATTCCCATCGCCATGTGTGGTGAAATGGCAGGGGACCCGCGCTATGTGCGCTTGTTGCTGGGTTTAGGCTTGACTAACTTCAGCATGCCACCCAACTCCCTGCTGGAGGTTAAACGGTGTTTAATCGACAGCCGACGCGTACGATTGCGTAAACTTGCGCAGGGCATGTTACAAGCCACAAGTAGAGAAGAACAACAATCTCTGCTGGCTCGGATAAACAGCAACTAGTTGCAACGATAAAGTCGTTACCGAGCAGTACTCAGCCAAGGCGTCGGAGCCACACCATCGACAGCGAAAACGAAAAGCAGCTAACCGAACTCGCAGACAATATCAATGAAGGTTCATTGGCGGCTGCGCGCTCGGTTATGCAGGCTATGCACCCGGCTGAAATAGCCGATGCGCTCGAGTCGCTGCCCATTGCCAATCGGCTCATCCTCTGGGAGCTCGTCGATCCAAATCATGATGGTGAAGTATTGATGGAAGTGCATGACGAAGTTCGTGCCACACTCGTCAACGACATGGAGCTCGAAGAGTTGCGGGCGGCAACTGAACAGCTCGACCTTGATGACCGTGCTGATTTTATTCAATCACTGCCCGAAAAATTAACACGCAAGCTGCTATCAGGCATGGGGCGTCAAGATCGCGAACGGCTAGAGCAAGTGCTCTCCTATCCCGAAGATAGTGCCGGTGGTTTAATGAACCTTGACACCATTACGGTTCGCGGCGACGTTACACTTGATGTTGTATTACGCTATCTGCGTAGACGCAGTAACCTGCCCCGCCACACCGATAGATTATGGGTGGTCGATTTATACGGCCGCTATCGCGGCGAGTTACCTATCCGGCGGCTGCTAACGGGCAAAACTGATTTATTGGTATCTGATGTATATCGCAAAGACGTCGAGCCGCTACACGTGCTTACGCCAGCCAGCGAAGTCTCCCGACACTTCGAAGATTACGACCTTGTCTCGGCAGCCGTTGTTGACGACAACAAGCTATTGATAGGCCGCGTAACGATTGATGATGTTGTTGACATTATCCGCGAAGAGGCCGAGCAATCTGTGATGAGTATGGCTGGCCTAAGCCAAGAAGATGACTTCTTCTCGCCGGTGTTTCGCAGTATGCGCAAGCGAACCTTGTGGCTAGGCGTCAACCTTCTCACCGCACTACTAGCCTCATGGGTAATAGCGCAATTTGAAGGTACGCTGGAACGCGTGGTAACACTAGCGGTACTAATGACGGTGGTACCTAGTATGGGCGGCATAGCAGGCAACCAAACGCTGACATTAGTAATACGCGGCCAAGCGCTCGGACAAATTAACCGCAGTAACACACGCGCAATGTTGGCAAAGGAGCTGGCAGTAGGTTTACTAAATGGCTTAATGTGGGCCTTCGTCGTGAGCGTGTTTACTTATCTGTGGTTTGGTGATTGGCAGATTGGTTTGATACTAGGCGCCGCATTGCTGATCAACATGATTTGCGCGGCGGCTGCGGGCCTGATTATACCGGTTGTGATGCGTAAGGCTGGAATTGATCCAGCGCTAGCTGGTGGTGTTGCACTAACAACGATCACTGATGTAATCGGTCTAATCGCTTTTTTGGGGTTAGCGACGATATGGCTTTAGCCAGACTTGCTGGCGTTAATTGATATTATTTCAGTGTGACTATCGAGTTACAGCGCAAAGTCTATTTGTGCTGTTCGACGCTATCGCAGTTAATTTCTCAGCATCAATTTGCACGTATTCGGAAGTGTGCTGAACTTCTTCTAGCAACTTCTGTGAATCAATTGCAAAACCCTGAAACATAAAATGTGTTTCTTCCCAAGGCTTATCAAGCTCGCTAACGTACATGCCAAGTTTAAGTTGGTTACGGTGTACCCAACGCTTACTTTTAACAACGCGTTCTACCGTCCGCACTGATGGGAATCGATTTGATTTTCTTTTAAATCCAAACAACATGATAGTTCTCTCCGGTCGGGTAAGCCCGATCTCGTTATTGCCTTATGAGGCCTTGGGAATAACGATACTAGGCAATAATCAACACCGCCAGCGAATACGGGCGATTTCTAGCGCTGCTACTCGCTTCTTAAGGCGTTTGTATTAATAATGTGAAGAGTTACAAGTTCTGTAATGTAGCCCGGCGCAGCAATATGAACCAGCTAACACTCCTCGTCCACGCGGCCGGCATCCTTCACACGAACTTAGCGCCCTCCACAGTAGGCTCCGATTACTGGGACGCCATAAACCCATCCATGGGGGCTTCGCAACGGCATCCTTGCCGTTGAGACCCAAAAATCGGAACCTACTGCGGAGTACACACGTTCCCGTGAAGGATACCTCTTGCAATTTGTAAGGGGATCTTTCTTAACTACGCACACGATCACAGAGGTATCCATCACTCAGACGCGTGTCCTCTGGGGTCGGCGCCGGGTCTCGGGTCTCGGAGGCATGGACGCCGACGCGAAGCCCTCATGGATGAGTTCATGGCGTCCCGAGACCCGGCGCCGACCCCAGAGGACACTAAAGTCTGAGTGATGGATGCCGGCCGACCTTCAAATGGTTGGATTTAAGACAAATTCAAACGACGGTGAAAGCTAAGCAGTCAGTCCAACAGTTAGTCAATAAAATGCCGTCAAAAGGCGCTATCCCCAGTTACCCACAAGCTATCCACAGCTTTTCAAGGCGATATACCCGTCAACCACCATATCTTGTGGTTAATTGTAAATTGACCTCTACATCTAGTGGATTTGATGTTGACGGACTACTGATTCCAGCAGTAGACTGCGCAGCCCGTATCGCACTCTTAGCGTTTTTTGTGTTGCTGTTCACATTTTTTACAGCCACCAACACAGAAGAATTTCGTAATAGTTGCTCGCGTGGTCTATAACACTATATGTAGTGCCCAGATCTTATATAATCACAACATGATGTGTGATTAGATCGATTCTGGGCTGAATTTTTGCAACATCAAGCTCATGTTGCAAAGTATTGCGAGTGCACCGTTCTGCCCGCATCGACTGGAGATGTAAAACATCAATGAGTACCGTGGATCTAGTAGCCGTCCCCGACGCAGAAAAAACCAGCCTTCTAAACAGGATTCCCCTCCAGGAGACCTCTTTAGACATATGGGATAAAAAGTATCGGCTGAAAACCAAGGACGGAGACAATGTTGATCAATCAGTCAGCGATACCTTCCATCGGGTCGCTCGCGCATTGTCAGAAACCGAAAAAGACGATGCCAGCCAGAAAAAATGGTACCGGGAGTTTCTTTGGGCCTTGGAACAAGGCGCAACCCCCGCTGGGCGTATCACGTCCAATGCAGGCGCACTAGACCACAAACCGGCGACTTCAACGATCAACTGCACCGTGTCCGGCACGATTCAGGACTCAATGGATGACATTCTGCACAAGGTGCATGAGGCAGGCCTAACACTTAAAGCCGGCTGCGGCATCGGTTACGATTTCTCAACACTACGCCCTCGTGGCGCTTACGTATCTGGCGCTGGTGCCTATACCTCAGGCCCACTGTCATTTATGGATATCTTCGATAAGATGTGCTTTACCGTGTCATCTGCAGGGGGGCGTCGTGGTGCTCAAATGGGTACCTTCGATGTACGTCATCCAGATGTACTCGAGTTCATCAAGGCTAAAAATGAAGATGGTCGCCTGCGTCAGTTCAATTTGTCCTTGTTGATCACTGAAGATTTTATTCAAGCGGTTAAAGCAGACGAGCCTTGGCAGCTGGCTTTCCCAATTCGTGAAAAAGAACTACAAGAAAACAACATCGAGCTAGACAACCCGGATCAAATTATTTGGCGCGATTGGCCAAGCCATTTAAATGCGGTTGTTAACGAAGAAGGGTTGGTCGCTTGCCGTATTTATAAAACATTACCTGCGCGCCGTTTGTGGGATTTGATTATGTCTTCCACCTATGACTTTGCAGAGCCCGGGTTCATCCTGATTGATAAAGTTAATGAGATGAACAATAACTGGTTTGATGAAAACATCCGAGCCACTAACCCTTGTGGCGAACAACCATTACCAGCTTATGGCGCTTGTCTGCTTGGTTCCATCAATCTAACTCGTTTTGTTATTGATCCATTTACTGATAAAGCTCGTTTTGACTGGCCTCGATTTACTCGAACCGTTTCGATCTTTACGCGCATGCTCGATAATGTCGTTGAAGTAAATGGTTTACCACTGCCGGAGCAACGCGCAGAGATCTTGCGCAAGCGTCGTCACGGCATGGGCTACCTTGGCTTGGGCAGCACGCTTACCTTGCTTGGGTTTAAGTACGGCAGCGCAAAGTCGCTTGAATTTACCGAAAAGGTTACACAAGAACTCGCGGTAACCGGCTGGCGTGAATCACTAAACTTGGCCAAAGAAAAGGGCCCAGCACCCATCATGAACGAAATGTTCACAGTAAATGGTGAGATGTTACGTAAGCGTCCTGAAATGAAAGATGATGGTTACAACATTGGTGATCAAGTTGCGGGCCGTGTGTTGCACGCTCGCTATAGCCGCTACATGCAACGCATCGCATCAGTTGATCCACAGCTGGTTGAGCAATTAGCAGAAACTGGCGCACGGTTCTCGCACCATAGCTCTATTGCCCCTACTGGCACAATCGCATTATCACTAGCTAACAATGCTAGCAACGGTATAGAGCCAAGCTTTGCGCATCAGTACTCGCGTAACGTTATTCGTGAAGGAAAAAATACCAAAGAAAAAGTAGATGTGTGCTCATTTGAGCTGCTCGCCTACCGTGAGCTAGTTAATGCAGATGCCAACCCTGGCAGCACTGATGCCGCTAAGCAATTACCGGACTACTTTATTTCTGCTGACGACATCTCTCCAGAGGAGCATGTTGCGGTACAAGCAGCTGCGCAAAAATGGATTGATTCATCAATATCCAAAACGGCCAACATACCCACAGAGTTTCCGTTTGAAAAGTTCAAAGACATCTACATGACCGCTTACGATCAAGGCTTAAAGGGCTGCACGACGTTTCGCTTTAACCCAGAAAATTTCCAGGGCGTATTAGTGAAGGAAGAAGATCTGCAAAACACTGAATACCAATTCACCTTAGATGATGGTTCAGTGGTGAGCGTAAAAGGCAACGAAGAAATAGAATACGACGGCGAACTACATAGCGCCGCAAACTTGTACGACGCATTAAAAGAAGGATATTACGGCAAGTTCTAAGCTTTGCGTATATGCGGAGAGACAAGAACTAGATCGGGGATGAGACTATGAAAATAACCAAAAAAATAGTTGGCTTTAGTGTCAACAAAGCAAACGACAATTCAAGCATTGAAGCGACTCAAGCTCAGCCAGAACGAGCCGATGTCATTCAGATGCACGAAACGTTAAAACGACCAGAAAAACTGATCGGCTCTACCTACAAATTGAAGGTGCCGACTCATGTGTCTGGCCACGCAATGTACATCACCATTAACGATATCATTTTAAATGAAGGCACAGAGCACGAGCTGCGCCGCCCATTTGAAGTGTTTATCAACACCAAAAATCTGGATCATTTCCAATGGATTGTTGCGCTTACGCTGATCATGTCAGCGGTGTTTCGCAAAGGTGGAGACGTAACGTTCATCGTTGACGAACTGCGCTCCGTATTTGATCCACGTGGCGGTTACTGGAACAAGGGCAAGTACATGCCTTCGATCATTGCCGAGATTGGTGAGGTTATCGAAACTCATCTAATTGATATCGGTATGTTGAAGCGGGATGAGGTTGATCCTGAGCAACAGAAGATGATTGATGCAAAAAAGGCTGAATTAAACGCAGAAGCTGAAGCAAGTGTTGCAGCTGAACCGGATAACAGCGGTGAAGAAGCCTGGCAAGCAAACGCAACACTGTGTACAAAATGCAACCACAAAGCGCTGGTGCTCAGGGATGGATGCCAAACCTGTCTCAATTGTGGCGATTCTAAATGCGGTTAATGGCTTAAAGCCTGCCGACGCTGATAGAACCTTCCAATATCGCTCTTGAATCCAATACAATATGGCTAGGTTGCCCCTGGCCTCTTATTGTCGACCAGATTAAAAAACAACATGAAATGCAATAGCTGCAATACCTTGATGTTAGAAGATCGCTCAGAGACTAGCGCTCGCGCAACCACCACCTGGCATCGCTGCCCTTGCTGCAAGCAGGTTCGCCTAACAAGTGAACTTGGTACACCTACGCAGGTTTATACACAGCAACAGTCCCTTAGCTATGCCGAGCGCAACGATCGCTTGAACCGATTCAGCAAACCAGCCAGGCGCGCTCCAGCATGAGCGAACTCCAGCTTTCAGGAAAACTGATTAGCGATATCAAAGCGGTATTAGAACAACACGACGCTGGTGCTAATGACCCAGGTGTGTGTTCGCAATATTTGTGTGCTGTCGTTGGCTACATGCTAGGTCAACAAGAAATGCCACCAGCCCAAAAAAACGAAGTCCTCGACGAACTCAGCTCATTTATGAAGCATGTTGTCGATGATGTCTCGCAGCAACAGCGGCCTAAACCTGCTGCACCTGCACCACCACCAATTGATGCCTTCGGCATTTGGAAACCGAAATCATGAGCCAAGCCACCGCCCGCCACATCCTTGTTGATAGCGAAGGCAAATGCCAAGGTTTAATCGATCAAATAAAAGGCGGAGCAGACTTCGCTGATTTAGCCAAAGCCAATTCTAGTTGCCCCTCTGGCGCTGAAGGCGGCCATTTAGGCACGTTCGGACGCGGCCAAATGGTGCCTGAATTCGACGTGGCCTGCTTTGATGGCGAAGTGGGCGAAGTACAAGGGCCAATCAAAACGCAATTTGGTTATCACATCGTAGAGGTGACGGCTCGCACTTAATAGCTGTACCTTTGTGAAAAACACAGTGACAACTACCCAACACTTTGTCCATGTATAGCAGGGGCTTCGATGTCGCTCAGATGCTTCCCTCCTGTTTGCTAAATTAGCTTGAGTAAGCTCGTAACACCTTAATCAGTTCATCCATGGGCTCGCTAATACCTTTGGATTGATGCACCACCATACCCGAGGGATCTACCACAGTGAGTGTATTCGAATGCGCAATATCATCTTGACCCATTGGTCGATATCGCGTCCCTAATATCGCTGCAAGCTCTTGGACAGTATCAGGATCAGCGTGAAGCATTGTCCAGCGATTCTCATCAAGCTTGTGTTTTAGCATATAGGCCTTGAGCACTTCCGGTGTATCTCGAATTGGGTCCAGCGAGATTAACGTAAAGTGAGCCTCATCAATTAAATCTGCTGGAAGTTCTTCTTCTATGCTGATTAACTTCGCGAGGATGAGCGGACAGGTATGCTCGCAATAGGTATAGACAAAGGCCATGATTTGCGTCTTACCTGAAAAGTCAGAAATCGATACGGTTTCTGCGTTCTGTGTTTGCCACTCTGAATTAAGTTGATAGATTGAATCATCCGGAAATTCCCCCGCACTAGCGAACAAAGAAAATAAGGACAAGCTCAGCAATACGACTTTTAGTTTATCAATACCCATTTTATCAATCCTCTTGTGGATTAAATTTACTTACTCAATGCTCTGCAATTCGACTATATTTTTTGCACACCTAAAGCCAAGCGATCCGAGCGTATAAGAAGCTTCGTAGCTACTGCGCAGCGCATAACGCATGAATGCGGCATAGTCCGAAGGATTAGATGAAGACGCGGCTCCAGCACCACAAAAAAGCTCCCTCTCAAGCTGTGTGTCGCCTCGCGATTCGCCAGTGATCAACACACTATTAAAATCATTCACCATTTCCCACACCACACCATGCATACCCTGAATGCCCCATACATTAGTGGGTGTTTCACTCACACCAGGCAAGGCACTGCTGGTAAGCGCGCTGTACCAGCTCAAAATACGTGACAGGTGTTCCGCATTGTGGCTGGCATCCACCTCAGTGCGACTAGCCCTAGCGGCGTACTCCCATTCGTCGAGTGCGGGCAGCCGTTTATCCAATGCCTTGCAATATGCCCTGGCTGCAAACCACGACACATTGGTAACTGGTTGTGATAACCATGTTGGCGAACGTTCGGCCACTTCGCTAACAGTTATATTCGGGAAGTGATGAAGGTATTGAGTATCAGCAAACAACGATTTCACATTTTGTTTACTCCACTCTGGATTGGCGGTAGTGAAGGCGGTGAAATCATCATTGCTAACCAACAGTTTATCGATGTAATAACTCTCAACCATTACACCACTTGGCAATGTGGGATCTTTGAACAAGGGACTGTACTCCCCGCCACCAACAACAACCATCCCAGACGGAATATTAGCAGCGCTGGACGCGGACGCAGGTGCAAACAACGCCAAAAAAAACCAAACCATAAATACAAGCAAATGGTAGTTTTTTAAAGAGATCAATATCGCCACAATAATGCCGCGCTAATGCCCTGATCGTGCGGTTTGCACATCAGCTGGAAGAATTTCTCCGCCATTGTTGTTCCATGTGTTCAACACATAGGTGAGCACGTTAGCGACCTGCTCGTCTGTCAGGTTGACAGCTGGCATGACACTATTATATGAATCTCCGTTAACTGCAATTTCACCACTAAGGCCTTCGAGCAAAACTTTTATAGCCCGTTTTGAATCAGATAATAAATAGTCGGATCCAGCCAGTGGCGGAAACGCTCCCGCTATGCCAATGCCGCTGGGTTGGTGGCAAGCTGAGCAATTTTGATCATACAAACGCTGACCAAGCTGAATGCGTTCATCCATATTTTTTGCCGTCGCAGCTACCGGTGCAGTCTCTCCTGCTATTGATTGGATTGCTCCGCCTTCTGGCAAATATATCGAATCATCCTCTTTACCAGAATAAATGGTGTCATCAGCGGGCCCAGACACTTCGAGCATGGCCAAGGCACCTTTGTTAAAGGCTCTGAATATCGAATGATCGACCAGAATGAAAGTACCAGGCACTTCAACTTTAAACTCTACGATTGCAGAACCGCCAGCGGGGATAAGCGTGGACTGCACGTTGGTATTAATTAAATCTCCGCCCTCGACATAAACTTTATCGAAAATTTCGCCGATGACATGAAATGACGACAATAAGTTAGGGCCGCCGTTACCAATATATAGACGGACCGTCTCTCCCACGTTGGCAGTTAATGCGTTGTCACCTATGGTGCTGCCTACTGATCCGTTAAAAACAACATAGTCAGCGTGTTCCAACAACGCTTTCTGCATATCAAAAGGTTGCAATCCTTCCTCACCGTATGCCCCCGCGGTATAAAACTCGCTTTGCATAATGTAATACTCACGATCCACCGGGGGTAATCCCTCTTCTGGCTCCACCAGAATTAAACCGTACATGCCATTTGCTATGTGCATTCCCACTGGCGCAGTAGCACAATGGTAAACAAACAACCCGGGGTTCAAGGCTTCGAAAGAAAACTGTGAGGAATGGCCCGGCGCTGTGAAAGATGATGTAGCGCCGCCGCCAGGGCCGGTTACCGCATGCAGGTCGATGTTGTGCGGCATTTTGCTAGAAGGGTGATTGTTTAGATGAAATTCAATTTCATCGCCTTCTCGTACGCGTATAAAACTACCCGGCACTGTGCCACCAAACGTCCAAAAGGTGTAGTCCACTCCATCAGCCAGGCTGCCCTGCAGCTCAACAGTATCCAGATTAACGACAACCTTTGCCGGCGCCGTTCTTGTAATACTAGGCGGCACTAATGGCGCCGTGGTGAGCTGCGATTCTATAACGGGTAAATCATCGACTGCCAGTGCGGTCGATGCAACAAACGGTATAGCGCAACACGTTATTAAAATCGACTGCCCTACTTCGAATAGTGTTTTGATGTGCTTGTCCATATTCAACCCCTTTGGTAATCATATTTACGATAACTAGCTCAAGAAGCTTAGGCCCATTGGCATAACTAGGGTTCTACGCTTCGTATGCAAGCACAAATGTTCTATTCATGCTCCCTATTGCTCAAAAGTGCAGAGAGTACAGCTTATTGCCAACCCTCAACGCCTGCCATATCAGGTAATTCGTGGGCGATGCCTTTATGACAATCTATGCACGTTTTCTCGCCACTCGCGAGCAACGTACTATGCGACTGTTCGGCGCGTACGCTTTGTTTTGTGAAATCCATATAACTTAGATCATGGCAGTTTCGGCACTCGAGTGAATCATTCGCTTTTAGCCTGGTCCATTCGTGCTGTGCGAGCTTACGGCGATGTGCTAGAAATTTTTCACGTGTGTTGATGGTTCCAAAAATCGTACCCCATACTTCTTTGGACGCCTGCATCTTCCGAGCGATTTTGTTTGTCCATTCATGCGGCACATGACAGTCTGGGCATGTGGCTCGAACACCGGATCCGTTAGTGTAGTGGACTGTGCTTTTTAACTCCTGATAGACGTTATCTTGCATTTCGTGGCAACTTATGCAAAAGGTCTCGGTATTGGTAGCTTCTAATGCGGTATTAAAACCACCCCAAAATATTACGCCAGCAATAAAACCACCCATGGTCAAAAAACCGAGGCTGTAATGCACGCTGGGTTTTCCGATGACTCGCCACAGATTTTTAATCATAGCTATCATAGATATATGCCCGTTATTTATTCAAAAGTGAATCGACGTCTTTAAAATCATTGCCAACCAATGGGCGGGCATCCACCTGCGGCACGTGGCATTGATTACAAAAATAACGCCTAGGAGAAACCTCGGCCAGAAAGTTTCCATCTCGATCCATATAGTGTGTAACGCTCACCATTGGCGCTTGCGATTCTCCAGTGTGGCGCCGGCTGTGACAAGCAAGGCATTTGTTAGCATTAAGATTGACTGTGTATTTATCGATCTTGTGCGGGATGGTAGGCGGTTGCATTGGGTAGTTACGTTCACGTTTCACATCATTGTTTTCTATCAGCATCATCCGTGGGGGCTCTGCTTGTTCAGCGATGCTGCCCTTGCGAAGCGTTGCTAAATTATCCGGGTCCGCAAACAACAAGCCAGCAACACCAACCATTGACACCATCAAGCTAGATCCAACTATTCGGCGAAACCATTTTCTTTTGCGAGTATCGGTATTCATACCCGCACGATCCGGACTGCACATTTTTTGAAATCAGTTTGTTTGGAGATAGGATCGGTGGCGTCTAACGTTACTTTATTGATTAGTTGCCCGGCATCAAACCAGGGCACAAACACAAGGCCTCTGGGCGGTTTATTTCTGCCACGTGTCTCTACACGAGTTCTGATTTCACCGCGACGGGATTGAACGGCGACCTGAGTGCCTCTACGTAGTTCAAGTGCTGCGGCATCGTCGGGGTGCATATACACCTTGGCTTCGGGGTAGGCACGGTAGAGTTCTGGTACGCGCTGTGTCATAGAGCCGGAATGCCAATGCTCTAGCACCCTACCCGTGCTCAACCACAAGGGATAAGCATCGTCGGGAGATTCTGGGGGCGGCTCATAGGGCAGGGCAAAAATTACCGCCTTGCCGTCTTTGTGGCCATAAAATTCAAAGCCTTTGCCTTCGCCCACGTAGGGATCGCTGCCCTCACGATATCGCCATTTGGTTTCCTTGCCATCGACAACCGGCCAACGCAGGCCATGCGCTTCGTGGTATGCATCAAAGTCGGCCAAATCATGACCATGTCCACGACCGAATCTAGCGTACTCTTCAAACAAGCCTTTCTGAATATAGAAACCAAATGCTTCGGCTTCCTGGTTAGTGTAATCCTGATCCATGTCGGTCGATGGAAACTGATCGACCTGTCCATTTGCGTACAACACCTCAAAGAGTGTTTTGCCCTTAAACTCTGGGTTAGCATCGAGCAATTCGCTTGGCCATACCTCATCGGTTGTGAACCGTTTGGAAAACTCAACAAGCTGCCATAAATCCGATTTGGATTCGCCAGGCGCATCAACCATCTGGTGCCAGAACTGAGTCCGTCGTTCGGCGTTGCCATAAGCCCCTTCTTTTTCAACCCACATAGCAGTGGGCAAGATAAGATCGGCTGCTTGGGCTGTGACGGTCGGATAGGCATCAGAGACAACGATGAAATTTTCAGGGTTACGGTAACCCGGCAAACCTTCTTCGTTAATATTTGGACCGGCCTGCATGTTGTTGTTCACTTGCACCCAATACGCATTAAGCTTGCCGTCTTTGAGCATACGACTTTGTTGTACTGCGTGATAACCGGGTTTGGCAGGTATGGTGCCCTCAGGTAGTTTCCAGATTTTCTCGGCAATATCACGATGTTCTTTTTTATTGACAACTAGGTCGGCCGGCAAACGATGTGAAAAAGTACCCACCTCACGCGCAGTGCCGCAGGCGGAGGGTTGCCCAGTTAAGGAGAACGGTGAATTACCGGGTGTTGATATCTTGCCGGTCAACAGGTGAATGTTGTAAATCAGGTTGTTACACCAAACACCACGTGTGTGCTGATTAAAACCCATCGTCCAAAATGAGGTGACCTTAATCTCAGGATCGGCATAGAGCTTGGCGATTTTTTCTAGTGTTTCTTTTGATACGCCTGATAGATTGGAAACGTAATCAGCATCGTAGTCTTTAACGAAGGTTGCAAATTCGTCGAATGTCATTGGCTCAGAGCCACCCGCTTTATCTGCATTGGCCGCCGCTTTTTCAAGTGGGTGCTCGGGGCGCAAACCATAGCCTATATCTGTATTGCCACGCTTAAAATGAGTGTGTTTGTTAACAAAATCCCAGTTAACTGCATTGTGCTCGATAATGTAGTTAGCGATGTAATTAAGCATTGCCAAGTCAGTTTGCGGCGTGAATACTGCCGGAATATCTGCTAAATCAAAACTACGATGTTCAAAGGTGGACAACACTGCAACTTTTACATGTGGCGCGCTGAGGCGCCGATCCGTTACGCGTGTCCAGAGGATGGGGTGCATCTCGGCCATATTCGAACCCCAGAGTACAAATGCGTCTGCGTGTTCCATGTCGTCGTAACACCCCATTGGCTCATCCATGCCGAAGGTGCGCATAAACCCCCCTACCGCCGACGCCATGCAATGGCGAGCGTTGGGGTCAATATTGTTGGATCGAAAACCAGCTTTAAATAGTTTAGACGCGGCGTAACCTTCCCAAACTGTCCACTGACCAGAGCCGAACATGCCAACCGCTGTAGGTCCTTTCTCCCTTAGCGCTTTTTTATATTTTACTTCCATGATGTCGAAGGCTTGATCCCATGTGACCGGCGTGAAATCACCTTCCTTATGAAATTTGCCATCACGCATGCGCAGCAGAGGTTGAGTTAGGCGATCCGCGCCATACATCACTTTGGATAAAAAATACCCTTTGACACAATTGAGCCCGCGGTTAACTTCTGATTTAATATCTCCGTGCGTCGCAACGACCCGACCCTCTTTCACTGCCACATTAACGCTGCAGCCTGTACCGCAAAAACGGCAAGGTGCTTTCGACCATTTCAGCTTCGTGTATTCAGACTCGGTTATGAGGTTTGTTGCCGATGCAGGAATATGGATACCTGCTACCGCCGCAGCTGTTAATGCGGCTGAACTGTGTATAAATTCGCGACGGGTAATTCTCATTGGGCTACCTCTAGTTCATCAGTCATGGACTGAGCGGAGTCGCAGTAGTGATAAACCAAGTTAACGTTTAGCACATCGACCAACTGGTTGAGATCCGCAATGACGCGATTAATATCGCCCTGCTGAGATACTTCCATAACAACCACAAGCACACTATCGCGCTCATCCTCGACACCCGCCTTATCTGAATAGCAAGTGCAATGTGGCATGGATTTTATTTGCCGCTCAATGCTACCTCGAGACTCGGGCCTAAGTTGTACAACAAGGCTTGCGATGTGGACATCCTGTTTCGAAGGAGTTTCGGCAAGAATTGGGATTACACCATGCATAAAGTTAACCTGTTGGAGGGCCGCCGAAAATTTGGAAAATCCAAACCATAAATCCGTATCCGCCAACAATAGCTATTGAAAGAATCGGTGCGAGAAGTGCAGTCAGAAACAAGAAGCTTTGCAGCTCCTCTCTTTTTAACGAATCAGTAGTCGTTTCAGTTGGCATAGTAGTTAGTATCTTCTGCGTTCTTGACGTTCGTATTCCGGACGTTCGCTTCAACTCTAGTATGAACCAGGTTAAACAGAAATTGGTTTCTTTTTATATCATTTTTTGTTCGCGGCGCTATCGTTATTGGCAGAGCGAATCGTTGTACAACTCTTCAATAACGTCGATTCATATTTTGATTTAGATCAATAGGCGTATGCGCGTTTTCTGTTATATCGCAAACAAGCGAAACCTATGAGGTTCTGCCGACGGGTCACGCCGTGGGAAAAATTGCGATCACTATTGCCTAGATAATTGTGTCGGCATAATCGCATCGATGGCTGTTAAAAAAGCGCAAATGTAAGGTCTCATTCCGACTTAGCTCACCCGTTCAATTTTTTAGAGCAGAGCACATCGACACCGCAAAACATAATCTAGCAAATCGGTTTCTTCAATTGGGTTTGAGTGCAGATATTGATAGTATTGACGCGTTTATTGATAAACATTCAGTGGATGATGGCGTCTCTTGGCACAATGCTACTTTCTGGACAAAGCCTCAGGCTCAATTCATAATAAAGAGCCGCGACGATGGTGCAGATTGGTCCCAGTTGCTTGATAAGCTTGATACCACTGCTCAGTGGAAACGATTTAAATTGAAAATGATGGGATGGTTGCCCGCTGGGGGCTAATGTAGGCTTATTAGGCGCTGCCCATGCTTGAGCAAACAAGGCTCCCGGAACGCTGCCATACGTGCGGGGATGACATTCCCAGCTCACACCTCTACTATGAGCATAACCACCAACTGAACAAGCCTGTGACCACTGCCCAACTAATAAACGACAAAATCGTTGATGAATTTCAGCCCATCTATCTGGATGTGATCAACGAGAGCGACAATCACAATGTCCCAGTTGGATCTGAATCACATTTCAAACTCGTGGTAGTGAGCGAGGCATTTACAGACACATCACTAATACAACGTCATCGCGGTATTAATAAGCTGCTCGCCGATCAATTGGCTGGGGCGATACACGCCTTAAGCCTGCATACTCACACACCTGAAGAGTGGGAAAAACGCGGCGGCTCGGTGCCAACATCGCCTCCTTGCAGGGGTGGCTCAAAATAACTCAGCAAAAATTCGAGCCATCAACTTACAGACATAAGCCTCAATCACTGAGGCATTTTTGAACTAACCTCTGCCCACATTCTAATTGTCATCAAAGTCAGAAAAATCCACCCCCCGTTCAATAGCATACGCCCGCATTCCGGTAATCGTATCGGCTGCGCCCATCAAGTTTCCAGCCACTGACCGCATGAGGCTGGATGCTAACATCGCATCATTTTCGATTACGGCCATCAATTCAGGCGCACCAATGCGTAGGAACACACAGTGCCCTAGGGCGATAAGATCAAGTGGCCGTCGTTCTTTTAGAATTATTGACAGGTCTCCAATCAATCGCCCTGGCGTTATGTCCGACACCTTTCGCGTTTCGCCATTGTCAGTTGACCAATACAAGCCCGCCAAACCTTCGATGCATAAATAGGCCGCATCGGCCTCTTCACCTACTGCAAATATCGATTGATTGGGTTCCGCTTTGAACCATTG
Organism: Granulosicoccaceae bacterium; assembly: GCA_036478595.1. GTDB lineage: Bacteria > Pseudomonadota > Gammaproteobacteria > Granulosicoccales > Granulosicoccaceae > Granulosicoccus. The sequence goes on from JAZGEF010000003.1 coordinate 223,132, forward strand.
CGCGCCAAATGCGAGTAAGCGTTGTTGTTTGCGATCAAGCCCGCCAAACAAATCTGTCTTTGCAAATTCCTCCATTTTACGATTGAGATCATTTCGTGCATCTGCATCTTGTGCAGCATCTTGCCGAGCACCGCCATCAATCCGCCCATCAACAATCTCAACAAACAGATCGTATCTCTCTGGGTTTACTATTTTTTTCTCGATGAATATCTTGGTAGTATCAGGCATCAACTTACTCACACGCTCCCTCATGAGTTCGCGCTCATCACTATCATGGCTGGCAAGAGAATTGGCCAGAATCAGAATATCCGGTTTTTTGATACCTGCCCGACTGAAAGCCACCCGCTCCTTAAAAACGGCTGGCAGATTATCACCACCTGAGGATGTCGTTAGATCATGAATAGATTCGGCCGCCAAGCGTCTCAGATCATGCTCGTTCAGAACATCCACGACAATATCTTCGATCATTTTTTCGCGTGAACCGGCCATTCTTGAGATCCGCCCAAATAGGGCATTGTCCATTAACGTCATCACTGGAATGTATTTTTGTGGATCAAGAGTCTCAAATAATTCGCCTAAATCTTCCACCATTTGAGCCGCAGATGTTCTGCGGATCTGTAGCACACGCTCCTTAAAGGCCTCACTGAATGCCGGGCCCATCTGTTCAGACGAAAAAGCAAAAGGCACCGTCAGCATGAGTCCAAAATCTTCGGTGGGTAACCCGGCATCGCCAACCTCTCGTCGTTTTTTGATAATCGAACCTAGGCGTTGGTAGAGTTCTTCGTCCAGATTCAAACGCCGGAATAGCGGGTGATCTGTACCATCATCACCAAAAGTTGCCGTTAGGTTTTCGATTAGGGTAACAGACATTTGCATCAGCTCATCTGCGATCCCTTGCTGGTGAATAATACGAACAAAGTTGTCGTCTTTTGACAAGGACAGTTGCGTCAAGGCGCGAGTGGGCACGGCATAAAGCAGGTTGCTGCCTAAAGGCGAGACGGGGTTAAATTTATCTGGATGAAAACCATGAACAACGTCATCCAATCCTGCTGCAGCTATTCGACTTGCAATATCGGGCCGTAAACTTACAACCGCATCGGCTAATTTTTGATGCCACTGGTACACAATCTGCGAACGCAAAGCGCGGCGCACCATGAAGTCATCAATACCCATCGCCTGAACCAACTCGAACCACCACGCCCGAATTTCATCTGAAGTTTGCAGGCCAGCAACAGATGGATCAATCCAATCTGTGTCAAAGGGATCGATGCTATTACCAGATTGTTCAGCTTTTTCTCGAAAGTCATCGATGTCTGCGCGATCATCGAAATTCTCAATGGGTTTATTTTTGAACGGCAATAGAATGTTTTCACCGAGGGTGCCTTCCAGGATATGCGGATTAGAATGCGCATAGCCAATACTATTAGCCAAGGTGACTTGATGTATGGTGTTCAAATCACGGCCAGCCATGGTGACTGATCCGCGCAGTGGAATAACTTCGCGGGTCAGTAGGTCCGCAAATGCTAGGGCCGCTGTTTCATTGTCAGTCTTGACAGCAACACGAGCACCTTGCGGTATCGAGAGACAAATATCCTCCAATACGATTTGGCCGTCTTCATCCCGAATGGTGACATCATTAATCTCGATGTCACCTTTTAAGTTGGAGGCACCATCTGGCGTGCCTTCATACAGGCTGCTATCTACCAGAGCGCTAGGTGCGAAACGCTCGACAACCGCCTCCCATCTTATAGCCACGTCCTGCGTTGCGTTGTAAAAGGCCAGTAGTTCTTTCCATGGTGAGGACATATCTTTAAATGCTGCTAAGGCTGCAACCAGAGCCCCAACCGTGATGTGCCCCTTAATCGCCAGATAGCCGCCGACAGAATAGAAAAAGAATGGCGTCAACTGATTAATGAAATTATTCAGAAATTTCATAAAGAACTTCTTCTGATAAATCTCAAACCGAATGTTATACAAATTACCCAAACGATTAGAAAACAGTGACATTCGGTATCGCAACCCGCCGTTGGTTCGAATATCGCTTACCCCTGCTGCCGTTTCACCAATATCGGCAGCGAGCCTACGCACTTCTTGTATCCGGCCTTTATTGAGTAAGTTGATTTGACGCTGCAATATGGGAATGATCCACGCTTGTAACGGGATCAAAGCGATCGCGGCCAATCCAAACCAAAGGCTCTGTGCAAACAGAAACACCAGAATGGTGATCATCTGGCCTGCCTGGAGAATGGGTTGTGACAACATATCACCCATAATTCCACCCAGCGGCTCGGCCTCTGAGGTTACCATCGACACCAATTCACCTTGGCTGGTGCTTCGGAAAAAAGGCCGGGGAAATCGTAAGATGCGAGTTAACAGTTGATAACGGAATCGGCGCAATAGACGTTCAGCGAGCACGCCTTTCATGGTGTTAAGCCGCATCTTCAATAGCCCATTGACCACGACAGCCAACAGAAATGCGGCGCATAGCACCAGTAAAAATTGAACTTGACTGAGTGAGACTCCCAGCAGTACCACACCGTCATTAGAACCACCAATTGCATCATTGATGATGCGTTTAGGCAGCTCAAGTGATACGTACAAAATGGGGAAGGTCAGCAGTGTGACCAACAATAGAATGATCTGATCCCTCTTTGAGTATTTCCAGATGAACGTAAAAATGCTCTTTTCCATATTCTGCTCGCTTGGTGATTCGATGGTTCTAGGGATTAATAAATTGCACGACTACCCGGCGCAGAGGCTTGGCGCGCGATGCTAAGTAATCGATTTTTCTTCACTTGCCTCTGAAGCAGCTGCACCGATCGCTTTTTTATCAGCCTCAGAGAGCTCCAGGTCACCAGGCGCTGCATTATCCAATTTAACTCGCACCTCCTTTCGCGCAAACTGAATGCCGTTCGCATCAAAATCTTTTTGCACGCGTGCAAATATCTCTTTACGAATCACGAACTGCTTACCAGGCTTCACCATGAATTTACCGCGTAATACGATGCCCACATCATCCACCCGAACAACACCTTGAGATTTGAACGGGCTGAAAAAATCATCACCAAACTCAGGATGTTCAAGTAAATCTAAACCAATTTGTTTAAAGATCTTTTTAACCTTAATCAAGTCAGTTTCAAATGGCACGGTGAATTGCAACTTCATGATTGTCCAATCCCTTGAATAGTTGGTTATCTTCGGGATTTCCCCGTAAGGGATGGTATGAATCGGTCCACGATGATGGCGTAGCTGCATCGCTCGCAGCGAAATTTTTTCAACGGTGCCCATTGTCCCCTCTACATTGACGTACTCACCGGCTCTAAATGCATCATCAATTAAGAAGAACAATCCCGATACGATATCACCGACCAATTTCTGAGCACCAAAGCCGATAGCAAGGCCAACGATACCCGCACCGGCTAATAACGGCGTTGTATCGACACCAATATCACCCAATGCAATGAGCACCGTCATGATCACAATGGCCGCTTGTACAAACCAAGTTATCAGTGGCAACACAGTAGATAGCCGTGACCCGCCTGGCCCACCGCCGTCGCCACCCGGGCCCGCTGGTTCAATCACGCCGTCTGGTGACGTGTTTTCTGCCGCTAATTTGCGATTTAGCCACAGTGTCACAATTTCCCAACACAAGTAACCAACCGAAATTATCCCAATAAAACTAATAAATCTTTGAGTCTTTATCGTGCCGATATCAGCCGTGTTCATATCGGCAAGGTCGACCTCCCAGATCCAAGTTAGCCAAGCCAAAACAAACAACACCACGAGTAGTCTGCCAATTCTTATATAACTGCGCTTGGTAGACTCGTAGGCCTGTTGAGCCATTGCACCTTCGCCGCTTATCTCTGGCGTTAAATGTTTCACAAGCCCTCGGACAACAGTATCCATGATCGGCGCAAGCAATAAAATAAACATCGTCGAATATTGAACACCATTTGCGATCAGATCAAACTTACCCTGTGCCCCAAGTACCTCTACCAATATCCAACTACTCACTATTACCAACAGAGCGTAATAAGGATATAGCCTTGCCACGGTCCTTTCCCGTGACGTGGCATCATCGTCCTTACCATTGATGATATCAATCAAGGCGAAACGTGATCGCCAGGCAATGAATGCGAAGTAAAGATGAATCACTAAATTCACCACAAACCCAATTCTGGATCGGATATGTTCAGCACCTGGTACGCCTTGGAGATCTATAACGGATAAGAAAATACCAACCAACAATGCAACACCGACTAAATGCCTATGTAAGAATTTTGCAGATGCATCACTAGTGTGAATCAGCCGCAAATCAGAGCGCTGTGGCGCGAATGCAAATTTCAATACAACCGAAAACAATCTTGGAATGAGTACAAGATTCCACAGCATGTGATGAGTGATATAGTGCGAGCCGGGATCAACCAATTGCTCTATCACAAACTGAGATACGACAATAAACGCTATCAAGCCGGATAAATCGAGAATTAATCGCCTGAAAAGTATCTTTAATGTCTCTAACAATGAATGATGCGAGGAGGATTCATCTACTATTGATCGCCACGTTTGCGTTATTTGCCTGACCAGATATTCAACTAAAATACCGGCTGCGATTGCAGTGAAAAACACACCCAGCCACCTTAACCAACCACCAGGTTCAAGGCTCTTGATAAATAAGAGAAATACCTCAGCCTGATCGGAAATCATATTAGGGAAATTTTCGACTGCCGCCCCTACTGCGATTGGAATACTCGTGGTGACAAGACTAAACAGGCTTACCTCATCCGTATCACTCTCAGTATTCTGCTTTTCGGCGACAACATCTAATTGCTGCAATAACAGATCTCTAACCTCGCTGTCAGACAAACGAGACACCAGTGCCCTCACCGCTTCCGGGTTGTCAATGGCGGATAGCTCTACGGCGGTTTCATTCAAAACTGATGACAAGGAGAGTTGTTGTGCACTGGCGTTAAGGGTGACGCCAAACAACATCACAACACCAAGCAGGAAGGTGTTGGGGTGAAAATATTTCATGGCATAAATCTCTTATGAATTTTCATGTCATTCCTCTAGCCCAGCTTCAAATCCAGCAGCTGAAACTCACTGTACAGATGGTCTATTTCATGAGGCACAACACGCTGGCTGATATAATAACGAGCCACGGGTAAACGCTCGCAAGTAATCCCTACGGGCGGCTGTTTGACGAACCGACCATCAGCAGCCAGTACGGCCGGCGTATCGGGCAGTAGTTGATTCGCTAACGCTTGTGCGCAGTTTACGAAGAGCGCCTGATCACTTGCGTACATTAAGTCATACCAAAGCACATTAGCGCCTTTTTGTTTGATCGAAAAAAACAGCAACGATTGCTGTCCATCAAACTCAATTAGCAACGGCGTTAGCGCATACGGCTGCATATCCGCTATCAGTTTTTGCTGATGCACTACGATGCGTTCACGGATGGCTAGCGTGTTCGAGGTAATAACAACGCCTGCGTGCGATGGCGTGGCCTTAACCCAGAGGTAATGGTGATCTTCAAGCACCTGAAAACCCAGTGACTCCACTATGCCTAAGGGCTTTTTTGAGTTAGTCAGAGTTGCATAGGTGAGCTTGGGGTCAGCAATACACGATATCAGCATATCCCGGCCGAG
>JAZGEF010000004.1:0-54936 GCA_036478595.1 Granulosicoccaceae bacterium
ATAGCCGCTATAAAAAAATTGCTTGAGTTGTTGCTTGGCCTAGCTAGCAGGTGTTTCGCTAGCAGCATCGGCTGCCGCAGCATCGGCTGCCGCAGCATCGGCTGGTGCTACGTCAGGAGCCGCAGCCGTTGATACAGCTGGTGCCGCTTCTTCTGCATGTCCCGAATTGTTACTAGCCCGCTTGCCATCTTCGACCGCTTTCGCCATTGCACCTGCGTACAACTGGATTGCACGAATTGCATCATCGTTGCCTGGTACAACGTAATCAACGCCGTCCGGATTGCTGTTGCTATCAACGACTGCAACAACAGGAATGCCTAGCTTTTTAGCTTCCGCGATAGCAATGCTTTCATGACCAACGTCGATAACAAACAGAGCATCAGGCAGGCGTTCCATGTGCTTGATACCGCCCATGCCGCGCTCTAGCTTTTCATGCTCACGCTGTAAACCCAGCGCTTCTTTCTTGCTTAGACGCTCCATGCTGCCATCTTCTTGCATCGCTTCAAGTTCAAGCAAACGCTTAACAGAAACCTTAACGGTTTTGAAATTGGTCATCATGCCGCCAGACCAGCGACGGTTTACATAAGGCATGTTGCAGCTTGCTGCTGCATCCTTGATTGGATCACGCGCGGCACGCTTAGTACCAACGAACAGTACACGCCCGTTTTTGCTCGCAATCTTGCCCAGAAAGTTTGCTGCATCATTAAGCGCAGGCAAGCTCTTTTCAAGGTTGAAGATATGAATATTGTTGCGTTCACCGTAGATATACGGTGCCATTTTTGGCGACCAATAACGTGTTTGGTGCCCGAAATGCACGCCAGCCTCTAGCATCTGGCGCATGGTTACATCAGCCATGTTGTTTCCTTAGTTTGGGTTAGGCCTCCGCAAACCGGTTCCGACAGACCCTGCCTGATACATATGCTGTATTCAGTCGGGGCACCCGGTCGGACTTTGTTGGTCTGCGTGTGAAATTGCACAGCTCACTAATATGGCTGTACACAGCCCGTCTTTATATCACAATCGGGGCCAGCGCGGTACACTATGCGGGTTTCCGACTGATTTCACTTACGCTAAAACATGGATTTTTCGATAAAGACTCCCGAAGAGATCGCCAAAATGCGCGTCGCCAGCCTCATGGCCAGCGAGGTGCTCGATCTGATCACCGAGTACGTGGTGCCAGGTGTGACTACAGACGAGCTGAATACTATCTGTCACAAGCATATTGTGGATGTTCAGCAAGGCATCCCTGCTACGCTCAACTATAAGGGATTCCCAAAATCAATCTGCACATCGATCAATCAGCAGATCTGTCACGGCATCCCCAGCGACAAAGCCCTGAAAAAGGGCGATATAGTCAATATCGATGTCACCGTGATCAAAGATGGCTATTTTGGCGACACAAGCCGCATGTATTACGTTGGCCAACCAGCTCCACATGCCCAGCGCCTTTGCGAAACTGCTTATGAATCAATGGTTCGCGGCATCAAAGTGGTAAAACCTGGCGCTACACTTGGCGATATCGGTCATGCCATTCAGACATACGCTGAGGGTGAGCGCTATTCCGTGGTAGAGGAATACTGCGGCCACGGCATTGGCTCGTCTTTTCATGAAGAGCCACAGGTATTGCACGTGGGCAAGCCCGGCAAGGGCCCTATCTTGCAGGCGGGCATGACCTTCACAATAGAACCCATGATTAACCAAGGCAAACGCCATACCCGAGTATTGGCTGATGGCTGGACAGTGGTTACCCGAGATCGCAGCCTTTCTGCCCAATGGGAACATACCGTATTGGTGACCGAAAGCGGCTATGACCTACTGACTCTTTCTCAAGGTCGGGAGTTGTAGGCCTGAATTTCGATGCAATAGATGAGCAACTGCAGGCAGATAACTCGACTGCCGGCTGCAAAGCTGCCTTAAGCTTAGGCCGAGCCGCTATCCATGAGCAATTTCTTGCCGGAGCGGACACTGCCGATATTCTACTCTGGCAAACCGATCTAATCGATCGCCTGCTTCGGCACTTGTGGCAACAACAATCATTTGACCAACTCTCTTTGGTGGCGGTGGGCGGCTACGGCCGACGAGAACTGCACCCTGCCTCCGATATTGATATCAGTGTTCTCGTTCCGCCCACTCTGGATAACGATACGCAAACATCCTTGGCCGATTGGTTAACCCGACTATGGGATCTAGGCCTTGATATCGGTCAAAGCGTTCGCTCAGTCGATGATTGCGAAGCCCAAGCGCGAGCAGACATTACCGTTGTGACCAACTTGATGGAGTCTCGCTTGTTATGTGGCGATGCGACAATGTTTGTGGCGATGCACGCTCGCATATCAACCAGCAATATGTGGCCGTCAGACCAATTTTTTGCTGCAAAGTTTGAAGAACAAGAGCAACGCCGCGAACGCTTTCATTCCAACGCATACCGCCTGGAACCCAACGTCAAAGAAAGCCAAGGAGGCATGCGCGACATACAAACTATTTCATGGGTATGCCAGCGACAGTTTGGCACGCGTAAACTCAGCGATTTGGTCAAGCTTGATTTACTAACCGAGGATGAATACACCATACTCATAGATGGCACTCACCTATTGTGGCGCATACGTTATCTTTTGCACCATTTTACTCAGCGGCGTGAAGACAGACTTCTGTTTGATTATCAGCGTGACATTGCTCATGCTTTTGGTTATACCGATGACGAGCACAATCGCAGTATAGAACAACTCATGCAACGCTTTTATCGAAGTGTTATGGCATTGCAACGATTAAACGACATACTGTTACAAGGCATCGGTGGTGTGATCTCTGGTGTCACTGCCGCGATTGAACCCGAAGTGATTAACCCTCGATTTCAGGTGCGTAATGGGTTTTTAGAGACAACACATGACGATGTTTTTATGCACTACCCAGCAGCTCTGCTCGAACTGTTTCTTGTTTTTGGCAATACACCTTCAGCTGTGAAAGTGCGCTCAAACACCGTGCGCCAAATTCGTGCTCATCTGCCTTTGATCAATGATCGGTTTCGCAGCGATGCTCAAATCCAACAGCTCTTTTTGCAGATATTTAGCAACCCCAACAAACTCACACGCAAGATCCGTTTGATGAACGTGTACGGGGTAATGGCAGCCTACTTACCCGCATTCGATGAAATCGTCGGCAGAATGCAATACGATTTATTTCACATCTATACCGTCGACGAGCATACCTTGGGCGTGATTCGTAATTTGCGACGCTTTGCGCTGGAGGAGTTTGCTGATGAGTGGCCACACTGCACGTTTGTCATGCAACAAATTGACAGCCCTGAAAGTTTGTACTTAGCCGCCCTGTTTCACGATATTGCCAAAGGCCGCGGTGGCGACCACAGTGTGTTAGGTGCTGAAGATGCTCTTCAATTTTGCCAAGCACATAATATGCACACTGATGACGCCGAGCTTATCAGCTGGGTAGTGCGCCAGCATTTAGCCATGTCAAACTCATCGCAGCGTAAAGACATCACTGACCCCGATGTGATTCGTGAGTTTGCTGAGATTGTTGGCAATATTGATCGGCTCAATCATTTGTACTTGCTAACCGTAGCAGACATCCGCGCAACCAATCCAGACCTATGGAATTCGTTTAAAGAAAGCCTGCTGTATAGCTTGTATCAATCAACGGCTGTGTTGTTACGACAAGGCATTAACAATGCGCCCGATGTCAATGACGCCATTGATAACCGTAAATCTCATACACGTGCGATGTTGGCCGACACTGACATAAATGATGCAGAGTTGAGCGAATTTTGGGAACAACTGGACGAGAACTATTTCCGCCAAAATCAGGAAACAGATATCGCAAGACATTCGCTTTTTATTTTAAAACAGGCGAAACCAGATCGACCCAATGTTCATTTACGCCATAGCGTATCTCGCGGCGCTAGTGAGATCCTAATTTACACTCGGGATCACAATGCTTTATTCGCCTTAATCATTTCAGCACTGGGGCAATTGCAATTGGATATCCAGTCAGCGTCGATCAACACCACCGTTGATGGTTATGCATTAGATACGTTTTATGTATTGAGCCACGACGGTAGCATCATCGATGATGAGCGCCGCATCGAGCAAATTCGCGATACCTTGTTATCCAGCCTAGCCACGCCAGAACAACTGCCTGAGATTGCGACAGCTAAGGCATCGCGTCGAATGCAGCACTTCCAAATTCCTACTCGCATACGCTTTGTTATAGATGAGGGTGCATTTACCCAAATCCGCATCTCGACAAGCGATAGGGCAGGTATACTAGCGGCTATTGCCAGAGCATTATTGGAATGTGGTGTAAGCGTTCAGTCCGCCAAGATCAACACCTTGGGTGAAAAACTAGAAAACGTCTTTTTCGTTCTCGACGAAAGTGGTCAAGAAATCGACGATCTGGAGCAGCGCAAGTTGATTAGAACTACAGTGCTAGATAACATAGAGTGAAGCCACATTGACCAGCGGCGACGACATAAGCCCAACGATAGAACTTGCACAGCAGCTTATCTCGCGTCCGTCGGTAACACCTCTTGACGAAGGCTGCCAACAGCTCATCGCAAACCGCCTGAGCAAAGTTGGCTTTCGCGTTGAGCACATGCCGTTTGGCGAAGTCAGTAACCTCTGGCTTAGGCTTGGCGATACTGCCCCACTCGTGGTTTATGCCGGGCACACCGATGTCGTACCCACCGGTGATGAGGCGCAATGGACACACCCACCCTTCTCAGCCAACTTAGTTAATGGCAACATCATGGGTCGAGGTGCGGCCGATATGAAGGGCTCAGTTGCAGCAGCGGTTATTGCCTGCGAAAGTTTTGCAAAGCAACATACAGCGGGCATGAGAGGCTCCTTAGCTATGCTGATCACCAGCGATGAAGAAGGCCCTGCATTAGACGGCACAGTTAAGGTGATCGAAGCGCTGCAAGCGCGTGACGAGCAGATCGACTACTGCGTGGTAGGTGAACCCACTAGTAGCAACACACTTGGGGATCTGATCAAAAATGGTAGGCGTGGATCATTAGGGCTATCACTGATCGTTCATGGCACACAAGGCCATGTTGCTTATCCACATTTGGCAGATAACCCGGTACATCGTGCGCTACCATTGATAACTGAATTAACTAACACGAAGTGGGATGAAGGTGATGACAACTTCCCACCCACCACACTACAAATATCTAATGCCAGTGCAGGTACGGGTGCAACTAACGTCATCCCAGGCGATTTTCACATTGAGCTAAATCTGCGCTACAGCCCAGCCTCACCCGCAGCGCTGATAAAGAGCACGATTGAAAAACTGATTGAGCAGCACAAGGTAAAAGCTACTGTGCAATGGAAGGACAGCGCGCATCCCTTTATCACCGAACCAGGTTCGCTAACCCAAGCTATGCAGCAATCCATTAAAGCGGTGACTGGTACAACAGCTGAGCTTAATACCGGGGGCGGCACATCTGACGGGCGCTTTATCGCACCAGTGTGCAAGCAGGTGATTGAATTTGGCCCTACCAACGCGTCCATTCATCAGATAAACGAACATACCAGCTGTGAAGATCTTAATAGCCTCACAGCCATTTACGAAAACCTGTTTGAACAACTGCTCGTTATTGGAGAACATCATGGGAATGCTTGACGGAAAACGTATTTTGATTGTTGGCGTAGCCAGTAAACGCTCAATCGCTTGGGGCATTGCCCAATCTATGCATCGGGAGGGAGCAAACCTTGCCTTTACCTATCAAAATGATCGACTAAAAGATCGGGTTATCGGTTTCGCTGAAGAGTGCGATTCATCACTGGTGATGCCATGCGATGTGTCAAGCGACGACGAAATCGATTCGATGTATCAAACGCTTGGCGAAACATGGGGCAAGTTCGACGGCTTCGTACATGCTGTTGCATTCGCTCCACGCGAAGCACTTGATGGCGACTACTTAAAAGCAGTTGATCGTGAATCGTTTCGCATAGCTCACGATGTAAGCTCTTATAGTTTTGCCGCCCTTGCCAAAGCGGCGAGGCCCATGTTAAACAAGGGAGCCGCACTACTAACCTTGTCGTATCTTGGCGCTGTACGTGCCATGCCTAATTACAACGTGATGGGTTTGGCCAAAGCATCGCTTGAAGCCAACACTCGTTTTATGGCGCATGCACTTGGGCCTGATGGAGTACGCGTAAATGCCATCTCGGCAGGGCCAATCAAAACTCTGGCAGCAGCCGGTATTGGTGATTTCAAGAAGCTGCTTAATCATGTTTCATCTGTAGCGCCTTTGCGCGAGAACACCACCATCGAACAAGTTGGCGATACCGCTTCCTTTTTGTGTTCGGCATTAGGTGGCGGCATCACCGGGCAAATCATCTATGTCGATGGCGGCTTTAATATCGTATCTATGCCTGATCTTGGCTAAAGGATAAACGACAGGCTAAAACAACACCGCCAGCATGGCGCTGGCGGTAGATATACGATCTCGTTTTGCAACTACTTCTTCAGTAGGTCGCGAATTTCAGTCAACAGAGCCACATCTTCAGCAGGCTCTGCAGGTGCTTCCTCTTCTTTCTTTTTCAGGTTGTTGATGAATTTAAGCAACATAAAGATAACGAATGCGATAATCAAGAAATCGATGAGGGCTTGAATAAACGCGCCATATCCAATGGCAGCTTCGCCCACTTTCATGGACAGGCTAGAGAAGTCCACTCCACCCATAAACACACCGATCAGCGGCATTAAAACGTTATCAACCAGTGCGCCAACCATCTTACCGATAGCAGCACCAATGATAATACCGGCAGCCATGTCAATCATGCTGCCCTTCATGGCAAATTCTTTAAACTCCGAAATCATACCCATAATATTTTCCTTTGGTTAAACAACAATAAATCTTGATAATCTGCTTATAGGCGATATTTCGAGAATGTCATCTAGAGAGATTCAGAATTAACACACCGTACGACCTTGAAGCGAAATACGTTAACGAATTAACCTCCAAGCTACTCAACGAACGAGATTTCCGCTTTACCGCGTAAGCTCTGCAATAAAGCCGAGAATTCCGTATTGCCCAAACGACCATCATTGGGCGCGATTTCTTCGATCTCAGGCTCTGGGGTTACGATTGCGGTAAGCAACACGGCTATGCGATCGCCATTTGCAGCAACGGCGTCAGCAATTTGCTTACTATCGTCACTCGGTTTAGGCAATGCAAACACGCTCTCTAAAATGGGCGCATCGACAATAGTGGCTTGTCGCGTCAGCTGTTCACCCACTGTTGCGGTTGCTAAGCTTTCGGCAGCGGCAAGTTCATCAACGCCCTCACCCGCGCTTAAAGCTTCAACTACTGTTTTTAACAATTCATCAAGTTGCTCGCTGGCATTTTCAGCTTTCAGGGTAGCCACAATTTCGTCGCGCACATCGTCGATTTCTTTAGGCCGCTGTTCTTCTTGCTCCAGCACTCTTAGCCCGAGTGATCTTGTTCCGCTTAATTCGATTAGATCAGAGTTCTCGCTGTTATTAAGCACATCATCACTAAAAGCTGCTTGCAAGGCTTGAGGCGCACCTAACCACGGATCATTTGAAGTGATGTCTATCCAATCAGAAGTTTGTATTTCAAGGCCAGTTGCATCAGCAGCTGCATCCAAGGCATCGGAGTTGGCAAACATCTCATCACTCAACACATCGCGCAGCGAACTATATTCAGTGTCCGCCCCTTCTTTACGCAAGGCTTCGACTACTTCATTTTTAGCGTCTTCAAGCGGACGTGTGGCTTCCGCGGTAAGTGCATCCAGCTTAATCAAGTGCACACCAAAATCAGACACGACCGGTTCGCTGAGTTCACCGGTGTTGGCTAGTGCATTCACGGCATCCTCAAATTCAGGCACCATCGCACCTGCAGAAATTACACCCAAGCTGCCGCCCTTTTCTGCAGAACCTGCATCGTCAGAAAACTCTTTTGCTAGCGCTGCAAATTCTTCGCCGTCAGCAATACGTTGCTTTAATTTGTTGAGCTCATCGATCTTGCCTTCAACAGCAGACGTATCGTTTCGATCACTTACTGATAACAAGATATGCGACGCTTCACGCTCAGCTGGCGTAACGTATCGAGCGAGATTTTCGTTGTAATAGTTTTCGGCATCGGAGTCAGATATGTCAATCGCGGCTGCTAAATCAGCGTGATCCAATGTTATGTACTGAAGCTTAACGCGCTCGGGGAACTGGTAATTTGCAGCGTTTTCATCGAAGTAGGCCTGCGTGACTTCTTCTGGTATTTCAATAGCTTCCTGTGCTTTAGCCATATCAAAGCGAAGGATATCGACAGTACGAGTTTGGGCTAGCAGTGCTTTTTTATTTGCGCTTTCCTGCGGTAGTACAAAGCTTGTACCAATGACACCTTGGCTAAATTGATTTAGCGCTGCGTCCTGCCTTAAGCTTCGTTCAAATTCAGATGCACTTAGGCCCTGTGACTGAAGATAGTTCTTGTACGCCTCTGGGCTAAATTTACCGTCAGCTTGTAAATCTGGCGCTCTGCGGATCTCTCTGGCTAGCGTGACATCACCAATAGCGAACTTGTATTTCTCAGCAGCACTACTCATCACTTGCGTTGAGACGAGTTGTTCAAGAGCGAGTTGCCTAATGGCAGCATCAGGAAATTGTGGGCCGAACTGCTGGCGTTGCTGAGCCATGGCGCGATCGAGTTCATAGGGTGAAATTTCTACCCCGTCAACTGTCGCGGCTGGAGGTGCTTCGGCACCACTAAAATAGGAGCCAATTCCAACTAACGCAAAAGGTATGCAGATGAGCGTGATCAATGTGTATTTGATCGGCTTAGAACTGCGAACTTTCTCTCTGATGTCCAATAACATGTGGGTACCCAAATATCGGTGAAACTGTAGGTTTTATGTTGAACCGTTTTATTTCTGCTAATCGCGTTGCAAATCGTGTCAACAATCGCGTCGTTCAACCGATTGTTCATTACTTGAAAACTCAGTTACACAACTAAAAAAGGGTGCTTTGATAAGCACCCTAGTCGTATACCAACACGTCGGTCACTGACGTCGGTAACTGTTGTCACATTGGCGGAGCGGACGGGACTCGAACCCGCGACCCCCGGCGTGACAGGCCGGTATTCTAACCAACTGAACTACCGCTCCAAACTCTGTGGTGGGTGCTGAGGGGATCGAACCCCCGACCCTCGCCTTGTAAGGGCGATGCTCTACCAGCTGAGCTAAGCACCCAGAGCCGGCTTAGTTTACAGCTTCTTTTAATGCTTTGCCAGCTTTAAAGCTAGGTACATTCGACGCTTTGATTTCTAGTGGTTCACCAGTACGTGGATTACGACCTGTTCGTGCTTCTCTTTTACGCACAAGAAACGTTCCAAAACCAACTAGCGTTACTTGGTCACCATTCTTAAGTGCGTCTGTCACTGAATCCAGAACGGCGTCAACTGCGGCACCGGCTTCAGTCTTCGACATGTCTGCCTTAGTGGCAACTGAATCAACAAATTCTGCCTTATTCATGTAACGCTTTCCTCTATTTTTTAAACGATTGAATAACAGCTACCTAATCCTCGTAGCTAGCCGCTTGATGGACTCTATGATACTTGATTGTTACCCGAAAAACCCACTCAACACGGGGTTTCAGCAGGGTGTCGACCAACATTCACGATTGCTTTCTTACATAGTCATAGTCGCCTGAGACGACTATAGCAAGCCAAAAAAGCCTAAAAACAAGCAATTGGTCAAGATATAACCAGATCAGTGGTGCTGGACTTCATTACCGGCATCGCCACCAAGCTCATCGCCCGTGGCGACCTTCTCTGAGACATCCTCATGCTTACCCCTTGGTGCAGATTCCAGTGCGATATCGAGCACCTCATCGATCCACTGCACAGGACGGATGTCCAAACCGTCTTTAATTTCGTCAGAAATCTCGACTAAATTCTTCGCGTTTTCGATTGGAATGATCACTATTTCGATACCCCCTCTCTGTGCGGCAAGGAGTTTTTCCTTAAGGCCACCAATCGGCAGCACCTCGCCACGCAAGGTTATCTCGCCAGTCATTGCCACATTGGCCTTGACCGGAACCTGCGTTAGTGACGATACCAAGGCGGTGCACATACCAACACCAGCGCTCGGGCCATCTTTAGGCGTTGCCCCCTCTGGTACGTGAACATGAAGATCGTGTTTTTCGTGAAAACTTTGATCGATGCCCAGCGCTTCAGCTCGGCTACGAACCACCATCATGGCAGCCTGAATAGACTCCTGCATCACATCACCTAATTGGCCGGTATAGCTTAACTTGCCCTTGCCTGAGACAATAGCCGATTCGATGGTTAACAGCTCGCCGCCGACTTGAGTCCACGCCAGGCCAGTAACCTGGCCAACTTGATTTTTCTCATCAGCACGCCCGTAACGGAATCGCTGAACGCCAAGATAATCCGGCAAAGTGTCAGCCGACACTTCAACAGCAGAATCCACGGGTTCATCGATTACTTTGCGCACGACCTTGCGACAGATTTTTGATATCTCACGCTCGAGGTTACGCACTCCCGCTTCACGCGTATAAGAACGAATAATCTCCAGCACAGCATCGCTTTTAACAACAAGTTCAGAACCATCTAAGCCGTTATCTTTCATTTTTCGTGGTAACAGATAACGCTCAGCGATATTGGCTTTTTCTAGTTCGGTATAGCCAGGAATACGTATCACTTCCATGCGGTCAAGTAGCGGCTCCGGAATGTTCATTGTGTTTGCCGTAGCGACAAACATCACATCCGATAGATCGTATTCCACTTCAAGATAGTGATCAGTGAAGGTGTGGTTTTGTTCAGGGTCGAGCACTTCGAGCAACGCTGAAGAAGGGTCGCCACGAAAGTCTGTGGACATCTTGTCTATCTCATCGAGCAGAATAAGCGGGTTACGACGCCCAACCTTTGCCAAGTTTTGCACGATCTTGCCTGGCATCGAGCCGATATAGGTGCGACGATGACCGCGTATCTCAGCTTCATCACGCACACCACCAAGCGCTATGCGGCTAAATTTACGGCCGGTTGCACGAGCGATAGAGCGGCCCAGGGAGGTTTTACCCACACCCGGAGGGCCAACCAAGCACAGGATCGGGCCTTTTGCCCTTTTCACTCGTTTTTGAACGGCCAGGTATTCAATGATGCGTTCTTTAACTTTTTCTAAACCGTAGTGATCGTCTTCAAGCACTTGCTCAGCTTCAGCTAATGTCTTTTTTAGTTTGGATTTTTTCTTCCAAGGTAGGCCGACCACCGTATCAATATAATTGCGCACCACCGTGGCCTCAGCCGACATGGGTGACATCATTTTGAGTTTGTTGAATTCAGCAGTGACCTTTTTGTGCGCCTCTTTGGACAAGCCGCCTTTTTCGATTTTGCGCGCAAGCTCTTCGGTTTCGTTGGGCACATCGTCCATCTCGCCCAGCTCTTTTTGAATCGCCTTCATTTGCTCGTTAAGGTAATACTCGCGCTGGCTTTTCTCCATTTGATTTTTAACACGGCCACGCACACGCTTTTCAACTTGCAGCAAATCCAATTCGGATCCCATCAATTTGAGCAAGTGTTCCAGGCGTTCTGCAGGTTCAAACAATTCAAGTATTTTTTGTTTTTCATCAACACGCAATGACATTTGAGCCGCGATCATATCTGCCAGGCGATCAGCATCTTCAACACCTGACAATGAACTAAGAATTTCAGGCGGCACCTTCTTGTTCATCTTGACGTATTGGTCAAACATATTGGTAACCGAGCGCACTAGTACTTCGAGTTCTTTGGGATCCTTGTTTGACGCTATTGCATCAGGGTGCGAGTAATGCGCTTTGAAATATCCAGTTTCTGCATCGTCAATGCGATCGATATTGGCGCGCTGCTGCCCTTCCACCAACACCTTTATGGTGCCGTCAGGAAGCTTAAGCAACTGCAGAATGGTAGCGATGGTACCAACCTTATGGATATCTTCAATTTTGGGTTCTTCTACTTTTGCGCTAGTTTGTGCCACCAACATAATGCGCTTGTCGACGGACATTGCAGCATCGAGTGCTTCGACCGATTTTTCACGGCCTACAAACAACGGGATAACCATATGCGGATAAACAATTACGTCACGCAGCGGGAGAACCGGAATGGGTTGCGACGGGGATTCATCGATCCCCTGATTATCAAAATCTGTCAAGCGGGTATATCTCCAGAAAAAGGCAGCAGGTATAGATGATAGGAATCATCTGAGCATACACGACAAAATGGGCCGAAAATGTGATATTTCAAGGCGGACGCAATACAAATACCGCGATAAAAACCAGATATTGCGGAGGGTTATTTCACCGCCACCTCAGAAGAGGCGGCGGATAGAACAGGTGTATTCGACGCTAAGAAGGGCTAGTCGTCAGATGCTGCGCGGCGGTACTTTTCTTCTTCCATAACCTTCTCCTGCCCTTCAAGTAACAGATAAGGTTTAGATTCTCCGCGCACCACGGCGCCGTCAAGAATGACTTTTTTGACGTTTTCAAGCCTAGGTAGCTCGTACATAGTTTCGAGCAGCACGTTTTCCAGAATGGTTCGCAAACCACGAGCACCTGTGCGTCGTTCTAGTGAACGATGGGCAACAGCAGCTAGCGCATCCTTACGGAATTCAATTTCGACATCTTCCATTGAAAGCAATTTTTCGTATTGCTTGGTAATGGCATTTTTAGGCTCAACAAGGATGCGTATCAATGCTTCTTCGTCCAGCTCTTCGAGTGTTGCACAAACTGGAAGACGACCAACAAATTCAGGTATCAAGCCAAACTGGATTAGGTCTTGTGCTTCGACATCAAGCAGCATCTCACCGATGTTTTTACTGTCGTCAATTGACTTAACTTCAGCAGCGAAACCGATTCCGCCTTTCTCAGAGCGGTTTTGAATAATTTTTTCGAGCCCTGCAAATGCACCACCGCAGATGAACAAAATGTTAGAGGTATCAACTTGCAGAAATTCTTGCTGCGGATGCTTACGCCCACCTTGTGGCGGAACCGAAGCAACTGTGCCTTCGATCAATTTTAGTAACGCTTGCTGTACACCTTCACCCGATACATCACGAGTAATTGAAGGGTTATCTGACTTACGAGAAATCTTGTCGATCTCATCAATGTAGACAATACCTGTTTGGGCTTTCTCTACGTCGTAGTCACATTTTTGCAAAAGCTTTTGGATGATGTTCTCAACGTCTTCACCCACATAACCTGCTTCAGTCAGCGTGGTTGCGTCAGCAATGGTGAAAGGAACATTAAGTGTGCGCGCTAGTGTTTCAGCAAGCAGTGTTTTGCCGGAACCCGTTGGGCCGATAAGCAGTATGTTACTTTTCGACAGCTCAACGTCGCCTTTTTTATCTTTGTACTCGAGGCGTTTGTAGTGGTTATACACCGCTACCGCGAGTATTTTTTTGGCTTTCTCTTGACCTATTACATAGTTATCAAGAAGTTCATTAATTTCGTGCGGCCGTGGCAATGCGCTTTCCGTATCGTCTGTTTGTTCTTGCATCTCTTCGGTAATGATGTCATTACACAAATCCACGCATTCGTCACAGATGAACACAGAAGGCCCAGCAATTAGCTTGCGCACTTCATGCTGTGATTTACCGCAAAAAGAGCAGTAAAGCAGCTTGCTGTCGTCTTTTTTGTCCTCGTCGCTCATTCTTTCTCAACCTTGTGCCTGACGCTCACCTTGCCGGGTTTTTCACGACTAATCAACCATCTAACTGTGACCGAGTGCAGTGTTGCTGCAGCGGTCACATCTAGAGATTGAACTCAATCACGACGATATATCGTAATTACGTTCAATTACGCGTTGGTATCGGTATCCGGCTTCTCGTTTTTATTGCCTATCGTGCCTATGTTGCCCTGGGTCGAGACGTCCAGCTCCTCCACCCTTGACTCTACTATTCGGTCGACTAGACCGTAGGCTACCGCATCCTCAGCAGTCAGGAAATTGTCACGCTCGGTATCTGCGGCAACTTTTTCGGCTGTTTGCCCGCTGTGCTTGGCCATCAGCTGGTTCATTTTGTCCTTCATGGACAAAATTTCACGAGCATGTATATCAATGTCGGTCGCTTGGCCTTGGAATCCAGCCGAAGGTTGATGAATCATCACTCGCGAATTGGGTAATGTGAAGCGCTTCTCCTTTGCACCCGCCGTGAGCAGAAATGCACCCATGCTAGACGCTTGGCCAATGCACAAAGTACTGACATCGGGCTTGATGAACTGCATGGTGTCATAAATGGCCAAACCGGCTGTTACTGAGCCACCAGGGGAATTGATGTAGAGCGAGATGTCCTTGTCGGGGTTATCCGATTCAAGGAACAGCAACTGCGCGACAATCAGGTTAGCCATGTGGTCTTCGACCTGGCCTACCAGGAAGATCACGCGCTCTTTGAGCAAGCGCGAGTAAATATCGAAAGAACGCTCACCTCGCGGCGTTTGCTCGATCACCATAGGTACCAACGCAGCTGTTGCGCTGTTTCCTGACGTTACGCCGTGGCCATTTGACGATAGTGAGCCAAAACTCATGTGCGATATTCCTAGGTTAACTAAGCTTCTGCTAATTCAGACCCATCTTCCTTGGGTGGGTTCATCAATTCTTGAAATGTAGTTTGTTTATCAGTAACCGTAGCGGCCTCTAAAACCTTAGCTGTAACGGCTTCTTCTAAAACTAGTGCTTCGACGTTCTTTAACATTTCGTTATTACTGTAATAGTAGTCGATAACCTGCTGTGGATCTTCGTAGGTTTCAGCCAACTGCTCAACTTTGCTACGTACCGCTGCCGCCTCGGGAGTGAGTTCTTGTTTTTGCACAATTTCACCCACCACCAAGCCCAAGCGTACTCGTCGTTCTGCTTGATCTTTGAACAATTCGTCACCAAGAAAAGAGGCATCAGATTCTGCAGGCATTTGTTCCATAAGTTGTTCCCGCTGCCGCTGAATTTCTTCACCCACCAAGGCTGTAGGCACATCAATGGGGTTTAGCTCAAGCAACCCATCCATAATCTGGGTTTTTACTTGGTTATCAACCCTTGTAACCAATTCTCTTTCCATATTTTTTCGTATATCGGCTTGCAGGCCCTCAAGCGTGCCGTCCTCTATTCCAAATGTTTTAATCATCTCTTCATCGAGTTCAGGCAGATGCGACTCTTTAATTTCATGCACTGTGATATCGAATTCGGCATCTTTTCCTGCAAGATGCGCCGCTTGATACTCGGCCGGGAACGTTACCGTGATCGTCTTTTTATCGCCTGCCGCCAAGCCCATTAATTGCTCTTCAAAGCCTGCAATCATAGACCCAGAGCCTAAAACAAGCGGCGCTTTTTCAGCAGCGCCGCCTTCAAATTCTTCTCCGTCAATCCGGCCAAGAAAATCAATAATCATTTGATCAGCATCTTGAGCAGCACGATCAACGGTTGCGTAATCCATGCGTTGCTTGCGTAGAGATTCGATCATCTCATCAACATCAGACTGCTGTACTTCTGTTACTGGTTTTTCAACTTTGATGGCATCGTTAAATACGGGTTCGAATTCTGGAAAAACCTCGAATGTGGCCACAAAACTAAATGCAGACTCTGCGTTGTCAGGCGTATCTTCACCAGATTCGATAGTAGGCTGGCCAGCGGGGCGTAAATTTTCTTTCTGCACGGCATCGTAAAAGGATGAGTTGATGAGCGAGCCCAACACTTCAGATCGGACCTGAGGCCCAAAGCGCTTCTTGACTACCTGGAAGGGAACTTTGCCAGCGCGAAAGCCATTGATTTTGGCAGTTTTACTCAGGCTTTGGAGGCGTTCTGTAACGGCTCCATCAATGGAATCGGCTGGAAGGCCGACGGTCATTTTTCGTCCCAGCCCGTTAGTGGTTTCAACGGATACTTGCATGCTCGCCTCTGATAAATCAGCCCTCGGTCATGGACACCGCAGGCCTTATGGTTGTTTGGGTAAATGTGCCAAAAAAAGCACTGAAAATTAGATGAGTTAGGAGAAATCGAACCTTCCCAGCAACCTTGCGATTATAACCTAATGGTGCAAACGCGAACACAATGAGGCTGCATTTCCCGGCTCATTTTATTACGAATAATAACGAATCTGCCTACGAGGTGGCCCCATTCAGGCGAGCACTGGGTAGTTAAGGGTAATTTGAAAAAAACCTACACTGTGCAGTGGTACGGGAGAGAGGACTTGAACCTCCACACCTTGCGGCACCAGAACCTAAATCTGGCGTGTCTACCAATTCCACCACTCCCGCCTAACGCACAGCTTTACAATACTTCCGTTTACCTCGGCCCAGTAGAAGGCCCAGTTAAATATGGGGTGAACGATGGGGCTCGAACCCACGACCACGGGAATCACAATCCCGCGCTCTACCAACTGAGCTACGCTCACCACAATGAGGTTTTGGTCGGGGCAGCAGGATTCGAACCTACGACCCCCTGCTCCCAAAGCAGGTGCGCTACCAGGCTGCGCCATACCCCGTAAAACCTAAATCAGCCCGAAAGCCGAATCGCAATGATAGCACTTAAATTCGGTACTGTTGGTCTCTAGGCGACTCAATGGACAATGTAACAGCCAAAAATGGCTGCCAGCTTCTATGAAACACAGGACTGTATGTGACTCTCAGGGTTGCGTCCACAGCCTTTGTCTAAGAGCGGGATCCATCTGGAAATGCCTCGAACTTCGAACTGCAAAGAGGTAAACTCAAATTCTAAGCAGAACAGGCGGTCATCAAATATCAGTGCTACCATTTACATCACAGCGCGCCTGTAGCTCATCCGGATAGAGCATCGGCCTTCTAAGCCGAGGGTAGCAGGTTCGAGTCCTGCCAGGCGCACCACTTAAACCCCAGGCTTCCATGTACTAAATACTCTATTTGGTGCATAAGGTTGGGCTCGAGCCTCGGTTCGACAAGTCGCACAGCGACTTGCTACAAGCAGATTTGCTGCGTAGCCCCACAGGGGTCGGGGTATGGCTTATTTAAGCCTTAGAGCCACTATACTTAGGCAGATCATCGCTCAATTCGAACCAAGGCAATTTCTTATCGGTATGAACATGAAACTCCGGCACAAAATTTTCCGGGTTTTCTAGCGTTGCTGCATAAAGATGAATTTCCCCAGAATAACGCTCCGCTTGGAACGCCATAGGTGTACCGCAGTTTTCGCAAAAATAACGTTTAACGCCAGCAGTTGAACTGTAGAAACGAGGCTCGCCATTGGCCCATTCAAACGATTTTAGTTCGACGCCGATAAACGCGGTAACAGGTGCTGCGCAATTGCGAGTGCAATCTTTACAGTGGCAGTAACAGGCCCAAGTCTCGATACCTGAATACTGCCAACTAACTTCTCCGCAAAGACAGTGGCCATTTTTCATAGTCGATAAGCCTCTTTAGTTGGCGAACGGCTGATTAGTCGTCTGAAGCCTCATCAATCCAAGCCAATTGAATCGCTTCCAAAATCCGCTCTGATGATTTTTCTGGCTCATCATCAAAATCTTCCAAAGCCATAACCCAGGCATGCAAATCGGTAAAGCGCACCATTTGCGGATCGACGTCGGTTTTGGTTTCCGCAAGCTCAATGGCGATATCAAGTGTATCAATCCATTTCATTAGTGGTTCTCCGACACCATGTTGATGGTGTATTTGGGGATTTCGACAACGAGGTCTTCTTTTGCGACGATAGCCTGACAACTCAAGCGTGAATCTGGGTCAAGGCCCCAAGCTTGGTCAAGATAATCTTCTTCGATCTCGTCAGCCTCTTCAAGGCTATTTAGCCCTTCGCGCACATGCACATGGCATGTAGTGCAAGCGCAGGATTTTTCACAGGCGTGCTCAATATGCACGTGATTTCTTAACAAGGCATCACATACCGATACACCGGCATCCACATCAAACTGCACGCCATCCGGGCAGATCTCGGGGTGTGGCATTACTTTGATTGTTGGCATTACTTCTTCTCTTTAGTTAGTTGCAGTTTTTGTTTCGGAACAAATTAGGTATGGTTTGAACCGTCGCCTTCAACGTCGGCCAGTTGTTTGCCAGCCATCATTTTTCGAACCGTTGCATTCATGCGCCTTTCGACATAAGTATTACTAACCTTCTCAACCTTAGCGACAGCACTTTTAATCGCATCTGGGTTGTCGCCATCTCTAGCGGTTTGCAGATCACTAATCGCTTGATCAATAACGGAGCGCTCGTCTCTATCAAGATGATCATCACTATCTGAGCGCAACGCACTACTTAAAGCCTCTATCACTCGATCAGCTTCTACTTTTTGTTCTTGCAGAGCACGGGCATGCATATCATCGGATGCATGCTCCATTGATGCGCTTAGCATTTGTTCTATTTCAGTATCTGACAAACCATACGAAGGTTTAACGTCCACGCTGGCCACCACACCGCTTTCTTTTTCAATTGCGTTTACAGTAAGCAGGCCATCAGCATCAACTTGAAAGATGACTTGTATTCGTACAGCACCAGCAACACGAGGTGGAATATCGCGTAGCTCGAATCGCGCTAACGATCTGCAGTCGCTAACTAGCTCTCTCTCCCCTTGCACCACATGTAAGGCTAAAGCCGTTTGCCCATCCTTGTAGGTTGTGAATTCCTGGGCACGCGCTATCGGTATGGTGGTATTACGTGGGATAACCTTTTCAGCCAATCCACCCATCGTTTCTAAGCCAAGCGATAACGGAATAACATCCAGTAATAGTAATTCGCTGTCGGGCTTATTGCCTGCCAACACGTCGGCTTGCAAGGCCGCACCTACTGCAACCACTTCATCGGGGTTGATATCGGTGAGTACTGTTTTACCAAAAAATTCGCTAACGCGATCTCTAACCAGCGGCACTCGTGTTGAGCCGCCCACCATCACCACCGCATCAACATCGGTTTTTTCGATATTGGCATCGCGCAATGCTTGCCTGCATGATTTAAGTGATCGCTTAAATAGTGGTTCAATCAGGGCATTAAATTGGTCACGATCAATGCTGCCTTTAAACGAGGCACCATCTGCTAACGGAATTTCAAAATTACAGTTGGGTTGACTGCTGAGCTGCTCTTTAACGTGGCGTGCGATATTTAATAGGTGTCGCTGTTGCGATGCATCACTTATATCACTGATGCCCGCCTGCTCGGCCAATGATGCAGCCAGTGCATGATCAAAATCATCACCACCCAAAGCGGTATCGCCGGCGGTTGCCATCACTTCAAACAAGCCACGCTGCATTTTAAGCAGTGAAATATCAAAAGTGCCGCCGCCAAGATCAAAGATCGCAACACAGGCATCCTCTTTTGTATCTAGGCCATAAGCCAGTGCCGCAGCGGTTGGTTCATTGAGTAAACGCAAAACGTGCAAACCCGCAACCGTGGCTGCATCTTTTGTGGCTTGACGTTGCGCATCATCAAAGTATGCTGGCACCGTTATCACAGCACCCACTAATTCACCACCAAGGCTTAGCTCAGCTGTATTTTTTAGCGCTTTTAAAATAGCAGTAGATACATCGACTGCAGTTTTGTTACCCGCTTGAGTTTTAAACGCGGGTATCGAACCGCTATCAGTATCAAATAGGTAGCGATCTGCGAATAAGGTTTCGCTAAGATCAGACGCGCCCTTGCCCATTAGGCGTTTGGCTGACGCAATCGTATTGTAAGGATCAGCCACTGCCATGGCTTGAGCGGCTGTACCCACCAATGTAGCGCCGCCTTCTTGATAGTGCACCACTGATGGTATCGATGTTTCGGCCTGCTCGTTGGCAAGCACCTTCGCACTACCACTGAGCACGGATGCTACCAATGAATTGGTAGTACCCAGATCAATACCGACTGCCAGCCGGCGCTGATGGGGTGCTTGCGCCTGACCGGGTTCCGCTATTTGAAATAAAGCCATAATCTACGCCTCGGCATCATCTAGACGCGCTTCGAGCGATTTCGTCTCTTGTCGAAGCTTCTCTAAGAATTGCCACTGCCTAACAATAGTGCGCGCCTGCGGCCAATCTTCACTGGTGGCAGATGCTAAATACGCATCGGAGCTACTGCTAATTTGCGAGCTAAGTTGCGCGCCAACTTTATCAAGCGCTGCGTACGGATCGCTTGCTGACTCGACATCACCCAATGCCTCGCGCAATTCCATCTGTTCCATCAGAAACATCGGATCCATTTGAGTATCGGTTTCTTCGTTCAGCATTAAACCTTGCAGTTCCAATAGGTAGTTAGCCCGCTTCAACGGTTGCTTTAAAGTTTGATAGGCCTCGTTAACACGCGATGCAGCTTGCACCGACCAACGGCGTTCAGCATCCGAAGCACTCGCAAACTTGTCAGGGTGTAACACGCGCTGCAGCTGCTGATAGCGCTGGTCCAGCTCGCTCAATTCAATATTAAACGCAGCTTGTAACTCAAAGAGTTCGAAGTAATTACTGGAAAAATCAAGTTGCATGCGGTTTATCAACGATTAACGGCCCGTTACCGGACCGTTTACTAAAGCTGGAACCCCTACCGAGGCACCGGAGAGATGCGATACGATCAGATGTTGAAGCTCTCGCCACAACCACATTCGTCTTTAACGTTAGGGTTATTAAACTTAAACCCTTCATTAAGGCCTTCTTTGGTGAAGTCGAGCTCGGTTCCATCTAGGTAGACAAGACTTTTTGGATCCACCACAACTTTGACATCGTTGTGTTCAAACACTTCATCGTTGGCGGCGACTTCATCAGCAAACTCAATCACATAAGCCATGCCCGAACAACCCGTAGTACGAACGGCCAAGCGTAAACCAACGCCCTGCCCTCGCTTATCGAGAAAGCTCTTGACGTGCTCTGCAGCTTTGTCAGTTAGTGTAATCGCCATAACGTTAAGCCCCTACGCCGTCGCTTTTAATGCAGCCGCGCGTTTAGCTTTGATATCAGCAAGCGCTGCGGCAATAGCATCTTCAGCCAATACTGAACAGTGAATCTTAACCGGCGGTAACGCCAGCTCTTCTACGATGTCCATGTTTTTGATTGCTTCAACTTCTGCAAGTGTTTTGCCTTTAACCATTTCGGTTACAAGCGAACTAGACGCGATAGCAGAACCGCAACCGTACGTTTTGAATTTGGCGTCTTCAATAATGCCATCGTCGCTTACCTTAATTTGCAGACGCATAACGTCACCACACGCAGGTGCTCCCACCATACCGGTGCCTACGTTTGGATCATCTTTATCTAGTGTACCCACGTTGCGAGGGTTTTCGTAATGATCTAGTACCTTGTCGCTATAAGCCATGATTATCTCCAGTTACTCTATGCGTTATCTATAGGTTGTTAGCGGTAGAAACTACCCCAACATTGATGTCTATATCGTATCTACGTAAATTAGTGATGTGCCCACTCAACAGAATCAAGATCGATGCCTTCTTTGAACATATCCCACAATGGGGACAGTTCACGCAAATGCGTAACCGCTTCACGTACTTTGCCGATCGTAAAGTCGACTTCTTCTTCGGTTGAAAACCTACCCATCGTGAAACGTATCGAACTGTGAGCAAGTTCGTCGTTGCGACCAATTGCACGCAATACATAGGAGGGTTCAAGGCTGGCACTGGTGCAAGCTGAACCGCTCGATACCGCGATATCTTTAAGTGACATGATCAAGCTTTCACCTTCAACAAAGTTAAAGCTTATGTTCAAGTTGCCAGGAATACGCTGATCCATATGGCCATTGACATAGATCTCTTCCATATCTTTTACACCATCCCACAGGCGATCGCGCAATTGGCCCATACGGATATTTTCAGCGGCCATCTCTTCGCGCGCAATGCGAAATGACTCGCCCATGCCAACCAATTGGTGCGTAGCCAATGTGCCAGAGCGCATACCGCGCTCATGCCCACCACCATGAATCTGAGCTTCAATACGAGCACGTGGCTT
Source organism: Granulosicoccaceae bacterium (assembly GCA_036478595.1). Lineage (GTDB taxonomy): Bacteria > Pseudomonadota > Gammaproteobacteria > Granulosicoccales > Granulosicoccaceae > Granulosicoccus. Next base: position 21,915 of record JAZGEF010000004.1, read on the forward strand.
ACGACGCACGTATAGTGCACCGACACCCTTAGGCCCGTAAACCTTGTGTGCGCATAACGACATTAGGTCAACGTTCATCTCATCTACATCGATAGCAACTTTGCCTGGGCTTTGCGCTGCATCAACGTGGAACATGATGCCTTTTTCACGAGTGATCACACCGATGCCAGCGATATCTTGGATAACCCCGATTTCGTTGTTCACATGCATGATGGACACAACCGTTGTATCTTCGCGGATGGCTGCTTTGAATGCAGCCATGTCGAGAAGGCCGTCTGTTTGAGGATCAAGGTATGTTACTTCAAATCCTTCACGCTCGAGCTGGCGACATGTATCCAAAACCGCTTTGTGCTCGGTTTTCATAGTGATGATGTGCTTGCCTTTTTTCTTATTAAAATGAGCGGCACCTTTTATAGCGAGATTATCTGATTCTGTTGCGCCGGATGTCCAGACGATTTCTTTTGGCACAGCGCCAATTAGCTCGGCCACTTGACGGCGTGCTTCTTCAACGGCTTCTTCAGCTTTCCAACCAAATGGGTGCGAACGCGACGCTGGGTTGCCGAAGTTTCCCTGCTTGGTTAGACATTCCATCATCTTTGCAGCAACACGCTCATCAACTGGCGTAGTAGCTGAATAATCCAAATAAATCGGTATGTTCAATGAACTCACTTTAGTTATGCCTCAACTTCTGTCTGATTAATTTCTGTCTGAAAAACGCCGCAGATTATTAACTGCAGCCATTAGTAAAATTACTGTGCTTCGGCCAGCGTTGGGTTATCGCGCTGAGCCAGTATCTGATCTTGTCTGATTGATACTTCTTGTACGTTACGTTTGTCGATTAGATCTTGCAGCGACACGCCTTTTAAGAAATCTTCTATCTGAGCGCTTAAGCCTTCCCATAAATCGTGAGTTAAACAACGCCCATGGCTAAGACAATTTTGCTTACCCGCACATTGAGTCGCATCCACCGTTTCATTAACGGCAACGATAATTTCGGATATTGCTACTTGATCTAATGAACGAGACACTCGGTAACCGCCACCGGGCCCACGTGTGCTGGCCACGAGATCCTGTTTACGTAACCGAGAGAACAACTGCTCTAGATACGAGAGTGAAATTTCCTGGCGAGTGGAAATCTGGGCCAGCGATACCGGGCCATTTTGTGCGTGCAGTGCCAGGTCCAGCATTGCCGTTACCGCGTAGCGTCCTTTTGTCGTTAGTTTCATGTGCTAGCAACCTTTTTCATCGGTTTAGCTTCTCATAACCTAGTAAAGTAGTCAAGTATTCTCGACGGGCTTAACTGCCGGGCTCGACTAGCCATTTTCGGTGCCCGTGCGCCCACCAGCGCCTTCAACAGCATGCCCGTGAGAGCCTTGTTGAGTTGCGGTTTTAAGCCGCTCGATTTCATCCTTCATCACGCTAAGCTGATCGCGTAATTCTTGTAATTCCAAATCACGATCTTCCACCATGTCAGGCGTTACGCCATAGGCGTCAAACATTTTTTTGACGACATCTTGCTCAGCGGCCTTTTTTTCTCGGGATTCTTTCACTAACTCAATGCAATTATCATCCGCTGTCTGGCATCGCACAATACGCCCCGGAATACCCACGACGGTGGCACCCTTTGGCACTGCATCTATTACCACAGCGTTTGACCCAATACGAGCGTTATCGCCGACTAAAAAAGGGCCGAGAATCTTAGCGCCCGCACCGACAACTACACCGTTGCCCAGCGTGGGGTGGCGTTTACCTTCGTTGAGATCGCGGCCACCTAAGGTGACACCTTGATACAGGGTCACGTCATCACCAATTTCAGCCGTTTCACCAATGACAACACCAGTGCCGTGATCCACGAAGAATCGGCGACCAATTTTAGCACCTGGGTGAATTTCGATACCCGTTAGCCAACGAGTGATATTGCCAATAAAACGCGCTGGCCAGCGCCAATTGCGTTTCCAGAGCCCGTGATTAAGGCGATGGAACAAAATGGCGTGAACACCCGAATAACAGGTTAAAACGTCAAACACATTACGCGCGGCTGGATCCCTGTCGAAAACGCAGCTAACGTCTTCTTTAAGCAGTTTCCACATAATCGTCTCTCCTACTCATCCACCCAACTATTCCTGATCAGTTTACTAGGTTATTAACGATTTTCCTATATACAACCCGATCATGACTGTTTTTCCGTTGGCGGCCTCGGGTTTTCAGTGGCTGCTAAAATGCCTCGCAAAATGTTGATTTCATTGTGTGTTGGCCGGTTTCGCTCAAAATAACTCTGAATCCGCCGCATTAACCGCCTTGGGTTATCTGGATCGTGAAAACCGGTATTGACCATGACACGTTGGAGATGAGCGAAAAAATGCTGCATCGCCTCACCAGTCGCAGGCTCTGGTTCTGAGCTTGGCGCGATTGTAATGGAGTTCAAAGCCATGGCGCATTCGTAGGCCACCACTTGCACAGCACTTCCCAAATTCAATGAGCTGAAATCAGGATTTATCGGGATCTGTAATAATGCGGAACACTGATCAAGCTCTTCGTTGCTTAAACCTGTGCGTTCTCGACCAAACACTAAAGCCACGGTTTGATCAGTTTCATTATTATGCCGCTCAACCATGGATGTGGTGACATCTCGACAGTTTTGCAGGGGAACAGATATTTGCCGTTGTCGAGCGCTGGTGCCAATTACCGCATGACAATCACCAACCGCTTCAGCCAAATGCTCAAACCGGGCAGCATTTTCCAACACATCATCCGCGCCTGACGCTCGGACAATGGCGTCCTTTTTATTCGGCGAGCAGGTGTCCACCAGCCGCAGGGTGGTGAAACCCATATTCTTGATGGCCCGAGCTGACGCGCCAATATTGCCCGCGTGTGTAGTGCCCACGAGAACAAAGACTAAGTTTAATGCCATCAGGCCCTCTCATTAACCAATAGTGGGCCCACCTCGACTGTTCAAACCAATTACAATAGGCGCCCAATAGATAAACGACTATAACAGCGCCATGCACCCGATGCTTAACATTGGTATCCGAGCCGCTCGAGCAGCTGGCAATGTGATTGCCCGCAAAATTGATCGTATCGACTCAGTCAAGATTGATCGCAAGCAACGCAGTGATTTTGTCACTGACGTAGATCAAGAAGCCGAAAGCGAGATAATTGGAATACTGAAAAAGGCATACCCTGATCACAGCGTGCTGGGTGAAGAATCTGGCCAACTTGGCGCGACGCACAATGAATACCGTTGGATTATCGATCCGTTGGACGGTACCTCAAATTTTATCCATGGCGTGCCGCATATGTGCGTATCAATTGCACTCGAACACAAAGGCAGGCTTGACCAAGCTGTTATCTATGATCCACTTAGGCAAGAGCTGTTTACTGCTAGTCGCGGCGAAGGCGCATGGTTAGACAACAAACGTTTGCGCGTCAGCAAAAGCTCAGTGATGGATGCCACTCTGCTCGGCCACAACCACCCATATCGTCCTGGCGTTGATCTAAAACTACATCTTGCATTTTTACAGCATGTAACCGAATCAGCTGGTGCGATTAGGCGCACAGGATCGGCCGCTCTTGATTTAGCTTATTTGGCTGCTGGGCGAATGGATGGTGTTTGGGCATTCGGCATGCAACCTTGGGATCTCGCAGCCGGTGCACTGATCGTGCGTGAAGCCGGTGGTTTGATCAATGATGCTGACGGCAGTGATAAGTGGATGGAGTCGGGCAACGTGATTGCAGGCAACCCGAAAGTTCAGGATATGTTGATGCGTGGGTATAGAGACGTTAAAAAGGTGAACGCAGCCTAGTGTCCTTCGCCAGGCCCTAACCTTCTTCGAAATCCACGCCTTCTTTTTCAACCGGCATAAGATCTTCTTTGGTGATACCTAATTGCAGTACCGCAGTACTCGCCACAAAGATAGATGAGTAAGTACCCACAACGACACCAATGATCAGCGCCAAGGCAAAACCATTGATGATTTTGCCACCGAGGAAAAACAAGGCAAGCAATACCAGCAAGGTGGTTAAGGACGTGATGATGGTGCGAGATAAGGTTTGATTGACCGACACATTGATGATTTCTGAAGGCGAGCCACGGCGCATCTCTAGAAAATTTTCTCGAATACGGTCAAATACAACGATCGTATCGTTGAGTGAATAACCGATTACCGCAAGCAATGCTGCCAGGATCGTTAAGTCAAACTCAATTTGAAACAAGGCAAAAATGCCAAGCGTGATGATGACATCATGCACGAGTGCCAGCACTGAACCAACAGAGAATTTTTTCTCGAATCGCACCCATATGTACAAAACAATAGCGAACAATGCAGCAAGCACCGCTAAGCCACCTGTTTCGCGGAGTTCCTCACCCACTTGTGGGCCAACAAATTCGACGCGTCGCATTTCAACTTTTTCAGCACTGGCGTTTGTAAGCGCACTAACCACCTTCGTGCTTAATTCAACACCGGTAAGCTCTTCGCTAGGAGCAATACGAATCAGCACATCAGTGTTGCTACCAAACGTTTGCACTACCGCATCTTCAAAACCAGTGGCAGCCAAAGTAGATCGAACCTCGTCTAGATTCGCTGCCGATTCATAACCGACTTCGATAGTGTAACCACCGGTAAAGTCGACGCCTAGGTTCAAGCCTCTTGCAAAAATTGCGGCCAAGGCAATCAGAACTAAGGCACTGGATAAGATCAAGGCAAACTTGCGCTTACCCATGAAATCGATTTTCAAATCGCCAATTAAATTTTTCATGATGATATGAATCCGGCTAGATAGGCAGAGTGTTCAAGCGACGCCCACCGTACAGAGCATTAACAAGAACTCGAGAACCGAGGATCGCGGTAAACATGGATGTCAAAATACCAATACTGAGTGTTATCGCAAAACCCTTTATTGGGCCAGTGCCAAGACTAAATAGCACTACCGCGGCAATAAGCGTGGTGACATTGGCATCAGCGATGGTAGAGAAAGCTTTGTCGTAGCCTGCGGAGATGGCTGTTTGCACACCCGACCCGGCTCTGAGCTCTTCTCGGATACGTTCGAATATAAGCACGTTGGCGTCCACCGCCATACCCGTTGTTAGGACAATGCCTGCTATTCCCGGCAGAGTTAGCGTGGCCTGTAATGAGGACAGCACAGCAATAATCAACACGACGTTGGTGACCAAAGCCAGGCCTGCAATCACGCCAAACCCTTTGTAGTAAAAAACCATAAAGCAGATCACTAACGCCAAACCACCAAGGGCTGAGTAAAAACCTTGGCGGATGTTGTCTTCACCCAGGCTGGCACCAACGGTACGCTCCTCGATTATCACAACAGGCGCTTTTAATGCGCCGGCGCGCAGTAATAATGCAAGGTTGCTGGCTTCTTCGGACGCTAGTCCTGTGGTTTGGAAACGATGACTAAGCACATCACGGATATTCGCTCGGTTAATCACCTCTTCGATTGTTGTGGTTTCAGTTTTTTCGGTTTGTACACCATCAGCGTCGGTAATCAGTCGTTTGCTCACCCGTTTTTCGCTGTAAACAACCGCCATCAAATTGCCGATGTTTTCAGCAGTGACGTCTTGCATGCGCCGAGCGCCAGCGTTATCGAGATTAACGAACACAGCAGGCGAACCGCTCTGTTGATCAAAACCTGATGATGCATCTTTGATTTGATCACCTGTGACGATGATGTCGCGATTAAGCAATATCGGTGCGCCAGTGTCGCGCTCTTTGAAAAGTTGTGTACCGGCTGGAATAGTGCCGTTTTGAGCGCTCGCCCAGTCAGACGGGTTGCCATAAACCAAGCGATATTCCAAGGTTGCGGTTGCGCCCAATATATCTCGTGCTCGGGTGGGATCTTGTACACCAGGTAGTTGTACAACGATTCGCTCCAAACCTTGTTGCTGGATTACCGGCTCTGATACGCCCAGCTCGTTGATTCGATTGCGCAAGGTCACGATGTTTTGTTTTAAGGCGGTGCGTTTTTCATCATCAGCAGCTTGTGGCGTCAGGTTAGCATCGATGAAAAATTTACCCCCTTCATCACGCACCGTCATATCCAGAAGTTGACCTTCTTTGCCAAATTCAATCAGCATCTCATCGCGTGTTGCTGCGTCTTTCATTCGTGCCGTTAACACACCATTACGATGTTGAACCGAGCTGCCTTTCTTTTTCTCTGCTCGCAATATTCGCTTCCAGTCACTGACAAAGCGTTCTTCAGCTGAGTCAATCGCGTCTGCCATATCGACCTCCATCAAGAAATGCACACCACCACGCAAGTCGAGGCCAAGGTACATCGGGGATGCAATATTACGCAGCCATTCGGGGCTCGCCGATTCTAGGCTTTGAGCAAGCGTATATTGAAGAGCGCTAAATTCGCCCTCCAACACCGCTTTCGCTTTGAGCTGCGATTCGCCGTCTTCAAACACCGCCATGATGCGATTAGCAGGCTCACGGATTTCAAACGCGCTTAGCCCAGCAGCCTCAAGCGTTTTGGTGAATTTCGCCTTGTCGCTATCTGTCAGGCCGCCGCTGCGACTGGAGATTTGTATGGCTGGATCACTGCCAAAAATATTCGGTAGCGCGAAAAATGCGCCGACCAACAAAACTGCTGCCAAAAGCAGAGTTTTCCACAGAGGGTTTGTGTTACTCATAACTACCTGATGGTGGGACGGCTATGCCTATGTCATTTAGAGAAACGACACATGGCAAAAACCGCGATTTATGGGATTTGATAAGCCTTACTGGAGGCTATCAGTTCTTTTTCAAGGTTCCAGAAGGCAATAATGCGGCCACCGCAACTTTTTGAACGCTTACCTCTACATTTTCAGCCACTCGTAGCTGTAAATACGCATCGCCAACATCCGTAATAGTGCCGCCCATGCCGCCATTGGTTACGACTTCATCGCCCTTTTTTAGCTCAGCAACCATCGCTGTATGTTCTTTCATTCGCTTCTGCTGGGGGCGGATCATCAGGAAGTAGAAGATCGGCAGCATTAGCAGGATGGGCAAGATGCTCAACAAACCGCCACCGGCCGGCGCTGCACCCTGAGCGTAGGCGTTACTGATAAAAAAATCCATGGTTCAACACTCTCAAGCTGATTCAATATAGCCCCATATTATGCCACAGACTCTGCTTTTACCATGGCCCGCTCTTTGTGGAATTGGCTAACAAATGCGTCCAGTTGCTGGCGTTCAATCGCTGCTCTCAGGCTAGCCATCAGCTGCTGGTAATAGCGCAGATTATGGACAGTATTAAGCCTCGAACCCAGAATCTCTCCGCATTTGGACAGATGGTACAAATAAGAGCGGGTGTAATTTTGGCATGTATAACAATCACAATCTTCATCTACCGGGCGCATATCCTCACGATAACGTGCATTGCGCAACCGGACATCACCGTACCGAGTGAAGAGGTGGTCATTACGCGCGTTACGAGTAGGCAGTACGCAGTCAAACATATCGATACCGCGCTGCACACCAGCAACCAGATCCTCAGGCTTGCCGACGCCCATCAGGTAACGTGGCTTATGCGCAGGCAAGTACGGCAAAGTGGCATCGAGCACTTCTTCACGCAGGGCCTTGTCCTCACCTACTGCCAAGCCTCCAATGGCATAACCGGGGAAATTCATCTCCGCAAGTGTTCGGCTGGACGATTCACGAAGATCAGCAAACATGCCGCCTTGAACAATCCCAAATAAGGCATTGGTATTGCCAAGCTCATGATGGGCATCGAGGCACCGTTGCGCCCAACGCATCGAGAGCTGCATTGAATCATTCGCCTGCTCATGTGTTGCTGGGTAGGGCGTGCATTCATCAAAGGCCATTACGATATCCGAACCCAAATCAAATTGGATGCGCATGGACTCTTCCGGGCTTAAAAATACCTTCGACCCATCAATCGGTGAACGAAAGCTCACACCCTTCTCATTTATTTGCCGCAGCTTGGCCAGGCTGAATACCTGGAAACCACCTGAGTCTGTGAGTATCGGGCCCTGCCATTGCATAAAGTCGTGCAGGTCGCCATGTTTTTTGATGATGTCGGTACCGGGGCGTAACCACAAATGAAACGTATTACCCAACAGTATTTGCGCACCGGATTCTTTCACCTCTTCTGGCGTTACTGATTTAACCGTGGCATAGGTGCCTACCGGCATAAACGCGGGGGTTTCAACGGTGCCACGATCAAACGTCAAGCGGCCACGCCGCGCGTGTTGGTCGGTATTTAAAAGCTGATATTCAAGGGCCATGCCGGTTTGCCTAAGCTGCATTCTTGGGCAATGGCCACACTAACATGGCGTCGCCGTAACTGAAAAAACGATAACGCTCGTCAATCGCTGCTTTATAAGCAGCCATTGTTTGCTCATAGCCAGCAAACGCACTCACCAGCATTAATAAGGTGGACTCAGGTAAATGAAAGTTCGTCACCATTGCATCAACGGTATGAAACTCGCTACCTGGCTTGAGAAACAATCGGGTATCACCTGAATACGCTTGCAATTCGCCACTGGCCGATGCTGATTCTAGCGCTCTAACAGAGGTCGTACCGACGGCTATCACTCGCCCGCCTTCGCATTTAACGCGCGCTATAGTATCAACAGTTTCTTGATCAACACTCACGCGCTCAGCGTGCATCACGTGCTCTTTAATATTGTCGATTCGCACTGGTTGAAACGTGCCCGCCCCAACATGCAAAGTGACAAAACTATGGGTGATACCTTTTTCGCTAAGTTCGCTAAAAACAGACTCATCAAAATGCAAGCCAGCCGTAGGCGCTGCTACTGCGCCTGGCTGCTCAGCATAAACTGTCTGGTAACGAGCGAGATCGGCATCTGACACCTCGCGCGTAATATACGGAGGCAACGGCAGCTGCCCGTGCCCATCCAGCAATTCATCCAGGCTTACACCATCGGGAAGATGCCAGCGCAGATCAAATAGATCCTGTTCGCGGCCGAGCACTGTCACGCTAACCCCGGCCAATACGAGAGCTGAACCAGGCTTTGGTGAATTGCTTGCCCTCACCTTAGCAAACATGCGATCAGTCTCGGTAATACGCTCGACCAACACTTCGATCTGGCCACCGCTGGCTTTCTGCCCATACAAACGAGCCGGAATTACTCGTGTGTTGTTCAATACCAAATGGTCACCGGCACGTAACAAGGAGGGCAAATCGGTGAAGGCACGATGCGCTAGCTGCCCGCCATCCAAGGTTAACAAACGACTGGCCGATCGCTCAGGAAGCGGTTCCTGAGCGATCAATTCGTCAGGTAATGTAAAATGAAAGTCACTAAGTTGCATCTTGACCTTTACGGATGGTTCGAACTTGCATAAACTTCACGTATCCTCTGCCGGGGTGGTGGAATTGGTAGACACGTCGGATTCAAAATCCGATTCTGAAAAGAGTGCGAGTTCAAGTCTCGCTCCCGGTACCAAATTTCTCGATGTTGCTTTGTTTTAGCATTATCGCGTTTGCGCAACATCGATGGTACAACTCGAATGTGGCATCAGCATTTCGCTGATGCCGGCTCTGTTCAATTCTTTTTCTTACGTTAACGATCCAGCGTTAGTGTCCTAGTGTTACGATCCAAGCTTTGCAGGCTTCATGTCTGGAAGCGCATCTATCACCGATAGTAAGTGGGGCTTGTGCTCACGGATCTCTTCCATCGTTAAGCCTTCCAGTTCGTGCGGGAACACCAACCATTCATCAGTTTCATGTGCACAATAATGCGGAGTAAAATCCGTCTTGTTTTTACTTGGCTTGTAATAGGCCGTGGCCACGCGCACATCATGAGGCATATTTTTGCGGCTACGCAATTGCAGTGATTCCAGAATCGCTTTAACGCTTAAGCCAGTATCAAACACATCATCACAAATCAGCAGAGAATCCTCTGCGTTCATCGCTCTAGTCAAATAGCTTTGCCCGTGAACCCGCACAGGCGTTTCCGCTCGACGCATGCCTTGATAGGACGAGGTGCGAATAGCGATGTGATCGGTTTCAACGCCGTAAAAATCGAGTAGCTCTTGCACAGCGATACCCACTGGCGTTCCACCGCGCCAAACGCCGACAATATAATTGGGGCGGAAACCGCTTTGCAATATTTGCCTACCCAGCTCCATCGAATCATCTAGCAACTGTTGCGATGTAATGTATCTCTTTTGCGGAGTGCTCATAGGGTATTAACTCTTTGTTGCCGCTTGCACTTCATTGGCAATCTCATGCAATGCTTGCAGCGGATCAACAGCTTGTGTAATTGGTCTACCGATAACCAAGTAATCACTGCCAGCAGCGATAGCGTCGGCGGGTGTCATTGCGCGGCGTTGATCATCGGCCTGCCCACCAGCACTACCCACTTGCGTAGCGGCTGGCCTAACACCTGGAGTAACCGTTAAAAATGGAGCATCTATATTTTGTCGAATCAGGCCGGCTTCTTTTGGCGAACAAACGACTCCATCAAGGCCCGCTTGCTTCACCAGCGATGCCAGGTTCAACACTTGTTGCGCAGATGTTGCAGCCACGCCTATAGCTGCAAGCTGTGCCTCATCCATGCTGGTTAATACTGTGACGCCAATAACACGTGTTCCACTAGATTCTGCAAAAGGTGTTATCGCGCTTCGCGCGGCAGCTAACATTGCAGGCCCGCCGAAGGCATGCACATCAACCATCCACACACCCAACGATGCGGCCGCTTTTAGTGCGCCAGCAACCGTGTTGGGAATATCATGAAATTTGAGATCAAGAAACACATCAAAGCCTTTAGCTTGGAGTTGGTCAACCAACGCAGGCCCTGCAACAGTAAAGAGCTCTTTACCCACTTTGACTCGGCTAACCAGAGGGTCAATTTTGTCAGCCAAGGCTAATGCATCCTTGGCGTTGTTGTAATCCAGTGCTGTAATAATCATGTCTACTCGCCCTCTGCACCAATTATGGTATGGACACTATCCCAATTACCACAACCAGGACAACGCCAATGAAACTCATTGCCACTAAACCCACAACTTGAACACTGGTATCCAGGTTTGTCTTCCACTACCTTATCCAACATTGCGCACATAATTTGTACTTTATCGCGCTCTTCTGGTTTGCTCTTGTCCAGCTGATCATGGGCCCAATCCCGCAAGCCCTTTAGTGATGGGCGCCTTAATATTTGATCAATGAAAAACGTATCTGCCTGCCCCGCTCCATCGAGACGTTCGATAACACTACGCGATGAGCGAATAACAGAGTATGCATTTTTACGGCCGCGTACATGATCTAGGAAACGCCTCAACGCTGCTTCGTCTTTTATTCGCGACAAACTTTCAAACCACGGTGTGATGATCTCTGGCATTAACTCAGGGCGCTGTTTTTCAACGCGCTCGAAATGCTCAATCGCCTGCACGTAATCGTTATCGCCATAGGCCAGTGATGCCAGCATCAGATCTGCACGGGCCCCGTCAGCGGTATCGCTTTGTGCTTTGGCCAATAAGGTTTTCGCTTCATCTGTATAACCACTCGCCAACGCCTCGGTCGCTAGCTCGCAATAGTAATGTGCGACGAGGCCTGGGCGTGATTCACCAGTAACGGTTTCGCTTTCTTCGGCTAGCTTAATCGCAGTAGCCCAATCTCTTTCGCGCTCATGCAATTGCATCAGCGACTCATAGGCATCATTGGTGCGCTCGCCGCTCGCTAACAACTCTTTAAATACTTTTTCAGAGCGATCAAGCAAGCCTGCTGCATCGTAGTCGCGAGCGAGCTCGTATCGAGCTGCAGCACGAATTTCTTTGTCGAGATCGTTGTTGTCCACCAAACTTTGGTGCATAACAATTGCTCGATCCATTTCGCCACGCCGCCTGTACAAATTACCTAAAGCCAGGTGAGTATCGGCAGTACCGTTATCGATATTTGAGAATTCTGAAAAGAGGGTTTCAGGCTTGTCTTGAGTGTCATTAAGCAGCACGTTAAGGCCAGCATGAAATTGACTGCTGTAATCCCAAAAGGCTTCAGGGTGTTTTTTAGAGTTGCGCTTAGCAGCAAACCACCCAGCAGCAGCGGCCACAGGCAACAGTAGCCAGAGCAGATTTATCATGCGGCCAAGTTTACTTTATTGTGTGATCGTAAGGGGGTGCTTGTTGTACTGCGCAGGCGTACTGTCCCTAGACATGGGCGTCTGGCAACTGTTGTAGCGGGTAACTCTGCTAGGGTCGGCCACCAACGCTAGCTATCCGAGGAGGAGGAGGTATCGTCGTTTGGCTTATTAACCCGTTCACGAAGCTCTTTACCGGGTTTGAAATGAGGAACGTATTTGCCACGTAATGCGACTGCATCACCAGACTTGGGGTTGCGACCCATTCGGGCTGCGCGAAAGTGCAGGCTAAAGCTGCCGAAGCCGCGTATCTCAATGCGGTCACCGCCGGCAAGCTCTGCGCTCATTTTTTCCAGCAGCCCTTTTACCGCCATCTCAACGTCTTTGCGCTCAAGATGACTTTGGCTGCGCCCTAATAATTCTATTAGGTCAGATTTGGTAAGGCTATTGTCTTGTCTTGCTTTCTCTGTCATTCCCATCACCATAATCGGACGGCCATCCTAGCCGTCCGATAAGACACCTAAGGCTGACTAACTTTCTTCGGCATTATCGCCAGTGTTATCGCCATTGCTTTCGCTACGATCACCCAGTTGTTCCTTCAACAGATCTCCCAATGTGCCACCGGTTGATTCACCGGCGCTTTGGTTGTAATCACTCATTGCTTCTGACTCGTCGTCATAATCTTTTGCTTTGATCGACAAGCTCAGCATGCGTGATTTACGATCTGTTCCAGTGAACTTGGCTTCAACTTCATCACCTTCTTTGTACAGCTGACGAACGTCTTCAACCCGCTCTCGGGAAATCTCACTTGCTCGCAATACACCCTCAACACCTTCTGAGAGTTCGATAACTGCATGTTTTGTATCGACTTCTTTAACAATCCCTTTAACAATACTACCTTTAGGATTATCTGCGACCCACTGCCCAAAGGGATCACGGTCGATCTGCTTCACACCTAGAGAAATGCGCTCTCTTTCAGGATCAACCGCTAGTACTACAGCCTCGATCTCGTCGCCTTTCTTGTAGTTATGAACGGCGGTCTCGCCCGGCTCATTCCAAGACAGATCAGACAAGTGAATCAAGCCGTCGATACCGCCCTCCAGGCCGATAAAGATACCGAAATCGGTAATTGACTTAATGTTGCCTGATACTTTGTCGCCCTTATTGAACGATTCAGAGAAGTCCTCCCAAGGATTAGGCTTACACTGCTTAATGCCCAGAGAAATACGACGTCGCTCAGAATCGATGTCGAGAATCATAACTTCGACTTCGTCGCCCAACGCCACTACTTTATTAGGATTAACGTTACGATTGGTCCAATCCATCTCTGAAACGTGAACCAGTCCCTCAACGCCTTCCTCGATTTCAACAAAACAACCGTAATCTGCGATGTTGGTTACCTTGCCGAACAAACGCGACCCTTCTGGGTAGCGTCGAGTTAGATCAACCCAAGGATCTTCACCTAGCTGCTTAAGTCCAAGGGAAACGCGGTTACGCTCACGATCAAACTTAAGCACCTTAACGCGCATTTCCTGGCCAACTTCGACCACTTCAGAAGGATGCTTAACACGCTTCCAAGCCATATCAGTGATGTGTAACAAGCCATCAATACCACCAAGATCAAGGAACGCGCCGTAGTCGGTAAGGTTCTTGACGATGCCGGTGATTTCCTGGCCTTCTTGCAAGTTTTCAAGCAATGCATCACGCTCAGCGCTGTATTCTGACTCGACCACCGCGCGACGTGAAACAACCACGTTGTTACGACGTTGATCAAGCTTGATAACTTTGAATTCCAGTTCTTTACCTTCAAGGTATGAGGTATCTCGTACTGGACGAACATCAACCAGTGAACCCGGCAAGAATGCACGGATATCACAAACTTCAACGGTAAAGCCGCCTTTGACTTTGCCAGTGATGTTGCCTTTGATGATTTCGTCGTTTTCTTGAGCTTTTTCAAGCACAGTCCATGAACGTGCACGGCGTGCTTTTTCACGAGATAGTTTTGTTTCACCAAAACCATCTTCTACCGAGTCAAGTGCGACTTCAACTGTGTCGCCGATTTTGATATCGGACTCACCCATTTCATTGAAGAATTCTTCAATAGGGACAGCACCTTCGGATTTAAGACCTGCGTTAACTAATACAAAATCGCCCGTGATATCGACAACTGTACCCATTAGGATAGCGCCGGTTTTCATTTGGGCGGTGGACATGCTCTCTTCAAAGAGCTCCGCGAAAGATTCAGACATTAAGTATATGACCTTGAAGGATTATCGTGACGCCAGCTTGGCAAACACGGGTTATTAAAAAAACATCCGTCACTCATTGACCGATGGAAATTGCATGTAAATTCGGCATGTCTAATTGGCATGACCAAATTACACTTACGCTTTTGCTAAAAGCGCTTTGTTAACGCAACTTTGCTAACGCGACATTACTCACTCAACATAGCTCACTCACATTGCTCACTAGAAGATGCAAGAGCGGTACCGTCAAAAATGCGTTAGCAGCAACAATCAGCTGAACGGGCTTCCAGTGTCGTTAGCAATTCGCTTAGACACTTCGCCTAAAATTGTACTAACCACTTGCTCGATACTGAGCGCACTGGAATCGATGGTTATCGCATCATCTGCGGCAACCAACGGAGCGTGAGAGCGCGTGCTATCGCGGGTATCCCGTTCTCGGATTTCTTGCGTCAAGCGCTGCATTGTAGTGGTGATTCCTTGCTCTTTCAACTGCTTAGAGCGCCTTTGAGCACGTTCTTGCGCAGATGCTGTTAAAAAAACCTTTAGCTGAGCATTTGGAAACACCACTGTACCCATGTCTCGGCCATCGGCCACCAGGCCTGGAGGCCTCTGGAAATCACGTTGTGAGGCTAAAAGTGCTTGCCGAACAGCTGGTAATGAGGCAATCATTGACGCGGCGGATGCGGTATTTTCGGTGCGTAAATCGTTGGTAATATTTTGTTCATTTAGCCAGACTTGCACACCAATATCGAGGTTTCCCGGCTCAAAACGGGGTGCGAAGGATTCAAATGTTGCCAATACAGCGTTTTGATCCTGAAGGTTGGCCTGACAATTTAGGGCGTGAACGGCAGCAGCGCGGTAGATAGCACCGCTATCTAAAAGGTGGTATCCAAGCTTGCGAGCAAGCTTGAGAGCAACTGCGCCTTTTCCAGCGCCCGAAGGCCCATCAATAGTAACGACTGGAATGAATTGCTCACCTGTTGTCATGTCATGTGTTCTCTACGCTGTCATTCACCCTGTAGGGCTCCCAGCACCCCCGGGGGCACCTAGCACCCCGTAGGGCACCTGGCCTGCGAAGGCGGCGGGCCGGTGTTCCCGAACCTGCTCGCAAATTGGTGTTGCTGGCTAATGTTGGCAGCTAATTTAACTTGCCAGCATGACTACTGATATTCAACCCCATCTGCCCAGCCAGTTCAACAAACCCAGGGAACGAGGTTGCAACGTTTGCACAATCCAGCACAGTGATTGGACTCTTTGCCATGAGTGCTGCCATTGAAAATGCCATTGCCGTACGGTGATCACCGCAACTATCTGCAGTACCACCTAGAATTGAGCCACCGTTAATAATTGCGCCATCAGGTGTGCCTGTAATATCAACACCGAGTGCTTGCAAACCATCAACCATTACTTGTATACGATCGGTTTCTTTTACGCGAAGCTCTTCAGCACCAGTGATAACTGTAGTGCCTTTAGCCACGGATGCCGCCACAAATATTGATGGGAATTCATCTATTGCTAAAGACACAAGACGCTCGGGTATCTCAACACCGATAAGCTCCGTGCCGACAACGTGAAGATCAGCGACTGGTTCCCCGCCTGATACACGTTCGTTAATAATGTCAATTTTAGCGTCCATCAGCTTAAGGATATCGATAATGCCGGTGCGAGTAGGATTCATGCCAACACCTTGCAAGGTGACATCCGAACCCACCGATATGCTTGCGCCAACCAAAAAGAATGCTGCCGATGAAATATCCCCCGGCACTGTTAACGAGGTGGCTTGCAATGATTGGCCGCCTTCGATGCTAGCGCTTAAACCATCCACTTGAACATCAACACCAAAGCCATTAAGCATACGTTCGGTGTGGTCACGCGTGATACCAGTTTCATTTACCACGGTGCGACCGTCAGCAAACAAGCCTGCTAACAACACACAGGATTTAACCTGCGCGCTTACCACAGGGCAATCGTATTCGATGGCGTTTAATGGCGCTGTGCGTTTTTTAAGCGTAAGTGGTGGACGATCGCTGGCGTCACCTGAAATCTGTGCACCCATGCGCTGAAGCGGCTTGATTACTCGGCCCATTGGCCGTAAGGCCAAGGACTCATCACCAGTAATGCGGCATGGCATACCCAAACCCGCCATGAGCCCAGCAAGCAAACGCATACCCGTACCAGAATTACCGAGATAAATATCATCGCTTGGCACTTTTAACGCTTTATGCCCTTTGCCTTCTATAACAAGGCGATTACCACTGGTGCGCTCAATGTTAACGCCCATTTGCACAAAGGCATCGAGCGTATGCAAGGCATCTTCGCCTTGCAAAAAACCATCGACCTCAGTAGTGCCATTAGCAAGCGAGCCAAACATCACACTACGGTGTGACATCGATTTATCGCCCGGTACCTTAGCGACACCCGTTAATGTGCCACCCGCTTGTACGGTGTAGGTCAAACTACTCATTGTTGTTTTGTTGGCTGTTTGGTTTGTTCAAAATGTTCATCACGAGATTGTTTAGCTCGCCTGAAAACGGTTTCGAGCTTGTCGCCGTCTTCAGATTCAATGGCATCGCGAAGCTCAGCAAGGTGTAGGTTAAATGCATCCAGCGCATCGCACACGGCTGTTTTGTTAGTAAGAAAAATATCACGCCACATCACCGCATCGCCCGAGGCGATACGTGTGAAATCGCCAAATCCACCAGCGGCATAGCGAAATATTTCCTCGTGCCGCTGCCCTGAGGTTAGGGTATCGACCAAGGCAAATGCCAAGGCATGAGGTAGATGGCTAGTGGACGCTAATACTCTATCATGATGATCTACCGCTAACGATTCCACCATTGCACCACACTGTTGCCACAAGCGTGTGACCTGCTCAACCGCTTCAGGTAAGGTTTCATCAAGCGGTGTTAGTAATACACGCTTACCTTGATAGAGTGCGGCATCAACGGAATCAATACCACTTTTTTCTCGGCCCGCTATTGGATGGCCCGGCACCACGCGGGCAATATCTGTTAGCACCAAGCGCGCATCTTCAACAAACGGCCCTTTAACACTACCAGCATCGGTTACCACACAGCTTGGCATTAAAAATGGCTTTACTCGCTCAAGCTGTTCACGCATGGCAAGCATCGGTACCGCCAGCAATACAAGATCCGCACTACTCACCACCGATTGCGCATCGGTACTAGCGTGATCAACATACCCGATTGCCATCGCTTTCCTGGCTGCGGCCTCTGTACGAACTAGCGCACTAATATGCCCGGCAAAACCGTTTTGTTTTAATGCAGCGGCAAATGACCCGCCGATTAAACCCAGACCAACGATGGCGATTTTTTCTTCAAGGGGCGCATCGCTTGATTGAGATGAGTTCACGTGGCTAAGTTTCGTTGCGGCATCGGTTGCGGAATTTAGAGAGCGGTTGGGTATGAGCCCAACACGCGTAGCATCGGCACTTGATCTTCAAGCTTAGCCAATACGGGTGCAAGCCTGTCGTCATCGCGATGACCACTAACATCAATAAAAAACACGTATTCCCAAAGACGGCCGCGGCCTGGGCGCGACTCTATTCGCGTCATGCTGACACCTGCGTCCTCTAATGGCAGCAACAAGCTACGTAAGCCGCCCGGTTTATGCGGGGCGGCAATCAACAAACTGGTTGAGTCATTACCACTAGCAGGCACAGCCTCAGTGCCAAGAATATAGAAACGGGTGGTATTGTTTTTCTCGTCTTCGATACCGGCTTGCAACGTATTCAGCCAATAGCGCGTTGCAGCTTCAGCACCTGCTATGGCTGCAATGCTGTTGTCTTGTGTGGCGAGTTGAGCTGCTGCTGCATTACTACTCTCGCTTACGCGCGCCGCACCGGGTAAGTGCCGGTCTAGCCAAGTTCTGCACTGAGCTAATGCTTGTGGATGAGCATGCACTGCTTTGATGTCGCTCACATTAGTGTTTGCGCTTAACAAACTGTGCTGAACACGCATGCTCACCTCACCACAAATCGTGAGCATCGTGTCCATGAGCAAATCAAGCGTGTGATTTATTGCACCTTCAGTTGAATTTTCTACTGGCACGATGCCGTAATTAACACGATGGTTTTCAACGGCGTGGAAAATTTCTGAAATGCCTGGCTCTGCCACACAATTTACGGCGTGGCCGAAGTGTTTTAATGTCGCCGCATGGCTATAAGTGCCTTCAGGGCCGAGGTAGGCAATATCGAGCGGTTGTTCTAAGGCTAAGCTTGCTGAAATAATTTCACGAAAAATGCGCTGAACCGTTTCATCCTTAAGTGGGCCTTGATTACGCTCGGCCACTGTGCGCAGTATCTGCGCCTCACGCTCAGGACGATAGAATTTAACCACCTCATCGGGTGTGTCCGCTCGTTTTATGCGAGCAACGTCCAAGGCAGCTTGTGCCCGGTCAGATAACAAGGTTTGTAATTGCTGATCAATGGCATCGATGCGTTCGCGCACTTGGGGCAGTGTTAATTTTTTATCAGATTGCTCAGTCATGAGTCGCGTTATGTAGATCCATACCCTTTAGGCCGACAATACCAGCTTAGCCGCCTTCGCGGGGAGCAGCCGCCCGCCGGCGTACGACAGGCTTACGGAGGAGTATCATCGGATGAATCGTCAGCGGCATCTACGCCAGAGTCGTCAACGTTAGCGGCATCATCTTTTGCAGCGGCGCCATCCGACACTTGCGCATCATCAGCGTTAGGCTCGCCACCGGCTTCAATAGCCGCTTCACCGCTCTCACCTTCTTCACCAATTTCGGCTTCATTGATGGCTGCTAACTCTACAAGCTTTTCGCTATCAGTCAGGCGAATCAAACGCACGCCCTGAGTGTTACGGCCTAATACCGACACTTCGCTAACATTAGTACGTACCAATGTACCGCCGTCAGTGATCAACATGATTTGATCTTCGCCGCCCACCTGCACCGCACCAACTACTGGGCCGTTGCGATCATTAGCTTTGATATCGATAACACCCAAGCCTCCGCGGCCTTTGGTTGGGTAGTCTTCTGTGTGAGTTCGTTTACCGTAACCATTTTGCGTAGCAGTAAGGATATCGCCTTCACCCACAACGATAAGGCCGATAACCGTATCCTGCTCAGGCATGCGTATACCGCGAACACCCGCAGCCGTCCGGCCCATCTTTCGTACAGCACTTTCCTGGAAGCGCATCGAGCGTCCACCACTACTAAATAACATAATGTCGCTTTCGCCAGTAGTTAGTGCGACGTCTATGAGGAAATCATCAACACGCAGATCGATGGCAATTATGCCGTTAGTACGAGGGCGTGAGAAATCCATAAGTGATGTCTTTTTAACAACACCTTTGCTGGTAGCAAAGAAGATAAATTGATCTTCGGTGTATTCGCGTACAGTTAGCACGGCATTGACGCGCTCGTCTGCCTCTAGTGGCAGTAGGTTAACGATAGGCCGCCCGCGTGATCCTCGGCTAGCAACCGGAAGTTCGTAAACACGCTTCCAGTAAACCTTACCCACACTGGTAAAGAACAACACGGTGTCGTGCATGCTGGCGATAAAGAGTGTGTCGACGAAATCTTCGTCTTTCATTGATGTGGCCGACTTACCTCTACCACCACGACGTTGTGCGCGATAATCAGATAATGGCTGTGCCTTGGCATAACCACCATGCGATAGCGTGACCACGACGGATTCGTCCGCGATTAAATCTTCCACTGTCATTTCTGAGTGATCAATTTGAATGCGCGTACGGCGCTCATCGCCAAATTGTTCAACAACCGCCACTAACTCTTCTCTGATTACCGAGCGCAGACGTTCTGGGTCAGTCAGGATGTCGAGATAGTCTTCAATTTTTTCGAGTATCTCGCGATACTCTTCAATGATCTTGTCTTGTTCAAGCCCTGTTAAGCGATGTAGACGTAGATCCAAAATAGCTTGTGCTTGTACTTCGGTTAACTGGTACTGGCCTTCATGCAGGCCGTATTCTTCACCTAGTTTTTCGGGTTTTGACGCAGCGGCACCCGCACGCTCGAGCATGCCACTAACAATACCTGGCTCCCAGGTTTGCTTGACCAACTTGCCTTTAGCTTCAGCTGATGTTGACGATTCTTTGATCAGCTTGATGATGGGATCGATGTTAGCTAGTGCTACTGCCAAGCCTTCTAGTACGTGAGCACGATCGCGTGCCTTACGTAACAAGAACATCGTGCGGCGTGTAACGACTTCGCGGCGATGACGGATAAAGCAGTTCAGGATTTCTGGCAGTGGCAGCAACTTGGGCTGACCATCAACCAACGCAACCGTGTTAATTCCAAACACCACTTGCAATTGTGTTTGTTTATACAACTGGTTAAGCATGACATCGCCAGACTCGCCACGACGAAGCTCAATAACAACACGCATGCCGTCTTTGTCTGATTCGTCGCGTAGCTCGGTTATGCCTTCGATCTTTTTGTCTTTGACGAGTTCGGCGATTTTTTCTAGCAACCGCGCTTTATTAACTTGATACGGCAGCTCATGGACAAGGATGGTGTCCTTGCCCGTTTTTTCGTTGTGCTCAACCGTTGCTAGCGCGCGTATATGCAGCTTGCCGCGACCGGTACGATAAGCCTCACGAATTCCCCTTGCACCATTAATAATGCCCGACGTTGGAAAGTCTGGGCCTGGCAGGTGCTCCATCAAGCCTTCGACCGTGATGTCTGGGTCGTCAACCATTGCGATGGTTGCGTTAATGACTTCGTTGAGGTTGTGTGGCGGTATGTTGGTTGCCATACCAACTGCTATACCAGAAGAGCCATTCACTAACAGATGCGGTATGCGTGAGGGCAACACGGACGGTTCTGATTCAGAGCCATCGTAGTTGGGCGTGAAATCGACTGTGTCTTGATCAATGTCGGCCAGGAGTTCGTGGGCAATCTTTGCCATGCGCACTTCGGTGTAACGCATTGCAGCAGGTGGATCACCATCAACTGAACCAAAGTTACCCTGCCCGTCGATAAGCATGTACCGCATGCTAAAAGGCTGTGCCATGCGCACCATGGAGTCGTATATGGCCGTATCACCGTGCGGGTGATACTTACCCATCACGTCACCAACAACTCTCGCAGATTTACGATGAGGTTTGTTCCAGACGTAGTTTTGTTCGTGCATGGCATACAGCACACGACGATGCACAGGCTTAAGGCCATCACGCACATCAGGCAAGGCTCGTCCCACGATGACACTCATCGCATAGGCAAGGTAACTATCCCGCATCTCATCTTCAAGAGTGATCGGGAGGATTTCTTTGGCAAATTCAGACATAGCTGGGAAGGGGGTAAACTGGTATTCAGAAGGCTCTATTAATATGTGTATTCTATCATCATACTGGCGGCAAATACCCAAAAAAGGCGGTTAAAAATGGTGGTGTCAACGTTGCACCCTGTGTCTACAAGGCGATGGCAGAAGTCTGCTCTTTTGGTGCTTTTTAGTCCATGCGGCAGGCATTCGACATAGAAGGCCCACCGGTGCGCTGCTTTGGCTAAACCGTTGGGAAGATTGGAGGCTTTATGACCAACTTGGGCCAACTCCCTGTTTTAACCTCGCAGGTGTTGAAGGTAACGCGGTACTCGGCTAGCCTTCACCCGACGAATTCATTGCATGCAACCATCCACGCGAGTGCACCTTGCCCTAGCGCGCAGCTGACGGTAAGGTGCTCGGCATGAATAGCTCCACTGAAAACCAATCACCCACAGCAGATTGTCGTATCGACGCTGCCTGGGTGCTAACCGCTGATGCGCGCAACAGCGTGCTCGAAAACCATTCGGTAATTAGTGCAGGTGGCACAATAGTCGAATGCCTGCCCTACGCTGCCGCTGATCAGCGCTATCCTGATTTGCCTATCATTGATCGGCGCTCCAGCATTGCCATGCCGGGGCTGGTCAATGCACACACACATCTGGGCATGCATTACTTAAAAGGCTTAGCAGACGATAAACCGCTAATGGAATGGTTAGAAAACTTCATCTGGCCAATCGAAGGCAAGTTGTTAAGTAGTGAATTTGTTGCAGCCAGTGCGCGTCACGGCCTGGCAGAATCGATAGCAGGGGGTGTCACTTGCGTAAACGATATGTATTTCTTCCCCGATACCGTTGCGCAAACCTGTATTGATTGTGGTCTACGCGCGGTTGTCGGAGCGCCCATCATGCAAATGGCAACCCCTTGGGCAAGCAGTTTGGATGAGTGCTTTGATCGCGCCATTGGCGTTCACGACCATTTTCGAGACCACCCAACCATCAGTACTGCATTTGCACCCCATGCTCCCTACACAGTACCCGTATCAGCATTAGAAAAAATAGCCACCCTAAGCGCCGAACTAGAAGCGCATGTGCATATGCACGTGCACGAGACTGAAGCTGAAGTACTCAATTACATCAAAGCAGAAGGCGTTCGGCCACTCGCGCGCCTGTTTGAGGTGGGACTGATTAATCCGTACATGATTGCCGTGCACTTAACGCAATTAACCGGTGATGAAATTAGTTTGCTTGCACAAAACGGCTCTAGCGCAATCCATTGCCCTGAATCCAATCTAAAACTGGCCAGTGGTTTTTGCCCTGCTGCCAGCCTGGCCAAGGCAGGTGTCAACACGGCGTTAGGAACAGACAGCGCGGCCAGCAACAACGATTTGGATATGTTTGGTGAAATGAAAACCGCAGCCCTGCTTGCTAAGGCAGTTAGTGGTGATGCTTCAGCGCTGCCGGCGATTGATGCGATACGCATGGCAACTATTAACGGCGCTAAAGCGATTGGCTTGGCTGAGCAAACTGGCTCGCTTGAAGCCGGCAAGCAACTGGACATGATTTGCATCGAACCCGATATCAGTATGCAGCCCATGTACGACGTAGCATCTCACGTCGTTTACTGTGCTAATCGAGAACGCGTAACAGACGTATGGGTCGCGGGCAATGCACTGTTATCCGAAAAACGCTTCACGCAGCTTGATGTTAACGAAATCAGCCAAACTGCATCGCATTGGCAACAAAAAATTAGTGCTACCACTTAATTGAAAAACCCTCAATCTCTTCGTGGGCCGGCGTTACACATTGCCAGCTGCTGTTGGCAATGTCATCGAAATAGACCAAGCACTCGTAAACTAAGGTAGGCTCTAGCGATACCCCTTTTAGAGACGACAAATGGCCGCTCAAGCAAATGTTGATCCTGCGGAACTAGCCAAGTTTTCTGAATTGGCCAGCCGTTGGTGGGATCCAAATAGCGAGTTCAAACCGCTTCACGAAATAAATCCCTTGCGCCTTGATTGGATAGACGAACGCGTATCGCTTGATGGTAAGCGAGTGCTCGATGTCGGTTGTGGCGGAGGTATATTGTCAGAGTCTATGGCTTGGCGTGGCGCTGATGTAACCGGCATCGACTTGGCTGAAGCACCGCTGGCAGTCGCTCGATTACATGCACTCGAATCAGGCACCAAGGTTCAATACGAAACCATCTCTACCGAAGATTACGCTGAGGCACACGCGGGTGAATTCGATGTGGTGACGTGCCTGGAGATGCTCGAGCACGTGCCCTCACCGGGGTTAATAATTGAAGCCTGCGCCAAACTGGTTAAGCCAGGCGGCCAATTATTTTTTTCAACCATTACACGAAGCCCAAAGTCATGGCTGTTTGCCATCGTCGGTGCAGAGTACGTGCTTAAGCTATTACCAAAGGGCACTCACGAATATAATAAATTCATAACACCAGCAGAAATGGATAAAGATTGTCGCGCCGCAGGCCTCACTATTAAAGAAATTAGCGGATTGAGTTATAACCCATTTAAAAAGCGATATACCTTAGGCACGGATATCTCTGTTAATTACATGATCTCATATACACGTGATATCAATCCATAGCTGGCCATAAAAGCAAGGCGCCAAAGTAAGTAAGTTAAGTGGACAGGCAATAGCACACACAAAAAGTAAGATGGAATGAGCACTGAAATTCTTCCACCAATCGGACCGCGGCCAGGCTCCAGCCTTTATTACGCCGCGCTGTACGCTGATGATGACACTCGTGATCGCTGCTTACGTACACTTAACCTAATTTCAATCATCGCTAATAGCTTGCTTGATGTACAAGATCCAGCCGTAGCACAACAAAAAATTCACTGGTGGCACGAAGAACTCGATCGATTAAACAATAAAAGTGCAACCCACCCATCGTTGATCGCGTGCCAATCCATCCACGATAATCATGCCCTTAAAAAACACTGTATGGCGGTTTTATCTGCAGCGGCCAACGAGCGAATGTCTCCCGCCTCAACTGAAGCAGATCTGAGCGCCGAATTAGCGTCTGACTATTATGCGAGAGGAGCATTGTTATTAGATGGCCTAAATGGTGAGCCTTCCACACCTGAGATAATGGAGCAATTGCTGCCTGATTTATCTACAGCCTTTTCATACAGCGGAAGATTGCGCCAGCTGCGTCGTTTGTTGCACAGAGGCATTGCTGTATTCAGTGACGAATGTTACCAACAGTTTGATTTGCAGCCGACAACCTTAATCCAATATGTGGCCTCAACCAATCCACGAAACGAAAAAATCGATCAACTAATAGCAAACCGGGTTGACCATGCGGCGGTAGCCTATGCTAAAGCTGAAACAACATTGACCATCGACATGGTTAAAAACCAACCCAAACTCCTGCCGTTGCTTACACTCACTCGCATGCGACAACAACAAATTAACTTGTGGCAAAAGCAGCGGCCCGATTTACTGAGAGAAGCAGTCACTCCTACACCCGTGCGCAAGTTCTGGTTAACGTGGCGCTTGATGCGCAAGACACGATAGCTTTCGACTGCCGCAACTTCGCTAGCAGCTGGTGCGCCGCCCACGCTAAGAGCGTACAATCGTGCTATGCAAAATCAGTACATCACCGACACACAGAGTCGCTTTGAGTTGCCAGCCAAGGCCTTACAAAACAAGGTGATTGTGATTTCTGGCGCCACTGGCGGCCTTGGCACACCCCTTAGTAAAGCCTGCGCAACAGCCGGCGCAACCGTCGTACTGCTAGGGCGCAAATTAAAAAAGCTTGAAGCACTTTATGATGTGCTGGATTCACTCGGCCCTGCAACGCCTGCACTGATCACACTCGACCAAGCAACCGCACTACCAGAATCCTACTTAGAGCTTGGTCAAATGCTGACATCCGAATTCGGTCAGTTGGATGGGTTGTTACATTGCGCTACTGAGCTTGGTGTACTCACACCACTACAATCATTACAACAAACAGATTGGGCAAGAGTAATTGCTGTCAACCTCACCAGTGCTCGCCTGTTAAGCAATGCTTGCCTGCCGCTGCTTGATCGATCTGGCAATGCCAGTGTGGTGTTTACACTCGATCAAAAAGCCAGCGCATACTGGGGCGCTTATGGCGTATCAAAAGCGGGTGTAAAAACACTGATGCAAACCTATGCCGACGAAACCGATGGTCGTAAAAATGCGCAGGGCCACTGTAAAGTCGCGTTTAATGCAATCGATCCTGGCCCAATGCGTACGCCGCTACGTCGTCAAGCATTCCCTGGGGAACTGGAAAGTGAAACACCTGCCCCCGAAACTAAACTAGGGCCTTTTTTATCGCTACTCACCCGTAGCGACCCAGCCTTAACCGGAAGGACATTTGTTGATAATGAATGATGTACTCACTATTGCCGTACTGCAGCACGAATCATCACCCGGTGATGTAAGCGCAAACTTAGAACGGCTCACAAAAGCTGCAGCACAAGCCGCTGCACAAAATGTACAGCTGCTGGTAACACCAGAAGCATCCCTTTGCGGTTACAACCTAAGCTTGGAGACCAACCGCAAGGTTGCGCAACCCGCGCAGGGCGAGCTCACCGATGCCGTTAGCGACCTATGCAAACAACACAACATGGCCATTGCCTACGGCTTTGTCGAACGAGACGGCGACACTTACTACAACACTGTGCAGATAATTGATAAAACTGGCACGGTTTTACAGCGTTATCGCAAAAGTCATTTGTGGGGCGAGATGGATAACGATTTGTTTACCGCTGGTGAAACTGTTTTGCCACCCGTTACTATTGAAGGTTGGAAGGTGGGAATGCTGATCTGCTACGACATTGAGTTTCCTGAAAATGCACGCACTCATGCCATAGCGGGAGCAGAGCTCATTATTGTACCCACGGCCCTTGCAGGTGATTGGCATATAGTTGCCGAGCGCGTTGTGCCAGTCCGCGCTTATGAAAACCAGCTCTTTATTGCATACGCCAACTATTGCGGTACCGAAAACGATTGCGAATACGCAGGTAGAAGTTGCATCAGTGGGCCAGATTCAGACGATATCGCCCGGGCACACACTGAGGCAACCTTATTAGTTGGCACTTTGAATAAAAGCCGAATCCAATCCATCCGAAAAGAAATCCCCTATCATCAGGACAGACTACCTTCCTTATATAAAACGATCACCTCCTAATCGATACAGAGATTCGAAGCTTATGCCAAAGCCCATTACAACTTTCGGCCCAGACTTCCCGTTTGCCTACGATGACTGGCTAAGCAACAGCGCAGGCTTGGGTTTAATACCGGATGACAAGCTCGGCACTGAGGTCGCGATCATAGGTGCTGGCGTATCAGGCATGGTGGCGGCATTCGAATTAATGAAGCTAGGCCTAACGCCGGTTATATACGAGAGTGGCCGGATGGGCGGCAGATTGCGCTCTGTTGAATTCCCGAATTCGCACGGCATCGTTGCTGAACTCGGTGGCATGCGGTTTCCGGAGTCATCAACCACTTTGTTTCACTACATCAACAAACTGGGCTTAAAGACCCGCCCGTTTCCTAACCCACTCACGCTCGCTGCTGGCAGCACCATTATCGATTTAGCGGGTGAGCCCGTTTATGCGGAGACCATTGATGATCTGCCAGTCATATATAAAGAGGTGGCTGAGGCTTGGAACTCAGCTCTAGAAACACAAGCTCATCTCATCGATTTGCAAACGGCCATTCGTGAACGAGATGCCGTCGCTATTAAAAAATTCTGGGACCCGCTAGTACGCGAATGGGATAACCGTACGTTTTACGATTTTCTCGCTAGCGCCCCTTCGTTTAAAAAGCTCAGTTTTAGACACCGTGAAATATTTGGACAAGTCGGCTTTGGTACAGGTGGCTGGGACAGCGATTTTAGAAACACCATGCTTGAAATATTACGCGTGGTACTCACTGAGCTAGACGACGATCAACATTTGATTGTCGGAGGTGCAGAGCAGATACCCCGATCGCTATGGCATCGTTCGGTACAAGCTCCCCATCATGGGGAGTGCAGCTTGAATTTTTTACACCGCGGTGCTACTCGTGCGGCGGTTAAAAAAATCCAACGCAGTGGTGACGAAATCGCTATCACTGATCAGTACCATAATACGAAAAATTTCAAAGCGGCATTGGCTACTTGTCAAAGCTGGTTGCTCACAACATCAATTGACACAGACGAAACTCTTTTCTCACAGGAAAACTGGATGGCATTGGACCGCACTAGTTATATGCAGTCATCCAAAACATTCGTGATGGTAGACAGACCGTTTTGGAAGGATCGCGACCCTAAAACTAAACGACAACGCATGAGCATGACGCTCACAGATCGAATCACTCGCGGCACTTACCTTTTTGACAATGGCAATGATCGCCCCGGTGTTATCTGCCTAAGCTATACTTGGATGGCTGATGCGATGAAAATGTTGCCTTTGCCCGTAGAACAGCGGGTTGAGCTAGCCGTGAGTGCGCTTGAAAAGATTTACCCCGACGTCAAAATACGCAAACATATTATTGGCCAACCGATCACTATTTCATGGGAAGCCGATCCGAACTTTCTTGGTGCATTTAAAGGTGCACTGCCCGGGCATTATCGTTATAACCGCCGGATGTTTACCCACTTCATGCAAGAATTTTTTCCAGCGACACAAAAAGGTATTTTCATCGCTGGTGATGATGTTTCGTGGACACCAGGTTGGGCTGAAGGCGCCGTGCAAACCGGGCTTAATGCAGTGTGGGGTATTACTCATCATTTAGGCGGCCGAAGTGCTCCAGGAAATCCGGGGCCGGGTGATGTCTTTAAAGAGCGTTTGCCAGTTGAACTTGACTAATCTTATCATCCCGAATAACCGTCATCTCCGCGCGAAGGCTAGGATGACCGCTACTCGGGGAACAACTATTGTTTAATCAAATTTTCCGCCACCGAATTATCAATCGCAAGCTTGCACTGCTCCTCAGTCAACGTTGTCGCCCCATCGCTAGTCGCGGCTTGCATCAAATTATCCGATAGTCGACTGTGCTCACCAGAATTCGCTAACACGTGAAACAGCTCGTGCGCCAATGCAATACCAGCATCACGTATGCCCTGCGTTAACCAGACCGAATCACGCATCCAGTAGCGATTTCGAGTGTTGCCCTTGCCAAACGCTTCGCCATCATAGGCATCCAGCATCGTGGTGTTTCTGGCAAATACAATTGCAATGGGGTGCTTCTGCCCGGCTGGCCGAAGTTTGCTAAACAGCGTGTGCCCAGCACTCACAGACAAATCCATTAAATAATCAGCTGCGCTAATGCGTTGTAGCTCAACAGCA
Organism: Granulosicoccaceae bacterium; assembly: GCA_036478595.1. Taxonomy (GTDB): domain Bacteria; phylum Pseudomonadota; class Gammaproteobacteria; order Granulosicoccales; family Granulosicoccaceae; genus Granulosicoccus. The sequence goes on from JAZGEF010000004.1 coordinate 50,813, forward strand.
GGCATTGAAATTCCACATTGAGCTAGCAGCACTGCAGCTTGCAAAACAGATGCATTTATCGAATCAATTGGCCAACTATCACCTAAAGCGAAAAGTGTTAAAGGCAGTGTGTGAGTAGTGCCAACATTGATTGGTGGTTTGATAGTAGTTTCAACATCTACAGCGATACTGCTAAGCACTGCCTCATCAGCAAGCGGGTCAGCGATATACCCTCCATTTACATATTGAATACTCGTACCGCTGGAATAACGCCTTGCAAATTCAGCCTTAATGTTAGATGCAAGCCATGTAGGCTTTGCCGCTTTCATCCGTGCAGCCATCGCGACCATTCGTGGAACCGCATAGCTAGAACCAGAAACCTTCACGTGGCTTCCATCAAAATCAATGGCAGTAATCATCTCTGCTGGCAACATGTAATCAACCGATGCTCTACCCCAATTGACCCGCTCGGCGGGTTGGACAAAATCATCCGCTGATGTCACCACCAACATGTTTTCTAACGATAGTGAAGCCGGATAAACCGCTTGTTGATCGATATTCCGGCCGTTGTTACCCGCCGAGGCAATAAATAAAATGTTTGGATACTGTTTAGCAGCCTCTGCAAACGCCTGCCATTGATCCGGCTTATTGCCACCTAAGGGCAAACCAACAATTGATACACCAATCTGCGCGGCATGGGCAACTAATTGCGCCATCCGCGACATATCGGGGCGAGGATATCGGTATGCCACCAACTGTACATCGGGTGCCTCGCGCAACAATATCGATGCCGTACGGGTACCGTGTCGTACGACGTTAAACGCCGAACCAGTGGGATGCGCATCAAATGGCAAACCGTCATTGTCCCAGTAATCCCGTGACAGCAATTCGCCCGCTGAATCGCGAGCCAGACGGGAATTAATTGAAGGCAGCGTGTAGTTAACACCCGAATCCACCAACGCGACCAATATTGATTGATCTGATTCAACCGCCACCATCTTTGGCACTGGAGGGTTGAGTGGATGAATTACAGGGGGTTGATTGTTATTACGTATCGATAGTGATGTGGCGAGGCCGTTTGCGTTATACGAGATCTCTCGTTCCGACTGCACTGCACAGTTAGGGCTTAACACCCATTGTGATAAAGGACGCTGATCGCGCTGGGTTTCAATTTGCAGTGCAGTCATGTTGTTGACATCAGCACCAACAACGATCCAGCTAACCGACATGCCGGCCTTTTTTGATTGGTATCGCCAGCCGCGTTGACCGCGCCCGCCGCGGTGTTCTTGGCGGGCGCCCGCTGTGAGTGTTTGCTCGTTATCAACCCAGGTAGCGGTATTAGTTTGTTGTAGCTGCTCGCAACTCTTGATTGCCTGCTCAGTGCTGGCAAACGATTGCTGCGAGAAAAATGCCGCTCCTAAGCCATAGCAAAAAACGCTTAGAGCGTTTAAGCGTGCTTCACGCAATGCTTCGTTCAAACACACGAGCACCCTGCTCATCAATTATCTGCTTACCTTTTTGGACGCTATGCACCACTGCCGAATCAAAATCACCGTTCACATCAGCACGAATAAACTGAACTTGTTTTACCTCACCATCAGTTTCACAGCGTATATGTCCGGCAGTACGATATTGTGAGCCTTCCTGTATCGGTTGCGCAACGATTGTATAATCCTTGTACGCGACAGGATCGACCGTAGGCGATTCGCGCTTTCGGCCGCTGAACATTGCTGTAATCTTGTTTAGAATTGCCATTATCACCTCGGCTCGTGCCACACTAAATCAACACATTTATGAACATAAACACCATTAGCTATACCCTGCATGATAGCCCGATAGGCCCAATCTTGTTGGCAGGAACACGACAAGGCATCCAGCATATTACATTTTGTGCCGGAGTGAATAGCGGAATGAGTAGCGAATTGTATGGTGAAAAACACCCCAAGCACGCCGAGACAAGCTGGCAACAGAGCGCCAAACCCTTTAGCAAAGCCTGCAAACAACTGGATGAATATTTTGCGGGCACCCGTAAAACGTTCAGCCTGACACTTGCGCCAGAAGGCACTGACTTCCAGCAACAGGTGTGGCAACAACTTATGGACATACCCTTTGGCGACACCTGTAGCTATGGCGATATTGCCGCACGGCTAGACAACCCCAACGCTTGCCGCGCAGTTGGCGCCGCCAATGGCGCTAACCCACTACCCATTGTTGTACCCTGCCATAGAGTAATTGGCGCAAACGGAAAATTGACCGGGTTTACAGGTGGGCTAGCAATAAAAGATTGGCTGCTCGCCCATGAACGAGGCGAACAATCATTGTTTAGTTTTGACGAGCTGCGGGGTGACGGCGGGATGATATCGGAGTGACTTAAGGGCAAACTAACTAGCTCTTCGACTCAAGCAGTACATGACCATCAAGTTCAATTTTTTTGCTTTAGTGGCTTCCGCCCCCATGCATAGATGATTTCATTAGATCGATCTGCTCTATCGCCTGTTGGTAATTATTCTCGATCAATAAATTGTTGACTATATTGCATGCGGTGAACACATAATTGGATTCAAACGGCCAATGCAACACGGGGTGTTAATGCAGGATACACGGGGGGTTGCATGACACAGCGCAGTTATACAATAGAGCAGTGCTGACTATTTGATAACCGCATTCAACCTGTCGCGATAATTACCGAATCCAGTATTGATCCCTATTAGTCGGTTTACCTGCAGCAAAAAACGGTGGGAAACATTGACCAACTGTTACTGTTTAATCAATCTGTGTGGCAACGGATGACTGCATAATTGTTCTAATGCGCGTACTTTGCTATCGAGCAACCACAGCGCCAAGCGCAACTACTCGGGCGCTTTCCAGCGTTGTTTCTATGGTGAGCTATCTACGGGATTTTCCTTCGTAAACAGTATCGTATAAATCCAGATGATAACGATATTACTTGACAGTGCAAATAACATTGCATGTATCGGCGTTGAAACATCAGCAATAAAACCCAACAAGACCGAAATAATAGCGAAACACAGGCTACCCGCCAGAGACACCATCGACCCCATTGTTGATCGTTGTTTATCAGAAAACTCACGCTGCATCAGACCGTTTTTAGCAGTACGTGAAGCGTAAGCACCGACCAAAACTCGGAACCTAACATTGTCAAGATGCATCATGCATGTACGCTCTTTATATGAGGCTAAATCTATGATGGGAAGTTGCTTGTGCGGCGGAGTGACCTTCAGTGTTGAAGGTGCTGTTGGACCGTTTGAATTGTGCCATTGCAATCGCTGTCGTAAAGCCAGCGGATCTGCTTATGTGGCTGCCTTGGTTAGTGAATCTCACGGGTTTAAGCTAAATCGCGGTAGTGATTTGATTAGAAGCCAGAATTATTAACGCCCCTCCACCCTATACAGTTTACTTCTGCTCCATGTGCGGGTCTCATTTACCTAATCCAGATCCACAAGGACCATACCTAGACATCCCTGCGGGGTTACTCGACGATGAGCCGTCTATTTCTCCAGACAAACATATTTACATTGACCATAAGGCCAATTGGGATCAGCTTGATAAGCAACTACCATCATTTACTGAATCAGAATTTAAGAAATTATCGTAAGTAGAAATACCGTATAGAGGGGCCACTAGGGTCGACAATGCTCTGGAAATTGCTGAGCAAACCGAGATATGATGTGTAGTTAGTGCTCTAATATTAGTAGAGCGCTAACCAGCAACTAAATCACGGCTAAGCAGACGAAACTGATGAGTTAGCCCGAAGTAATTTTCGGCCCACCGCAGTCATTTTTATAGTTGTTAAAAACATGAATCAGATCCATTCGTCATTTTCATTTAGCGAACCGTTTCTCGGCACATAGAATGAGATACCGGCAGTTTCAAAACAGATATATTCATTCTTTGGCTCGCAAAGCGTGGCTTTACTCAAAACATCAATTTGCGAAAAAGCTTCTGGTTGATCAAATATTGTAACGGACACGCTTGGGGTAAGCGGGTTTACATATGTCCACTGAGTTGAATACCCAGGAACGCTTACCAATATTGAAAACTAACAAATAAATCTGATCGCATGCTTCTTAACACTAACACCCACCACTACTGAATGCATTGGCCCAATTTTCTGCATCACAATG
>JAZGEF010000005.1:0-6790 GCA_036478595.1 Granulosicoccaceae bacterium
TCAAAGCAATGTCGATAGTATGCCCAGATGAAAATTTCTGCCAATATCCGCGCCAGCCTCTACATGATGCTCTCTATGCTGGGCTTTACGGTCAATGATCTTTTTATTAAGTCATTGGATGGCAATCTCCCAGTATCTCAGGTTATGGCGATTCGAGGCTCGATGTTGCTGGTTTTTATCTTGGCCATCGCATGGCAACAAAAGGTACTCTCAAGGCTTAGAGAGCTATTTATACCACTTGTCCTGGCGCGATCGATTGGTGAGGCTGGCGCGACCTTGTTATTTTTGACAGCGTTATCCCGGCTTCCGTTTGCGACAATCTCGGCAATCCTGCAGTCGTTGCCCTTAGTGGTAGCCATAGGGGCTGCGATCTTCCTTGGTGAGCCTGTGGGTTGGCGTCGCTGGATAGCCATCGGCATTGGTTTTGTTGGCGTATTAATAATCATCAGGCCGGGTAGCGGTAGTTTTGATTCGTATAGCGTGATGGTGCTGGGGTCAGTATTATTTTCCGCTGGCCGAGATGTGATCACTCGCCGACTACCTAAAACCTTGCCGTCGCTACTGGTGTCAGGTGCTACAACCGTAACTATCGCAACCCTGGGTATTGTGTTAACTCAAGCTCAAGGTAATTGGCAAGCAGTGAGCGGGGTGCAATTTGCAACCATGGGCATCGCATCGTTTTTTCTATTTTTTGGTTATCAATTTATCGTGCTGGCGATGCGCACGGGTGATGTGGCCTATGTGGTGCCGTTTCGCTATACCAGTTTATTGTGGGCGGTGATATTTGGATATTTTGTGTTTAAAGAAGTGCCCGACTTTTATACCGTGCTGGGTTCGAGTATTGTTATCTTTACGGGACTATTTACCTTGTATCGTGAAATTATTGCTGGCAGGCGATCAGTGTTGTCTACAGCGGCCCAATCACAAGGTAATGTTTGGCATGAGCGAAACCAGCAAAGTAGGCACAAAAAGTAAGCACGAAAAATAAGCACGAAAAATAAAACCGAATAGTGACTCAATTAAAGAGGTAAGCAATGTCCGAATATCTAACTGACGAAGCGCGCGACACGCATTTTCGTAAACTGGCCGATCGATTTATCGATACAGCCAATCGACAAACTGAAGACACCGACCTGACTGTTATTAACTCTGCACTTTTATATGCTGCAGCGAGGTTTTGTTCGTTTGTAATTGCAAGTAAAGCAACTGATAAAGAACGATATGAAAAAATGAAACCCGAAGCACTTGAATACTATGGTAATGAGTTCAATAAAATGCTGGCGCAGAATCTTGAAAACTATGCTGAAGTGTTTGATGACGATAACGATATAGAAGATCCACCACATTAGTATTGAGCAGATTCCCCGTTATCGGAATCGCTGTCAGCGTCTTCACTTTCTTCCTCTGCTGCTTCAATGGCAAATTCTGCACCGGCTGCTGTCATGCGGCTTGATATCGGTAGGTACGGTGCGGCATCCTCATCGGGCACTTCATAGTTGCGCTGAGTAATTCGATAAAAACCATATAAACAAATTGTCGAAAGTAGCAAAGCAAGCGTTATGAAAAACCAGTCAATGCCAAAATTTGCCATGGCATAACCCACCACTATTGGGCCACCCATCGCGCCGGTTCCATTAATAAATATTAGGCCCCCTGATGCAGCCGGCATTTGATCTGGCTCCATGTAATCCATGGCGTAAGCCAGTAGCAGTGAGTACATCGGGTTGGACGCGCCTCCAAGGATCAATGCAATCACGATCAACGATGTAACGTCGGTTTCAATCCACAAAGCAGATATAGCAGCAACTACGCCAACAGCTGCGGAAGCTATGATCAATAGACGTCTGTCGATCTTGTCGGATAGATACCCAATCGGGTATTGGCACAGCATGCCGCCAGCGTAGATCGCTGTTATAAAGTAGGACACCTCTGCGATCGACATACCGCGCTCGGTTGCGTATATCGGCGCCATGCCAAACAAGATGGAAAACACCCCCCCCATCAATAGTGTGCCTACGCATGCCAGTGGCGATGCTCTGATCAGTTCGCGAATGCTCATCGCACGTGAGGTTGTATAAACCGGTGTACGTGACGACGACAATAAAATCGGTGCGAACGATACCGATACTAATACCGTGATCAATACGAATAGCCCGTATCCGGCAGGATCGGCAACGTTAAGCAGTAGCTGACCCAGAATCATGCCGGCCATCTGTACCATAAGATATAGCGATAAGGTTTTACCGCGATTATCATTACTACTGGATTCGTTGATCCAGCTTTCGGCGACCACGTAGATGCCAGAGAAACAAAAACCCACTATCAGGCGAAGAAAAAACCAGGCGATTGGATCGACCACAGCGGCGTAGAGAATAAAAGCTGCTGATACCAGTGAGCCCAGTGCTGCAAACACCCGTACATGGCCAACTCGACGTAATAGCTCAGGCGCTATTTTGGAGCCACCTAAAAAACCGATGAAGTAGGCGGACATAACAAAGCCGAGCGTGGACTGATCGATACCTTCGATCGAACCTCGCACACCTAATAGGGTTCCCTGCAAGCCATTGCCTAACATCAGCAATAACATGCCAAGCATCAATGCCCAGGAGTTTTTGAGTACGCTAATCATTGCTTACGGCCTAAAGTGGAATGGCTTTATACACCTAATGCTAATAGCCGACAACTACCTGTTTGTCTGGCTGAATCACGCTGTGTCGTAGCTAAGACATTGAGGCGTATAATGACTTAACGTTCACAATGCAGGCCAACCCCGGTAAATGAATCAGCAAATCGACTACTACCATTTTTAATGTCCCCTTGGAGCTACTTAGCCATTGATCGATTCAACACGCCAAAAGAAAAATATGGCCTGGTTGTTCGGTACAAACCGATCAATGTCATGCAAACGTTTGACAAAATGGGTGGCTTGCCACCGGGCAAACGGCACCCGTCGCGTCAGCGTTTTAGAATGGAAGAGCTCAAGCGCTGGTCAGCGTATTTGCAAGTGCCAATGAATTTTACGCCAGCGCATTGTCCAGCTGATCAAACCTTGGCGGCGCAAATTGTGTTTGCCGCTGGTGGTGCAGATGGCAATGTTCGAGCAGGTGCTTTTAGCGACGCGATTTTGACTGCGTGTTGGGCCTCTGATGAAAACATCGCCGATGAAGCTACTCTGCTTGCGTTGGCCGAACAGTGTGGTCTGGATGGATCAGCATTGGCGCAAAGCACCAAGCAACCCGTCGTGGCTCAGCTCTATTGCGATACCACAAGTGAGGCTCATGCTGCTGAAGTATTTGGCTCTCCTACTTATAAAGTAGGCGGCGAGCTTTTTTGGGGCCAGGATCGCCTCGAATTTCTGGATAGCGCCTTGCCAGCTTAGATCGACTTACATCTGCCTGAGATTGCTCAATGTGGCTCGGGCGGGTGCGTATATGGGTAGTTTTACCGTCAGCACGAAAATCAATGAAAACTCAAGCATGAGCAACCCGCATGCGCGGCTGGATGCGTTATAACTAGAGCCTGATTTCAGACTAAAACGATATTAGAAAATGCAACGGTTAATTACAGTACTATTTTGCATGGCCTGCCTGAGTAGCCCTGCAATAGCAGACACCTGCGGTACACCGGGTACCGGCGAGTATCAGTTAGTGTTTTCTGATGAGTTTGATGGTGATTCGCTTGATCGCAACAAATGGAATACCGAGTTTCTCTGGGGCCCCGGTGTTGTTATCAACAACGAACAACAATACTACGTCAACGACAATCAGTTTGGCTACAACCCTTTTAAGATGGGTGATGGCGTGCTCTCGATTGAGGCGATAAAGGCTCCGTTTGATCGAGGCGAGTTGTATCTCACCCGCTCTATCTATTCAGCCACTGCCGCAGAACTACTTTGGCGCACGCCAGTGGGTGCAGTCAGTTATGAAATTTTTCGTGATGGCAGTTTTCTGGGTACAGCGGCAGGTGGTTCGTACCTAGAGCAGAATCTGCGAGACGGGATCGACTACGCCTATGAGGTGCGTGCACTGGATGCACAAGGTGAACAAATAGTAGCCAGGCAGTTAACCATCAACACTAGCGATCGGCCACGGTCATTTGAAGAGCGCGCATTTTCGCTTGAGCTTGCTGCAAATATTTATTCTGATACGCAAGCAGAAGTCGTGTGGCAGTCGCCTAATCGCGCAGAGAGCTATAGAGTATTTAGAGACAACGAGCTATACCGTCAGCTGGACAGTGGTGAATTCACCAGTATCTATGAGCCAGCACTGCAGAGTGGTGTGTCTTACACTTATCGCGTAGAGGCCTATGATGGATGTGATGAGCTTATCCTTGCAGCAGACACAGTGCTCAATACAGCGGATGGGGTTGCGCCACCTGAGGCCGGCGTGCAGCGATTAATTATCGCAGTGGTTGAATACTCCACGACCACCGCTGAGCTTTCTTGGAATTCAGTAGCAACAGCCACCAACTACGATATATACGACGGCAATACCTTCATAGGGAACATCGACGGCCGATCCCTATTTATCGATGACCTGGTGCCAGGTGCTGATCGACGTTTTAGAGTGGAGGCAAGAGATTCTGCGGGCACCTTAGTGGATGAAACCGCTCGAGTGATCAATACGGCTGATAACAGCTTTGCACTAAATCGACAGCCTAAGCTGTCGGGCATTATCACCAGCTATGATTCGTTTCGCTTTAAGTATGGGCGCGCGGAGATTCGCGCCCGCATGCCTGCGGGGAAGGGGTTGTGGAGTGCATTCTGGTTGCTTAACGCATACTACAAGCAAGATCAACCAGAAGATCCTGAGATCGACATTATTGAAGCCATTGGTGATCAAACAACCACGGCCAATCATGCCTATCACCATCAAGTCGACAACAACGGCGACGGTTTTTTCAGAAGTCGGGAATCCGATGAAGGCCGCGCCAATATTGAAGACTTCTCAGAAGCGTTCCATGTGTATTCAGTTGAGTGGAGCGAAGGACAAATAATTTGGTTTGTCGATGGTGCCGAAACTTATCGGCTTGAAGGTAGTCAGGTTTCCAATGAGCAGATGTACCTGATTGCGAACTTAGCAGTTGGTGGAACCTTCCCAGGCCCAGCTGATGAGTCGACTCCTTTCCCTGCGAAATTTGAGATAGATTACATTCGTGTTTATCAACGTTAACTGTGTGTGGAAATACCTTTTTGCTCACCAATAACTCATGGCATCGGCGTAAATTATTTCCATATCTTGCAGGTTGGATTCACGTGGTGCATTAGCGATAGCGCGTTTCTGCCTGATCGATGAGGCCGCCAGCTCGCTCACTTGATCAACACCGAAACCTAATTCTGATAGTCCATTAGGCATATGTGTGCAGCGCATTAACTCGATCAGGCGCTTTGACAGCACCTCTCCTGCGTCATCATTGCCTGCACCCTGATTGTCAGCGCCCATAAAGCCAGCGGCTTCCAAGTGGCGCTCAGGTGTGGCGGCGGCAGTGTATTCGAATATCGAAGGTGCGTTAACTACTACGCTAATGCCGTGAGGAATAAAGGGGGATTTCACTGCATACCCTTCAGTGCTTATGTTGTTCATAAGATGGGTGATGCCGTATGACATGGCATGCGGTAAATGCGTGCCTGAATTACCAAAAGCAATACCCGCTAAGGTTGCACCCCACATTAACTGATCGCGCGCCTCGAAATCGTTACTGTCATTCACGCCTCTTATTAAGTACTCGCCCGTAATCGCCAAGGCTTCGCGAGCCGCGAGATCACTGAACGGGTTGGCGCCTTGTATGAATTGTCGCGATGCTGGATTGGGGACATGTGCGTGCTCGGTGTACGCTCGTGCCGTATAACATTCCAGTGCATGGCAACAAAGATCGAATCCGGTAGACGCCACGACGTTACTAGGTAAGGAGTCGCAGCAAGTTGGATCAACAATGGCGATCTTGGGCAGTAGAGCAGGGCTGGCGATAACAAACTTACAGTCCAATGCATTAACTCTAATAACGCTGATTGACGTGCACTCTGAGCCCGTGCCCGATGTGGTGGGACAAGCGATGTGTGATAACACAGGGACGTCTAAAGTTTTACCCGCACCAACCGGAGAGGCAAAGTAATCGTTAATGTCTCCACCTTGTGCTTGAAGTAGCAATGCGCCCTTGGCAGTATCAATAACAGAACCACCACCAAGCGATACAACACCATCGAAACCACCTTGTTGTAAAAACTTACCGGCAAGCATCACGCTGTCGCCGCAAGGCTCGATACGAATATCATCATAGATAACGTACTGCACGCCCGCTTCGGTTAAAGAGGCGGTGACAGTTTCGCTTAACGCACCACCGTTCAGTTGCTGATCGGTAAACAGTGCAACGTTGTTTAAGCCTAAGGCTTTCGCTTGCAGCCCAACCTCGGCCAAGGTGCCTCGTCCAAAACTTAGCTTTGGCATGGCGACCGTCATTGATTGAGCACCGGTGTCGGTTGGTGCAAAGTATTGGCAGCCCATGAGCGTGGTTCCCTAGTTGCGGTTACAGTCGTTCCCGCGAAGGCGGCGGTCCGGCGTCCCGGGACCCATGCGTACTCGTGCTATGGATCCCGAAACGCCGGACCGCCACCTGCGCAGGGATGGCAGGATGTAATCAGTATACGCATGAGGTCGCGGTTTCTAAAAGAGTTGACTAGAGCATAAGCCAATCAATCCAGAGGTTACTTAGTTCGAGGGCGACACGCCCTCTGGGGTAGATGACTAACAATTGAGGTAGGCGTTCAGCACATGAAAGCACTCACTCTCGGGTC
>JAZGEF010000006.1:0-81713 GCA_036478595.1 Granulosicoccaceae bacterium
ATCGGGCTGTACGCCCAGGCCAGCAGCGATCAACTTGCCGCGACGCTAACGTGTGCAAAACAAGCACAACTTGAATGGGCCTCATACGGTTTGGAGCGTAAACAATCGGTTTTAATGGCAATAGGCACAGAGCTGATGGACAGATCTATTGAGCTGGGCACGCTACTCAGTCGCGAAGAGGGCAAGCCAATCGCTGAGGGTAAAGGTGAAGTTTATCGAGCCGGTCAGTTTTTTACATATTACGCTGCTGAATGCCTGCGCCAACTTGGAGAGAATGCAGATAGCGTGCGAGATGGAATCGAAATCGATGTGCGTCGTGAGCCGGTTGGCGTCGTAGCGGTTATCTCTCCTTGGAATTTCCCCACCGCTACGGCCTCATGGAAGATCGCCCCCGCTCTTTGTTACGGCAATGCCGTGGTGTGGAAGCCGGCAAACCTAACACCAGCATCAGCAGTAGCGTTAACAGAAATCATTGCAAAACAAGATATTCCAGAAGGATTGTTCTCTCTTGTGATGGGTTCTGGAGGCACGATCGGCCAGTTGCTAGTCGAAAGTGTTGACGTGGATGCTATCACCTTTACAGGCTCGGTTCCCGTAGGAAAAAAGATAGCCTCTGCAGCAATAGCTAATCTAAGCAAAGTTCAAATGGAGATGGGTTCCAAGAACGCACTGGTGGTGATGGATGATGCAGACATAGAACTCGGTGTTAGCGTAGCGGCAGGTGGCGCGTTTGGCGGTAGTGGTCAAAAATGTACTGCTTCCTCGCGGCTGATTGTTCACGAAAGTATTCATGATGTCTTTGCTGACAAGTTAATCGCAGCTGCAAAAGCGCTGCAGGTGGGCCATGCATTGGAGGACGGTACACAAATTGGCCCCGTTATCAGCAAGCAGCAGTTGCAGGAAAATCTGGATTACGTTGAGCTCGGGCTTAGTGAGGGGGCTGATCTCGTTTGTGGAGGTGAGCGGCTCGCTATGCCCCATGAAGGCCACTACATGTCGCCCGGTGTGTTCCTCAATACTCGCAACGATATGCGAATTAATCGTGAAGAGATGTTTGCACCCTTAGCATCTATTATTAGCGTGGCGAGCTACGACGAAGCTCTTAGCGTTGTTAATGACACACATTTTGGTTTGACGTCGGGAATCGTTACCAAAAGTCTGGCACGTGCCACTCATTTTCGGCGCCACGCGCGCACGGGTGTAGTAACCGTTAATCTACCAACAGCAGGGACCGACTATCATGTGCCTTTTGGTGGTCGAGGCGATAGTTCTTACGGCCCGCGTGAACAGGGGCGCGCCGCGGCGGAGTTTTATACCACAGTTAAAACTGCCTATATCAGTGCCGGACAGCCATAGTGCGTATCGACTGCCTACAATATGCCAATTGGTCGGAGCGCATATTTCGACAATTGCGCGAAGGCAATGTCGATGCTGTGCATGTGACGATTGCCTATCATGAGAATTTTCGTGAAACAGTGCTTAACTTCGAACAGTGGAATCGCTGGTTTGAACAATACCCTGATCTCATTCAAAAAGGCTTAACTGCGCATGATATAGACAACGCCCGGGCCGCCGGACGCACCGCAGTATTTTTCGGTTTTCAGAATCCAAGCCCAATAGAAGACGATATCGATCTTGTTGAAATAGTGCATACATTAGGCGCACGTTTTATGCAATTGACCTACAACAATCAGTCGCTATTGGCGACGGGTTGTTATGAGGCAGAAGACACCGGTATAACTCGAATGGGTAAGCAGGTTGTAAAAGAGATGAATCGAGTAGGACTCGTGGTGGACATGAGCCATTCGGCCGATCGCTCAACCATAGAAGCCTGCGAATTGTCTGAACGCCCCATCGCGGTTACGCACGCCAATCCTCACGCGTGGTCGCCAGCATTGCGTAACAAAAAAGACAATGTCATCAATGCAATAGTTCAACACGGAGGAATGTTGGGTTTTTCAATGTATCCACACCATCTCAAAGACAAATCCGCGTGTACCTTGCAAAATTTTTGCGAAATGATTGCCCGAACTGCAGACAAGTATGGTGTGCAGCATTTGGGTATAGGCTCAGATCTATGTCAGGATCAGCCAGACAGTGTTGTGGAATGGATGCGTGTTGGTCGCTGGACAAAAGAGATTGATTATGGAGAGGGGTCCGCTAGCCAATCAGGTTTTCCGCCAATGCCTGAATGGTTTCAGGACAACCGAGATTTCGACAACATTCAAACGGGTTTGCGCGATGTTGGTATGAGTGAACACGAAGTGGCTGCGGTGATGGGCGGCAACTGGTATCGCTTTTTTACCGAAAACTTTGGTCCGGAACAAAGCTGATGGCCATTTCGGTCGGCACACGGGCGTTTCGTACGATGGTCAATGTTTCATGATCAGGTAGTCGGTTCCCAACGGATGTCGCAATTTGAATGTTTTCGGCTATGCAAACTAGCACATCAGCCTATGTGAAGATGAAATAATCATATGATCGTGACCATAGTAAGCAATTTGGGCTGCGGCGAAAAAACTGGACAAGAAAATTGTAGTAACAGTTTGGCATGTCAATTTTTTAACGTACTTTTCACACAGGGGATCAACTGATGACATTGAAAGCACCATTTACCGACGTAATGGTCAAAAAGGCCAGCGGCGGTTTCTATCAGGGCAATAGCGTAGAAATTGCGCTTTTAAGTAAAGGAATTATGGTAGCGCTCGTACTGTGGGCGTTGATATGGCCCGCTAATGCCAACAGCGTGCTCGGCGACCTTAACTCGAGTTTGCTCGAAGGCTTTAACCAGTTCTACATTATTATTGTTGGATTGTTTGCCTTCTTTTTGTTTGTCGTCGCAGCGTTGCCACAAACCGGTAAAAGAATCATGGGCAGGCCGGGTGAGGGCACTGAGTTCTCCAATTTTTCCTGGTTTTCGATGATGTTTGGCGCTGGTTTGGGTGTTGGGCTAATGGTTTTTGCCACCGCTGAGCCGTTGAGCTTGTGGGGATCGAACCCACTCATCGTTAGTGGTGAAGTGGCAGCTAATTCCGAAGAAGCACTGCGCTCGGCTTATCGCTACACATTTGCACACTACGGTTTCCACGCTTGGTCAATTTATGTAGTAACCGGCTTGTCGCTTGCTTATTACGCTTACACACGTGATATGCCGCTGACCATCCGTTCTGCGTTAACACCTCTGTTTGGTCGTTTTATGAATGGTTTTCTTGGCCACATTGTCGATGTGCTGGGTGTTGTTGCCACGATATTGGGTGTATCGGTAACGATAGGTTTCGGCGTTTCGCAGTTCATCGATGGTGTGTATGCGATAACTGGTATGGAGTGGTTGATGAATTTGACTGGTGAAACACCTGCACCGAGTACAGTCGGTTTACTCGCAGGTCTACTGGTTATCATGTGTCTATCGATAATATCGGCGGTATCAGGCGTTGGTCGCGGCGTAAAGTACCTGTCAAATCTTAACCTGGTGCTGTCATTAATCCTGTTACTTACCTTCGCCATATTCGGATCGTTTATGTTTGCGTTGACCACTTACGGTAGCGCGTTGGTAGATTACATCTTTAATTTTGTCAACCTGGGCTTCGGTGCTTTCGGCCCACAGAGCGCAGCTGATTTTGCAGCGGCACTGCCTGCTGAGGCCGCCCCCTACGCTGATGCGCTGCGCAGTGGCGCAACGGGTCCGTGGGGTAACTTTGCTGGATTTGTGTCAGGTCTTGAGGGAGAAGCTGCTGCCCTGCCAGAGTCTGTTCTGCAAGCCAGCTATGCGGCGGGGGATGCTGGTCGACAGTTTGCCTGGCAATCTGCGTGGACAACTTTCTACTGGGCCTGGTGGATAGCGTTCTCACCTTTTGTCGGATTGTTTCTTGCGCGAATATCACGCGGCCGTTCCGTACGAGAGTTTATTTTAGGTTGTGTTGTCGCGCCGGCGCTAGTGTGCTTTGCGTGGATGACCATTCTTGGTGGAACAGCAATTGACCTTGAACTTACAGGCGGTGCTAACGGAGCAATAATTGGTGCTTCGAATACCGCCAAGTTGTTTGTCACACTTGGGCAAATGATTTCAGGCAATTTTCTGACCGCCATAACCATCATGTGCGTGGTGCTGATCATGACTTTTCTTGTGACTTCCGCCGACTCAGGAATTCTGGTGATGAATACCATCATGTCCGGTGGTGAGCAAGAGACTAGTATCAAACACCGCATCGTTTGGGGTGTGATCCTGACGCTTGTGATCGGTACTTTGTTGGTAGCTGGAAAATCTGCTGGCGGAGCTGATCCGATGGAAGCACTTAAAAGTGCCATGATTATCGGCGCCTTGCCGTTCACTATCGTAATGGGTCTAATGTGTATTGCCCTTGCCAAAGCATTGTATCGTGATGGTATACGCGATCGGTAGAGGTGAGTTCAACCGTTAAGTTGAATTAACACTTGTAGTATTCGAGTAGCCCCTGTTGATCAAAGGGGGCTATTCGTACTACTGATTCAAATTGTTTTGATTACCCACACCGGTTTGTGTTTTCTTTGGATGGCTATATCGCCAAGTTGCCGCAGATGGGTGATCTAGCTGAAGCGCATGGCGCGATGGTGATTACGCATCGCATCGGCTTCGACGATTTTGAAACAGGATTTTCGGCTATGAATGCAGGGAGGCTGGCAAGGTTGTTATGGACTGGTGGTAGACGAATTCTCTGTTGCACAGGAGGCTTAAATATGCAAACACTTGTGGCGAGGTTCGGGGGTGGTTAATTCATCTCCACCCGGTAGAGCCGGGCTGGAGAAAAACATTCGGCTGTACCTTCCGTACATGATGTTAACCAGCGTCATGCCGTGGCTGTCGGTGTTTTATCTGTTCTTTCTAGAACGTGTGTCGATGGAGCAGGCTATTACGCTTGGTGCGGTGTACTACCTTGCAGTGGTTGTGTTTGAAGTGCCGTCTGGGTATTTATCTGACCGCGCTGGCCGCCGGCCCACATTGATGCTGTCGGCTTTGTTTTTTCTATGCTCCTACATCTGCTTTATTCTGGCTGATGGCATGCCATTGTTGCTCCTTGGTGAAATATTACTGGCTGCCGGTATTGCGTTTCAGTCCGGTAGTGATACATCGCTGTTGTATGACACCTTGAAGTTGCTCAAACGGGATGCTGAATACGGTGATCGTGAAGCCAGGGCGGCACAATATGGCTTGATCGCATTGGCCATGTCGACGCTGGTTGGTGGCATTGTTGGCGTGTGGGATCTCCGTCTTGCTTATGTAGTCGGTATTATCGCTGCCAGTTTTTCGCTTGTTATGGCCTTTCAGTTTACCGAACCAGTGATATCAGATGATGCTGCGATCGCGGCGCGTGCAAACGGTTTTTTTTCTCAACTTAAAGAATGTATCCGCTACTTCGCTAATCCGTTTCTGGCATGGATTCTCGCATTTTATGTGATTGGCTATTCGCTACAGCATGTGCCTTACGAGTTTTATCAGCCCTACATTGAATTGCTCGAGGTCAACAACCTGTTCAACGGCCTCAGGGCCGGTACCACATCGCTAACATCAGGTGTGCTGATATCCATATCCATGTTCGGCGGTGCCTGGGGGGCTGCTTGCAGTATGCGTCTATACAAGCGCCTTGGTTTGTTCAAGCTGTTGATGCTTGGATTGATCATCATCTGTGTGATCATAGCCGGGCTTGGTCTGGCGCTGCACCCGCTCATTTTATTGTTGGTTATGTTTCGTAATTTTCCGATGGCAATGGTGCAGGCTCCCATGTTATCAACCATCGCCCCTCATATTTCCAGCCAACACCGCGCTACCTATCTTTCCCTACAAAGTCTGGCTGGCAGGTTGGCGTTTTCTCTTATGATGTTCACGCTCGCAGGGATTTCCAGTGCTACTGCTGGTGCAAGCTGGGCAGGGTTGTCCGAGTTGTTTCGGTGGTCTCTGTTAGTTGGGATTGTGGGCTTGCTGGCGTTGTTTGTCACTCGGCGGAATATTGAGCGAGAGAATTGAGGCGGTGTTTTTAACCAAGCTATCGTTATTTCATGTGCGAAATACCCTGCGCTGAAGGCCATTATTGCTGCATATGAAAAAGCGATGGCGGAAGACATAGCCGCCTTAATCCAGCACTTTGGGTATGATCACGTTTTTGTTGGCGTTGTCGTTCCCGAGCAAGGCTTGGTTGCACCGGGGATGGTGATAGCCTGCGGTGATAGTTACACCACAACCTATGGTGCTTTCGGTGCGATTGGTTTTGGCACTGGCACACTTGGAACAAGCCATCATGGCCATCATTGGCGCAGGCGAGAAAAAACAGATCCAGCAAGTAGGGACCTTCCTGTTACCGCGAGACAAAGGCTCGCCGTTTAGCGGTGGGGAAGTTGTCGTACAGGTCGATTGGACGTGAATCTCCGTGACGACTGAACATTTGAAGGCTAGGAAGTTAGATCACTTATGAGCGACAAGGTCACTGGGCTCTAACATTTCGCACTCATCGCGAATCATTTCAGCTATGTTTGATGGATAGTCTCGGCAATCATCCGGGCGATCGTAGTAGATTTCACAACGATAAACAGCCGACCCCGGATCTTTCTTAAGCCATGGGCAAAGCTGTAAGAGTTCGCCAGTCTTCGGACTTGCCCAAATTTGCTTATTGCTAACGTATTTTGCAATTTCTGGACGAAATACCTCCCAGTACTCTATCTCTTGCTCCGAAGCTGCGAGTTGCCCATTACTGTACTTAATGCAGCACTTGCCGCATGAGTTGCATTCTTTCATCAGTTAACTTAAAACCTAAAGTGCGTCATCCATATTGGTCTATATGAGGTGCGTCTTAGTCCAGATCATATCTCAAGTTGGCCGAGTTTTAGCGTTTAGGGCCGGGATCACCTAATGCTCGGAAGTTGGAAGTACTCCATAAGAGGCGGGAGTGTTGCTGCTAGTTAACTATACTGCAGTGATTGATGCTCCACCCGCCACTACTATTGAATTTATGGTTACCAAGATTGTCCAGAAACACCCCGACCGCGGGACTCGTGAGTTCGAACTGGTTGACGATGCGATTGAGTACCGCATCTCAAGTCCTTTTGGTGATGAGGAGCTATCAGTCGTACTGTCAGTGTTGTCGCCCGAGCCAGTCGTGGATGGTCCGATGATGTATTTTTTGAGTGAAGTAAATCGCGAGGCATTGATCAAATTGTTCGTCGATCTACCGGATGCTTCAACGTTCGCAGGATTTGTGCACACTTTAAAGCAGCGCATTAGGGAAGAGGATTTCGGCAAGCTCAGTGCCGATAACCGAAAATCTGCAATCACGCGAGAGCAGGTCGACACTACCATCCGCATGTTGGAAACTAACATGGATCCTGCGAGCATCGATGAGCTGCTTTCGACGCTGCGCAGCCTCGCTGAAGCACCGGGAAATCATGAGCAACTTAACCGGGTTGTGGAAGCATTCAACACTCTCGGAGTGCAGCAAGGCCCTGTGCTTAGCTATACGTCGTTCTTTAATACGCTGCTTTCAAGCACTGACTTTGATGATCTGGGCTGAGACACATGACAGCGCAAGTCGAAATTTACGGTACTAGCTTCTGTCGTCATTGCCTGGCTGCACGTGCGTTGTTGGACTCAAAGCAGATCGACTACACCGAATACCTCATTGATCTTATGCCACTGGAGCGCGGTGAGATGCTGCGCCGCTGCGGGCGCAAGAAAGTGCCGCAGATATTGATAAATAGAGTGCCAATTGGCGGTGACGAGGATCTGATGGAGCTGGACGCGAGCGGCGAGCTGGATCGGCTATTGGACATTTAATGGTCCTCAAACTAACTCTACATGCGTAGAGTAAAAGTGGTGGGCCCGGGAGGACTCGAACCTCCGACCAAGGGATTCACTGAACCCGATCATTTCTGAACGGAGCGGACTATCTCATCACCTTCAGTCATATAACTAATTACTGACTATGTGACTGGTGAGGCGCGGGACGCTCTAGCCTGTTATTAAGAACGCTTAAGTTCTCAGGTAGTCTCTGCACCTTCCGAAGATGTATCCTCGGCTTGGCTCAGGATTGCCATCGATTTAAGGTTTAACCCAAACCGGAAGGTTTCCCTGAATTCATCCCGTTCATTCTATATTTTTCAATATAGACGCACCATTTAAGATGAGTCCCCTGCTCTAACCAACTGAGCTACAGGCCCACATATAATTTACTGTTGGCTCCTGCCGTGGCGTTCTTTTACTACAAACCCCGTGCGTCGGCTCCTGCCTCCGCGTTCAGCTAAAAATTGCTGTCGCAATTTTGACCTTCACCCAACTGAGCTACAGGCCCACATAAACTTCTTTTCTACTGTGGCATCTTGCCGGGTGTTAAGCAAAGCTCAACACCGACGTTGGCATCCTACCAACGCACTAGACTAATTTTAGCTGATTAAATGCAGAAGTCGTTACAAAAAAATCGACTTAGCTTTCCTGCCCACTATCCAAAAAACTACGCAACTGCTCAGAGCGAGTAGGGTGGCGTAACTTACGTAGTGCCTTCGCTTCGATCTGACGAATACGCTCACGAGTTACATCAAACTGCTTACCCACTTCTTCAAGTGTGTGGTCAGTGTTCATGTCGATACCAAAACGCATACGCAGTACTTTGGCTTCACGAGGAGTGAGGCTTGCGAGTACTTCGTGTGTAGTTTCACCAAGGCCTAAACCGGTTGCTGTTTCGACAGGGGATAAGATGTTTTGATCTTCAATGAAATCACCCAAGTGCGAATCTTCGACATCACCGATTGGGGTTTCCATTGAGATTGGCTCTTTAGCAATCTTGAGTACCTTGCGAATCTTGTCTTCTGGCATTTCCATTTTTTCCGCCAGCTCTTCAGGAGTAGCTTCGCGGCCCATCACTTGTAGCATCTGCCGTGAAATTCGGTTTAGCTTGTTGATGGTTTCGATCATGTGCACCGGGATACGAATCGTGCGCGCTTGATCGGCGATGGAGCGGGTGATGGCCTGACGGATCCACCAGGTGGCGTAAGTTGAGAACTTATAACCACGACGGTATTCAAATTTATCAACAGCTTTCATCAAGCCGATGTTGCCTTCCTGGATAAGATCAAGGAACTGCAAACCACGGTTGGTGTACTTCTTGGCGATGGAGATAACCAAACGTAAGTTAGCTTCAACCATTTCTTTCTTTGCACGACGGGCTTTGGCTTCACCGATGCTCATGCGCCGGTTAATTTCTTTAAGCTCGTTGATCGGCAACATGCTTTTGTTGCAGATATGCTGAATGCGCGATTGCAGCATTTCGATTTCCGTTTTCTGCTCTTTTATCTTTTCAGCAAAAGGCTTTTTAACTTTGATCTGTTCTTCTAACCACTTAGGATCAGTTTCACGGCCAGGGAAAGAGCCAATGAAAAGCGCACGTGGCATTTTGCAGGTTTTAACGCAGATATCACGTACTTGACGCTCAAGCGAACGTACGCGCTCTACTTGTCCACGTAGGCCGCTGGTAAGAGCTGCTACAAATACTGGCGCGTATTTGAATTCAGTGAAGATGAGAGCAACCTTAGCCATGGCCTTCTTGGCTTTCTCATCTTGAACACCGCCAGCGGCATCGATTGCTTTGATGGCTTTTGCGTATTCTTTTTTGAGAGCACCCATGCGGCGAGCGATCTCTTCTAGATCAGGGCCGGTGTCGACCACTTCTTCTTTTTCTTTCTCTTTGTCTTCCGGGCTTGGTGGTGGCTTGGCCACGCGAATTTCATCACTGGTTTCGCGAAAATTCACGATGATGTCAGTCAGGCGTGAATTGCCTTCGGTGACTTCTTCGTATCGCTCCAACAACATGTTGATGGTTTCAGGGTAGGTGCCTAAGGCTGCCAACACTTGATTGAGGCCATCTTCAATACGCTTAGCGATTTCAATTTCGCCTTCGCGAGTAAGTAGCTCAACCGTACCCATTTCACGCATATACATACGTACTGGATCAGTGGTGCGACCAAACTCGCCATCAACACTAGCTAACACCGCCGCAGCCTCATCGGCAGCTTCTTCGTCGGTGCTAGAACTGTTGTCGTTAATACTGAGCGTATCGGCTTCAGGAGCAACTTCACTCACGGTGATGCCCATGTCGCCGATCATCGCAATGATCTCTTCCACCTGCTCAGGATCGACGATACCCTCGGGAAGGTGATCATTGACCTCAGTGTAGGTTAGGAAACCTTGCTCTTTACCTTTCGCGATCAACTCTTTGAGGCTTGATTGCTGTGCTTTTTTGTCCAATGCCATGCGGTGGTTTCTTTATTAAATGTAGGCGGTCGAGCTAACCCACTAGTTTACGCCTAGCTCTACTCATTGTATAGGGCGAAAAGGCAGATTTTCGAGCTTGAATTTGGTTACAACGCGCTTCCGATACGTTTAGAAGGCCAAGATGGTGGCGTTGTTGGCCATTTAAACCCCCAAGCCCCGTATACTTGCGGGCTTCACATAGCCAACCCTTTATCTAGTTAAGGAGTTTTGATGCCTTCTCGCACGGACCTCGCCAACGCGATTCGAGCCCTCAGTATGGATGCGGTACAGCAAGCCAATTCTGGCCACCCGGGTGCTCCCATGGGAATGGCCGATATGGCCGAAGTGTTGTGGAATGATTTCCGTGTCCATAATCCTGCAAACCCGCACTGGATCAACCGCGATCGCTTTGTGTTGTCCAATGGTCATGCCTCAATGCTGCAGTATTCGTTGCTCCATTTGACGGGTTATGACCTGGGTATTGATGAACTTAAAAACTTCCGCCAGCTGCACAGTAAAACGGCCGGCCACCCCGAGTATCGCGAAACACCCGGGGTTGAAACCACCACGGGGCCATTGGGTCAGGGCTTGGCTAATGCCGTTGGCATGGCCATAGCGGAGCGCACACTCGGCGCTCAATTTAATCGTGCTGGGCACAACATAATTGATCACCAAACTTACGTCATGTTAGGTGATGGCTGCCTGATGGAAGGAATTTCCCACGAGGCTTGCTCATTGGCGGGCACGCTTAAGCTCGGCAAATTGATCGCCATGTACGACGACAACGGCATTTCGATCGATGGAGAGGTGGAAGGCTGGTTTACTGACGACACCCCTAAACGCTTCGAAAGTTATGGCTGGCACGTGATCCCGGGTGTTGATGGCCATGAACCAGATGCCATCACCGCCGCCATTACCGCTGCCAAAAAGAGCGATCAACCGACGTTGATATGTTGTAAAACTACTATCGGTTTTGGCTCGCCCAATAAAGGTGGCAAAGAGAGTAGTCATGGTGCGCCGCTAGGTGCAGATGAGATTGAACTGGCTCGTAAACAACTCGGTTGGAACCATGCAGCGTTCGACGTGCCTGCTGATATTTACGCTGCCTGGAATGCTAAAGATAAAGGTGCAGCTGCGGAAGAAAAGTGGAATGCGCAGTTTGAGGCATACCAAGCTGCCCACCCAGAGCTCGCCGCTGAATTGTCGCGCCGCGTAGCAGGTGAGTTACCAGCGGATTGGCAAGCTAAGTCACAAGCGTTTATTGATGCAACAGTTGCCGCAGGTGAAAATATTGCCACGCGTAAGGCTTCGCTAAATGCACTAAACGGCTACGGACCGATGCTACCAGAACTACTCGGTGGCTCAGCTGACCTAGCAGGATCTAACCTGACTATCTGGTCTGATTCAAAGGGTATTGAGACTGACCCTGCAGGAAACTATATCTATTATGGCGTACGTGAATTTGCGATGGCGGCCATTACCAATGGTATCGCTTTGCATGGTGGTTTTAAACCGTATGCGGCTACCTTTTTGATGTTCTCTGAGTACGCTCGTAATGCATTACGCATGGCGGCATTAATGCAAATACAAGGCATTTATGTGTTTACTCACGACTCAATTGGCTTGGGCGAAGATGGCCCAACGCACCAACCGGTAGAGCAAACAGCAACGCTACGCATGATGCCTAATATGTCTACTTGGCGCCCCTGTGATTCTGTGGAAACAGCGGTTGCTTGGAAAGAAGCGGTTGAATTAACTGATCGGCCGGTATCGCTGATTTTAACAAGACAAGGTTTGAAGCCGCAACAGCGAAGCGCTGCTCAAATTGGTGATATTAGTAAAGGTGGTTATGTGTTGCATGATCCATCGGGTGACGTGCAGGCAATTTTAATTGCCACAGGTTCAGAAGTAGCACTTGCTATAGATGCAGCTGAGAAATTAGCTAAAGACGGTATTGCTGCGCGCGTAGTGTCAATGCCAAGCACCGATCGTTTTGATTCGCAAACTGCTGCATACAAAGAATCTGTGTTGCCATCAGCCATCACTGCACGGGTTGCTGTGGAAGCAGGTGTGACAAGCGGTTGGTATAAGTACGTTGGATTGAATGGTGCCGTGCTGGGCTTAGATCGCTTCGGTGCGTCAGCCCCAGCGGATGAGTTGTTTAAGCTCTTCGGCTTCACCGTTGAAAACCTCGTTGATGTGGTGAAGGGAATTGTGGCGTCTGCTTGAAGACAAACAAAGATAGCGATTACGTAGTAAAATTACCAAACCCCTTCCTTCCCTCGCTAATTACTTAGGAGTTGTCTCTTGGCTATACGTATTGCTATAAATGGTTATGGACGAATTGGTCGAAATATATTGCGCGCCATTATCGAGAGTGGCCGCAGCGATGAATTCGATATTGTTGCGATTAATGATTTGGGCAACATCGAAAACAATGCCCTGCTGACTCAATATGACTCGATACACGGCCGGTTTAATACCGAAGTTAGTGTCGAGGGTGATTATCTCGTGGTAGGCGGCGACCGCTTTCGGGTTTACTCTGAGCGCGATCCCGCTAAATTGCCTTGGGCCGAATTAGACGTAGACCTAGTGCTCGAGTGTACCGGCATTTTTCGCAACAGGGAAACTGCAGGTTTGCACCTGGCCGCCGGTGCTAAGAAAGTACTGATATCTGCCCCTGGTAAAGGTGATATCGACGCAACCATCGTTTACGGTGTTAACCATGAAACGCTTAAATCCAGTGATAAAGTCGTATCCAATGCGTCATGCACTACCAATTGTTTGGCTCCATTGGCCAAAGTGCTGCACGAAGAATTCGGCATTGTTGATGGCTTGATGACCACCATCCACGCTTACACCAATGGTCAAGCCTTAATGGATAGCCAGCACAAGGATGCTCGTCGTGGCCGGGCTGCGGCAATGTCGATGATCCCCACTAGTACTGGTGCGGCAGTTGCTGTTGGTTTGGTGCTGCCCGAACTTGCCGGCAAGCTAGATGGTTTTGCGGTTCGTGTGCCCACCAGTAATGTGTCGTTGGTTGATTTAACGTTTACCTCCAAAAGGAGCACGACGATTGAGGCGCTGAACGCAGCGGTCAAGAAAGCGGCGGATGGCGCGGTGTTGGCGTACAACGATGCACCACTGGTATCGATCGATTACAACCACAATAGTGCATCATCAAACTTCGATGCCACGTTAACGCGTGTCATGGATGGTAACCTTGTCAAGGTTGGAGCCTGGTACGACAATGAATGGGCCTTCTCCAACCGCATGCTCGACACCGCAGCTGTGATGATGGCGTAGCTGCCAAACCCAGGATAACTATGAATCTACTTACCGAATTGCCCTTGTCTGGTCAGCGTGTGTTGATTAGGCAGGATCTCAATGTGCCATTGGATAATGGCTCGATAACGTCAGATAAGCGTATTCGAGCCTCCTTGCCAACATTGCAATATGCACTCGAGGCTGGCGCAAAAGTGATGATTATGTCTCACTTGGGCAGACCAAAAGAGGGTAAGGCGGACAGGATGGCATCGCTTGCACCTGTAGCTGAAAAGCTAACTGAATTGCTTGGCAAAGAGGTTCGCCTAGTGACCGATTACCTTGAAACGGCACCAGAGCTTGAAGATGGCGAGGTCGTGTTGTTTGAAAACGTACGCTTTAATGCCGGTGAGAAATCGGATGATGAAGAGCTAAGCAAAGCTTATGCAGCGATGTGCGATATCTATGTGATGGATGCATTTGGTACAGCCCATCGTGAGCAAGCATCAACTCATGGCGTAGGTATGCATGCACCCATTGCGTGTGCAGGGCCATTACTGGCGACAGAGTTAGATGCTTTAAGTTCAGCGCTTAATAAACCGCGTAAGCCATTGCTTGCGATCGTGGGTGGTTCAAAAGTGTCGTCCAAACTAACTGTGTTAGAAACGCTGGTTGGCAAGGTTGATCAACTGATCGTCGGTGGCGGTATTGCCAATACATTTATTGCAGCGGCTGGGCATAGCGTGGGTGATTCACTCTACGAGCCTAACTTAGTGGATAACGCTAAGGATTTAATGAAAGAGGCAGAGGCGAATGGTGCGGCTATTCCGATGCCGATTGATGTTGTTGTGTCGGCGGAGCTAAACGAGAAAGGCCCGATTAATGTTCGAGCGTCCGATGCCATTGAGGAAGAAGACATGGTGCTGGATATTGGGCCGGAGACGGCGAAGCAATACGCGGCGATGGTGCGCGATGCAGGCACGATTGTATGGAATGGCCCAGTTGGTGTGTTTGAGATCGACGCTTTCGGTGCGGGCACCGAAGTGCTGGCCAAGGCGATTGCAGAATCTGATGCATTCTCCATTGCGGGAGGCGGCGATACATTGGCGGCAGTGGAAAAATACGGTATAGAGAACCAAATATCGTATATTTCGACTGGCGGCGGCGCGTTTCTTGAATTCCTAGAAGGCAAGACACTGCCGGCGGTCGATATGTTGAATAAGCGTAAAATTAAGGCTTAGTGGTAGTGTGGTTGCGTCGCCACTTTTTAGTTGGCGGCTGTGAAGTGCTCCCCACCGTGATTGATGGCTGATGGCCTATAATTGCGCGCACAACAGAATTATCTGGCTACGGGCAATCCGCTTAGCCAAGAGGATAAAAATTAATGACTAAAACGGTTTCTTTATTGGGCGATGAAGCGTCCTACCTGCTGGAGCATAAGTGCACCGGGATCGATAAGGGCTTGCTTCATTTGCCAGGCGACGATTTTGTTGATCGTGTTATCTCGGTTAGTGATCGTGGCCCAGGCACTATGCGCGCGATGCAACAAATCTTTAACTCGGGCCGCCTAGGCGGTACAGGTTATGTATCAATGTTGCCGGTTGATCAAGGCATCGAGCACTCAGCCGGTGCTTCATTTGCGCCAAACCCAATTTACTTCGATCCAGCTGCAATTGTTGAGCTTGCGATTGAAGGTGGTTGTAACTGTGTGGCCTCAACACTCGGTGTGTTGGGTTCGGTATCGCGTCGTTATGCTCATCGTATTCCGTTTATGGTTAAGCTAAACCATAACGAAACGCTTAGTTTGCCCGTGATGTACGACCAAACATTGTTTGCTCAAGTTGAGCAAGCGTTTGATCTTGGTGCGATGGCAGTTGGCGCAACGATCTATTTTGGTTCTGGTGATTCACGTCGCCAGATTCAGGAAATTTCAGAAGCGTTTTATCGTGCGCACCAACTCGGTATGGTCACTGTATTGTGGGCCTACCTTCGTAATCCAGAATTTAAGAAAGACGGCACTGATTACCACGTGTCGGCTGACTTAACGGGCCAGGCTAATCACATTGCCAGTACTATCCAGGCCGATATCGTTAAGCAAAAACAAGCTGAAAATAATGCCGGCTATAACGCAGTCGGTTTTGGTAACACACACCCTAAGGTGTACTCAGATCTCACTACCGACAACCCAATTGATTTGGTTCGCTATCAAGTTGCTAACTGTTATATGGGCCGTGCTGGCTTGATTAACTCAGGTGGTGGTTCAGGTGATAACGATATGGCTCAAGCCGTACGTACAGCGGTTATTAACAAACGTGCCGGTGGAATGGGTTTGATCTCTGGCCGTAAAGCATTCCAGAAGCCTATGAAAGAGGGCGTTGAATTGCTTAACGCGATTCAAGATGTGTACCTGGATGAAACTATCACTATTGCCTGATCAAAGAGAGTAATACCGCTATGCGGTATTACTCTCGCCGTCCCGCCTTCGCGGGACGACTAGTTACTTAATCGTGTAACTGCCTCGTCATAGCGCGCAAGGGTTCCTTCAATCACCGAATCGGGCAGCACTGGCCCAGGTGGAGTTTTATCCCAATCTAACGTCTCTAAATAATCACGCATAAACTGTTTGTCGTAACTGGCAGGGCTTGTGCCGGGCGCCCAGGTGTTGGCTTCCCAGAAGCGGGATGAATCAGGCGTTAGGATTTCATCCATTAGCGTTAAATTGCCGGCAGTATCCAATCCGAATTCGAATTTCGTGTCGGCGATTATGATGCCGCGCTCTTTTGCATGGCTGGCCGCGCGTTTGTAGATCTCAAAGCTGATGCTGCGGATTTCCTCGCTTAAGCTAGCGCCGATGCGCGAGCTCATTTCTTCAAAGCTGATGTTCTCATCGTGATCACCCACAGCGGCTTTACTTGCTGGCGTAAATAAGGGTTCTGGCAATTGATCGGCTTGCTGCAGGTTGGCAGGCAAGGGCAGGCCACAGATCTCGAAGCTAGCTTGATAGTCCTTCCAGCCAGAACCAATCAAGTAACCGCGCACCACGGCTTCAATCGGTAAGGCATCCAGGCGCTTCACTAGCATACTGCGGCCTTCCAGTTGAGCACGCTCAGCTTTGTCGCTCACCACATCCGCAAGCTTAAGGTTGGTTAGATGGTTGGGCACTAGATCCTTCATCTGCTCGAACCAGAATAAGGCTAGCTGAGTAAGGCGAATACCTTTGCCGGGGACCGTGTTGGGTAGGATCACGTCGAAGGCTGAGACGCGATCACTGGCAACAATCAGCCAATGATCGCTATCAATCACATAGATATCGCGCACTTTGCCCTGATAATGTAGTGGCAGTGACTCAATTTTGGTGTAGTTCGGTACAACGCTCATCAGAAATTTCAGTGCGGGTTAAGCTTCCAGTATAATGCCTGCTTTGAGTGCAGGGCTAAAACTGATGACGGAAGTACGGGTAGGCGTGGTGATGGGCAGCGACAGCGATTGGCCCACCATGCAAAAAGCGGCTGAGGTGCTGGCTGAATTTGGCGTGGCCCACGAGACCCTGGTCGTCTCCGCTCACAGAACGCCTGATGCCATGTTTGAGTACGCCGATGCGGCGGCTGGCCGAGGCCTGCAATGCATTATCGCAGGCGCTGGTGGTGCAGCTCACTTACCCGGCATGCTCGCCGCTAAAACCATCGTACCAGTATTAGGTGTGCCAGTTGCATCAAAGCATATGCAAGGCACTGACTCTCTATATAGCATCGTACAAATGCCCAAGGGTATACCGGTTGCCACCTTTGCGATTGGCGACGCAGGTGCTGCCAATGCTGCGTTGTTTGCTGTTGCGATGCTGGCAAATAATGATCCCGCACTGGCAGCCAAGCTCAAGGCTTATCGTGCCGCGCGCACCGCTGCGGTATCCAAGCTAACTGTCCCTCCCGCATAGTTGCGTCGCAGCAGGCAATCATGAGTCAATCATTCTATAAATCATTATGACTAACGATATGTTCAACCATCTGCCGTTATTGCCAGGCGCTACTGTCGGAGTGGTGGGTGGTGGACAGTTAGGCCGTTGTTTTGTCATTGCGGCGCGCCAGCTTGGCTATCACTGTTGCGTGCTCGACCCAGATGCCAGTGCACCAGCGATGCAATTGGCTAGCTGTGCGATTGTTGGTACGTACGATGATGAGGTGGCGCTTAAGCAATTGGCGGAAGCCTGCGATGCCGTGACGATCGAATTTGAAAATGTTCCAGCTGCCAGCTTGGAATTCCTGGCTAACAAGACGCGCATAGCGCCTTCGGCTTCTGCTGTGAGCATAGCGCAGGATAGGCACTTGGAAAAACAAACGGCCATTGAGCATGGTTTGCAGCCCGTACCTTATGCGCAATTGAAGCAAGCATCTGACATAGAAGAAGCCCTTAAAATCGTTTCATTGCCGGCAATAGTAAAGTCCTCACGCCTTGGTTATGATGGAAAAGGACAGGCTAGCTGTAACACTATAGATGAAGTACGCGCTGCATTCGCATCCTTAAACGGTGTGCCTTGCGTGCTAGAACAACGCATCGATTTACAATCTGAAATCTCAGTTGTACTGGCAAGAGGCTTTGATGGCGAGAGTGTTTGTTTTCCGGTAGCGCAGAACGTTCACGTTGATGGTGTATTGCATACCTCCACTGTACCTGCAACGGTTGATGATGCTTTGCAGAGTCAAGCCTGTGAACTTGCGACAAAATTTGCTGACGGCTTGGATTATGTGGGTGTACTGGCGGTAGAATATTTTGTTGATCAACAAGGGCAGTTATTGTTTAACGAAATGGCACCACGGCCTCACAACAGTGGCCACTACACCCTTGATGCCACCGCCACTTCGCAATTTGAGCAACAACTTCGGGCATTATGCGCATTGCCATTAGGGTCAACGCGATTGCTATCGCCGGTCACAATGCTGAATCTACTAGGTGACAGTTGGACAGATGGTGATCCGGATTGGCAGGGACTGTTTGTCCAAGATGAAGCCCGCTTGCATCTGTATGGTAAATCTGACGCTCGACCTGGCAGAAAAATGGGTCATGTGAATTTTTTGGCGTCAAAATCTGTTAATCCAAATTTTCAGTTCGAATAACTAAGCTGCCGCATCAAACGAGCGCCGGCTCGTGTTTTACCTACACATGTGCATTTAACCCGCTTAATCACAGGTTTTTGCTAGCCTATCGGACACCAAATTCACCAAAATATATGAGGTAATCCGGGTTTTTCCTACGTAAGCCGCAGTTGGCCCAGAAATCGCTACAACCCGCGCAATCACTGCGAATTAGCAATTTGGAAAACCGAACAATGAGCCTTGCCCAACGATCGACGCAGACTAACGACAGTTCCTCGAGTTTTATACCCGCTGCTGTTGAGTCTTTGACCATGCAAAGTAAAGCGTTAGCAAGCGTTGCCCAGAACCTTGGAAGTGAGCTTGATGATGCCGTAAAACTGATTCTTAGCTGTAAAGGGCGAGTGATCATCAGCGGCATGGGTAAGTCCGGCATCGTTGGTAAAAAGATCGCAGCAACATTTGCATCAACTGGCACGCCAAGCTTTTATGTTCATCCAGGTGAGGCGATTCATGGCGATCTAGGCATGATTACCGCCGACGATCTTATCGTGATGATTTCTTACAGTGGTGAGACTGAAGAGATCGTTAAACTGATGCCAAGTCTTAAATACTTTGGTAATCGCATCATTGGTATCGTTGGCTCGAGCGAGACAACGCTTGGTAAGCAAGCTGATGTTGTGTTGCGTGTTGATATCGAGCGAGAAGTTTGCCCAAATAATCTTGCGCCTACTACATCTGCTCTAGCGATTATGGCGCTAGGTGATGCCCTAGCTGTTTGTTTAATCAAAGCTCGTGATTTCAAACCCTCTGACTTTGCGCAGTTTCATCCAGGTGGCATGTTAGGCCGTCGTTTGTTGTCGCGTGTTGGTGATGTAATGATCACTGATAATTTGCCGCTTATCGGACCAAGCGAGACGGTACGTGAAGCGATTTTTTGTATGACCTCAGGGCGCCTTGGCCTTGCCATTATCGTTAAAGAAAACCAACTACAAGGTATCTTGACTGATGGGGACTTGCGGCGCGCACTGATCATGGACCCCACCATGATGGATAAGCCTGTTCAGGAGTTCATGACTCCCGTGCCTGTCACTATATCTGCTAACGAAATGGTTTCGGATGCAGAAATACTGATGCGCAAATATAAGATTCGCGCTTTGATCGTTACCGATGCTAGAGAAAGTGGTGACGACTCAGTGTGCGGATTGCTTGAAATATTCGCTGATAACTAGGCCTTATGCCGGTTACGTGCTGTATTGCACGTATCTTGCTCCAAAAATAACATGCATTTAATACGCTTAAGCTCATTCCTGCTCATAGCGGCTTCGCCGTGGCTTTCAGGCTGCGCGACTCCCTCTGGCAAGATTAGTGAGAACAACAAACTTAGCTCGCCGTCACAGGCCGCTGCCAGAAAAATTGGCGATGCACGCCCCGGTGATGTTGTTGAGCTGCCCGCAGGCAACCTCTTTGGCGAAGCTATCGTCGTGGTAGGTGATGATTACACGGCAGCCAGTGGCCGCTTGTGCCGTCGCCTGCGCTCAGAAATCGGTAGTGAGCTCTCGCGCATTGCCTGTCAGCGTGATTCGGGTGAATGGTACAGCCCCCGTGCGCTTTATACCAATAAGCAACAATCAGCTCAACAAGTGTTTCAAGCCACTGAGCCTGTTGCCATCGTTGAGCCGATCGATCCTGTTGACGGTGACTCAGTTGATACCCGCTCACTCGTTGTTGTCGAACTAGGCGATGCCGATTTACAAACCAGCACTGCAAAAGTTCGCACAAACGCAAGTGATATTGAAACAGAGAATCACCTGTTGATGGAGAGCGAAACGCTGTGGTCGTTCTCTCGTCGCATTACTGGCAACGCGCTTAATTGGAATGTGATTGCTGATCTAAACAATATCGATGACTCGCGCCGCTTGGCGGCAGGTGACAGCTTGTTGGTGCCAAAATCTTTGGTGCGCGGTGAGCCTTAGATCATGGCTGACATCGATGTAAGCTCAAATCGTAAGATTCTCACATCGGATGTTCTCGATGCCATTAGCACGCAGGTGCGTGTCATACATGCATTGATACTACGTGAAACCAAAACTCGTTACGGTCAACACAAGCTAGGTTTTTTATGGGCGGTACTTGAGCCCATCATTATGGTGGCGTTGTTTGTCGCAATCTTTGCCGGCATGCGAAACGATAACCCTGGTGGTATGCCATTAGTGCCGTTTATGCTAATTGGGATTGTGCCGTTTGCCTTGTTTCGTGATGTGATGAATCAGTTGCAGGGCGCTATTGCAACCAATAAAACACTGTTTGCGTTTCCACAGGTCACCACTTTTGATGTGATCTTGGCGCGTGGCTTGTTGGAAATACTCATTACCTTAGGTGTGTTCGGCTTTTTGTTGGCGATGGCACATCTGGCAGGCTTTACCATTAATGTACAACGCCCCCTGGAGGTATTAGCAGGGTGTGGCTTGATGTCAATGCTAGGCCTGGGTTTAGGTTTTATGTTTGCGAGCATCACACCAATACTGCCATCGCTCCGACAGTTAACTTCGGCCTTTTTGGGCAGGCCATTGTTTTTAAGCTCAGGTTTGTTTTTTACCGCCGATTCGATACCCAGCGAGATACGTCAGTATTTATTGTATAACCCGATTATGCACATACTCGAATTGATTCGCGGCGCGTTCTTCTACGAGTTTGAAACCGCTCATGGCAGTTGGCACTATGCCATTGCTTGGTCGGTTGGCGCGTTGGCTGCAGGCTTGGTGACGCATCAAGCGTTACGTAAGAAGGCGATAGTCGGCCTGTGATCCAGCTAATCAACATTAACAAACGCTATCGAACGTCTGCCGGCACCAAGGTGGTGCTCAACAACGTGAGCGCGGAATTCCCTAAAGGTAAGAGTGTTGGGATCCTAGGTTTAAATGGCTCGGGCAAGTCCACCTTAATTCGAATCATTGGTGATGCAGAGCCGCCTAACTCTGGGCGTGTCATCAGTGATGGCAAAATTTCTTGGCCGCTTGGTTATACCGGTGGTTTTCAATCTAACTTAACAGCCCGAGAGAATGCCCGTTTTGTTGCCCGTATCTACGGCGCCAATACGCAGTATATCGAAGAGTTTACGCGCGAGTTTGCGGAGCTTGGCGAATACTTTGACGTGCCGTTGCGTGCCTACTCAGCGGGTATGCGGAGTCGTTTCGCGTTCTCTGTGAGTTTGGCTTGTGATTTTGACTACTACTTGGTAGATGAAGCGTTAGAGACGGGTGATGCGCGCTACCGAGAAAAGTTCCGCTTGGCGTTTCAGGAACGCAGTGCCTCAGCGTCAGTCATTCTGGTATCCCACAACGAGCAAACCATTCGCCGCAACTGTGATATGGCCGCGATCCTGCATGATGGCAACCTCGATGTATACGATGATCTCAAAGAAGCCTTGAAGTTTTATAGCTATCTTCAAACGCGCAAGGTTGCCTGAATATGAATTCTATTTTACGAAGTCTAGCCATAGTCGTGGGTATCCCCACCATCTTGGCGACCCTGTATTTTGGGTTGCTGGCATCTGATGTGTTCGTCTCAGAATCTCGTTTTGCAATCCGATCTGCCAAAGGTGGCAGTAGTGCGGGAGGATTGGCTGCCATTTTGTCTTCCCCGATGGTGTCTGCTGGTGGGCAGGAATCGTTGGTAGTGGCAGATTATGTTCATTCGCAAGATATGCTCCAGCAAGTAGAGGAGCGATTAAATATCACTTCTCACTATGCATCAGAGAAGGTTGACTGGCTATCGCGTTTGTCGGGCAATGCCACCCATGAAGCCACCCTGGATTACTTTGTCGGCAAAGTTGAATTAATTCGAGATTCTGCCAGCGATGTTTTAACACT
The DNA here is from genome assembly GCA_036478595.1 of Granulosicoccaceae bacterium. Lineage (GTDB taxonomy): Bacteria > Pseudomonadota > Gammaproteobacteria > Granulosicoccales > Granulosicoccaceae > Granulosicoccus. The sequence continues at coordinate 22,491 of JAZGEF010000006.1, forward strand.
ACGTACAAGAGCCTACGATCCTGAAACAGCTCAACAGTTAGGGCAGCTAGTGATTGATCTATCTGAGAATTTGGTTAACACCATGTCGTCAAGGATTGAAGACGATGCCCTAAATACTGCCCGTAATGAGCTTGAACGAGCGGTTGAGAAGGTGCGTTTTGCCAGTGCCGAAATTACTGAGTTTCGAAACACCAACGAGTCAATAAACCCAACTGCTGAATCCAGTGCCTTGTTAGGTATTGTTACGGGTATCGAATCAAAGTTAGTGGAAGCTCGCGCCGAGCTAAGTGAGAAGCAAGCTTATATGCGCGATAACTCGCCAGAAGTCATTACATTGAAGAATCGAGTCAATGCACTGTCGCGACAGCTACGCCTGGAGAAGGGTAGGGTTGTGGGTGCAGGTGGCCAAGAGATGAGCGGTCTCATCCAAGGCTACCAACCTTTGGTGCTGGAGCAGGAAATCGCCCAGCAACAATACGCCTCAGCGCTTACATCCTTAGAAATTGCGCGTGTTGAGGCCCAACGTAAGAAACAGTATTTGATTACGTTTATCCAGCCAAATTTGCCCGATGAAGCGTTAGAACCTCGACGCTTTAGCCAAATATTGACGGTATTGGTGTTCTCCTTTCTGTTCTATGCAGTTGGGGCACTGATGTGGTCCGCATTAAAAGATCACATTGGTCGTTAATCCTGCCGATAGCGGCTTAAAAATTGCTCCAGTTCACATTACTAACGGTAACCTTTGGTGCTTTGCTCTGTGTATCGCCTTTTCTATAAAGTAAGTCTGTTGTTGTTGATCGCCACTGCGATGGTCGTGCCTGCGCATGCCCAATCGGTGGGTGGATCTGGCCTTGATGCTGGTACTGATGTGCCGCAAGCGGCTGATTTGCTACGTGGTTCCGATACCGATCATGCACTGAAACCGTTTGGCGCTAATTTATTTAACGGCGGCTTCAGCAATGATCGAGAAGATGGCCTTAACCCTTCCTATATTGTGCAAGCAGGCGACAGCGTTAGCGTACGTATTTGGGGTGCTACTCAGTTTAACGATAACCTTACGGTAGACCACCAAGGCAATATCTTTTTACCAGCGGTGGGCCCGATTCAAATTGCTGGAACTCAAAACCGTGATTTAAACAGTCGTGTTACTGCAGCGGTTAATACGGTGTTTAGTGAAAACGTTCGTGTTTACACCAGCCTCGATGGTTCACAACCTGTTGCAGTTTTTGTTACAGGCTTTGTCAATAACCCGGGTCGGTTTGCTGGTATCCCGTCAAATTCTGCTTTGCACTTTATTGATCGCGCTGCGGGTATCAATCCAGAAACAGGTAGCTATCGAAACATTCAGCTTAAGCGTAACGGAGAACTACTCGCCGAAATTGACCTGTATTCGTTTCTATTGAATGGGGTAATGCCGCAGGTGCAATATCAGGATGGCGATACCATCGTGGTAGGTGCTCGCAGCAATGTAGTTAGCGTTAGTGGCGAAGTAAGCAACCCTGCCATGTTTGAAATCAACGAAGCGGGTTTTAACGGTGAATCACTGTTAGCGATGGCGCTGCCTGCACCAAGCGTTAGCTACGTGGGTGTATCAGGTCTGCGCAATGGCAAGCCGTTTTCTACTTACGTTCCGCTACAAGAATTCAAAGGCATGCTGTTACACAATGGCGATGCTGTTCACTTTCGAATCGATCAGCACGATCAAGTTATTGTGGTAGATGTAGAAGGCTCTCACATGGGTCCATCACGTTTTGCTGTACCGCGTAACACTCGATTACAGGAACTACTTGACTACATCGAAGTGGATCCGGAGCTAGCCGATGCTAGCTCAGTTTCGCTAAAGCGAAAAACTATTGCAGTGCGCCAAAAGGCAGCGTTGGAAGAATCACTACAACGCCTGGAAGCACGGTACCTGACTGCATCATCGCAGACTGACAGGGAAGCGCAGATCCGTAGCCAGGAAGCAACATTGATAGGCCAGTTTGTGCAACGGGCACGAAATGTTGAACCTAACGGCCGTTTGGTTGTGGCGTCGGCAGGCAAGGTTGCCAATATTATTTTGCAAGCGGGTGACACCATAACGATACCGGGCCGCAGTGATTCAGTGCTGCTAAGCGGCGAAGTACTCGTATCACAAGCGATGTTGCATGAAAAAGGAGGCAGAGCGCGTGATTATATTTCTCGCTCTGGTGGCTTTACGGATCAGGCGCAAACCGATCGCATCATCTTAGTCCATGCCAATGGAGAAGTATCCAATGGAAGAAACCCTATGGTAAGGGCAGGTGATGAAATTATTGTATTACCCAGAGTGCCTGTTAAAAATCTACAGCTCGCGTCTACGATTGTTGACATCCTATACAAGATTGCCATCGCAGCTTCGGTTGCGGTGAAGTTATAAGCAACGGATATTTACATGCTTTCCCTACCTGCAAAATATGGAAAAAGCGCCAAGCGCTTTCAGAAAAAGTGCATGCGCGCGATTAAGCGTACTGTGCGGCCATTAACGATCCGTCGCGATCGAGAGCTGATTGCAGCCTCTGGCATGTTTGATCCGGGTTGGTATAAACAAACCTACAAGATCACTGGCAACGCGATAAGGCATTATTGCCAAGTCGGTTACAGTGAAGGCAAGCAACCTAATTCTGTAGTGAATATGCATTGGTACTTTAATAGCTACCCTGAGGTGCGAAACTACGCGGGTAATCCGCTAGTTCATTATATTAGATTCGGTGAAGCCAAAAACCTAATGCCTAGCGAGTTTTTTGATCCGCAGTGGTATCGCAATGAGTATCAACTAGAAAACTATGACGGCTCGATGCTAAAGCATTATTTGCATATTGGGCGAGTGGAAGGCAAGAACCCAAATCGATTGTTTAATTGTAATTGGTACCTTACGCGCTACAAAGATGTGCGGATGGCCGGTATCGATGCAGTCGATCATTTCTATTTAACGGGCTGGCGTGAATTGCGAAAGCCTAGTATGGATTTTGAAACTCAGACCTACGTTGAGCAATATATGGGTGGTGCGGCCAAGAGCAATCCGGTTACCCATGCGCTAAGCAACGCAAGCTTTCTTCGCGAGAACTTTGGTGTTGGTGGAGGCGATACTGCTGTAGAGGGCGCTGTAAGTCACGCGCCGCGTGATATGGCTGACAATATTAAGTATTTCGCTAACCCAGGCCCCGACTTTCAGCTAGCTGAGACTAATGGTCAAGTAGGGTTGGCAGCGCGCGCTAAAACCATTGCGTTTTACTTGCCGCAGTTTCACGCATTTGCAGAAAACGATCGTTGGTGGGGTGATGGTTTCAGCGAATGGCGTAACGTTAGCCGTGGTGCGCCGCGTTTTGACGGTCATTATCAGCCGCGTATTCCACGGGATTTGGGCTACTACGATCTAAACGACGGCAACGTTCTAAAGCGTCAATCAGAGTTAGCCTTACAGAATGGCATTGAAGCCTTTTGCTTTTACTACTACTGGTTTGACGGCAAGCGGTTGATGGATATGCCGCTAGATAAATTCGCTAGCGCAGATCTGGATCAAGAGTTTTGCATCATGTGGGCAAACGAGAACTGGACCCGCACCTGGGACGGCTTTGACAGTGAGGTGTTAATTGAGCAAAGTTATGACGATGCTGATGAAGACGATTTTATCGAAGACACAGCGCGTTACTTCCGTAATGATCGTTATATGCGAGTCAATGGCAGGCCTCTGTTCATTTTGTACCGCCCTGGGTTAATACCTCAAGCAAAAAAGACATTCGCTAGATGGCGCCGGAAGTGGAAAGACGCTGTCGGTGTTGAACCCTATTTTTTAATGGTGCAGGGCTTTGGTGATGAAGATCCGCAGCCATACGGTTTGGATGGGGCGGTGGAGTTTCCGCCTCACAAGCTATGCCAGAACATGCGTCAAATTCAAAGCGAATTGACCCTTATTGATCAATCCTACTCGGGTATTGTGCATTCTTACAACGATGTCATTGAGCGCTCACTAAACGAGACGCCACCGGCATTCCCATTAATTAAAACGGTCGTTCCGCATTGGGATAACGATGCTCGTCGCGAAGGAAGAGGCATGACCTTGCACGGGTCCACGCCTGATCGTTACGGTCAATGGCTTGATGGTGCTATCGAATACGCTAATGAGAATCCGTTTAATGATACGCCGATGGTATTTATCAATGCCTGGAACGAGTGGGCGGAAGGTGCTTACATAGAGCCCGATGTTCACTACGGCCACGCTTATCTCAATGCCACGCGTCGAGCGGTTTACGGATTAGAGCGTAACGCGAAAAAATTACTACTGGTTGGCCACGACGCCAATCGTCATGGTGCCCAGATGTTGCTTAAGAGCATGGCGGAAGTCATGACCAGGCAGTTTGGCCTTGACGTTACCATTTTGGTAAAAGACGGCGGCAGTATGATGAGTACTTACAAATCCATCTGCACGACTGTCTTGATGTCAGAGATTGAGGGTGGGTTTCGTCATTGGGCGCTTAAAAACAAATTTGATACCGCTATTTGTAACACTACTGTGACCGGCGACCTAGTGCCTGCGCTAAGTGATTGCGGCATTAAGGTGGTATCGCTTATCCATGAGTTGCCGAACTTAATACGAGAGTACGAACTACAGGGCAATATTGATAATATTGCCGGTCATGCTGATCACGTGTTGTTTCCATCAGAAATAGTTGAACGAGGTTTTGCGTCTTTCACCGATGTAGAAGTTGCCGAGCGCCACATACGGCCTCAAGGTACTTATAAGGAAATCGTCTTTGACGCCGAGAGCCGTAGCGAACTTCGCACCGAACTTGGTGTACTCGATACCGATAAACTTGTGATAAATGTCGGCTATGCTGATTTGCGCAAAGGATTTGATTTGTTCTTGCAAGTGGCAATGCAAATGGTTGATCGGCGAGACGATATCCACTTTGCATGGGCTGGCCAACTTGCACCAGAGATGGAGCGTTGGGTTGCTAGCAGCATTGTAGGTACTGCCTATCAAGACCGAATTCACCTAGTTGGTTTTACTGACCGCATGGCGGACTACTACTCAGCCTGCGATTGCCTGTACTTGTCATCAAGAGAAGATCCCTATCCAACCGTCGTGCTTGAGGCGATGAACGTGGGTGTGCCGGTGGTGCTTTATAGCAATACAACCGGTTTTGATGAGCTATTGGAGCGCTATGGCTACACTTGCGCACTAGGCAACGCCAGTGAAGCCGCCGCTAGTATTGAAATGGCACTAAATGAAACTGGTGAAAGCGTAAAGCAAGATCGCATCGATTACATTGAAGAGAATTGTCAGTTTGATGATTACTGCTTTGAACTGCTGCAGTTTCTTAGCCCTTCATTAAAAAAGGTATCAGTAGTAGTACCGAACTACAACTATGCTGAGTACATGCCAAAACGCTTGCTGGATGTGTTTTCTCAAGGTCATCCAGTATTTGAAGTGATTGTATTAGATGATTGCTCAAATGATGAAAGTCTCAGCGTGATTGTTAACACAGCAAAGGAGCTAGGCCGCGACATACGATTGCTTGTTAGCGAGAAGAACAGCGGCAATGTATTTTTACAATGGCGTAAAGGAGCTGAGCTGAGTCGTGGCACCCATTTATGGATTGCTGAAGCGGACGATGAATCGAGCGATGCCTTCTTGCGCTCATCGCTTGAAGCGTTTGATGATGACACGGCCCTATGCTTTTGTGATTCGAAGCAGATAGACGCACATGACAAGATTACGGCTGAGAGCTATGACTATTACTACAAAACTATCGATGGCAGTTTGTTTAACCATTCTTTTAATATGGCTGGCCCTGAATTCATTCAAAAGGCCATGTCCGTCAAGAATGTCATCCTTAATGTAAGTTCCGTAGTATGGCGCCAAGATGCGCTGCTGAGCGCGCTGGATTCGGTTCAGGACGAGCTACCCGAGCATAAGTTGGTGGGCGACTGGCGCCTGTATCTTGAGTTATTGGCAGTGAAAAATAATAAAGTCGCGTATTTGACGCAGTCGTTGAATGTTCACAGGCGGCACGAAAGTAGCGTGACAGCTGCACTTGATAAACAGCGTCATTTAGATGAAATTACTGCGATGCATGCAGTTGTAAAAAAAATAAATTTAGCAGGAAAGGCAGAAATCGCAGAGATGGATCAATACATCGAAGAATTAAGGGTCCAGTTTGAACTTGATGATTCATCTACTAAGGCTGCCGCGTAATGGGGCCATAGCCACGCCGCAGTCACGTTGCGAAAATAAACAAGGACCTACTATGACAACCGACAACAAAAAAGCAGCCTTGCCTGATATTTTTATTACAGGCGTAATGAAAGGTGGCACTACTATTCTGCACGACTACATTTCGGCGCACCCTAAAATATCTGCCGGTGTACAGAAGGAAATCCATTATTTCTCTTTGCATTACGACAAGGGGCCGCAGTGGTATGCAGATCATTTTAAAAACGTTGAGCCTGGCACGCGTACAATAGATGCTAGCCCAACGTATTTTGATACCACGGAAACTGCTCTAATACCGCGGTTGATTAAAGCCTATACGCCTGATCCGCGAGTCATTGTGATAACGCGCGATCCAATCGAGCGGGCAATCTCGCAATTTGTTCACTTGAAGGTGACAATGAAGGTCCCTCCCCTACAGGATGTTGAGATTGACGAGTTTTTTGCACAGGATTTTACTGATGCCTACCGACGGACGGGCATATTAGGTTACTACCTCAATTTGGTATTAAGCTTTAGCTTGTACACGCGTAAGCTAGTTACCTATCAGCAGCATTTTGAGCCACACCAGTTACTTGTGTTAGATAACAAAGAACTACGTAATGACACGCCAGCTGTGATGAAGCGTGTATACGCGTTTTTAAATGAAGATTATTCAGCGGACGAACAATTTGGAGTAATTAAGCGTTCGAACGGCAGCAGCATTAATCAAATTTCGCTTGAAACCTATAACAAATTGGCAGAATTACTTTACCCGGACTACCGCTCGTTTTGTGAGCGTACCGGTATTAGATTCAGCAAAGTAGAGCATAGCAATGAACAGCATAGCGCAGCAGCCTAGCCCAGTACACGTAGGCAAAGATGGCTGGTTGTTTCTTATAGCAGGCAGCAACAACGTCTTAGACCTCTATCGCGATGATTCGTCATTCAGCGATAAACTCGCTCGCCAATGGGTTGAGCTCATACAGACGCGTGATGAAACGCTACAGGCGATGGATGTGCAGTACGTTCACTTACCTGCACCAGAAAAACTAACCGTATTGCATAAGTTCTACGATGGAGACATCGAGAATATTCACAGTAGCCCGATTCATCAGCTGGCAGCAAAATACGGAGCTGAAATACCGGCGTTTATCAACCCATTGCCGTACCTTTCGCGGCACATTGATGGGCCGCCTATTTATTGGAAAACAGATACGCATTGGTCTTGCTGGGGTTGCTTTGCTGCCTATCAGTTACTGTGTAGCGAGATGCAGATACCCACTAATCGCGAACTTCTACAGTATCCTTATGATGAAGGGCAGGTCATGTTTGACTTGGGCGGCAAGTTAGCAACACCGGACCGAGAGACTGGCCGCTTTTATAAATTAGCTAAAAATGCCAAGCGTGTGTTTGCAAATGGCATGGTGCAGTTTAAAGAGCAAGAGAATCAACTAAACGAGATACATCTGCATGTGGGTTCACATGTGATCTATCGCAATGATTCACCCGATGCCGTAAAGCAACGCCTTGTATTATTTGGTGATTCTTTTTCGGAGTATCGGCCACACCTGCTAACAGGAATGTTGGCTGAAACCTTCCAAGAAGTGCATTTTATCTGGAACTCCAATATTGACTATGATTACGTAAAGCGTGTTAAAGCGGATATCGTCATTACTGAATTGGCGGAGCGGTTTATGACTACTGTGCCTACAGATAAACTCGATATTGAATCGTTTTCAGAGAAGACATTAACAAAGTTTCTAGAAAATCAGAATATGAGCTTTACACCTGAATTTGAAACGCGATTTGTTGAGCCGTGTGCGAGACTCTCTGGTAAAGCGGATTTAAAGCCGCGGCTAAGGGTTGTTGAAGGTGGCGCTAAAAAAAACAAACTTAGTGAGAACGTATCCAATCCCTCTGCTAAGCAACCGATAAAAAAGAAGTTTGAAATAAAGCCAACAACAAGCCAAGTAGTGCTGCCTAAAGAAGCCTATCACTGTGCGCCACCGCAGATGGTTCAAAAAATACCAACTGATGTAGTGCGTGATGAAACTCTGGATATCCGGGCGGTTAGAGTTACTGAGGTTTATAACGCCAAAGTATTTTTTACTGGGATAAAGGCGTTAGTGATTGAAGCCGATGGTAATCAGCTGTCACGTCACCGTGTATCTGATGAAGAGGCAAAAGAGCTGCCATGGAATAGCTACACACCATTACCCGGTACGACCGTGTTATTTGCTTTGTCAGCTGGCGCACATTGCTACTACCATTGGATGCTCGACATACTGCCTAAGCTTGGCGTGCTCCAAAAAGCGGGTTTCAAACTAGCGGACATTGACAATCTACTGGTGCGACAGGCCAGTTCTTCGTTTCAAAAAGATACGCTTATGCATTTTGGTTTTGAGAGTAATCGAATCGTTGAAACCAAAGATAACAACCGATTGCTATGTGAGAAGGTCATCATCGTTGATATACAAAATGGTATCAATATGAAGATGAATCGCTTTTTACCTGCCTGGTTAAAACATTCATTTCCTGTGCCTATCGAGCCCAAGGTTGAACGTATCAAGCTTTATGTGAGTCGCCCGAAGGGTGTACGCCGAGGGGTAGAGAACGAAGATGAGTTACTACCGATTCTTGAGCGCTATGGTTATACGGTATTGGCGATGGAAGGTATGTCTGTATCAGCGCAAGCTGCGATTATGGCTAAAGCTGATGTGCTAGTGTCACCACATGGTGGAGCCCTGACTAATATGGTTTTCTGTAGGCCGGGTATTGATATTATCGAGCTACATGGCCGTCATGTCTATCCTTACTATTATGGCTTAGCTCAATTATGTGGGCATAACTATCACGCCACCTTAGAAAATATGGATGACTACACACGATTGGTTTCTCACGACGTGGCGCATGCCGCTGGCAGTGGTGGGCATCAGAAACAAACTTGTGCATCCTCATTCATTGTTGATATTGAATTATTTGAGGCTGCACTAAAAAAGGTCGACTGATTTAACCCGGTAGGGTTCATCAGCCAATTTTAAATAGTGTTCGCCGATGTATTCAAGCTAGACATGCTTCAAAAGCCTGGTGCATGGGCCTAGCTGTTGATCGATTTGAACACTGTCTGCACCTCCATTCAGCGATGTTGCGGAAGCTACGCAGAATAGGATTGATGGTGTTGGTATGCGGATGAGCCATTGTTGTGTACTTGGGCAGAGTAGCCGATAACTATGTAAAAAGTGACAAAAAAATGACTGCTTAATTGTGTCAATATCTTATCAAAGAGGCAATTGGTGTGCGCTGTATGGCCTGAGCGTAGTTAAGGTTGCAAGTTGGGTAGGGCGCGGTACACGTTGCAGATATAAGGCAAGCTTACGCTGCGCAGGATCGTGGCTTGGTAATTGCTCTTTAAAATTGCCCACCTACATTACTGGGCGGCTTGAAATCACATCTTTTGTTCACTATTTGGCCAGCAGTTGTGGGCCCGAACAACTATATATTACAAGATCTTTGATGGCCTTAAAGGCCGTTAACTTATTAACCTGATTGGAATATTTTTGATAATGAGCGACATAGCTTCTAACTTAGGGAATGTAATCCGTAAACGCATTCTAGTAACAGGCGGTGCAGGATTCCTGGGTTCGCATTTATGCGAAAGAATTTTGGCTGATGGGCACGAAGTTATCTGCATGGATAACTACTTCACTGGCCGTAAGCAAAACATTCTTCATTTGATGGATAATCCCGCTTTTGAGCTTATCCGTCACGATGTTACCTTTCCAACCTATCTGGAAGTGGATGAAATTTACAATCTAGCGTGCCCAGCATCACCAGTGCATTACCAACATGATCCGGTACAAACCACAAAAACGAGTGTGCACGGTGCAATCAATATGTTGGGTTTGGCTAAACGCACAGGTGCCAAAATTTTTCAAGCCTCTACCAGCGAAGTGTATGGTGATCCAAAAATTCACCCGCAAACTGAAGACTACTGGGGCCACGTTAACCCAATCGGTTTCCGCTCCTGCTATGACGAAGGCAAGCGCTGTGCTGAAACACTATTTTTTGACTACCACCGCCAACATAATCTACGCATTAAAGTAGGGCGTATATTTAATACGTTTGGCCCACGCATGCATCCCTCTGATGGCCGAGTGGTGTCTAACTTTATCGTTCAAGCGCTTACTGGCGAAGACATCACAATTTATGGCGAAGGCGATCAAACTCGCTCATTTTGTTACTGCCTCGATCTGATCGAAGCGTTTGTACGCATCATGGGTACTGACGATTCGTTCACAGGCCCGGTCAATATAGGTAACCCAGACGAATTCACAATTCGACAATTGGCAGAGAAAGTGCTGGAGATGACTAACTCTAGATCAAAACTGGTTTTCAAGGACTTGCCAAGTGATGATCCGACGCAACGTCGTCCGGATATTACACTTGCCAGAGAAACCTTTGCTTGGGAGCCTATGGTCAAACTTGAAGAAGGTTTGGGAAAAACAATTGCATACTTCGAAGAGCTCCTACAAGGGCAGAAACTTTCGGAGGCAAGCAAAGCAGTTCTTGGAGCGGTGAAATAAAATGAAAGGTATAATACTGGCAGGGGGATCCGGCACTCGCCTGCACCCCATTACACAAGTTGTATCCAAACAATTGCTGCCGGTATATGACAAACCCATGGTGTATTACCCGCTTAGCACATTAATGCTAGCCGGAATACGCGACATCCTCCTGATTTCAACACCACGCGATGTGCCTTTGTTCCAGCAATTGTTTGGTGACGGAAGCAAATGGGGCTTAAACATTAGCTACACTGTTCAGCCGTCTCCCGATGGCCTAGCACAGGCGTTCATTTTGGGCGAAGATTTTATCGGCGACGACAGTGTCGCACTGGTGTTGGGTGACAACATCTTCCACGGCCATGAGCTAAGTAAATTGCTAACTAATGCCTCTCAACAAGAATCAGGCGCCAGCGTATTTGCTTATCGTGTAAGCGATCCGGAGCGATATGGCGTTGTGCATTTTGACAAATCAGGCAAAGCGCTTGGCATTGAAGAAAAACCAAAAAAACCGCAATCTAACTATGCTGTTACTGGTCTTTACTTCTACGACAATCAAGTTGTCGACATTGCAAAAGATATCAAGCCGTCTCCACGAGGCGAGCTTGAAATCACTGATGTAAACAAAGTTTACCTTGAGCAAGATCAACTGATGGTTGAAGTGATGAGCCGCGGTTACGCCTGGCTCGACACTGGTACCGGAAATTCTTTGCTTGAAGCGGGTCAGTTTGTTGAAACGATGGAGCGTCGTCAGGGCCTAAAGATCGCTTGTCCTGAAGAGATTTCGTGGCGCAATGGCTGGATCGATGATGGCCAGCTGATGTCACTGGCTCAGCCTTTATCAAAAAACGGCTACGGCCAATATTTATCAGGATTGTTACTCGAAAACGAGGACAATGTCCTGCCTTTACGCAGAGCCAGCTAACGCAACTCGCATACAACTAACACGCTAACGTGTTACTGGCTTGGATCCTGCACTGATCCATTGAATTCTCAAGGATCATTGCAGTGTCAGCTGTCTCCCCTACACAAGCCAACTCCTCCTCTGATTCCACAGTAAACGTGGTTGAGTCGGCGAATGATGCCGATATCAAAACCGTTGCTGAAGACGCTGTGGATAACAGTAACCCAATCAAGACTATTGTCGATGAGATAGTAGGTTTGATGGGTTTAACCCATGAAGAGCGGGAAGAGTTGCTTGCTCGTGGTATTCCCTTTCATACCGCCAATATGATGATTGAGATGGGTACCAACGAGAAGCATGAAGAGCTTGCTGAAGCAAAGAAAACCGCTTTAGCGCTATCCGTTAGGCAATATGGCACGGCTGCAATCACAGCTGAAAAGCTTGACGAGCGAATCAATGCGCTGGTCGCATTAAAACGTGATACCGGGCTAGCACTCAAAGTTGCGAAGTCAGGTGGGCATGACATGACTGTCATCAACATGTTAACCATGACTATCCGCCAGAACCCCGGCGACGGTGGTGAAAAGGCTGTTAACACTTATCTTGCCTATGCAATTGCCTGTGACATACCAGTTTCCAAGGTAGAGCAAATGGTTGCTGATTTAACAGCAAGTCCAAAATCAGTTTTGCCGCAAATTGAGCTGGAGCAAGAGGATGAACGACTTGCGAACAAAAAGAGAATGATTTCAGATGTCGCAGTAGGATGTGTATTAGCCCTTATCGCCATGTTGCTATTTACGTAATTGGTAAATGATGATGCTAGCATCCAACAATGCCACAGCCTTGCGGCCACGCCGTGCCGTATGCTTCTCTAGTGGCATTAGATCACTACGGAATATCGGAGCATTTCTAGATGTAGATGAAGTTATCGCGCCGTTACACGCAGGCAACAGTATGTCTGGTGTCGAGTCAGTGATCGTGTGGGGCCGTAAATCTAACACCGCAGCCGCAAAAGAATACGCTAAGCGTAATAACTTGCCTTTGATATATCTTGAAGATGGCTGGTTGCGAACAAGCTCGCTCAATGCGCACACGCGTAGTTGTTATTCCTTATTGATCGATCACACTGGTGTTTACTACGATGTCAGTCAGCCAAGTGACATTGAATCCTTGCTGAACCAAAATGATGATGAGTTTGCAGGCAGAGTGACAATTGATGATGAGCGGTATGCACGCAAATGCATGCAGCAATTGGTCGCAAATAATATTACAAAATACAATTACTGTGCGTCAGCAACGGTGCCTTTAGCACAAACCATCGACAAACCCGTGGTGTTAGTCGTTGATCAAACGCGGGATGATGCATCAGTAGTGCATGGCGCAATGAACGAAGCACGGTTTCTGGATATGCTAGATGCTGCATGCGGGGAAAATCCTGAAGCAGATGTGATAGTACGGACTCACCCCGATGTGGTTAATGGTAAAAAACGGGGCTATCTACTTGAGCTAGCAAAACGTAAAGGCCTAGCGATTTCGGCTGGCGGCACCAATCCAATGCAAGTGGTGAAGCAAGCTAGCAGGGTATACGTAGGTACGTCGCAGCTGGGTTATGAAGCGCTGTTGTGTGGTGTTGATGTTTCAGTGTTTGGCAAGCCGTTCTATGCGGGCTGGGGCTTAACTGATGATCGGCAACCCATTGCTCATCGCAAACGTCGGCGCAGCTTAGAGCAGCTATTCCATGTTAGCCATGTGCAACTAGCGCGCTATATTAATCCAGCTACGGGTGAACGATGGCAGCTACATCAATGTTTGGAACACATCCAATTACAACAGTATTATTTTAAACAAAATGCCAAGCGTTTTCTTTGCGCGGGTATTGCTCCTTGGAAGCGCCGCTATATAGAGCACTTCTTACGATCCCCTGATGGAAATGTGCGCTTTGGTCGGGCCAGGCCTACTGATTTTGATCACAAAGTAACGTGGAGCTTTCGCACAGTTGAGGGCGCACCATCCGCTGATTCCGCTGAGGGCATCACACGTATTGAAGACGGCTTTATTCGCTCGTCTGGCTTGGGTTCTGATTTTAATGCGCCTGGATCATTAGTTGTGGACAACCGCGGTTTGTACTTTGATCCCAGCAGGTTAAGCGATCTTGAGCACCTATTAAATAACCGTGATCTCTCTGTGGCTGAAATATCACGTGGAATAAAGCTAAAAAAGCTAATTTTATCGGCCGGCCTGTCGAAATATAACGTAGGGGAGAGCGTTTCTACCCGGTCGGTTACCAACAAAGCACGTGTGTTGGTGATCGGGCAAGTGGAAGACGACCAATCAATAGCCAAAGGCTGTGAACGGGTTAACACAAACGCCTCCTTGCTAGAAGCGGTACGGGCAGGACGGCCCGATGCGTGGATTACTTATAAATCTCACCCGGATGTGATGTCAGGTAATCGCAAAGGGCATGTATCGAAAACTATTTTGACTCAATGCGCGGATGCTGTTGAGTGTACGGCGTCGATCATTGAATGCATCGAACAATGTGACGAGCTGCACACAATGACATCGCTAGCTGGTTTTGAGGCATTGATGCGTGGCAAACCAGTGGTGACTTACGGTGCACCATTTTATTCGGGGTGGGGGTTGACGACCGACCATCAGAACGTCGAACGTCGTACACGACTAAGAACACTGGACGAGTTGATTTACCTAACGCTGATCGAATACCCGCGCTATCTAGATTTAGTGTCGGGGGAATTCATCAAACCAGAGGATCTGGTTAAAACAATAATAAATCAGAAAGATATGAATAATAAAAAAAGGCCAGATAAATGGTCAAGTCGTCAGTTGGTTAAAGCTGCCAATATTTTCAGAGGCTTGCGTTATGCGCCGTGATGTATTGTTATTGCAAGGGCCGATAGGGCCATTTTTTAATCGATTCGCCAACGAGTTGGAAGATCGCGACTTTGCCGTTCATAAGGTTAACCTCAATGGTGGCGACAAGTTTTTCTATCGCCGTGCGGGTGCTGTTGATTACACAGGTGAGCTAGATCACTGGGGCGCGTTTCTTGAACGTTTTATTATCAACAATAAAATTGGCAGGCTCTATTTGTTTGGCGATTGCCGCGCTTATCATCGCATTGCTAAACAAGTGGCTGAAGCTAACAATGTTCGTATCTTTGTGTTTGAAGAAGGCTATATACGGCCTAACTTTATTACATTAGAAGAAAACGGGGTGAATGGTTATTCATCCATGCTGCGCAAAGGCTTGGTGATTCCTAAAAACAATGCTAAGGCATTTGATGAGAGCGAGTCACCAAAGCATATTTTTTTGCTGACTGCGATCTACTCAATGATTTACTACTGGGCCAGTGCACTGTCTAACAAGCGCTTTCCTCACTACCATCATCATCGCGCATTTAGTTGGTTGCCAGAAGGTTGGCGTTGGGTTGTTTCCGGCATGCGAAAAATACGCTATGAGCGGCGTGAGAAGGAAGTATTAAACAAGCTGCTGCCTGAATTTTCAAATAATTATTTTGTATGCCCATTGCAAGTGCATTGCGACATGCAAGTGGTGGTGCACTCAGATTACAATTCTATTGAGCATTTCATTGGTGATGTTCTTACATCGTTTGCCAGGTATGCACCCAAAAACAAAGCGCTAGTGCTTAAACATCATCCGATGGATAGAGGCTACACCGATTACACCAACTTGTTAGATAACTTGATTAGCGAGCTTGGTATGCAGGGTCGGGTATTCTATGTTCATGATGTTTGCCTGCCTACTTTATTGCGCAACGCGCAAGGCACTGTGTTGATTAATTCAACAGTGGGTATGTCGTCATTGTTTCATGGCACGCCTGTTAAAACATTAGGCAAAGCTATTTATGATCTGCCGGGTATTACATCTGATGCATCGCTAAAGCGCTTTTGGAAGAACCGCGAAACCGTTGATGTAAAAGCGTTTGTCAACTTTCGCGAGTTCCTGATCAATCGTAATCAGATTAACGGTAATCTCTATCGTGCTGTTTCATCAGTTTCTACTGCCGGTTTGATTTGGTCTGAAGGGCTTGACACAGAGCACCGCTACATACCTGATCGCCAAGAGTTTCAAGAAGGGCAGGTAATGCTACGTGTGGTTGGAGGCTTGGATGTCGATCCACCTTCCAAACAACGCAAAGACGACGACGCAGCAGCGGCGGCATAGTCGTTTGGTGCTGTAAACTAATGACTTACCAGGCCAAGCAATCGCTTGGCCTCAGTCAATGATATCGAACCTTGCCGGGCTAATTTAAAAACACTTTGCACCACGGTTTGTTGCAGCTGCAGCAAACTTTGAGCCGTTTGCCAGCTGTCATCCTGAATCGCTGTTTTGATATCGGCGTTAAATTCCAACCACTCATAGATCGTTGTCCAATCTGCCAGGCCGGTGTCATGGCAACGCTCACATCCAGGTGCCGTCATAAACCCCCTATATCGTGGATTTATCCATGCTTCTATCGTGTCATCGGGTTCCAACCAATCGTTAAGCCAGCTGTGATGTGTTTGCGTATTGTTGTCTACGCATTTGCAATGTTCGCACTGTAAGCGAACGGGATACTGCAACAAGATAGCGGTGCGCCCCTGTGCAAAACGTGATTGATTCAGCTGCAGCGCCTGAAGCCGGCGTAGAGCGAACGATGTACTGTTGGCGCTCACGGTGTGAATCACGGTGGCTTCGGGTGCACTAATGTTGGCAAGCGATTGAAGCCATTCGTCGCGCACGCCGTCAAGCACAAACGCATCAAAGGGTGTCGCTAAGGCATGCTGCCAAACCATATCGCGTTGCGGCTCTTTAATATCACGTAGCGCGATCTGGTTAATTCTGGGTAGCGAGTACCGTTGATCCTGTGCCACGTGAAGTATTCGAGATTCGGGTGCTGACACGGCTTGCAGTAAAGCTAACTGGCCACGAACGTTAAGCTTGCTAGACGGGCCCGCCACTGCAAGCCATCCCCCTTTGGCTGATAGCCAATGGCGTATACGTCTATCAAGTGTCGATGGTAGCCGCAGCTCGTTAAACGAGCTTGGCATCGGCTGCCAGGGCTCAATAGTCACGCTAAAAATTACACCATCCACGCCTGGTAGTTGTGTAAATATCATTAGGTAACGCTGCTTACCCACCCATGCCAGCACTGAGTGCAATCGGCCAGATTCATCAGAAGAGCGTATTAGTTCGGAGCTAAGGTTGTTAGCTAGCTGCAGTAGGGATGCGACGTCGTGTTCGATGTGTTCGACGTTTTTGTCCGCTGCAAAAAAGCGAGTACGCCAGCAACTATGCTCGGGTTCGATAGTGATTTGATCACAGCGATATTCCAGGGCTTGGCGCAGCAGCTGAGAAAGTAGTTCCCAGCCTACCTTTTGCTCTACTGAAGCGCCTTGCAACAACAGAGACAAATCCAGCTCGCGCGTGGTTTCCTGAAGCGGTGCTACTGCCAAATTGTTTGTGCTGCTTGGCGCCACGCGTGCATGTTTTGCTATGGGGTTATTGGGGTATCGGCGCGACTAGCGTCTATCTGGATTGCTGATCGTGTTGGTGCGATGTATTGGTGAAATGCCCCACATTTTACCCAGAACCCTAGATTTACGGCGCTCAAATCGTTAAGGCTGCGGATCATCAATAAACCCGTTACAGTACGCACTTTAAGCAATCTCAGTGAACCCGTTCATGCAAAGCCCCGTAATCGCTCCATCCATATTGTCTGCAGATTTCGCTCGCTTGGGACAGGAGGCCACTGATGTGCTCGCCGCCGGTGCGCAATGGGTTCATTTTGATGTGATGGACAATCATTACGTGCCTAATTTAACCATTGGTCCGTTGGTGTGTGACGCCCTACGTAATCACGGCGTTAAGGCGCCCATTGATGTGCACTTAATGGTCAAACCAGTCGATCGTTTAATCGGTGACTTTATCGACGCGGGCGCTAGCTCAATTACGTTTCACCCTGAAGCGTCTGAGCACATTAATCGAAGTTTGCAATTAGTACGTGATGCGGGGTTAAAAGCAGGCCTAGTGTTTAACCCGGCAACGCCACTACAGATGTTGGATCACGTAATGGATAAGATGGATATCATCTTAATGATGTCGGTTAACCCAGGCTTCGGTGGCCAGTCGTTTATCGAACACACACTAGAAAAAATAAAGGCAGTACGCAATCGCATTGATGCAAGTGGTCGCAAAATTCGTTTGCAAGTTGATGGCGGCGTTAAGGTTAATAACATTGCCAAGATACACGCAGCAGGTGCTGATACCTTCGTTGCTGGTTCGGCTATTTTTAATGCGGCAGATCGTAGTGGTGGTAATCCATATGATGCGGTGTTGAAGCAGTTTGGTACTGAGCTGGGTAAGGGTGGCTAGTCGCTACCAACACCCCAGGTATCGTTTAACTTATACCCGCGTGGCCAAGGGTCTGATGGGTCGAGCATATGTTGGTGAATACCTGAAATCCAACCGCGTCCAGATATCTCTGGAATGATGGCGGGTGATTCACCTAGCTGAGAGACATCGGCAATGTGGCCAAGGAACGTGGAGCCGATGATTGACTGCGCTTTTAGCGTATCACCCACTTTCATCTTGCCCTGGGCGTGCAATAAAGCCATGCGCGCCGACAGTGCCGTGCCTGTTGGTGAACGATCGACCTTGCCAGGCTGGATGGCTACCGCTGCCTTCGCAGTCAAACCGGTTTTATCTTCAAATAATTTCCCGGCAAAAAGGCAAAACGAAATGTGGTTCCAGTCAGGATTGATGGGGTGGGTGAAGCCTAGTTTATCGTTAGCCGCATTGGTTAGTTTGACGCCAAGTTGCGCAATATCGCGAGCCTTATCTGGCACAATTTCAAATCCAAGCGTATCGGCATCAACGATAACAAAACTGTCGCCACCGTACGCTGTGTGAACCCTAAGCGTGCCAAGCCCATCTACCTCTAGCGACGCATCCATTTTTTCGACAAAACTGGGTACGTTTTGCACGGTAATGCGTTCTGCTTTGCCGTCCTTACAATCTGCGCGCACGTGCACTAATCCACCCGGTGCTTCGAGCGCTAAGTTGGTAACCGGCTCGACCATCGGAATGATTCCACTATCAAGTAACACAGTTGATACGCAAATAGAATTTGACCCTGACATAGGTGGAGTATCTTCTGGCTCCATAATAATAAACGCAGCATCGGCATCGGGGTGTTTGGGCGGCACGAGTAGGTTTACATGCCGAAAAACACCGCCACGGGGTTCATTAAGAACGAAATCCCGAAGCGTGCCGTCTTGCGCAATGATATTCCGTTGATCCCACAAGGTCTCGCACGGCGGTGGGGCAACACCACCAACAATGACGTCACCCACCTCGCCTTCGGCGTGGGCGGAGATTACATGGATGGTTTTGGTGGTGCGCAGTGTTGCTTAATAGTTAATCCCGCAAGTCAAACCCTCGCCAACAGAAAAACACCTGGCACCAGCGGGGCATTCAGTGCCTTCAGGTATTTTGCTCGAACCAGCAGGGCAAACATTGCCACGTGGCCCGGTGCACCAAGCGCCATCAGCTTTTTGATAACAGGCGGCATCATCTTGTAGGCATTGTGAAGTGCTATCGATTTGCGTATCACCACTTTTGCACGCGAGTATTTTGCCGCGCAGCACGATGTTGTCGCCTGAACTACTGTTGCCACCGGCGCAGCCGCTAAGTAACACCGCGATCGTGAAACAAAGGACTAAACGATAAGTTAATGATTGCATGACAATATTCGCCAATTGATAGGCATTGAAGTTTAGTCGATATTGCTATGTGAAATAAACTGGTTTTACCTCTCCACTTTCTAATTTGCCACGCCAAATAGCGGGCCCAGTTTGGTGTACCGCGCTGCCATTACTATCTACGGCTACGGTTACTGGCATGTCTTCAACGACAAACTCATGAATAGCTTCCATACCGAGCTCTTCAAACGCCACCACTCGTGCGGCCTTTATTGCCTTGGAGACCAAATAAGCGGCGCCACCTACGGCCATTAAATACACGGCTTTATGCTTTTTGATTGCGGCGATACCTTCAGGGCCGCGCTCAGCCTTGCCAATCATACCTAACAACCCGGTATCAGCCAGCATCATCTCAGTGAATTTATCCATTCGAGTCGATGTGGTCGGGCCTGCAGGGCCGACTGCTTCATTACGCACCGCATCAACTGGCCCTACGTAATAAATAAAGCGATTATTAAAATCTACACCCTCTGGTAAGCCTTCGCCGCTAGCGAGTAGTTGTTTGATTCGGTTATGTGCAGCATCACGGCCAGTGAGCATGCGGCCACTTAACAATAGGGTTTCACCGGGTTTCCAATCTTGTACATCTTCCGGTGTAACCGTATCCAAGTTTACGCGCCGCGAGCCTTGCGTTGCATCCCACGTGATAGAGGGCCAGTCGTCTAATGAAGGGGGAGTTTGTAAATACGGCCCAGATCCGTCGAGTTCAAAGTGTGCATGGCGAGTAGCAGCACAATTAGGGATCATTGCAACGGGTAAAGATGCTGCGTGGGTAGGGTAGTCTTTAATTTTTACATCCACTACAGTGGTTAAACCACCCAAGCCCTGCGCGCCAATACCGAGCGCGTTCACATTCTCGAAAATCTCTAGGCGAAGTTCTTCTATCCGGCTATTAGGGCCACGGTCTTTTAACGCTTGAATATCAATTGCATCCATTAAAGATTCTTTTGCGAGCACTGTAGCTTTTTCAGCAGTACCACCAATGCCAATGCCGAGCATGCCCGGCGGGCACCAACCGGCTCCCATCGTAGGCACGGTTTTAACAACCCAATCTACAATGCTGTCGCTTGGGTTAAGCATGACAAGCTTTGATTTGTTTTCTGAGCCGCCGCCTTTAGCCGCGATATCAACACTCACTTTATTACCCGGTACCATATCTATGTGAATAACCGCGGGTGTGTTGTCCCCGGTGTTTTTACGCGCACCAGCTGGGTCTGCCAGAATAGAAGCTCGCAACTTGTTATCAGGATGCGTATAGGCGCGTCGCACACCCTCGTTAATCATTCCGTGCAGATCCATCTCGGCATCCCATTGAACCTGCATACCGATTTTGACAAATACGGTCACGATTCCGGTGTCTTGGCAAATAGGGCGTTTACCTTCTGCGCACATTCGCGAATTGATCAGGATTTGCGACATGGCATCTTTGGCAGGCTGGGACTCTTCGCGCTCCCACGCTGCATAGACGGCGTCGATGTAGTCTTTCGGGTGGTAGTAGGACATAAACTGTAGAGCATCAGCTACGCTGTCGATCAGGTCGTCTTGTTTGATTTTCGTCATGATATTGGCCTTGCGCCAGCGCGTTTGTATTGGATTAGCAAAGCATAGCTGTTTTCGGCTAATCAAGCATAAATGCAGGCGCTCTGGGCCACAAATTTACGCTTGGCACTTGACGATACAAGCCCATACTGGGTTACTATTGGGCTCAGGCTAAATTGGTTCAAAATTCAAGCACTATGCGCATTCCATTAAACACCCACTGCTGGCGTTGGCGTCACTAGATATCCGCAGCTTGTGTGTGGCCGCTCCTCTATCGCGTTTTTCTATCGACATGTTGGCGGCCGGTGTTAACTCTCTATATTTGGAATGTAACTAATGAATCAGATCGAATTCGATCGCTACGCTGAAGCTGGCTTCACTCGTATCCCAATAAGCTGCGAACTCATCGCCGATCTAGACAACCCGCTATCTACTTTTTTAAAGGTTGCTGACACCCCGTACAGTTTCTTGTTTGAATCAGTTCAGGGCGGTGAGAAATGGGGCCGGTACTCAATTATTGGGCTACCTGCGAACACGGTTATCTCAATACGTGAGCAAGCCATCACCATTAGTGTGGGTGGTAAACAAACTGAACAACACACTGCCGATGATCCACTTGACTGGATCAACAGCTACCAACAACAATTTAAAGTACCCGACATCGAAGGCCTGCCAAAGGTGACGGGCGGCTTGGTGGGTTATTTTGGTTACGATACGGTGCGTTATATTGAACCTCGTCTTGGTAAAAACCCTCATCCTGATCCACTAGACACACCCGACATAATGCTGATGGTTGCTGAAGAGCTGGTGGTGTTTGATAATCTCAGCGGTACATTAACGATGCTGGTATTAGCAGATCCGTCCAAACCCGAGGCCTATCAATTAGGGCTTGAGCGATTAGCGCAGCTACATGATGAAATTCGCACTCCCTTACAGGCGCGCGCCGCCTATCGTGAGCCCAAGGTTGTGGATGAAGCCAACTTTGTTAGTGATTTCACTGAAGAACGTTATAAAGACGCAGTGCGCACTATCAAGCAATACATCACCGACGGCGAATGCATGCAAGTGGTGCTGGCGCAACGCTTAACGGTTAAGTACTCCGCGCCGCCGATTGATTTGTATCGCGCACTACGCACGCTTAACCCGTCCCCCTATTTGTTTTATCTGAATATGAGAGATCACCACATCATTGGCTCATCACCAGAAATTTTGGTGCGCCTTGAAGAAGGAGCAGTTACCGTGAGGCCCTTAGCTGGTACACGGCCTCGTGGTGCAACGCAAGAGCAAGACCAAGCGTTAGAAAAGAGCTTACTGGCTGATCCAAAAGAGTTGGCCGAGCATTTAATGCTGATTGATTTGGGTCGTAACGATCTTGGTCGTATTGCTAAAACAGGCAGTGTTAAGGTAACCGACAAATACGCGATCGAGCGCTACTCCCATGTAATGCATATCGTATCGAATGTGGAAGGTAAGCTTAATGATGGCATGAGTGCCGTCGATGTATTACGCGCAACTTTTCCTGCTGGCACCTTATCAGGTGCACCCAAGGTGCGAGCAATGGAAATCATTCAAGAGCTCGAGCCGGTGAAGCGCGGTATTTATTCTGGTGCAGTGGGTTATCTATCATGGAATGGCAACATGGATACCGCCATCGCGATACGCACTGCGGTCATTAAAGGCGACACACTTTATGTGCAAGCGGGCGCGGGTATCGTGTATGACTCCGATCCAGACGTCGAGTGGCAGGAAACCATGAGTAAAGCGCGTGCGGTGTTTCGTGCGGTTGGCATGGCTGAGCTGGGCATTGATAACCGACCTGAACAACTGCCCTCGTTAACGCAAACTCACGCGTTGCCCAAAAAAGGAGGTGCGTAATCATGCTGGCAATAATTGATAACTATGATTCATTCACCTACAACCTGGTTCAGTATGTTCGTGAGTTGGGTGCAACTGCTACCGTTTTTAGAAATGATCAAATCTCCGTTGCCGAGCTTGAACAGTTTGCACCAAGAGCCTTGATGTTGTCGCCGGGGCCTGGTAACCCGGATGCAGCGGGTATTACGTTAGAGGTGTTGGCAGAGTTTGCTGACAAGCTACCTATGCTGGGGGTGTGCTTGGGGCACCAAAGTATTGGGCAGCACTTTGGTGGGCAGATAGTGCATGCAAAACAAATCATGCATGGCAAGTTATCCAAGGTGTATCACGACAGCACCGGTGTGTTTGCAGGCTTGCCTAATCCAATCACTCAAACACGCTACCATTCCTTGGTGATCAAGCAAGCCACAATACCGAGCGATCTGCACGTAACCGCCTGGACACAAAACGATAAAGGCGAGATAGAAGATATCATGGGTGTCAGGCATCAAAGCCTGCCAATCGAAGGTGTGCAGTTTCATCCAGAATCTATCAGTAGCGAGTATGGCCATGACATGCTCGCTGTTTTTTTGAAACAAGCAGGAGTGATAGCGGGATGAGTAGTGAAATGAATGTAAAAGAAGCCCTGCAAACACTGTTTGAACACAGAAACTTAACAAAGGAGCAGATGTCATCCGTCATGATGGAAATCATGACGGGTAAATGTAGCGATGCACAGATCGGCGCATTTTTATCTGCATTGCGTATGAAGGGCGAAACGGTTGACGAAGTAGCCGGTGCAGTATCGGTAATGCGCGGCTTGGCATCGGGTGTTAATTTAAAAGATCAAACCGCAGTTGATATTGTGGGTACCGGTGGTGATGCATCCAGCACATTTAATATTTCTACTACTTGTGCATTGGTGACATCCGCCGCAGGGGTCACTGTTGCCAAGCACGGTAATCGATCGGTGTCGAGTAAATCTGGTGCGGCTGATTTTTTAGAAGCGGTGGGTGTCAACATTGATTTGCAACCAGAGCAGGTTGCACATTGTATGGAAACAGTGGGCATTGGTTTTATGTTTGCGCAAAAACATTACAGCGCTATGAAATACGCAGCCGGCCCACGCCGCGAGATGGGCGTACGCACAATTTTTAATTTGCTTGGCCCAATGTGCAACCCTGCTGGCGTGCGTAATCAATTGTTGGGTGTGTTTGATCCACGATGGGTGAGACCCATTGCAGAGGTAATGAAGCAGCTTGGTAGCAAACACGTGATGGTGGTGCATGGCGATAGCTGCATGGATGAAGTCAGCTTAAGCGGGCCTACTCAAGTGTCTGAGCTTAAAGATGGTGATATTAAGGATTACCTGATTAATCCAACTGATTACGGATTTACATTGCAACCCTTGTCTGCGATTCAAGTGGATGGTGTAGAGCAGAGTATGCAAACTATTACCGATGTGCTGGCAGGTAAGGCAGGCCCGGCGGCCGATATCGTCGCTTTAAATAGTGGTGTTGCCATTTATATCGGTGGCGAAGCGTCTGATATTGCCGGCGGGGTTGAGATCGCCAAACAAGTATTAAGCGAAGGCAAGGCAGCGGCGCAATTGCAGGCGTTGATAAAAGTTAGCCAAAGTTGCTAACGAATTATTAGGCGTGAGTTAAAATGACGAGCATGAGCACATCAGATACTGATATTCCCGATATCCTTAAAAATATCATTGCACGTAAATTTGAGGAAATCACTGAGTGCAAGGCGGCGGTTAGTGCTGATGAACTCATGGCTTGTATCGCGCAAGCTGATCCACCGCGTGGGTTTCATGCGGCAATTAAAAACAAAATTGCCGCAGGCTTACCAGCGGTTATTGCAGAAATTAAAAAAGCCTCACCGAGTAAGGGAGTTATACGCGAACACTTTGTACCCTCTGAAATAGCCAAGAGCTACGAGGAGGGTGGAGCTGCGTGTCTATCGGTTCTCACTGATCAGGATTTCTTCCAAGGCCATAACGATTATCTAAAAGCGGCGCGCGCTGCTTGTTCGTTACCAGTGATCCGCAAAGATTTTATGGTTGATAAGTATCAAATTGCTGAGGCACGCGCCTTAGAGGCTGATTGCATATTACTTATCGTCGGTGCGCTGACTGATGCAAAGCTGGAGGAACTTAATACCTTTGCCTTGCAATTAGGGTTGGACGTATTGGTCGAGGTGCATGACGAAACCGAGTTGCATCGTGCACTAGCAGTACAGCCGGCGCTGCTTGGTATCAACAATCGCGATCTACGTACTTTTGATGTGTCACTAAACACAACGCTCAACTTACTGAAACAAGTGCCCGACAACGTTACCTTAGTAACCGAGAGTGGCATTCTCGATAGCACGCATGTGCAAACTATGCGTGAACATGATATCCATTCGTTTTTAGTTGGCGAAGCGTTTATGCGAGCTGATGACCCTGGTGAGTCACTCAAACGACTTTTTACCTAAGGTGTGCCCCCAGATTTAGTCCCATCAAGCGTGGTGCAATTAACTGGCTTGCATTAACAAGAGCGGCTTAGGTTTGGCGGTTGGATACAGCGATAGGAAATGACTCGGTGCGCGTCCTTGTACACCGGGTTAACGCTATCTTTAGCGAGTGCCGTAGATAACCATTGTTTTGCCTCGAGCGTGGATCAAGCCACGATCTTCGAGTTCTTTCAATACTCTTCCAACCATCTCTCTAGAGCAACCCACTATGCGGGCAATCTCTTGACGAGTGATTCGGATTTGCATTCCATCAGGATGCGTAATCGCATCAGGCATGCTGGCCAAATCAAGTAGGGTAGAAGCTACTCGTCCAGTGACATCTAAGAACGCTAGATCGCGTACTTTGATGCTAGTTTTACGCAGACGGCTAGCCATCTGAGTTGTTAGGGCATAAAGCAAATCAGGCTGCTCAGCAGCGAGACGTCGAAATTGCTCATAGTTCATCTCAGCAAGCTCACACTTAACACGGGCTACTACCCACGCACTGCGATTGCTTTGCTCATCGAACAAACCCATTTCACCGAAGAAGTCGCCGGCACTGAGATAAGCGAGGACGATTTCTCGTCCGTCGTCATCTTCAATGACTACGCTGACAGATCCCTCTACTATGTAGTAAAGAGTCTCCGGGACATCACCATGATGAATAATCGTGGTTTTGGCCGGATACTGTCGGCGATGACTGCTTCGCAGGAATAAATCCAGCCACTCAACCGGTGGCGGTGCGATTCTTGGCGCCAGCATATCTAGTTTCTCTCCGTACTCAATGTTTGCGCGAGGTCCCAACGGGCCCCACTCTTTTTCATAACGTCAAACATTAATCGGCCGCCTTTTTAATAACTTCAATGTTTTAGGTACTATTTCCCCATCATTCATTAAAAATAAGGCGAAAAACCTGTGGAAGCACGTGTTAAGTGGTTGGATCATATGAGTTTTGTTGGCGAATCTGGTTCAGGCCACTCTGTTGTCATGGATGGCTCTCCAGAACATGGGGGCCGTAATCTCGGTGTGCGACCCATGGAAATGTTACTCATTGGCTTAGGAGGCTGTACCGCATTTGATGTGATGTTGATGTTGCAAAAGTCTCGCCAGAACGTGATTGACTGCGAAATTGATATAAAAGCCGACCGTGCAGAGAGCATTCCGGCGGTTTTCACGAAGATTGCACTTCACTTCATCGTGTCTGGGCATGATCTCAGTGAAAAGCAGGTGGCGCGTGCCATTTCCTTGTCAGCTGAAAAGTATTGCAGCGCGAGCAAAATGCTGGAAAAAAGTGCTGTGATTACTCACACACATGAGATTATTGATGTGAATAAGCCGAAGCAATAACGAACGTGACGTACGTCACATAGTGAGTAGTGGCAGGAGTGCGTGTAGCTGTTTAGGCAGTTCGGAAATTCGGTAACTTTATTTGTCGTTATAAATCATACACATACAACATACAGCGTGACGGCTGGCCCGGGGTTTGCAGATTGATAGGGGCGAAAGCATAGTTTTTTCTCCTCCCATCGGAAAACAAGATGGTTCAAGCGCAGCCCAAGGGCTGCGCTTTTTTTTTGCCATATGTTGTTGAGTCGAAGCGCATCATCCTCTACAATGGCGGGCTACGCTCGTTCTCGAGCCTATCTCTATATTTGAGGCTGTTGAAGTGAATAAAACAACCGTTAGCGCTAAGCCTGCTGAGGTTAAACGTCAATGGTTCGTTATTGATGCCGAAGGTAAAACCCTTGGCAAAGTAGCGACCGAATGCGCTCACCGTTTACGCGGTAAGCACAAGGCGATCTATACTCCGCACGTTGATACAGGCGATTACATCGTTGTTATCAATGCATCTAAGGTTGAGGTCACTGGTAATAAGGCCAAGAACAAGATGTACCACCGTTACACTGGGTATATCGGTAACCTTAAATCAATCAGTTTCGAAAAGCTCCAGGCGTCACACCCTGAGCGCATTATCGAACTTGCAGTGAAAGGCATGTTGCCTAAAAATCCTTTGGGCCGCGCGATGTACCGCAAATTACGCGTTTTCCCAAATGCTGAGCACGATCATGCTGCACAGCAACCAACGCTTTTGGAGCTCTAAACCATGGCAGTGCAACAGTATTACGGCACCGGCCGTCGAAAATCTTCTACAGCACGCGTATTCATGCGCAGTGGCAGTGGCAAGATCATGGTCAACCATAAAACCCTAGAAGAGTACTTTGGTCGCAAAACGGCTCACATGATCATTCGTCAGCCGCTTGAGCGCTCTGACAATGTCAGCAGCTTCGATTTCAACATCACTGTTAAAGGTGGCGGTGGTAGTGGTCAAGCGGGTGCAATCCGTCTGGGTATCTCCCGTGCACTATTGTCATATGACGAAACATTACGCCCAACATTACGTGGCGCGGGTTACCTAACTCGAGATGCCCGTGAAGTAGAGCGTAAGAAAGTCGGCCTGCGTAAAGCCCGTAAGGCAACTCAATACTCTAAGCGTTAATTCCCTTATTAGTACTGAGCGAAAGAAGCCCCGCTGGTCGGGGTTTTTTTTCGCCTGGAATTTGATGTGTGTTTGATTGTGTAGAAGGTGCTGAAGAGTTATCAGGGGTGACGGCATCCATTTCCGAAAGCAGACCAACAATCGGGACGCTACGAGCCCATCCATGGGGGCTTGGCAGCGGCATCCCTGCCGCTGACACCCGGTTGTTGGTCTGCTTTCGGAATGAATGCCTCTGTCCATTTTTTTGAACGAGCTAACAATCCACGCACCACTCAATGATGGGTCTACCTCGGTCGGTGCGCTGGTCTGTAAACGAAACGATCGGAAAAAATCCCTTGTATGCCACATTTATTGCCTCAAGTCCAAACGACCGATTAGTTACCCTCTGGGGCGGCTCATGGCTTACGAAGCGCGGAGTTTGTCTAGGTAATGGGAAGAGGCAACCATCTCGCAGACGTGTGCCCTCCGAGGCAAGCTCCCGTTATCGGGTCTCGGAGGCATGGATGCCGACGCGAAGCCACCCATGGAAGGGGTCTTTTGGCGTCCCGATAACGGGAGCTTGCATCGGAGGGCGCGACAGTCTGCGTGATGGATGCTGGCAGCTCAATATGACACGCAACTACGAACGATCAAATATCGACCCAGACGTAGGGCTCATCAGCTTGTGATAAAGCTTACCTGCCGACACGTCAGTCATATGTGCAAGGTAATCCGCAATCGCGCGTAGGCCTTCAATTTGTAGTTGATCCTGTATTTCGTCCGGGAGCAAGCGTTGAGGGTTCGATTGGAAAATTTCGAATAGCCTGATCATCACTTGTTGCCCTTTGTACTGAAGCTGTTGTAGCTCTGGGCGGAGGATGACGTGTTGCATGACAAAACGCTTTACTAGTAGCAGGATTTCGTACGCCTCGGGTTCCATGCGGGCCTGTAGCTTTAGCATGGGGTGTTCAAACTGGTCCAGCTGCTCTACGTAGATGCAACGAATCAGGTAACCCACTAAACGGCTTATGGCATGTTTTCTTTGTTTAGACGATTCACTGAACAGCTCTTCGTTGTACTTATGTATATTCTCTTTAACCGGGTTATCTGGCATCGCGTTAATCACATCTGCCACCTTTGATAACCATTCTTGCTTATCAACCAGGTTCAAGGCCAATGCATCTTCAAGGTCGTGTATGCCGTATGCGATATCATCGGCCAATTCCATAATGCTGGTATCAAACGGCTTGTGTTGGGTGCGCAGGTGGCCTTTTTCTGGTGTGCTTAATGACAGGAACGCATCTCGATCAGCTTGGCTGAAGGGTTCGAGTAACCATGCCAGTACATCTGACTCATCATCATAGATACATTTGGGTGGCGCCCATTGATCGATATTAAGATGTGGTTGTAGTGGGTTGGCCGTATTGTCTGCAGGGTAGCGGACAACTTGCGAGTAGAGCGCGGGGTACTTGATGGTGCCCAACATGCTGCGTCGGGTTAGGTCGAGCCCACACTCGGCGGAGTACTCGCCCAGCCGAGCCAGAATACGTAAGGTTTGTCCATTAGCTTCAAAACCACCATCGTCCTTCATCATGGTATTCATCGCGACTTCGCCGCCATGGCCAAAAGGAGAATGGCCGATATCATGCGCTAAGCAGATCGCCTCAATTAAACTAAACGAGGGGATTTCGGGTTCGTACGATTCGTTATCGGGCTGGTCACGCAGCCACTCACAGATACCCGAGCCCACCTGGGCTACCTCTAGAGAGTGGGTTAAGCGGGTGCGATAAAAATCGCTCTCCCCCAAGCCCAGCACTTGTGTTTTGGACTGCAGGCTGCGAAAGGACGCGCTATGAATTATCCGTGCACGATCACGCTGATACTGACTGTCGTCACGGGTATAGTTAAAACCTCGATTCTGTTTGTCCAGAATCGCTGATCGACGCTCGAGCCAGACACTCAACGGCTATTCCTCATGCTGCGGTGGCAGTCTATGCTAGGGGATGCGCCATAGTGTAGTGCATGCAGCTTGAAGCCGCTGGCGCTAACATGCGGTTATGGGTCGCTAAATACTGACAGAATGAGTGAGGCGCTTGCTACGCTGCGAGCTTGGGTTAATCACGGGAGCAACGGTAGTGCCGGAGATGTTGGACATAGTTAATGAGGCTGATGAGGTCGTGGCCCACGCCACCCGTGACGCTGTGCATGCTGGCAATCATCTGCATCGTGCCACTCATATGGTTTTGCAAAATTCGAGTGCTGAGGTATTTGTGCAGCTGCGTAGCCTATCCAAGGATATGCATCCTGGGCTTTGGGATACCAGCGCTGCTGGCCATGTCGATGCTGGTGAGAGTTACATTGACTGCGCCGTGCGTGAGCTGCAAGAAGAACTGGGCGTGCAAGTTCTAGCCGATCAGCTGCACGAATTTATGCGTGTAGCGCCATCGGAAGACAATGGCTATGAATTTGTCCGCGTATATTGGGTGAATTCCGACGCCCCGATTACACTCGAGGCAAAAGAGATAGATGATGGACGCTGGATGAGCGCGTCGGCGCTAGATAACTGGTTGGCTGAGTCGCCGGGTGACTTCACACCTGATTTTCATCAAATCTGGCAAAATGCCAAGTCCTTGCTCAATTCGCCTGCCGATTCTTTATAAGTATGTTGAATTCTAATCATCTGCGTTTACCCATCGTTGCTGCCCCCATGTTTTTGGTATCTGGGCCGGCGCTCGTTACGGCGTGCTGTCGTGCCGGAATAGTGGGTACCTTCCCGGCGCTCAATCAACGTACGGCGGAAGGCTTTGAGCAATGGCTATATGAGATCGAAGCTGATTTAACGGATGTTGATCACCCCGGGTTTGGCGTTAATTTGATCGTGCATAAAACCAACCCCCGCCTGCAAGATGATCTCGACATCTGCGTTAAGCACAAGGTGCCTTTGATCATCACGTCATTGGGTGCGGTACCGGAGCTGGTGGAAGCCGTGCACGGTTATGGTGGGCTAGTGTTCCACGATGTTATTAATGTAAGGCATGCAAAAAAAGCGGCTGCAGCGGGTGTTGATGGGCTGATCGCTGTCGCTGCTGGTGCAGGTGGGCATGCAGGCACAATCAATCCATTCGCTTTGGTTAGTGAGTTACGAGAATTTTTTGACAAAACCATTTTGCTGTCAGGTTGCCAGTCCACTGGTGGTGACGTTGCCGCGGCAGCTGCGATGGGTGCTGACTATGCCTATATGGGTACTCGCTTTATCTGTACTAAAGAGAGTAGAGCTGATGCTAACTATAAAACAATGATCGAAAATTCCAACGCGTTCGATATTGTTTATACCAATAAGGTTTCTGGCGTTAATGCTAATTTTTTAAAAGCAAGCATCGAAGCTGCTGGCATGGTGCTAGAGGATTCTGATCACAACAAGAAGCCAATTGATTTTGGTAAAGAGTTGCTTGAGCCTGAAGAGGGCGGCAAAGCCTGGAAGGATATCTGGTCAGCAGGCCAGGGTGTAGGCGCCATCGGTAGTTCACCGTCTGTTGCCACATTGGTAGGCGAGCTAAGTGAGCAATACCAACAAGCGGTGGCTCGAGTGGGCAAGTACCCGCGTAAGTAAAGATACGATGTTTTCACGATCACGGTTTCAACTACAACAAGGCTTGCATTGATGGCTACTGAATCTGTTCCTAATAAAGCTAGTGCCGTTATCATTGGTGGTGGTGTTACTGGCGCTAGTGTTGCATATCATCTTGCAAAGCTAGGTTGGGAAGATGTCGTGCTGCTCGAACGCAAGCAGTTTTCTTGTGGCACCACATGGCATGCAGCGGGTTTGATTGGCACACTGCGGGCTAACGAAAGCCACGCACGCTTAACTGAGTATTCAATGAAACTACTCGGTGAGCTTGAAGAAGAAACCGGACAATCAACAGGCTTCAGACAAGTGGGTAGCGTGAGCATCGCGCATAGTCGCGATCGATGGGAAGAGCTGCGTCGCGTTGCATCAATGAATAACGCGTTTGGCGTAACCCAGGTTGATCTAGTCACCCCTGAGGAAATAAAATCGCTGTTTCCTCTTGTCGATACAAGTGATCTTATCGGTGGTACCTGGGTTCCGCATGATGGCAAAGGCAGCCCGATCGATGTCACGATGGCGTTCATAAAAGGAGCACGTGGCCGTGGAGCTAAATGCCTTGAAGGCGTAACCGTTGAGGATGTACTCATTAGTGATGGCAAGGTGACGGGTGTTAAAACCGATCTAGGCGCCATCCAAACAGATTTTGTCGTTAACTGCGGTGGCATGTGGGCAAGAGAGCTAGGCAAGCGCAACAACATTGTTATCCCGCTACATGCCTGTGAGCACTATTACGCTGTCACCGAAAAACACCCTGACGTTCATCCTGATCTGCCAGTATTGCGTGATCACGATAAGTGCGCCTACATAAGAGAAGATGCCGGTGGTTTGCTAGTGGGTGCGTTTGAGAAAAACGCTCGCAGCTGGGGCCAAAAAGGTATTCCACTGGATTTCTGCTTTGATGAGCTTGAAGGGCATATGGAAGATCAACTGATGCCTGTGCTTGGCGATGCAATGGAGCGCATTCCGATGTTGGCTGACATCGGTTGGCGTAAATTCTTTTGTGGGCCCGAATCCTTTACGCCTGATGATCAGTTCCATGTGGGTGAAGTACCTGACGTGCGCGGCTACTTTGTTGCGGCCGGCTTAAACTCTGTGGGAATTCAAAGTTCTGGTGGCCTGGGTAAAGCGTGCGCTGAATGGATGCATTTTGGCCATGCGCCATTAGATTTATGGGGCAATGATATCCGCCGTATGTATCCGTTTATGGGCACGCAAAAATTTATCGAAGAGCGCGTAGAAGAATCACTGGGTTTACTTTATGCCAATCACTATCCGTTCTTACAGTTTGAAACGGCCCGCAACATCCGCATGTCACCTATCCACCAACGCTTGCTTGATCACAATGCTTGCTTTGGCCAGGTAGCCGGTTGGGAGCGCCCTAATTGGTTTGCGCCAGAAGGCGTTAAGCCTGAGTACGAATACAGTTTTGGTAAGCAGAACTGGTTTGAGTATTCAGCAGCCGAGCATCATGCAGCGCGCGAAGGCGTGGTTTTGTTTGATCAATCTTCATTCTCTAAGTTCTTGGTACAAGGGCGAGATGCGCTAAAAGTATTGCAAGCCGTTTGTAGTGCAAACGTTGATGTTGATGCTAATAAAATTGTTTACACACATTGGTTGAACGAGCGTGGTGGCATCGAAGCGGATCTCACTATCACTCGTTTAAGCGAGACTAAGTTCATGGTGGTGGGTGCCTCGGCAACCACTCATAAAGATTTGGACTGGCTGGCGCGCAATATCTCATCTGATGACTTTTGTACGGTCACTGATATTACGACTCAGTTCGCCATTTTGAGCGTGATGGGTCCTAGGAGCCGAGGCTTACTCGAGCCACTATTAGGTATGGATTTATCCGATGGTGAATTTCCGTTCGGCCGTAGTGTTGAAACTGAGATGGGCTACTTTCCCATTCGCTTAACGCGCGTATCGTTTGTAGGCGAACTAGGCTACGAACTTTATGTGCCGGTTGAGATGGCTGTACCCGCTTTTGATTACCTATGGGAAGCAGGGCAGGCGCACGGACTAAAACTAGCAGGCTTGCATGCGCTTGATTCAGGCCGCATAGAAAAGAAATTCTTGCACTATGGGCATGACGTTGGTGATGAAGATACGCCACTGGAAGCAGGCGTTGCTTTTGTTTGTGCAATGAATAAGCCTGATCGGTTTATTGGCTACGATGCTATCGCTAAACAAAAAGACTCTGGCGCTCACTTAAAGAAGCGGCTTGTACAGTTTGTATTGCAAGACCCTGAAGCGATGCTCTATCACCACGAGCCTATTATGTGTAACAACGTGTGCGTGAGTTATCTCTCATCGGGCAACTATGGCCATACATTGGGCGGATCGGTTGGCCTGGGTTACGTTAAACAGGCTGAAGCCATTAATCAAGCTTGGCTTGATGAGCAAGAGTGGACTATCGATATTGGGTCAGATAGGGTGCCGGCCAAGGCTGGTTTGCAGGCCGCTTACGATCCTAAGGGTTTGAACATGCGCGTTTAACAATTGAATGGACTCATCCAGCCTTGCTAAACAGGGCACATCCAAGAAAAATCTTATAATGGCAGTCGATGTTGCGATGTTAGCGTGGCCCAGTAAAAAGCACTGATTGTGCAGTGCCAAGTGTTCCGGAGGCAATTGGCCCTGTATGCGCTATTACCTTGGCCAAATCGCTGATTGTTTATGTTTACATCGTAGCCACATTTAGTCGATAGAGCGGGGTACTCAATATGCTAGGAACAATAATTTCATCTTTACTAGGCGCTGGTGGCGGTTTTCTCGGTGCCGAAGCGTTGCAATCAATTAGTGGCATGGGCGGTGATGAAGGTCTGACGGGTATGCTTGCAGGCCCCGTGGCTGGTTTGTTAGGCGGTGGTGCAATCGGTAGCATGTTTGGTGGTGATGCGCGTGCTGCTGGCGAAGCTGCCGCTTCTGGCAAATTGAATATTGGCCAATTGCTTGGTGGTTTGGCGGGTGGCGCAGGTGCTGGTGGTATCGCACAAGCTGTTATGGGCATGCTTGGCTAATTGCGAAGCACTTGCTCGTAAGCAAACCATTTTTGCATTTCATTTTAGCCATCCGCGATAGTGTTCGCGGCTTTTTTGCCTATTGTTTGTGTGCGGTTTTATGTATAGGGTTGTGTGTACGAATATATTTTGGGTAGTGCCTGATGAACTATTGGCTGTTTAAATCAGAACCCGATGCGTTTAGCATTGATGACTTACGGGCTATGCCTGGTAAGAGGGATCATTGGGATGGTATCCGTAACTATCAGGCGCGCAATATCATGCGTGATGATATGAAAAAGGGTGACCAAGGTTTTTTTTATCATTCCAGCTGCGCTGTGCCTGGTATCGTTGGAGTGGTCGATATCGTTAAAGAAGCCTATGACGATCACACCGCACTAGATCCAAAATCCAATTACTTTGATGCAAAGGCAAGTAAAGACAATCCACGCTGGTGCATGGTTGATGTCAAATACCGAAAAAAATTTAAGAATATCCTCACGCTCGAGCATCTCAAAACGGTTAAATCTCTGCAATCCATGCAGCTGCTCAAACGCGGTAATCGCTTGTCAATCATGCCGGTGAGTAAGAAGGAGTGGAGCCACATCATAAAAATGGCAACCTAGCTGTCCCTGAGGCTTAATTTTCCCCTAGTGATCGCCAATTTTGAGGTAGCGAAGAGCCCAGTATGGAACGGCTTGTGCTTGTTACAGGGAATCCTAGTTACCCCGGCACTAAAATGCAGATTGTCGATACTGTACTTGATGACGTGAAGATCGTAGAGCCGCCAGTATTTGGCGATGAGCGAGGCTTCTTTATGGAGAGCTGGAATCTTCAGAAGTTTGAAGACGCTGGTTTGCCGACTCACTTTGTACAAGACAACCATAGCCGATCCACTCAAGGCGTGCTGCGAGGCATGCACTTTCAGATTAAACACCCTCAAGGCAAGCTGGTAAGGGTTACTGCGGGCGAGGTATTTGATGTAGCGGTTGATATGCGCCGCAATTCTCCACAGTTTGGCCAATGGGTTGGCGTGGCGCTCTCGGCGTCAAACCATCGCCAACTTTGGGTGCCTCCCGGTTTTGCGCATGGTTTTTATGTCATGTCTGAGTCGGCTGATTTTCAGTATAAGTGCACTGATATCTATGCGCCGGAATACGAGCGTAGCCTACGTTGGGACGACCCAAGCGTTGGTATTAAGTGGCCTCTGGCCAACGGCAAGGCGCCATCGCTTGCGGCCAAAGATGCGGAAGGCCAGTTTTTAGGTGATATTGATACCTTTGGTGATGATTCGACTGGATTACGCGTAGCGGCTTAGGCGCGGTTTGTGCACAGTCTGTAATCTAAGACACAGCGCTACATAACGCTTAAAATTCGACAGACATGAAAACTCCAGTACTCATAACAGGC
The DNA here is from genome assembly GCA_036478595.1 of Granulosicoccaceae bacterium. Lineage (GTDB taxonomy): Bacteria > Pseudomonadota > Gammaproteobacteria > Granulosicoccales > Granulosicoccaceae > Granulosicoccus. The sequence continues at coordinate 58,364 of JAZGEF010000006.1, forward strand.
AGTGAGCGCGGCCAGCTCAATTTTGAACTGCGTCGTTCCTTGCCCGATGATTTTGAAGAGCTTGAGCTTAACGAACGTTTGGACATCACTGATGTTGATGCGGTGGAAGCTGCCGTAGCAGCACTATTGCCCAAAGTCATTATTAATGCTGCGGCCTATACCGCTGTCGACATCGCCGAAACTGATAGCGAGCAAGCCCATGCGGTTAATCATTACGGCGTAGCAAATCTTGCCACGTCTGCAAAAAAGCACGGCGCAAGAGTGGTTCATGTTTCAACCGATTTTGTATTTGGTGATGGCAACGGTAGGCCGTACGCGCTCGATGCTAATTGCTCGCCTGATGGTGTATACGGCGCATCAAAATTGGCAGGCGAAAAAGCCCTACGTGAAATTCTCCCCGACGCTAGCGTTTTCGTTAGAACCGCTTGGGTGTATTCGTCACACGGTAATAATTTTGTAAAAACCATGTTGCGCTTAATGCAGGAGCGCGAAAAGCTTGGTGTTATCGCTGATCAAATCGGATCGCCGACATGGGCAAAAGGGCTTGCGGATGCTTTATGGGAGGCAGCCCGAAAAAACACAATAGGCCAATTGCATTGGACTGGCGCAGGTGTGGCCAGTTGGTATGATTTTGCTGTTGCAATTTATGAAGAAGGACGAGCGGCAGGGCTGCTTGATAAGGATGTTGTGATAAAGCCATTGACTACTGAACAGTACCCAACGCCTGCCAAACGGCCAGCTTATAGCGTGTTATCTTTGGTTGATACCTGGGATGTGCTAGATATACAAGCCGAGCATTGGCGAGTAGAACTTCGAAAAATGATGAGAGAGTTGCAATGAGACGACTACTAGTAACAGGTGCCGCAGGTTTTATCGGTGCTAACTTTGTACGCTACTGGCGCGAAACCCATGAAGCAGATTTTATCGTTATCGTGGATGCCTTAACGTACGCAGGTAACAAACATAACCTTGCTGGAACGCTTGATGATCAGTGTGTTTTTGTTCAAATGGATATCAATGACACATCGGGTATTGAATCACTATTGCGTGATCACAAACTGGATACCGTTGTGCACTTTGCTGCAGAGAGCCATGTGGATCGATCAATCACGGGGCCTGATGCATTTTTAGAAGCCAACATAATGGGTACGCATAGCATGCTTAAAGCTGCTCGCCAAGTGTGGCAGGTAGAAGAGCAGAATGTTGATAACCATCGCTTCCACCATGTGTCTACGGATGAAGTGTATGGCACCTTATCAATGAGTGACCCAGCCTTTACCGAAAAAACAGCTTATGCGCCAAACTCCCCGTACTCTGCAAGTAAAGCGGCATCTGATTTTTTCGTACGCGCCTATCACCATACCTACGGCATGAATGTCACTACTACTAATTGCTCTAACAACTACGGCCCGTATCATTTTCCTGAAAAGCTGATACCGCTGGTTATTATCAATATTCTGCACGGTAAGTCATTGCCAATTTACGGTGATGGTAAAAATATTCGCGATTGGTTATATGTTGATGATCACGCGCTGGGTATTGATCTAGTGATTCAAAATGGCCGAGTGGGCGAGACCTACAACGTCGGCGGTTTAAACGAATGGACTAACATCGACATCGTTAGCTTGATCTGTACGCTGATTGATAAGCGGTTTGGTGAAAGCGCTGAACTACGTGATACTTATTCTCAATGCCCTGCTTCACAGGGTGAAGCCAGCGAATCATTAATCACTTACGTTACTGACCGAGCTGGCCATGATTTTCGTTACGCAATTGACGCCACGCTGATTCAAGAAGAACTCGGCTACGAGCCTAAGGTCACGTTTGAAATCGGTATCGAGAAAACGCTTGATTGGTATCTTGCCAACCCGCAGTGGTGGCAAGCTGTTCTCGATGGTACCTATCGCGATGGTGATGATGACGCTGGGGAATCTGAATTACGCGGCGCTGCCTGAGTAAATTCTTCAATTATTTCTGCAACGCTCTTGATGGCATGGACGCCACCAGCGCTTTTACCCGCTTGCCAATACTCCTGGTAGCCAGACTTCCCTGAATTCGCCTTCTTAAGTTTAAACACCGACTGTAAGGAATAAATCGTGCGCATCCAGTGTTTAGTTTTTCGACCCTTCAGCATCCACCGTGCAATCGGGCCAGCTCTAGTGCCGATGCGTTGAATAGTGGGTGTGTTGATAATGGCTACTGGTACACCGGTCAGTTTTTCGGTTAGCACGATATCCTCAGCGCTTGCTTTTACGATAGCCTGTTTATATTCCTCGACCGCTGTGCATTCTGTAGAGGCGATAAAGCGAGTTCCGAGCTGTGCGCCGGCATAACCCATCGCTAACATTTCTCTAAAGGTATCTGGGCTGCCCATACCCCCTGCACAAATAACCGGTTTGCCAAGCGGCGCGATTTCATCAAGTAGTGCTTGTGGGGTCAGCGTACCTGCGTGCCCGCCTGCACGATTGTTCACGGCGATAAATCCATCAACACCACCATCAAGTGCTTTTTGAGCATGTTTTACGTTGGTGACATCGTGGAAGACAGTAATACCATGCTGTTGTGCCAAGTCCACTACCCAGCGCGGATCGCCTAGCGCTGTAACAAACACCTTAACACCTTCTTCAACCGCGGCCTCCGCCCATTGCTGAGTTCGCTTTTGGTATGTTTTAGAGCTGGTTTCTAAAATTAGGTTTAAACCGATCGGGTCAGTGGTTAGGCTTTTAATATATTGCAGCCCTTTTTGAAACTCATGGCCATGCACGAAACTTAACGACATAGGTTGCACAATACCCAGTGCGCCTGCTTTTGAAACAGCGGCAACCAGTTCGGGATTGCTACAGGGGTACATTGCGCCACCAATCAGTGGCACTTTGATATTGAGTTGCTCACAAAGTGTATCGGATGGATTCATTGTGGTCCCACCAGCCAAGTGGCCGTTGCACGTGTTACCACATCGCCCGCTCGGTCAGTAATGGTCGTTTCGATAGGGACCTCCTGGCGCGTATCGCCCGTGGGCACTGTGCATTTGCACTCAGCGCGCAACTCACCACGCGCCTTTTTTTCGTAAGTCACGTTTAAGCCAATCAGGATGCCGTTGATACCCGAAGGCAAGCCTGAAATCATCGCAAGCCCGGTTGAGAGTTCGGCCATGTTGGCCAAGGCAATGGCGTGCACTGAATTCAGATGATTGCGTACGCGACGACGATCAGGTAACACCACCACCGCATGGCCAGGCTCGAGGTGTTCTATTCGCGCCTTTATCGACCCAGAATAGGGAATTATGGCGCCGAGTATGCGGCTAAATAGGCGTTTGCCCATTGGTAGTGTTGAGCACCGATGCCAAATGCGCAGCAGCTTTGTGCCGGTGGCTTCACGGGATGCTTGGCTTGGGGTTGGTGTGCTCAATAGTGCAGTCTCAGATGGGTTAAAAGATCGGAATGAACCAATTGGCTTAAACCAATATCCAGATAGGGATAGTAGCTTAGATAGTTTCACCAAATAGCGAAAGCGCATGACGAGCCACTGCGCTGTATGCTGCGCGGGGAATCTCGACCATATTACCCAACAACAACGGGGCTGATACAGGGTCTGCCCCTGCAAGCCCCCAAGCCTTATGTATTGCCTGCTTGTAGGCAGTCAACTGCGCAGCATCAGCAAATAACGACGGGCTGCAAATCAGTGGCAAACCTGGAGTGGATGCAGTGCAATCGATCACTTTTAGTGATTCAGCAGCGACTTCAAACTGTTGAGCAAGCGCAAACGATATTGGGTCGACAGTGCAAATATCAGCAAGGCCAGATGCCACGGCTTGAATTGATTGTCGATGGCCCCCGCTCAGCTCGCCTTTGGCAAAAAATGTGGGTGTGTCTAGGTTGATACAGTTTTGTTCAACCAGCAAATTACGTAAGGCGTTGTAGCCACTTTGTGATACCAGTGAATTGATCGCAACCGTCGAATCTTTAAATTCTGACAAGTGTTTTCGGCCATCAGATTGCCTTACGAGCACGACGCTGGCATACAAGCCATCGTTTGCGTAGTCGCAGATGTAGTCGGGGGTGCCTAGTATGGTTACGCTGTCGCCCAATATGTGGTTAAGCGGATACCCACAAGTTTGAGATAAACCCAATTGATCATCGTGCCATATCGTTTCACTTTCGTCGTGGTCTAGTTGTGCTTGTAATTCGTAGCCGTCGGTGGCCATTTGCGCTTGAAACAACTGCCAAAAATGATCTAAATTGGCTTGAACCTCAGGCCATGCGTACATGTTTAAACTGGCTTTTAGGTGCATGGTGGGTGTCCGTGATGATTGTGGGTAGTCAAACAAATAGCGCACTTTACCGCAACAGTTCCAGAACCTCCTTTGCCATTTCCCGATTCTGGGTTCGCATCGTGCGGCTTGATTCAGCAATGATGTTGAGGGTCAGTTCTACGAATAAGCGATTTGCTTTGTGGTTATGAGGGAGTTGTCGGCGCTCTATTAATGCGTGTATTGCGGCGATGCTATCGAGGAAATTTCTTGCCTGGGCTGCAAACAGTTGTTTTTGCAGTGTTAGCCCCTCCGGGGATTGCCCATTTTGCATTTTTGCGAGTGGTTGTGACAGGATGATATTGATCAATCGCGAGTACGGGCTTGGCTTATCAGTATTTCTGGTGTTGGCTTGCTGTAGTAACTGTAAATTCTGTTGAAGTAGTAATTGGGCGTCCTGCTGGGCAGCCTTAAGAATGTCACTGTGAGCTAAAATCATACACGCGGCAGGCATGCCGCTTCGCGGATTGCGCTTATAGCCTAAGTGCACAGCAGCTAAGCCTTGTTTTAGCCAAAACCCCAATGTGGCCTCATCGGCGCCAAAGCTTGTGCCGATAGCATCAGCTCTTTCACAACCATTAGCGCTGTTATGAATAATCTTGCGAGCCAAAACTGAACCGATGCCACGACCTTGAATAGCGGGCACAACAGCAATACGCACAATACGCTGATAGCGCTGTGCCAAAAGTGAAGTAGACAAGGTAAATTGCGTTAGTAGTTGTGGTAGCAACTGGTGTTTCAGGCGGCGTTTTTTGTGCGCAATATCGGTGTACCAATCAGCATCGATTTCACCTTCGGTGCAAACCAGCGCTGCGGCGCAGGGTAGGCTGTTTATGCTGGCCACCCAAACGCACATGCCAGGCGAATCCAGTATATGGCGTAAATCCATTGCGGTAGTTTGGTAGTGAGCGCGCGCTAATATCGCAAAGATATGTTCGAGCAACTGCGGATCTTGTATCAGCTGCTCAGGTGAGAGTTGTTTGCAGCTAATATCGCTAAGGTTAATTGTTGTAGGTGTAGAGGGTAATGCAGATTTTAATAGCAACGCGCTATTAAATAGCGCTTCTAAAGCATCCCCAGCTTGCCAGCGTATGGGTTTTCTCGGTTGATACAAACGCCATGCACTATAGTGCTTATCCAATTGCTTGGCGAAGCGTGTAGCAAAGCCGCGCCCAGCCCCTTCATAGCCATCCACCGTGGTTGCAAACACAATCTGTTTTGATTGCGACGCCAATGTCATTAATTGATCTAGTGGGATGGTGGCGGCTTCATCCACCATCAGCAATTCATGTGATTGGAGTAAGGCTTGTTGAAGGGGCATGATTTTTACCGTGTGCCCATTCGCCAAGCAGTGTTGTTGCAGCACAGTGGTTGCTGAACTGTGCAGTGCGGTGATGGTTGTGTTTTGTGGTGTTCGGTCGTTGATTAACATACGCGCGAGTAGGGTTGACTTGCCTCGGCCGCGGTCGGCCTGTATCACTAACACGGGTAGCAACTGAGCTTCAATATCGTCTAGCAGCAGCTCGAGTATCTCGTTTTGCTCTGTTAATTGGGTGGGCAGCGATGGCTTGGCGTGTTCAGCTTGTTGAACCGTTGATGCGATTTGCCACAAACCAGGTAGAGAGGACGGCTCACACTGTTGTTTGAAATGTTGAGCAAGACGTTGCAAGAACACCGAATGCGCTGCGCCATATTCGTGATCAAACGTATCGGCCCAGCTCTTTAATGGCGGGCTAAGCAGTAGGAACAGGCCACCTCCGGTTAGCGTTCCGGCAGAGGCTGCTAACAAACGAGGATCAACGCCTTGTGTTGCGTCATAAATTATCAGTGTTGATTCAGTACCAAGCAGTTGTTGAATTTGATCGATCCTGTCGGTGTTGTTTTGTTCGGGCAAGCACAGGTGGCGTTTTTCTGACGGGCTCTCAAACCATTGACGAATTGTGCTTGCATCATCGTTGTGATGGCATTCAAAAAGTAGAAAAGCGCGGTGCCCATGCGAGTATGCGACAGCGGCCACTTGTTTGCCGAGTGATGCAATTTGTTCAACGGTTACTTGATCGATAGATTGCTGACTAAGTGTTGATAGTGACATGCATTTTATTCACACGCATAGATGGTTTGAAAAGCTATACTTTACCCATCTGATACGCTATTTTGTGTTATCAATCCAAACCTCCTCCAAGTGGTATTGAGACAAGGACGCCGAGTTGGCCAAGGACGGCCAGTTTTTTTAGTCTACCCTTTCCTTAGTGTATACGCCAAAGTGTTCTGCTTGCTTCGATCGCACTTAAGATGGTGGTGTTGCTCGTCGATAAGCTTGATTGTCGAGGACATTCGCCTTAAACCTTCGTCGCTAATCAGACGGCGAGACGAACACTACGCAATACTGTGCATTAGCTTGCATGTTGATTGGAGTTCTAGTCGATACTATGGCTGGATTTTGCATGGAAGGGTTTGAGCGGGCAAATTGCCAGCCTAAACAGGTATTTTTACGCAGATAGGTGTGTTTTTGAGTGGCAACTTGAGTTTCATCTTTGCAATGCGGCGATTTGCTGCCTAAAATGTGTTTTGATTCAGCAGTTTAGTATTGATGTTTGGTTGTTGATAGCTATCCGATGCGTAAGTTGCAACGGGGATCACTTTATTTATAAGATAGTCGAGTAATATCACGTGTTAGCTGGCAGAGCGGTCTAGCCAACACTCGCGTTTGGTATCGTGCTTTGATGCTTAAACGGAGTTGTAGGATTGCATACTTGTCGGAGTGTGGCTAATGCCTCACATACATGGAGATCGGTGAAGAGGGTGTTGGCACACTTGATCCAATCTGCATTTTTGCTGTGTTTGATCACAATTTTTTACATATTGAGAGGATTCTTAAATGATCAAGAAGTATTTAGGTTTATGTCTCATCACGGCAAGTATGCTTGTGATGGGTTGTTCTTCAGACGATGATGGTCCAGCTGATACAACTGGTTCAACTACTGGTGGTGCAGGGCCAACATTCATTACGGTTCCTCCAACGGTTACTTTTCCTGAACCACTACCGGATGGTTGGGTAGAGCCAACACTTAATGTCGTTGATACAGCCACCGGCGATACAAATTTATCTTCGCTAGCTGCTGCCATTACTCGCGCTAATTTGGGCGCAACATTAGGCGATGCTGCTCAAACATTCACTGTATTTGCTCCAAGTGATGCTGCGTTTGCTGCACTGCCTGATGGCACCATAGCCAGCATGGCTGATGAAGATCTTACTGATCTTCTTCGGCACCATGTAGTTTCTGGTGCACTAGACGGTGCTGGTGTTGCTGCCGGTGCGGGTTCAAGTGTTACCATGCTTAACGGCGACGTTCTAGCTATCACTGATGATGGTGCGGGCAACTTGTCTATCGGTGGTGCACCAATCAGCGCAACTGATACCTACACTACTAACGGTATCATTCACATAATCGACATGGTTTTGATTCCACCTGCTGACATGCCTGATACCACTGGTACTACTACAGATGCTACAACCGGCACTACTACAACTGACACAGGTACCACTGGTGGTGATCCAGTTGGTGCTGGTGAGCAGGCTGTTATTGATAACGGTAACACTGATTACGTAGCTGCTTTTTTTCCTACTGGTCAATTTGCTACAGCAAACTTGACTGACTCAGCTTGGACTGTTTTCGCTCCAACTAATGCTGCACTTGCGGGCGCTGCGCTTACTAAAGCTCAGATTGATAACAGTATCTATACTGATACTGCACCACTTGCCCCGGCTGCTCTAACCGACGGTCTCACGCTTAATATGTTCGGTGGTGCTTCTCACGCTGTAACTAACGATGGTACTGACATTACTGTTGGTGGATTCCCGGTTACTGTGATTTACGAAGGTACTGCAATCATTTACTCTATCGACGGTATTCTATAAACCGATCTGAGTAAGTCGATCTAAGTAAGTTATGAATCAAGCCGCCGGTGGCAACGCCGGCGGCTTTTTTTATGGGAATCATCTTGTGTAAACTTTGGTATTTTGCCTAAACTTGGGCCATGACAATACAAATTACGTCTGGCTTTGATGCCGGCAACATTCTGGTCGATGCCTGCGATGACCCTAACGATATCCGCCTGCAAATCCGCAAAGATAATCAGTCTGACTTTCTGCAATGGTTTTACTTTCGAGCCGTGGGTATCGCAGGTCAGGCAAGTCAATTCAATATTATCAATGCAGGGGAAACCACCTATCCTGCAGGCTGGGAGAACTACGACGTAGTCTGCTCCTATGATCGTCAGCAGTGGTTTCGCGTGCCGTCCAGCTACGATGGCAAAACGCTGAGCTGGTCGCTAGAATCTCAACACGATTCAGCCTACTTTGCGTATTTCGCCCCGTACTCTCACGAACAACACTGTGATCTTGTGGCCTTTGCCAACACCTGCTCTGGCGTAAGCAACCAAAGTTTGGGTTTGACACTCGATAGTCGTGATCTCGATTATTTACACATCGGCCCTATGGCGCCCATGCAAAGTAGCGTTAAGCGCCTTTCTGTGTGGGCGATAGCTCGGCAACACCCTGGAGAGAGCATGGCTTCGTTTTGGATGGAAGGTTGGTTACAACGCTTGCTGGACGAAGACGACGCCACTTCAAGAGCCTTGCGCGAGCTGGCAGACATCCATGTGGTACCCAACATGAACCCAGATGGCTCAGTGCGTGGGCATTTGCGTACTAATGCAGCCGGTGCCAATCTGAATCGTGAGTGGCAGGATGCATCGATGGAGAACAGCCCTGAAGTGCTATTGGTCAGGGATCGCATGCATGAAGCTGGAGTTGATTTATGTATCGACGTTCATGGTGATGAGGCGATACCGCATAACTTTATTGCCGGCACCGAAGGCGTAACTGGGTGGAACGACCAGCGCGAACAAACGTTGATTGATTTTAAAAACAACCTGGCCAGCCTTAATCCTGATTTTCAAACCGAACATGGCTACCCACGCAATGCGCCCAACTCTGCAAACCTCACGTTTTGCTCAAACTACGTGGCTCACACATTTGCTTGCCCCGCATACACACTAGAGATGCCATTTAAAGATACCGCCAATACACCACAGCCTGATGTGGGATGGTCACCTGAGCGTTCAATGATGTTGGGCGGCAGTTTTGTTACGGCCGTGTATCAGGCGCTGGCTCGGTCTTAATCGACGCTGCCGGCATTCATCTCGCGAAAGGCACTCACTCGGCTGTGCTCTCCAAAACAGTCACCCGGGCGAGGGACGCTAAAAACCCCCATGGATGGGTTTATTGGCGTCCCGAGAACGGGCACTTACCCCGGAGGGCACAAAAGTCTGTGAGATGGATGCCGGCCGCTATGATACGCAGCCCGACTGAACGCAGCCCGATCGACGTAAGTTCTACTGAAACGCAGTTTCAAAAAAACTACGCAACTTACGCGAATGCAAGCGCTCTGGTTTCATTTCTGCCAGTTTTTGTAAAGCCAATATCCCAATCTCTAAATGCTGCCCAACTTGGTTTTGATAAAAGTCAGATGCCATGCCGGGTAATTTGAGTTCGCCTTGCAAAGGCTTGTCCGATACGCACAGCAATGTGCCGTAGGGCACGCGAAGCCTAAACCCATTGGCTGCAATCGTGGCCGACTCCATATCCAGCGCGATTGCACGCGACTGCGATAAGCGCCGAACCGGTTCGCGCTGATCCTGGAGTTCCCAGTTGCGATTATCAACAGATGCCACGGTACCGGTGCGCATAATGCGTTTTAGCTCGAAGCCTGTCAGGCCAGTGGTTTCTTCTACAGCCGCTTCAAGCGCTTGCTGGATCTCAGCCAGCGCCGGGATGGGAACCCAAACCGGTATGTCGTTATCCAGTACCTTATCTTCGCGAACATACGCATGCGCTAGCACGTAGTCACCTAATTGTTGAGAACTACGCAGGCCTGCACAATGGCCAAGCATCAGCCAGGCGTGAGGTCGCAACACAGCAACATGATCGGTAATAGTTTTGGCATTGGAAGGGCCAACACCGATATTAATCAGGGTAATGCCGCGGCATTTAGGGCCAAGCAAATGATAAGCCGGCATTTGCGGTAAACGCGGAGGCGGGCTGCCCTCGCTAATATCGCTGCCACGATGGGTGATCACGTTGCCTGGTTCAACAAATGCGGTATAGGGGCCGCTCTCGTCCTTCATTAACTCTTTCGCCATTTGGCAAAATTCATCAATGTAAAACTGGTAGTTGGTAAATAGCACGTAGTTTTGAAAATGCTCTGGTTCAGTGGCGGTGTAATGCTTGAGTCGGTGCAAGGAGTAATCGATACGTTGAGCTGGGAACGGGGCTAATGGTATGGCCACACCCTCTGTGGGCTCATAGGTGCCATTGACGATGTAATCGTTAACGTGGGCGATATCGGGCACGTCAAATACGTCACGTAGCTGCGAGCCCATTTCGATATTGCCTGACTCTGGCGCGATTGGGTCTCTACCGTTTAGTGCAAAGTGAAGCGGTATTGCGATGTTGGATTCTCCAATATCGATGCCACCACCGTGATTGTTTAACAATATCTCGAGTTGGTGGCGTAAATAGCCCTTAAATAGTTGTGGCTGCGTAATGGTGGTTGAGTAATCGCCAGGTTCATCAACGTGCCCATAGGACCACCTTGAGTCGACACGAGCGTAGGTATCGTTGCTGAATCGAATTTCCGGGTAGCAGGCTCGGAATCGTCCAGCCTCGGCAGTGTTTGCGATGTATTGGGCAAACGCGACTTGCAGAAATTGCGTGTTGCTCTCGTAAATTTGAATCAGGTAATCGACAGCTGCACCGGGGCTGGTGAAATGCCGTGTGGGAATTTGGGTTGGGCTATGAATTGTGTCAGACATAATTTCTCAAGGGCATTTCGCATCTATCTTATCATGTAGCAGAGGCAGCCAGCATTGCCCTACGGCTTTGCAAAATGTCGTGCTGAGCTATTGCGGAGCTGCTTTTTTGGCGCCATAGCCGGTGTAAAACAGGGCGAGCAAGGCTGCTGCAAGGTATAGGTAAGTAAAGCTATTTACGTCGGGCCAGAAAAACTGCAGGGCTGCTAAACACAAAAAGCTCAAGCCCAAGATAAGCTGAGATACGTAGCTCTTAATCAATAGGTATTGAGTTCGGTTGCCAGCCATCGCAATGTCAAAAAATCGTTTATTGAACGCCAAGCGAAAAAATGACGAACAAAATGTAATTAGCACTAACGCTATCAAGATCCACTGCGTAGAAGCCTCAGGGTTGATTACCGCCCGCACTAGCCATGAGGCAACATAGAGCACGACTGCCGCCGAGTACACCAGAGCGCCGCTGTATTTGTCGATGATGTTTTTGATCGCAAAAAATAACACCGAAAACAGCAGCGCAAGTGCTACCACTGTTATGCCCAAGCGCGAGTAGTCTTGTTTGACCAACAAAAATAATGAGAGTGTCCAAAAGTGGCTCTCCAAATACAAGAATAAGCCATCAATCAGAAAGATCCGCTGAGAGTGATGAGCGTCATCGTAGCGCAGGCTATGCGATAGCTTGGTGCTATCGAATTGATCCAGTGGTGCGTCCGTCACAACTCGATAAAACCATAAACTGGCTGTTAAGCCAACAATTGCGGATAGCAGTATTAGCCACTTTATGCCACCAGCATCGAGTAGCAGGCCACCGGCTAGCAAGCCGATTTTTAAAAACACAGTAACAAATATTTGAAAGTTACCGTACTGGCGCCCGGTGTTGTTGTGGCTAGTGATGCTGATAAATACGGTGCGTTGGGTGGTCCAGAAAAATGCGTTATAGATGCCGTTGATAATGGCCAGTGGTAACAATGATAGCAGTGACGTACCTAGCAACGATAGTATTACGATCAGCAACAGCTCGAGTACGAAAGTGAGGGCGATTAATCGTGTTAACGGCCAAGTGCGAGCAAGGGTTTGCCAAAGGCCGAGTACGGCACAAAAACTTAAACCTGATACGCCGATGAGTAAGCTTAAATGTGCAAGGCTAAAACCTGAACGCCAAAGGTAGACAGGGATGAAAAACGGCAGTAAACCGATTAGAAAAGAGTGCGCCCCCATAAACTGATAGAAGCGGGAGGCAGTGATCGCTTGCTTGGCCTGCGTCAAAAGGTGTTTTTGTCAACAACGACAAGGCTATCCATTTTTTTATAGAAGTCACTTAGATCTTCTGCCTTGCCATAACGGGGTTTTGCATGCATGCGAGTGTAGGGGCGTGAATTCACCTCTAAAAAGATGCAGCGTTGTTCTCGGTAGTCCTTCTCTATGCCTTCTTCCATAATCACATCAATACCAAATAGCTTGGCATCAAAATGCTTAACGATGTCCATAAACAATTGTCTGTTTACTTCGGGCACCGTAGCTTGATCAATGATCTCGACAACACCACCTGGTGCTAGGGCTACGCGATTAAATAGATAAATACGTTCGCCGTGGGCTGGCACGCTGGCCATGCTCATGCCGTCTTTGCGTAGTTTCGATTCAACGCCGCTATTTTTAGCAATAGGGTAGATAGTGGGATGTAGCTCCATCTTTTCACGCAGTGCGTTTTCATCATCAATTAACCGATTGATATCGTCTGCGCCGTTGCCATCAACAAAAGGGGGGTAACGCTGGATAACAGAGGCGATTTCATCTGGCGTAGCCAGCACTCTGTAGTTGGAGCCCAACAAGTATTGCTCCACGACGCTACTGGGCCACCAAAGCTTTACCATTAATGTGGCTTTCCATAGCTCTTTAGTGTTGGTTATCGGGAAGTGGCTGCCGCGAGAAAAGCCACTAACGTTGGGCTTGATGCATAAGGGAAATCCATGCTCTTTAGCAAACTTGTGCGCAGTTAACGGGTTGATGAAGATCTGCCCTTTAGCATGGGGAGTGCCGTGTTTGGCAAACATGCTGCGAGCTTGTTCTTTAGAACGGCTGCGTTTGCGTACTGCAAGCGAATTGTAATTGCTGCAGCCTGCCATGTAGCGCTTGCTGATCCATGAGTAGATCAGCGCCTTGGGTTTTCTCACAATATGGTGCGTCGCGTCGCCGTTGACATCCCTTGTGTGCTGCTTTTGCGTTTTTTCTCTCGGCCGTAAAGCACCATCTTTGCAAAGATAGGCTGCGGTTTTTTAGCAGGTTTGATTGCTTTTGTGGCATGGGCCAGCGACATCATGGTTGAGCCAATAAAGCCCAGGCGCTGCTTCCAGCTATAGCTGCTATCAAGTAAATTGATAGGCATCGGTAGAAACAGATTAATCTCGATCACGTGAAAGTGTCCGGCGAGTAGCTCGGCATGTGAATCCGCACGCACGCTCATGCGAGAAATTCCGAAGTCGCCGATTTCACTAATGAAGCCTGACAATTGAGCTAGCTGATCTGTCGTAAATTGGGCACTAACATCTATATACCGGGTGTGGCGATTGTATTTACTGTTGATCGGGTAGTCTTCGTTACCATTAACTGCTTCAGTAACGGTGATGACATCGCGTTCGTTGTCTTGTTGGCGAGCCTTAATGTTAAAGATCTCGTACTCATGCTGCTCCTGGGCTGCCTGCTGCAACATGTATCGTTGTGGTTTGCCGCTTAGCTCAACACGAAGGCGATTGAGTTCGTACTGATCGTCCGCGCGATGTATGCCGTGCGCATTTTGGCCCCACTCGGGTTTTAGAAACACGGGGTAGTGAGTTGGGGAGATGTTTTCGTTGTCGATCGATTGAAATAAGCGCCAGCGTTCAGGAATCAATTTGTCGATAGAGAGTTTGGAGAATATGCCTTGGTCGTCAGAGAAATACTTTGCGTTGATCTGCCAGTATTTCCATGGACCCGTGCCAACCCTCGCACAGCAGGCGATGAAGGTTACGATCATTATCAGGGTAATGTGCATTCTTAGTACTTTCTGTCGCGTCGCCAGCGTCTCAGACGTTGATTTTACAATGTAAACTAGGCTTTCGGGCAATCTTCAGAGCAGATTTCCTTGCAATCTTGTTACATCAATTGCTTGGTCAGATATATATGTATAGCAAAGGTTCCTCAGGGCACACTGATCTCCAACGTTCCATCACGTTGAATTAGCTCAAAATAGCTCAAAAAGCTCATCCCAAGCAATGCGATTGCCTCACTGTCACGTGGATTAATAGACGCGCCGACTGAGTTCAGTACCAGTGGGCCGATTTTTAGCTCATCGATGCGAGTATTTTGTACGTTGATAATGCCGTTCGCGGTCGTCACCTCCACCCAGCGTCCGCCCTTGAGTCCGGCGCTCTGGGCAATCGATGCAGGGATGCTGACATCGGTCGCTCCGGTATCAACCAAGAAGGTCACCGGATGGCCATTCACCAAGCCCTCCACGACAAAGTGGTTGAGGCGAGTGGCCTGAACGGAAATGCCTGTTCTACTTCCCTTGAGGGCTTGGGGAATGTGGGTTGCTAGCCGTTTTTGCTCCCACTGCCAGCCAAACCAACCGCCAACGCCAAGCAGCCCAAGCCAAAACAGGGCGATGAACATCCAATTGCCGATTTTGCCGGAATTTGAAGTTGGATTTTCAGGGTCAGTATCGCTACTCATTTACGCTTGTGTTCTCACCTTGTAGCCCCATTTTTGGATACAATGGCTGGTTTACCGCCTACGGCTTCCATTCTGAATGGTCAGAGCTATCCAGAGTTGTACAAATAAGGATAGCCGACCTGAGTGCCAACTGCGCTCAAGAATACCCGCAAGCATATTTAAGCAGTATTAAGCAGCACAAGTTAGTGACCTACAGTGCCGGATAGATCCCGGTTATTTTTTTTAATTCGCGAGACAGACATGGCAGACCTTTCGAAATACCGCAACATCGGCATATTCGCCCACGTTGATGCTGGTAAGACCACCACCACCGAACGTATCCTAAAACTGACCGGTAAAATTCACAAAACCGGTGAAGTACATGATGGCGAAGCCACCACTGACTTCATGGACCAGGAACAGGAGCGCGGTATAACAATCCAATCGGCTGCTACTAGCTGTGAGTGGGATGGTCATCGCATGAACATCATCGATACTCCGGGCCACGTTGACTTCACCATCGAGGTGTATCGTTCACTTAAAGTACTCGATGGCGGTGTAGGTGTTTTCTGTGGTTCAGGCGGTGTAGAGCCTCAATCAGAAACTAACTGGCGCTATGCAAACGAATCGAAAGTCGCGCGCATCATTTTTGTTAACAAGCTTGATCGTATGGGTGCTGACTTTTATCGTGTTGTTAAGCAAATTAAAGACGTACTTGCAGCGCGTCCGCTGGTTATGGTGCTGCCTATCGGTACGGAAGAAGACTTCGTGGGTGTTGTCGATCTAATGAGTGAAAAGGCTTACTACTGGGATGACTCAGGCAACCCTGAAGCGTTTGAAATTAAAGATGTGCCTGCAGACATGGTTGACGATGTTGCTAAGTGGCGTGAGGAGATGGTTGAGATGGCGCTGGAGCAAGACGACGATGCCATGGAAAAATACATTGATGGCGGTGTTATACCCGATATCGATACGCTGAAAAAAGCGATTCGTAAAGGGACTATCGCGCTCGAGTTCTTCCCAACGTTCTGTGGTTCTGCATTCAAGAACAAAGGCGTGCAAAACGTACTTAACGGTGTTGTGGATTACTTGCCTGATCCAACTGAAGTGCCACCACAACCTGAAATGGATCTAGACGGCAACGAGAGTGGCAACTTTGCCATCGTTGACCCTAAAGGCCCACTACGTTCACTAGCGTTCAAAATTATGGATGATCGTTACGGTGCACTAACGTTTGTGCGTATCTACTCAGGCACGATGAACAAAGGCGACAGCGTGCTTAATACGTTCACTGGTAAAACTGAACGCATCGGTCGTATTGTAGAAATGCATGCTGACTCTCGTGAAGAGCTGGATTCAGCTACTGCAGGCGACATCATCGCTGTGTTAGGCATGAAAAACGTACAAACAGGGCATACGCTGTCTGACGTTAAAAACCCCGCAACGCTTGAGCCGATGGTCTTTCCAGATCCAGTTATCTCGATCGCCGTATCACCAAAAGACAAAGGGGGTTCTGAGAAGATGGGTGTGGCGATCGGCAAGATGATCGCAGAGGATCCTTCTTTCCGCGTTGAAACTGACGAGGAGAGTGGCGAGACTATCTTGATGGGTATGGGTGAGCTTCACCTAGACATCAAGATTGATATCTTGAAGCGTACTCACGGTGTTGAAGTTGAAGTGGGCAAGCCGCAAGTGGCTTACCGCGAAACAATCACACAAGCAGTCGAGGATACCTACACACACAAGTAGCAGTCTGGTGGTTCTGGTCAGTTTGGTCGTATCGATTTCACCATCACTCCCGGAGAGCCTGGTTCAGGGTATGTATTTGAGTCGAAGGTTACCGGCGGTAACGTTCCTCGCGAATACTGGCCAGCGGTAGAGAAAGGCTTTCGTATGAGTATGGAAGAAGGCGTTCTTGCCGGCTATCCGTTACTTGATTTTCAAGTGACGTTGCTCGATGGTGCCTTCCACGCGGTTGACTCCTCTGCGCTTGCGTTTGAAATTGCGGCAAAAGCTGCATATCGTCAAACGATTCCGAAAGCTGGCCCGCAAATTATTGAGCCTGTGATGAAGGTTGATGTATTTACACCTGATGATCACGTTGGTGATGTGATCGGTGACCTTAACCGTCGCCGTGGCATGATCAAGTCTCAGGAAGCGGGCGCAACAGGTGTGCGCATCAAGGCTGACGTACCGCTATCTGAAATGTTTGGTTACATCGGTGATTTGCGTACCATGACATCTGGCCGTGGTCAGTTCTCAATGGAATTCTCGCACTACCTGCCGTGCCCTAAAAACGTATCTGAAGTAGTCATCAAGGAAGCGGCGGAACGAAAGGCTGCTAAAAACGCCTAAGCTAACTGCATAAAGCCCGAAACCAAAAAGCCCCGTTTATCGGGGCTTTTTTGGCCATCATTAAAATAGGGTTTTTATCAGCAACACTCTATAACACAGGGCAAGAAACTGATCAGAGGCTAAGCTCTATCAGCATCGCAGAATGGTCGGACAAACCCTCTTCTCGCACGCCGTGCAGATAGTCAATTTTGTTTATTAGTTTATCCGCTTTCTCTGTAGCAAGGCAATGATCATAACGATAACCATTGCCCCGTGAGCTAATCCAACTGTATTCACGTGCATCAAGGTTGCGCGTTCGCCAGCTGTCAGTCCAGCCATTACGTAGCAGGTTTTGAAACATATGCGTGTTGACAAAGCTTTTAGTTTCAGAATCTTCAAATGGTATGCCACAGTTTAGGTCGCCAATAATCAGTGCTGCTTGATAATCCTTGGTGTTTAACTTACCCAGTGCATCGAGGTAGGGTACTTGCGCGCGCTTTTGCGGTAGGTGGCCTGCAAAGATGTGCAAAGTATCGATGTGCGCATTGGGCAATTTGAATTGAGCGCGGACGCACAATGCGGGGTCAAGATCGTCTGCCCATTCGAACGTTTCGAACGGTATGCCTGCCGCAACCATTACGGTATTTTTTGCAGCAGTTGATTGGATCAGGTGTTGATGTTCAAGTCCGATTTTTTTTAGTGCATCGAGTATGATCGGTGCTGATTTTCCATTGCGAAATTCTTGCAATGTCACGATGCTTGGATTGATAGCTACCAGCTGCTCAGCAATAGCCATTGCACGCTTGCCGCCGCCTTGTAAGATATTCCAGGTAAGCAGTTTTATCACCGTTACTCCACGGGCATCCATCCGCGTACAAAATATTGTTTTTGCCAAGCGGTGAATAGCTCACGTATCTGTGTTTCAGAATCACTGACACAAATTTCGTGTTTGAGTGGTTCTTTACGATTGGGGCTGTAGTCGCTTAGATGAAGCACGAACGCAGGGAAATCACGCGAAGCATCCTGCTTGTTGGTTTTCCAAAGCATTACTTTGCGTACCATAGTGGCTCCTTTTAGTATTTTTTTTGCCACACTACGTTCGATTATTTCACTGCTGGGCAGGCTGAGCGAATCGTGTTTGCCATGGATTGCTTCAGGTATGTCCACGATATCGGCTAGCTGTGGGATGCCGCAATCATCGGGTGAAAATGTTTTGTCATCACGTATACGTACAAATTGTGGCGAGATAATGCTACATAGGGGCAGGCGGCGTACACCTTGCCAGTTTTGTTTGTCTTTTTGCCATTCGATAACCATCTTATCGATAGCGCTACCGTGAGAGGTGGTTGAAATCACATCCAGGCAAGAAATCTCTGCCACCAGCCCAGGTGCAATCATACGGTATGCGATGCGATCAGAATTGACCTCAGCGTAGTCACTGCTGACGTCATGTTGAGTGAGCGTCTTGAGCAAACTGCCGCGTTCCTTGTCGCTAAAGCCACCGCCTACACGCGCCACGATTTGCGCGTGCTCATCGTCTCGTGAAACCGCTAATAACATGCTGTGCAGCATACCGGCACGATCATCTACGCCTTCGGAGTAGCCGATAATGGCAAGATCAAGCGAGTGCCTGGGCTTAATTTTATAAACGCCCGTGCTATCGGAACGTAGTACAACACCTTCAGCGCCTTGCTCATTAACCCAGGTGTTAAACCACTTAATCGCCTCATTCTTATCGCCGGTATGAGTCTCGACTGGGAACACGCGTTTGCCTTCGCCAAAAATCTCCTGAGCTTTGGCAATCGCACTTTCGTAGTGCATCGATAAATCATTGCCGTCTAGATCGTAAATATTAAACACGGCAAAGCAGAGGCTATCCACTTGTGCTTGTGTTCTAGGTGCCCGTGCAGCCCGTATTACATCATGCACCCGGGAGCGTTTGCCATCTTCACGTTTGGCATGCAGCTCGCCGCCGATCATGGCTTTTTTGATGCCAGCATCATGTAATAGTTTTGCGGCTTCAACATGGAAGGGAGCGCCTGCGCGGATAGCGCCACCGGGGTTGAGGGTGATCACTTCGCCGTTGTCATAATGCAGGCAAGTGTACTCTCCATCAATCTTGAGGCTAATGGCATAGTCGGTCTCGGGTATGCGTTTTTGGGCTGTGGGTAAATCTAATGCGGTAGTCATGCGGCTAAGTTGCCGACGACGTAAACGAGTTGCCTGTAATAATGCAGTATCAGCAAGGTGCTTAGTGGCAGTGCCTACTTGGTAGTCAGCTAATTTTGTGTCGAGTTTGGATCGCAGTAGCGGCATTACTGCGCGTCCTGTTGTATGGCGAGTTCTACAAGGCCTTGAATAATATTGGGGTGATCGCCACCAATTAGTGTGACTGAAAGTGATGTCATGTTTTTTTCTCAACATTTTTGGGCAGCTTTAACTCCATATTACTCAGGTGCAAAAGCAGGATGTAATTGTCATCATCAACGCGGCCTTCTAAAAAACCGCGATAAGGGATGCTGCCACGCCGAAAGATCAGTGGTTCTTTGCCTGATTCACCTGCGCCAAGTAGCAGCAAGCTATTGGCCTCAGCCAGCTCACTGGCCATGCCGTGCAGGAAATCGTAAGTTAGGCCATTGATATGCACAACTTGTAGTTTGGCCGCAAACAGAAATCGCTTGATAGCGTCTTGTTTGGGTATTAACTTGCCAGTCCATCGTAGCGGTATTGCTGAATCAACGTTCGGTTCGGGTCGATTGCGGGCGCGTGTTTCTACGAGCTTGCCAGACGGGCTGCGTACCAGCTCGGTTTGCTGGACACGAAACACCAGCTCTTCATCAGGGTTTACGTACACCTTGCTGGTGTTCCACAAAAATTGGCCAAAACGTTCGATGTCGACTTCTGGGTCGCCGCTTATTAAAGCGCCGGCTATGGCTTCAGGTGTTTTGTATGTTTCAATAAGCGTCTCATTGTCGTGCTCAACGGTACTCTTTAAAATACGGCGCGTATACGTTTGCCCACCTTTTGGGCCAAGGTAACGAATTGGATCGTCCACTCGTACGCTTTCAGCTTTCACTACGGCATCGCGATTGCGCTTATCTGATAGGTTGATGTTCGGCATAGTAGGCTCCTATAACATGCCAAAATCGAGGGCTGACTCTTCTTCACCATCTTCAACCTCATCGATCAAGGCTTCGCCTGCACAGACAGCGGCTTGTTCGAGTGATACGAATTGCACATCGTTGGCTTGTGTTATCAGTAACCAGATGTTGTCGTCGTCATCACAAAGAATAAAGGCCGGATCTAAACCGATGCCCCCACGGTAGCTAAAGCCAAATTCAAATAATACGCCACCCTCTAATTGTGTAGTCCATTCTTCAGGAAAGCCGCCGTCCGAGCTTTCGCTCTTTGCATTTAGGCGATAGCTTAGGCGTACGTTGTGATCAAGAAAATGCTCGATGTTATCCACTACGCTAAGTTCAATGGGATGCTCAAAGCTTGATTCAACTTGGTCCAGTGGGTTGCCCTGTAAGTCGACTGGTGTTAGTTGATCCCGCGTAACCCATTCACCATCAGGGTTCACGTATCCCAGCGCTGTGCCGCCACGAGGTATGAGAGTTTTGCCGTCTTCGGCCAGAGTCGCAACCTGGCAACGCGCATCATTGCTATCCCGAGTTTCAACGCTAACTGAACCATAGAGTTGCTTGCGATCCACTTTGATTAGCTGTGCTTCAACTGTTTGCGCACCCAGTGTGAATGTTAATGAACGAGGCATGGTGTTTAAGAGTCCTGGTTACACAAATTATCGACGGCGATCAGCGCTGCATCGAAGGCCGCAACGCCGTTATCTATTGGTGTACAGCTTACTGCGCGATCATCCACATAGGCTGAAGCGATAGGCTTGCTGCCAGCGCTGTGGATTGAGTGGTATTCGATGCCGTGTTTGTCCAACCAATTACCAATGCGTTTACTTAAGGCATCAATAGCGTTTTGCGTGCGAGCCGTACCGGTGGCGGTTGAGAACCGTGCCGTATAGATAATGATGTCACTGTGCTGAGCAAGTGCCCGGGTAAATTCAATCGCGCCATCTACTGGTGGCCCAATACTGGCACCGGATGTACGGCTGGCTAGCACGCCGTCTAAATCAACACAAACCTTTGCACGCGCGCTGCGCTTGAAAGATCGTTTGCTTTCTAGCTGAACTGGGTCACCTGGCTCGGCATCTTTTGGTTCGGTTTTTCGAACAGTCTGCTTAACTGCTTTGCGTTTCGCCTTTGATACACCAGCCGGGAATGGCGATGGTACGCAAGATAGCATCGCCTCAACTGCTGCATGCCCTTTGAGCCAGGGATCATCAAGGCCTTCATCACCAGCCCATACTGTGGAGTAGTGCTCATGAGTATGATGCAAACCCGGAAGCCTGAACCAAGAGCCGATGCTGCCTTCTTTAACAGCTTTTGGGAATGTCTCTGGTCGCTTTTCCAAATGCTGTTCTTCCCAATCGTTAATGAGATCTTGAACGAAGGCAAACACAGTTGCAGTGGGAGCGGGGGCCGAGAACAATACCCAAAGATGATAGCCACCAGCGCCGTTTGAGTCGAACAGCAATGGGTCTAGCCCCATGCCTTGAAGTTTTTGATACCAATTAACGCAGGCGTTCAGATTGCGTCGGCCTAGATCCTCGGCGTCAATGGCTTCGGTGTCGTGGCAGTCGACATCAATGCCAAACCAGCGACTGGTGATTGTTTCAGATTTAGCGTGCAGGCCAATTATTTGTGGCTTACGAGAATGGCGGCTGGCAAAATGACGCGTGAGTTTATCCAGTGTGACCTTGTTACCGCCGCGCTGAGTTTTGGCGGGCAGGGTCATTGCCTTATAACTACGTTCACTGGTTTTGCGTTCGGTTGGGGTTAGCACAGAATACTGCCCCCAAACATCCTTGCGGTTCACCAGTGTGTCCATCGCCCAGTCGGCAAGCTCGGGTGCTCTAGCGCGCCATTCTTCGCCAATGATTTTGTGTGCTGTTGCCATGTCAATAGTGTACCGGCTGAACCCCAGACTGTGTATTTGCGCTGGATACAGCTAACAATTGATAGGTGGAACCACCACACGGGCGGCTTGCGGTGTAGGATACTTCTTCGGCCAATAATTTAGTTAATCATCATGCTCGACCGAACAGCCCGCCCCGAGAGTCCGGAGCCCGATACCACCGTCTCAGTAGCCGATGTATTTGGGCTTGATGTCGATATACAGCTGCCTGCCTATGCGCAGCGTACCGAAGGTGTACCTGATATCGATCCTGACTATATATTCGACAAGCGCACTACCTTGTCGATCCTCTCAGGCTTCGCCAACGATTGGCGGGTGCTGGTCACCGGCTTTCACGGCACGGGCAAATCGACCCATATTGAACAGGTAGCCGCTCGGCTTAATTGGCCTTGTGTACGTATCAACCTCGATAGCCATGTTAGCCGTATTGATCTAATAGGTAAGGATGCCATCGTGCTTGAAGATGGCAAACAAATCACCCAATTTCAAGACGGTATTTTACCGTGGGCTTATCAGCGCAATGTTGCCTTGGTGTTTGATGAATACGATGCTGGTCGCCCTGATGTCATGTTTGTTATTCAGCGTGTGCTTGAAGCCTCTGGTCAGCTCACCTTGCTTGATCAAAGTCGGGTTATTCGTCCGCATCCGGCATTCCGGTTTTTCGCCACCGCCAATACGGTGGGCCTGGGTGATACCACGGGTTTGTATCACGGCACACAGCAAATCAACCAAGCGCAAATGGATCGCTGGTCGATCATCACGGTTCTAAACTATTTGTCCCAAGAGCAAGAAGTGAAGGTTGTTTTAGGGAAAGCCAAACACCTGGCTAATACAGAAGGTGAGAAAACAGTGGCGGATATGGTTTCCTTAGCAAACCTAAGCCGAAGTGCTTTCAAAAATGGCGATCTTGCCACTGTTATGAGCCCACGCACCGTTATCACTTGGGCAAACAACTTAACGTTCTTTAAAGATGTCGGCTTATCTTTTGAGCTGGCCTTCTTAAATAGATGTGACCCGACCGAACGCGCTTTGCTTGCCGAGCTTTATCAGCGCGTATTTGGCGAAGAAATCTCCAGCGGCAATGACGGCTGAGGTTACATC
>JAZGEF010000007.1:0-5041 GCA_036478595.1 Granulosicoccaceae bacterium
TTTTGCCCCTATTACAGGTGTGATATCTGATTCGTTCGCAAGAGGAAAGTCTGCGTGGCTTGCTGCCTTAAACGAATGCAACGAGCTCAACATATTGCAGCACGATATCACTCAACCACTACTGAGCGAAATGCTCACAGCGGATTTCATCGTCCATGCTGCATCCATAGCATCCCCAACCTACTATCGAGAAAATCCGATTGCAGTGATGGACGCAAATGTTAATGGGTTGCGACACCTGCTCGATCATGTATCCGAGCGGCAGGGAACCAATCACCCGGTGAGCGGACTATTATTTTTCTCAACCAGCGAAATATATGGTGATCCAGACAAAGACAATATTCCAACAACAGAGGAATACAGAGGCAGCGTTTCATGCACAGGCCCTCGTGCGTGCTACGACGAATCGAAACGCTATGGTGAAACGTTGTGCGTTAATTTTGCGCAGCAGTTGGGGCTACCTATCACCATAGTGCGACCTTTCAACAACTACGGCCCAGGCCTTAAACTGACCGATAAACGATTGCCGTGCGACGTCGCCAGAAACGTATTGAGCGGCGATGACGTCGTATTATTGTCCGATGGCTCACCCACTCGAACATTTTGCTATATCGCCGATGCGGTGGTCGGCTATTACAAAGTATTGTTCAAAGGTGAAGCAGGTAGATCGTACAACATCGGCAACGATGCGCCAGAGATATCTATTAGAGATTTTGCTGAGCGCAACATAGCTGCAGCACGTGATGTTCTGGACTATAAAGGTAACTTACGTTTTGCCTCAAGTGCGGATGCAGATTACTTGACAGACAACCCACATCGTCGATGCCCTAACATTGATCGAGCCAGAACAGAACTAGGGTATGCGCCCTCTATCACCTTGGAAGACGGTGTTGCGCGAGCACTAACGTGGTATGCGGGTAATCAATCCGCAGAGGAAGAATAAATGCGCATCGCTATCGTAGGTGGTGGTTATGTTGGGTTGGTGAGCGGCGCTTGCCTAGCAGCACATGGCCACGACATTGTGATCGTGGAATCCGATCCAAACAAAGTCAAGTCAATCAATCAAGGCAACTGCCCAATTTTTGAAGCAGGCCTGCCTGAGTTATTAGAAAAAACAGTCGGTAAAAACCTAAAAGTAACAGACAGAATCGAGGATGCAATTACCGGTAGTGACGCAACGTTTATCGCAGTGGGCACTCCGTTTGACGGCGACAGCATCGATCTGACGCAAATAGAACAAGCAGCACGTGATGTTGGTGGTGCACTGAAAAACACCGATGGATATCATCTCGTTGTCGTCAAAAGCACTGTGGTACCCGGCACGACAGATAACACGGTAGCTAAGCTTCTCGAACAACATTCTGGCAAAAAATTAGGCGTTGATTTTGGTCTAGGCATGAACCCTGAATTTCTAAAAGAAGGCACAGCGGTGAAAGATTTCATGACGCCAGACCGTATTGTGTTAGGTGGTAACGATGCCAAGGCACAAGAAAAGCTTGCACAAATTTACGGCTGCTTTGCAGGCGTCGATAAAGTCCGGGTCAATAACACAACGGCAGAAATGATCAAATACGCTAGTAATGCTTTATTGGCGACACTAATTTCGTTTTCAAACGAGATTGGAAACCTTTGCAGTCGACTTCCAGATACTGATGTTACGGCGGTGCTGGATGGTGTTTGTCTGGATAAACGACTATCACCAATAATGCCGAATGGTGACCGCGTAACACCTGAGATCACCAGCTATCTAGCAGCCGGTTGTGGTTTCGGTGGCAGCTGTTTCCCAAAAGATGTCAACGCGCTTCGTAAGTTCTCACAGCAACAGGGTGTCAATTCAACAGTACTAGATGCGGTTATCGATACCAACAAAAAACAAGCAGAGCTATTTGTACAACTGTTAATCGAGTCCATGCCTAACTTACGTGGTAAAAATGTCGCCATACTAGGTTTAGCGTTTAAACCCGGCACCGATGACACCCGCGAATCACCAGCAATAGCAGTGATTCGGCAATTGCTCAAAACGGATGCGCAGCTAGTAGTTTACGACCCAATTGTTGAACGCTTGCCGGATGAAATCTCTTCATCCGACATCTCAATCGCTAAGAATTTGAGAGATGCCGCTAGCCGAGCCGACGCTATATTGTTAATCACCGCATGGGATGAATTTCGTGGCTTAGCAGATTTACTAAATGCGCTGAGCAGACAGCCGTTGGTTGTGGACGGCAGGCGTTTTTTAAATGCAGAAGACTTCGAACACTATCGCGGTATCGGGCTAGGGCCACAAACCCAGGATGACGGGTCTGACGAAGACAAATCAGGCAAGCCTGATGATAAAGTCGCGTCAGCTGCTTAAGCTCTGACTAACATTTTGATAGTTACCGGCTAGTGATTACAGACTAATGATTCTCGTCGATCAAGCTTTACAAGAGAGAGAAAGTCTGGGCAACCCCATTCGCGTTGGTCTTATCGGCGCTGGTTACATGGGTCGTGGCCTAGCCATTCAGATTATTCATTCTTACAAGAATGGTATGCGTCTTTCCGCCATCTACAACCGAACTGAATCAAAGGCGCATCAAGCATACACTCAGGCAGGAGTTGAACACTTTAGCTGTGCTGACACTCAACAATCGCTCGAACACGCTATCAACGAATCGACCTATGCGGTGTGCTCAGATCCGCTTGCAATTTGCAGAGCTGAGAACATAGATGTCATTGTAGAAGCCACTGGTGAAGTCGAGTTTGGTGCAGCGGTGGTAACTGAGGCTATTAAAAATGGCAAGCACGTTGTATTAATGAATGCAGAATTAGATGCCTTGTGTGGCCCTCTTCTTCAACATCGAGCCAATCAAGCCGGCGTGATCATTACCAATGTAGACGGCGACCAACCAGGCGTTACCATGAATCTATTCCGCTGGGTTAAGCAGCTGGGGTACGAGCCACGATTAGCTGGAAACATAAAAGGTTTACAGGACCGTTACAGAAACCCAGAAACACAGCAAGGCTTTGCCGATCAACATAAACAAGGCGTCAAGATGATCACCTCATTTGCCGACGGCACCAAAATATCAATGGAAACTGCCGTTCTTGCGAACGCAACCGGCTTTGGCGTAGATACTCGCGGTATGCACGGGCCACGTTGCGAACATGTTACCGAAGCGGTTGAACAGTTTAGTGAAGCACAGCTTCAAACAGGGTCGGTTGACTACATACTTGGGGCAGAACCTGGCCCCGGAGTATTTATTATTGGCTACAATGAAAACCCGGTATTGCAGCAATACGCCGACTATTTGAAAATGGGCAAAGGCCCTTACTATTTATTCTACGTGCCCTACCATCTACCTCACCTTGAAACACCCAATACCATAGCGCGCGCGGCACTATTTGCCGATGCCACAACAAAGCCACTTGGTCGGCCTGTAGTACAGGTGCTGGCTGCAAGCAAAATCGATTTAAAAGCTGGCACAGTGCTAGACGGCATCGGCGGTTTTCATGCCTACGGAATGGCTGAGAATAACGATGTATTCATACGAGAGCGGTGTGTCCCAATGAGCCTGCTTGAAGGTTGTACACTAAAGCAGGATATACCCAAGGACACCGTTTTGACTTATGATCACGTTGATGCACCACACGGTAGGCTTGCCTGCGAGCTCTTTGACGAACAATCCGCGCTGTACGATTGATGCCTGGTAAATTGTTCGGCAGCGTGCCTACAACTTTACCCAAGACCAAGCTATCCGGCCAGCCTCAACAATCCGGTACAATCTAGCTTCGTGTTAAAAGCCTCTCATTCATGACTCGATTTTTCATCATTATTGCTGTCGGCCTTGCGGCGTATCTCATTTACGTGCTCTATGCAAAAAACCTATTAAAAAAGGGTAAGGCCGGAAAAATACAATTAGGTCTTATCGCTGCTGGCCTGTTGTTAATTGCTATGGTTGCCATGATGCGTGCACCAGCATTCTTCGCCTTGATTGGCGCAGCCCTTACACAAGCAATGAGAGTGGCACCTTTACTAGTTAGGTATGCGCCATGGCTGGCTAAAACAGTGGGCTTAGAAATACCGGGCATGGCATCCTCTACTCTACGAGCCAGTAGCCTTGTACTAACCATGGATAGCCAAAGCGGGCAAATAGACGGCACAGTTTTGCAAGGCTCGTTTAACGGGCAGCGCCTCAGTGAACTCAGTAACGATGACTTACTCCTCTTTTATCAAGCATGCGAACAATCAGACTCCGAAGCACTACAACTACTACAAACCTATATTAGCCGCGAGCGTAAACAATGGTCCGGCTCCAGTTATCAACAGTCTTCAAGTGTTTCACAAACTAACGAAGAGTTATCGATAAGTGAAGCCTGCGACATTCTGGGTGTGAAAACAGATGCTAACAAAAAGATGATTTTGGATGCCTATAGAGTATTGATGCGTCAACTACACCCTGACAAAGGGGGGAGTAACTACTTAGCCGCCAAAGTCAACGCTGCAAAGCAACTGCTACTCAAACAGCTAAATGGTAAGGACAGCTAACAACTAGAGGTAATTGAGTAGGTCATCAACTATCCGCCTGCAAGCCATGCCATCTCCATAAGGATTTTGCGCGTCACTCATGGATTGATGTAGCGCAGGGTCATCCAGCAAAGCAATAGCCTCAGAGAGAATTGATTGATAGGACGAGCCAACTAGTTTAACCGTGCCATGCGATACCGCTTCTGGCCTCTCAGTAGTATCTCGAGTGACCAATACAGGAATGCCGAGTGAAGGAGCTTCTTCTTGGATACCGCCTGAGTCAGTAATAATTAATCTGGCGTTGTCCATCAGGTAAACAAACTGCAAATACTGCACAGGTGGTATCAGGTGCACATTGGCCTTGCCCGCTAGCATCGGGTGCACCACATCGCCAACGTTGGGATTAAGGTGAACCGGCCAAATTATTTGTACATCATCTCTATTGGCTAGCTCTTCGAGCGCACGACATAGCGACTCAATACCTTCTCCTAAATTTTCGCGACGGTGGCCAGTGACCAAGACCAAATATTTTTCGGT
>JAZGEF010000008.1:0-24623 GCA_036478595.1 Granulosicoccaceae bacterium
CGCGCAATCAGCAGCGTCAATGGTGATCAGTTCCGCGGTAGCTCAGACGAGGAAATCCAGCTATGGAACGAGTGTGCTCGCCTGATTACCAACGCCATAATCCACTTTAACTCAGCCATACTTAGTCAGCTTCTGACCAGCTTTGAATATCAACAGGACGAAGAAAAGATCCAAATTGTCAAACAAGCCTCACCAGTTGCCTGGTACAACATCAACTTGAAAGGCACCTACAACTTCCAATTGAGCGAAAAGCTGCCTGATCTGAACGAACTAATGAGCTCAATCGAGGGTTATTTACCCGTTCAGGAAAAGTACCCCCCTCGGGAAACGTAGGCGGGGCAAGGGATCTGGACGTTTTTGTCCCATTACGAGGGAAAAACCCTAGTACCCCTTATTAGGCGCATGATTTCATCCACGTCGAGCATGTTCTGTCCAAAATCGAAGCTGTAAGTCCCATTCAGGTTTACGTTGAACCATGCCACCGGTGATACCGTTTTTGCCAGGTCGAGGTTTTTATTATCGCCTCTTCGATCAAAATAAGTGAGCAAGAAGCTGAGTATCTTTGAATTGAAATAGATGATGGCATTTGTCAGCAGTCGTGCACACTCGTTCCAGAGGTCAATCTCGTAGTCTGAAATGCCTCTGAATCGATTACCATTAAGGGGTACTACGATCGATCACCCTTAGCGCTCTCCCAGCGTTGCGCATACACATCTGAACGACCTCTGAAAAGAGTCTGCAAACAATGAATCTTCGCCTCGGTTGATAGCTGACGTACAACAGGGTGAATCGGTGTTGTCGTCTCTTCATCGACAGGTACGCGCCACTCAATGCCATGACGCTCAAGTAGCGCAACAAGACGTTGGTTCTCCCGCTTCAGCTTGTCCATCGAATCAGACATTACCAGCCGTTGTAGCTTGCTATCAGCTGGACTATCACTGTCCAATGTTGAAAATCCAATGAGGTAATATCCCTCAATGTGGGAAACGTGTACTCAAACTCGGCGCATAGATCAACCACTGTCGAGTCACTGAAAAACGGGTAGAGCGCTAAGATGAACACACGCTCACGTGGTGACATGCCGCCCAGGGAATCGATGATGATGCCTGTTCTATTGACGACTAGATCCTCCGCCTCCACAACGAGCTGCTGTGCAAATTCATTTAAAATGCGCTGTCATATTAAGCTGTACCAAGCTCCCCTTCCCTTGCCGTGCAACTCAACCAGCTCACGTTCAGCCAACCGTTTGAAATGCACTTTCAGTGTATTTCTACTGGCACCAGTTAGTGTCTCAGCTTCTTTCATTGTTAAACGACCATGATCTCGTAGGTAATCAATCAGCTGGACCGAGAGCTCTGGCAGATCGGTCTGCAGTAGTCGCTCCCGCTCCACTTTAGCGTTGAGATTACGCGTTTGTTGCCGCAGCGCCGAAAAGAAAAACAACAACCACGGCTGCCAATCTGGCTTCTCTGTGCGCAGTGTCGTTTGCGTACTACGCACCGGTGCAAACCGGGTACGAAATAAACTGAATGATTGGGTGATTCGTCCATTTTCCAACTCGTCTTTACGCAATCAGCGTAAGACTGTTTTATATTCAAAATTAAAATACTGCAATGGAGAGTACCAATGAATGAATACCATAGCCATCCGATTGTAGTTGTTTTGATACTGATGTCTGTCTTTTCGGTCTATTGGCTTGGCTTCCGAGGCGCAAAGAAAATCAAATCAATTTGAAGCGCTGTAAAAAACTAAAATTATCGTTGGTGTAGTCGAAGAGCCCTGTGACGGTAAACGAAGGCGGGCTCTTAAAAGCGAGCCACCTATCGCTGTTGCGATATCGAAGGAATGTCAGATGAGCCTGCACCTGCAATAAAGTAGCGACACCCGCCAACCGGCTGATTAGAAGATTGTTGCGGTCTTGCTGAGCGGCTCAATGTGGCCTGGCTTTTTTAACCGGCGAGCTGCGCCCGCGCGCGCGCTACACAGATAGGAAAGCGCTCCGAACAGAATAATCGTTATCGCAAACCATAACAGACCTTGGTTACGGATTATCAATGGATGATAAAGAACCCGCCGCTTGGCAAACGGTATCTAGAGAAATCCCGATTATCAACGGTCATAATTTCAATAATTCCAGTTTCCACCGCAAGCCAATACAACGTTGCATCAGCGAAGTCCATTTCTCGTTTTCCAGATTCGGTATACGTTTTCATTGACTTAACAATGCTGCCAAGATTATCGTGAGAGAAAGGGCAAACCACAACACCACCTAACCGAATCCATTCCAGCAATTCAAATCGATTTTGGGCGTTCAACAGATAACTAGCCTCAACAATACATGGCCAAGTGGTTAATAGTCGAAGCCCGTCCGGAGACAGTTTTCTAATAAGGTTGTCATAGCGCTGATGATGTTTGTCGTCGACGGAAAATAGCGCGATCAACGGACCGGCATCAATCAGAATGCTTTGCACGCAATTTTCTCTTCATTGTTTTGGAAACTGTTTCGGACAAGTCTGACTTTCCTGATGGAGAGCCTGTGCGTACCTGGCCCAACAATTCAGCCGGATTAATGAGCCCAAGGGTACGAGATAACGAATCTTTCACGAATTCGGACTTAGAAACGCCCAGTCGCCGAGCTTCTTGTTCTACTAATGCCTCAAGCTCCGGCTCAAGCCTAACGGAGAGTGCCATGTGAAAATACTCCTATTTGTAATACAGTATTACATGAATACACGTCTTATGCCACAACAGCGATCATTGGATGTACGGCCGAAATGGACGATGCGTTAGGCGGCTGTTATTGCAGATAGTCAAATATCCGATATTATTGAATATCGGATATTTGACTTGTGGAAACCATCTTCTATGCTTGGTTTATGGCCTCTTCACCCAAACGCCGGGCTCCGACCCCGATATTCGATAACCTGAATCACATCGATTCAAACGCTCCGCCGTTAACGCTGTCGGGTATTGATTGTTCGGTTGAATTCAGTGTGCTCGAGCAAGACGCCCGATTCGTTACGCGTTTTCTACTCAGTTATGACGGTAGCAGCGCCACCTTTAACGCGTACCGGCGAGAGTTAGAACGCCTCTGCCAGTGGAGCTGGCTGATCAACGCGTCATCCATTTGCAAACTTACGCGCGAAGACATCGAGCAGTTTGTTCGCTTCGCGCTGAATCCGCCCAAAGCATGGATCGGTGTAAAGAACGTTGCACGATTCGCAAACCGTGAAGGTGAACGCCAGCCCAACTCAAATTGGCGCCCGTTTGTAGCTGCAGTCTCCAAGGAGGCGTTTGAATCCGGCGAAGCACCTGATATCGTCAACTATGCCCCATCTCATGCAACGACCAGGGCGACGTTCACCGCTCTATCCTCGTTCTATGATTATCTGCAGTCAGAATCGGTTATTAGCAGTAATCCCGTTAAATTAATTCGACAGAAAAGCAAATTCATTCGCAAAGACCAAGGTGCTGCTGTGGTGCGCAGACTCAGCAATCTGCAATGGGACTACCTGATCGAGACAGCTGAGCTTATGGCAGATAACGATCCTGAGGAGCATGAGAGAACGCTTTTTATCATCACAGCACTGTTTGGTATGTACCTGCGGATATCAGAGCTGGTCGCCGATGAAAGATCGGCGCCGGTCATGAGTGACTTTCGAGCCGACGTTGATAAAAACTGGTGGTTCCATGTTACTGGCAAGGGAAACAAGGATCGAACGGTGACCGTCAGCCAAGACATGCTAAAAGCGCTAAAACGTTATCGGCGCTCTCAGACTCAGCCTGCCCTGCCCTCACCCAATAATATGGCCCCATTGATTCCGAAACTCAAGGGTTCAGGCCCAGTTTCCAGCACTCGACATATTCGGCTCATTGTGCAGCGGTGCTTTGATGCAGCGCTTGCGCGCATGATCGATGATGGTATGAGTACCGACGCACAGGAGCTCAAGGCTTCAACAGTTCATTGGCTTAGACACACAGGCATCTCCGAGGACGTCAAAGTTCGACCTCGTGAGCACGTACGCGATGATGCCGGTCACGCAACGATGGCAACGACTGATCGGTACGTTGATAGTGATCGACGAGAGCGGCATCAATCCGCCCGAAAAAAGAGGCTTCGCGATCTCTGAATATAATTATTGCCAGACATTTGTAATGACATCTGAAAAAGAAAGGCGCTACCAGAGGAAACCAATTCGAAAGCGCTGAAATCCACTAAATTGGATGAAGGCTGCCTTGCCCGTTTTGTTTCCCACGAACATGCATACTCAGCATGATTATCTATAAACGTTGGGAGCCTTAGCGATCTGAGCATCACGGGGGCATTGTCACGTTAACTAATAAATACGAACTAAACCTAGAGCTGGCGAATTCTAGGCACAAGTTACCGAGGACCATACTGCAAATGCCCTGTCACGAAACAATCTGTGGTGTTTAGCTTTCATTAAATGTCGACCGTATCGAAACAGATTGCCAACCCGGGCATGCAGCCCAAGAAAACGTTGAGCCTGTCTCGTTGATTTGAACCGTTGCATTTGTCGCTCTCTACGACGTGTATGTTGGCGGGAATTCTCCGCACGATTATTCGCGTATTTTGTCTTATCATGCATGGCACTTGGTAGCACGTTCCGAATGGCAGGCACATAACTTCTAAGTCCATCGGTCACCACTCGGCGCGGCTCCCTACCCTGCCCCTTCAGTACTTTGCGAAAAAAGCGTTCGGCGGCTTGTTGATCCCGACGTTTTTGAATCAGCATATCAAGCACATCGCCATCTTGATCGACTGCTCTCCAAAGGTAATGCTGCGTACCCGCAATCGACACAAACACCTCGTCGCAATACCAGTCGTCACCGAGCTGACATTCACATCTTTTAAGGGAACGTTGGTAACCTGGACCAAACTTCAAACACCAGCGACGAATCGATTCGTACGAAACAATAATGCCACGCTCTGCGAGCAAGTCTTCTATATCGCGAAAACTCAGACTGAATCGAAAATACAGCCATATGGCGTAGCTGATGATCTCTGGCGGATAACGGTGGCGACGATATCTCGATGTTTGTATGCTCATCGCGAAACTTCAATATTTTTGATGTTTAGATTCTTGGAAATTGTCAGCACTGAATTATACGCAACTATATCTGAATCCGTGAGGTTCTCATACTTCTGAGAAGTATCATCCTCTACTCGTTTAATACTCGGGTGCGCTAACAATATCTTTACCGCACGCTTCAACTCGCGATTGTTTTCAGAGTACCAAAGAATTGTTTCATCGACATATTTCTCATGGTCAACACTTCCTACGCAGCTAGCTAGGGCGAAAGTTAAAATTAATAATAAAAGCCTAGTATTCATTCTTATGAAAGTACCATCCCTCCATTACAAGCACAAAATCCCGCGGGTTATCTCCCCAAGTACCTCCACGCTTCGTATGCCACCTAGCCTAGCTTTCAGATGCTAAATATGTAGGGGCTGACAGTTGACCGTGCTTTGAACCACCAGATTGTAACCAAGCCTGCGAAAATCCAGCTCCGTGAAGTGGCGTTGCTAGACTGCACCCACCAGCCCTAGCAACTATGCCGATTCAATTCTGGAAATTTCAATACCCTGAGGTTCAATTCCTCACTCAGTTTTAGCAGTGGGACGGATTGCAGTGTTTGCTGTCTGGTGTAGAACCATTTTTGAATTCAGTCATTGGCACTGACGCCATGCCATCCATGCCTTAATTTAAACATAGCTCATCTATACGAGCTGATCGAATCTAATGAAGAGATATGCGTTGAACGACAAACTCTTCTAGCCTGAGCACTCGAGATACCCGTGTAGATTAGAAAGCATATTTGTACATGTAAGGATGCGTCGATTTATTCACTTCTTGTTCGAATGGGATCGGACGGGTACAGTGAATTAAAGCATGGACGGATCTTGACGGAGGCTCATACATCCTAATTGTACCTGGAACAAGCGAGCAGAAGACAAGATTGTCATCGCCCGCCAACACATGATCTAAATCCGCCTCCATACGTCGCCACTTCTCATGATCATCAGCACTTATCGTACCCTCCAAGTCTACCAATTCAACATCGAATATGGCCAAGTGCTGCCTCTCATCAAGGGATTTGGCGAAAACACCAATTTGACCACCACCAAAACCGCATGAAGATACAATCAACATTGTTAAAAGGCACAATTTATTTTTGTACGTTACCATTTTTTTCGCTCAAAATATAACAGCCCGATCATTATATAGCTGCCCAATCATTGTCCATTTTGTCTTATCATATTATAAAAATAGGATTGGTCGGCAAAACTCGCATTTCCTGCGTAACCAATAAAAGTAGCTAAGGAAGCAGGCATCATTCCGGCGAAACTGTACGCACTAAACGCGGTATCAAACACAGGTCCCCTGCTTTGGTACAAGCCGTTGCTCTGCGAATAGCTCCAACTATTCATCCAATCGTGAATTTTTGATGTATCGACCACGTGATTTCTTACGAAACTAATATCAAACCTCTTTCCTTCATCATATAAATGCATCCCACTCCCTTCGGCTGCCATACTAGCACCACCAAATGGAGCCGGCCGTCTACTTGGGTTGTGAGTATAGTCCGTTCCTCTAACGCCATCTGTTTGTAGCACACCCCTACTGTCCTCAATACAAAGCTGATTACTATCGGCTGCACATGCAAGGTTTTTTAATCGATCCGTTTCGCTGGTAGCATAATTCGATAACTCACCGAACAGTCGATTAAATGCAAATGTCATTGCGCCATCTTCGAATTCACCGCCACTCAATTCAGCGATGGAACCACCTATGATAGCCGAGATAGCAACATTTGCTGTAGGATGCAAATCGAAACCCGGCACCGCTCCTCCAATGGCAGCTGCGACGAAACCTGCTCTAAACGATCCACCCGTAGCGCTGGAAACTGTACCTTGGCTAACACCATTTGCGACTAGCAATGCTGGAGCATTTTCAGCAAGAGATTTAACAGAAATCAATTTTCCAGTTAGACCTCGAGTAGCACCTCCGCTAATTGCGCCAAGAACAACGCTTTTAGTGAAATTTCTAGCGCCCGCTCCTGACAAAGCTGAACTCAATCCACTCCCAACCGCGCCACTCAATGCACCTCCCACCACGGCCCCATATGCAGTGGTTGCTGCTCCAGCAGTATAAATACTTAAGCCAATAATCACTCCGGTGGTAGCTAATTTGTGAAATTTCGCAGCAAAACTCTTACTAAAATATCCGCTCGGATCGGTAGCGGCAAGCGGATTGTTCAAGACATAGCCGTAACGGTTATAGGACTGCGAGTTGTTCTCAAACTGAATAAACGGATCCGCGCTCATAAACCTGGCTACCGCTGGATCGTAGATGCGGCCGTTCATGTGCACCAGGTCACTGCTATCGATCATCTCGTGGCCGGTAAAACCTAGATGTGTAATGGGGCTAGACAGTGCTAGCGCATTACCTTCGCCCCCTCCAAGTGCTTGGCGTTTACCCCAAATATCGTAGCTGAATCGCTTGACTACATTTTTGGCATTATTCGTTAAGACAATAATGGATCCCAGGTAGTCATGATGGGCATAATGCCGCTCTGTGGTGCCAGCTGCGCTGCCAACATGTGTTGTCGTATCAATGGCAATCGTTTTGCCACCAATCGAATAGTAGTGCTTCTTGATTGTGTTGGTGGTAGTGCCTGATGTGTCTTCTATGAGCTCATAGTGCGCATTACCAGCAAATGATGCGTCTAGGTACGTCGTTGTGCGGTCTGTCTCGATTCGTTGTACGCGCATATGATTACTGCCGTATTTAAACTCGGTAAACGTGCCGTCAGTGTTGGTGATGATCTTGGGTTTATTGAACTCTGTCCACGTAACACTTTGCTGACCATTACTCGTTAGATTGCCATTGGCATCGTACTGAAATTGCCGGTTTCCCAGTTGTGTCAGAGCATGCGGGCCCGCGGCCCCTGCACCGTACTGATAGGTGTGGCCTGCTGTTTCGGCTAGGTCTGGCTTGGTTAGCAGATTACCAATTTTGTCATACGTGTATGAATAGTTTGCCGTAATTCCAGCATGTTCTTTCTTCAACTCGGTTATGCGACCATGCCCATCGTAACCAAACGATTCTTTGACATCTCGGTTAAAGTCATGCCGCGACTTTATTTCACCGCTAGCAATACTGGGCGTGCCGATTCGTATTGCTTCGAGGCGCTATTATTGGAACCACCATTGGTGCAGTCCCGGGTATGGGCTCTACTGCGGCAGCCTTTATGAGTTACGCATCGACCAAGCAATCTGCTAAAGATCCGGAGAGTTTCGGCAAAGGTGATTTACGCGGCATCGCCGCTACAGAGTCAGCAAACTCATCGGTTGCGGGAGCAGACTTCATACCGCTGTTGACGCTAGGATTACCTGGAAGTGCTTCAGCTGCATTGCTAATCAGTGCCTTTTTGATCCAAGGCATCCAACCTGGCCCATTACTGTTTGGCCAGCAGGGTCAGTTGATTTATGGCCTTTTCGGGGCGATGATCATTGCTAACTTCTGCAATTTTTTCTGCGGTTTGTTTGGCTTACGCCTCTGGTCACGAATGATATCAGCGCCTGAGTCGGTAGTATTCTCGTCGGCTTTGGTTCTGTGTATTGTTGGTGTGTATTTATCAACGGGTGGGTCTTTTGGTGTTTATGTCATGTTGCTCTTTGCGGTTTTGGGAATGGGTATGACAGTATTAAACTACCCTATCGTCGTGTTCATCATTGCGTTTTTCCTTGGGCCGCGCTTCGAACTATCTTTAGGCCAAACTGCCACTATTCTGCGGGGAGATGTTTCAAATATTATCAACCATCCGATAGCAATAGTCTTGATCCTGATGTCAGTCTTCTCGGTCTACTGGCTTGGCTTTCGGAGCAATAAGAAAAGTAAATCCATTGAAGAGCTTTAGTAAGAGCTGACTATGTGACAGCTGCCAGTATACGACATAGGCGAGCACTACAAATGTTCAGTAGCAGCGCTGCCCCTGTATTTTTACAGTGTTAGCAACTGTTACAAACTTAATTAGTTCGCTTCTTATTTCGAAGAATTGTCAATACTTTCTATTCATTAAACCGTGGTCACTATAGTTTCATCGACCCGATAGGAATCGTTTGTGCGTTTCAGGTATGGCCGGCACCGCTTGTCAATTTCTGGTCCATAGCGCTGAACCCACCGATAGATCGTTGTATGGTCAACCGAGAGTCCCCGCTCGCGCATGATCTCCTCCAGATCGCGGTAACTCAAGGCATAGCGCAAGTACCACCTAACGCACAAGAGGATGAGTTCGGGTTCGAACTGACGCCATTTGAATGGACTATCGGTGTGCGTAGTGACGAATCGACTCCTAGTCTGATCCACTGCGGTCCATCATGCGGCTCAAGACTCGAAGTTGCAACAGAACCCCGGTTCGCGTTTGCAGGTGCGATTCAAACCAGAAATACACACCGATATTTCTTCAGGTTGAGGGGTAGCTCGTCGATTCGGTGCACGTCTGACACGATGAGCATCTGGGTATGATGCCTCTACCTATCGAAGAGGGTGAGCCCATAGATTATATCGTGTTCAGGTCGATGTTTTTTCTGCTGCCTGGTATCTACCAGGTCCTGCAGCAAAGCGCGCGATATCGAACGCATCGATAGCTAAGCTGGAGCTTCCTCGTGTAATACAGTGGGCTATGATCTCTCCGACAACCGGTGCGAGAGCAAAGCCATGGGCAGAAAATCCAAAGGCATGAAAAATCCCTGCTTCTGAACCCATGCCGATGACCGGGATATTGTCGGGCATCACGCCTTCTATACCTGCCCAGCTACGCACGATTCGTGTCTTTGCCATGAGTGGAAACACAGCGACAGCAGAGGCCACGTTGGTGGCCAGGTTTTTGAAGTTCAAGTGAGTCAGGTTATTCTGTGGCACGGCATTGCCCTGGTATCCACCACCAATTAGGACAGTACCATTGGTGAACTGTTTGAATGAAAGCGCGCGACCCTGTGTACCGACAACGGGGCGAATAAAAGGTCGCACGCGCTCTGTTATCATCAGCATTAAGGCCCGGGGTTCCACCGGTGCGAAATCACCGGCCATCGTGGCTATTTGCCCACCCCAGGCACCAGCACAGTTGACTACAACCGGTGCTTCAAATGCGCTTTGTTCAGTTTGCACCTGCCATCCAGAGCCACGCCTCTGCAGTGAAATAACGGGATGGTGTTCAAAAATTCTTGTCCCTAGTGCAGCCGCTTTACGCTCAAAGGCGCGCACCGTCTGAGAAGGGTTTGCATAACCGTCTCCGCGCACAATCATGCCACCTTTGCAATGCGGTGCAACCGCCGGAAGCAGCTCGCGTAGCTGCAGTTGATCAATCATTTCTTCATGCAGAAATCCAAGCTTCTGCAATTCATCACTGCGTTGCTGTAAAGTCAGAATCTCGGCCTCGTTCTCTGCCAGTTTTATTTGATCGGTGCTGATAAAACCGCAATCATCATCAACCAGGTCCGCTATGTGATGCCAGTGCTTGAGTGCCTCTTCCGCCAGTGGGATTTCGGGTAGAGCACGCCCCAGGCGCCGCACACCGCCGGCATTAGCGCTGGAGGCATGGCGCCCGATATGGTCTTTTTCAAGGATGATAGTATTCAGGCCTGCGAGGCTCAGGTGAATAGCCGTCGAGCAACCATGGAGGCCGCCCCCGATGATGATGGTATCTGCCGTGTGAATGGCTGGGCTCATGCTATCTGCAGGTATTCGGAGGTTGCGCCGACACTTCCGCCAGATTGACCAGCTCCGCCAGTGGCAAAGGTTTTACAGGTGGTCGCAAGCGAAGGGGCCCAACTGCGGCCACTGGAACGTCGCGAGCCTGAGCCATCAATTCACAGACGGTTAACCCACACAACCGGCCTTGGCACGGGCCCATACCGCAGCGGCTGAAACTTTTTAGTCGGTTGGGACCAGAACAACCATGCAATATTGCCGCGCGAATATCACCGGCGGAGACTTCCTCGCAGCGGCAGACAAGAGTGGCGTCTTCAACTGGTACTCTGAATTGCATGGGTGGGCGAAACAATACATCTAGAAAAGGCCGGATTTTTTTTCCCTGAATCAATCGCCGTCGCGCAGGTGCGGCAAGTCGGTCCCTGGTTTTCACATCAATTATATCGCTTCGGTATAGTGCTCCCAGCGCTGCGATACGACCAGAATGCTCGGCTGCTCCGGCGCCAAAAATACCTGCACCATCGCCTGCAACCATAACAGCTGGAACACTGGATTCTGCCCAGTAATCGGTTTCAGCGTGCCAGCATAATTGGCTGTCACTCCAGCTGTGCTCGCAACCGGCAGCCATGGCCAGGTTAGTATTCGGTACCACGCCCTGGTGCACCAGGGCGTGGCGGGTTTCAATATGATGCCATTGACCTTTACGGCGATAATCAACGCACTCGAGCGACAGCTTTCCTGTGAAGCGAACTTCCTCAATACTACTGATGCAACTGACGCCGGAATTGCGAAGTCGATTCAGCCAGCTGAATCCCTTGATCAACTGGTCACTGTTTAGTAGCGCTTTGGGAAGATAAGGCAAAGCCCGCCAATAATTGTCTCGGGGTGAGACATCGAGAATGGCCTCGATCGTTACGCCGGCACGCAAATATTGGCAGGCGATGAGGTAGAGAAGCGGGCCGGTTCCGATAAAAACCGCGTCGGGTATGACTACTCCAGAGGTTTTGAGTAACGTCTGGGCTGCTCCAGCCTGCATCACACCGGGCAGGGTCCAGCCCGGTACCGGAAAGGGTCTTTCCAGTGCACCGGTCGCAATGATGACCTGCAGGGCATGAAACAAACAGGCTTTTCCATCATTGGACATGCCAATCTCGAGCTCAGGCGATATCTGCCAGACGGTGGCACCGGGAATGTAATCAATATTACTGTCCCGCGTGCTCCGCAGAAGGTTTCTGCCTCTATAATAATCCTTGTCGAGAATATTTTTGTCCTCGATCGATTGGTGTAACAGGTTGCGATAAACCTGCCCACCAGGCTGGCTTTGCTCATCAACTAGAACGACAGACGCACCATGACTTGCGGCCAGAGTCGCTGCCGCAATACCTGCGGGTCCTGCACCAATCACGGCGATGTCATACCGGTTTTTCACGCGCTATCGCTGTGTTTTTTATCACTATCCTGAACAGGTAAAAGATCCAGGGCCCCATCCTGACGCTTTATTTTCATGCCTTGACGAACTTCTACCATGCAGGCCTGCTGGTTGCCCACCCCGTCAATTTCTACCAGACAATCAAAGCAGATGCCCATCATGCACAGTGGGCCGCGAGCTGAACCGCTGACGGGTGTTGTGCGGAACATTCTATTGTTCGCCAATAGCAGAGCGGCGGCTACACTATCGCCAGTTTCGGCAGTTAGTTGTTGGCCTTCAAAAAAGACCGCGATTTTCTGCATCTCGTATCGTTTAATTCTGTGCATCTATCCTATCCGGTTGCACTGAAAAATCGTTGTGTAGAACAACATCATCGATGGCAACTCGCCCGCACTTCAGCACAGCCTAAAGCGTCCAACGCAGTTCGCAGACAATGGTTGACTTTCGCCACGGCGGCAATCAGGTGTTTTCAAACACGACGGAATCCTGTTTTTTCTTCGCAGTGATCTGTTGAAAAATGACCGGTAGAGCCAGTATCACGGCGTAGAAATCGGTACTTAACCCTGGAGCTACCATCAACAGGGCAGCGAATCCCATCAGGAATCTAAACGCCAGGGGTATAGGAGCCACGATAAATGCGCTGATTGCTGTAGCCATCATGGCCACACCGATAGCGCAGGAAACGACTGTTTCCAGAAAAACCGACCAGGTGAAGTAGTCATCCAGCACGATCAGCATCGCGGGTGAATAGACAAACACCATAGGCACCATGAGTTTTGCCATACCAAAGGAAAATGCTGAAACACCTGTTTTAAAGGGATCCGCGCCTGCGATGCCGGCTGCGGCATAGGCGGACGCGCAAACCGGCGGGGTTATCTCTGAGATCACACCGTAGTACAGCACGAAGAGATGCGACGCCAATGGCGGGATGCCGAGATCGGCGAGAGCTGGCTGAGCGACGGTTGCCAGCATGATGTAGAGGGCGGTGGTCGGCAAGCCTGCCCCCATTGCTATGCAGGTTATAGCGATCAGAACCAGGGAAATAAACAGCGTTAGTTCCTGCAGCGTAATCTCGACTAACGGTATCCACGAAATCAATCCAAAGAGGCTTTCGGCCAGCGTCATGGACCCATTGGTGACCATAAAGCCAAGGCGAAACCCCAGGCCGGTAGAATTGACAACACCGACAACAATTCCAATAGCAGCGCACACTGCACCGACCGAAAGTGCATATTTTACACCCAGTGCGCAGC
This sequence comes from Granulosicoccaceae bacterium, assembly GCA_036478595.1. Taxonomy (GTDB): domain Bacteria; phylum Pseudomonadota; class Gammaproteobacteria; order Granulosicoccales; family Granulosicoccaceae; genus Granulosicoccus. The sequence continues at coordinate 13,422 of JAZGEF010000008.1, forward strand.
CATCAAATACATCACGTATCGAAAGGCGATGCATGGGATTGACAAAGCCAACGGCCAGCGCTGATGTAATGCCCCAGAATGCCGCCATGTGGGGGGAGTAGCCGCTGAAAAGAACGTAGATCAGCACAAACAACGGAATGGCTGCGGGCCAGCCTTGTTTGATTACTGTGCTGAGCTTCGGGATTTCAGATTCAGGTACGCCTTTCAGGCCAAGCCGCTTGGCCTGAAAATGCACTATGCAGAGCACGCCAATATAATGCATCGCGGCAGGAATCGTTGCCGCGATGACTATGGTTGTATAGGGGAGTTCAAGAAACTCGGCCATGATGAACGCCGCGGCTCCCATAATAGGTGGTGTGATTTGTCCACCGGCACTGGAGGCTGCTTCTACCCCTCCAGCGAGATGGCCAGGGTAGCCCATCTTTTTCATGTTCGGGATGGTCAATGAGCCGGTCGAGACCGTATTGGCGATTGATGACCCCGAGATGGTGCCAAAAAAGGCTGATGATACGACGCTGACCTTTGCCAGTCCTCCGGTATATCGACCCGCTACGACAGTTGCCACATCGACAAACAATTGCCCCAGACCCATGCGCTGTGCCAACACACCAAACAGCACAAAATGGAACACTACGGTAGAAACAATCCACAACGTGACGCCGTAAATGCCTTCAGCAGGGAAGTACATATTGTTTATGTATTGCGCCCAGCTGATGCCAGGATGCATCAACAATTGAATAGGGATATAGCGTCCGAATACGGCATAGCATGTAAAGACAAGTATTATGATCGGAACTACAATGCCAAGCGTGCGGCGTACTGCCTCGAGCAGTACTATGATCAGAACCGTGCCGAAAACGACATCAATCGTAGCCGGGTCACCCTGGCGCATCACCTGTTCAGGCAGACGAAAGCGCCCACCAAGGAATTCAAAATCAATTTCGTACCAGGTGATTCCGATATACAGTGAGGCGGAAATACCAGCAATAATAAACAGCCAGTCCCAGATGGGAACATTGGCAAAGCGCCACCAGGTATTTTGCCTCAGTTCCCAGACACGCTGATTCTTTATCGCCGGAAAACCAATGAAGATCAGCAGGATGACACCGGACATATGCACGCCCATGTGCCAATGATCGATGGGTACGCCGATGCCTGCGGTAACGTAGTGATAGGCGGCAAAAAGGATGGAGAATATATAGGTAAACTGTACTAACCACGGGCCAACAGCGCGGGTTTGCAGGCCGGAATCGTATTTTTTTTCCAGCGCTTCTGCTTCTTTAATGTCGAACGTAGCCATGCTCAGTCCCAAGTCGCTTTCAGGTTGTCGCTTAACCAGCAACAAACCGCTTACGTATTTATCCGAGCTTGATGCGTTTTTTGTATAATTGCGGTCAATAGTTGCACCAAAGATCATCCAGAGCTGGATTATCAGCAAAGCAGCGGAGCGGGCGCTGGATTAGCCCGCTCCTGGCGCTGTAGGGTCGGCTGCTATTCGATCATGCCGATTTCTTTGTAATACCGTTCGGCACCTGGATGCAGCGGTATCAGTACACCGGTCAGGGCAGTTTCCAGGCGAATAGCTTTACCCTTAGAATGCCCCTTGTCTAGCAGACCACGAGTCTTGTCGCTCCAGAGTGCTTTGGTGATCTCGTAAACCAGCTCTTCCGGCTGATCAACCGAGGTAATCAGTTGCCCGTTAACCGCAACAGTTGGTGTGTCGTCAGCTATGTTCTCGTAAACACCACCCTGTATAGTGGACTCAACATAGTATGGGATAATACCGTTGATGGCCTTGCGCTCATCATCAGTAAACTTATACAACTCAAAGCCTTTTGTTGAGCCTAATTGAATGAGGGCGGCAAATGGCGTGCCTCCGGCGTAGAAAAACGCATCTAACTGACCATCTGCCAGTCGCTGGGTTGACTGCCCCAGCCCCAGCTCGTGCTCTTCAGCCTCAATACCATAATGCTTGAGTATCATGCGCACGGATACCTGGGTTCCAGAGCCGGCAGCTGCCACGCCTACACTTTTACCGTTCAGATCCCCGAGGCTGGCGAGGTTTGTACCTTTGGATAATACCAGGTGCATGTCCTCTGGATAGAGGTTGGCAATAACACGGATATTGTCTTTTTTTGCATCGGTGAATTTGCCTTCGCCGTTGTACCCCTGAACCACACTTTGCGCACCAGCAAGGCCAGCATCGAGCTGGCCGGCATGTATGGCGTTAACGTTGGCAACCGACGCATTGGTGGATACAGCGATGGCGATCAGACCAGGCACACCACAGGTCCCGCCTTCATCGCAGGAACGTGAACCCGGAGGGCTGGAAATGGCGTTGGCAATCAATCCGCCAATAGGGAAGTAAGTGCCGCCAGCACCACCTGTACCGATGCGCCAGAACTTTGCATCCTGGGCCTGTACCGCACTCCCGACCATCATAGCGCCAACAATCAGCGATGCTGGCAGTATTTTACTTATCTTCATATTTCTCCCCTCATTGTGGTGGAGTGCCAATATTCACAGCCACGCGCGTCGTAACGTATACTGACACTCAGAAGCGGCTCGTTTGGCTACCTCAATCGACAATATACAGGGATTTAGCAGCCAGTGGAATGTTACGATTGTGCCTGCTTTATTTCAGATGGAAGCTCGAGCGGGAAGGTAATCTTGATGAGATGCGTGGCGCTCAGTGATTTTGCCCGACACCCGTATCCCTGCAGAATACGGGTCAAACCAATCCAAGTCACTTAAAACGAGCCGGTTTATGGTTGGATCGGGTGTAATTTTGGGGCCAGAGTAAAGCTGCGCAGTGGCTCGGCATTAACCGCGGTACCTTGCGCTGCAAAATGGCTGACAGCACAAGCACACTTGATTAAGCGGCTAACTAATGTTGAACACGATATCGTCCTGACTCGCAGATAGTTCACTTATGCGATCCAGTTTCTGCCGGATGAACGGAGGGCCATTGCCTACAACACCACCTAACGTCTTTCCATGACACTGAGCACAATTGTCAGCGTACAGCTGAGCACCTTCGTCAAACGCCTTGTCAAGCGCGGGCATGGTTGTTTCAACAATACTCTTCTGGTCTCCGACCGCTTCATTGGGTACAAGAAAATAGTACAAGCCTATGAGCACGATGAGTGCGCCTGCAGCGGAGTAATAGATTTTATTCTTAATGATTATCACTTAAAGTTTGAGGCTTCGTAGCCGTAAGGCGTTAGCAATGACGGACACGGATGACAATGACATGGCGGCAGCTGCAATCATGGGTGACAACAAGGTTCCCGTAATGGGATATAGAATTCCTGCCGCGATGGGTACACCGACAGCGTTGTACGCGAAGGCAAAAAATAAATTTTGTTTGATGTTTCGCATAGTGGTGCGTGCAAGCTTTCGGGCTCGAACGATGCCGGTTAGATCACCGCCTAACAAGGTGATGCCGGCGCTTTCAACCGCAACATCTGCCCCAGTGCCCATCGCGAGACCGACATCTGCGCTGGCCAATGCTGGCGCATCGTTCACGCCGTCACCAGCCATGGCGATGACACTACCGCTCTGACGAAGCTCCTCTACAATAGATAACTTATCTTCAGGCAGCACACCAGCGCGAACCTCATCGATTCCCAATTGCCGAGCCACGGCTTCCGCTGTCGCTTGACTATCGCCAGTTGCCATGATGATTCTTAAGCCCTGCTCCCGAAGTTGCTCTATCGCTGCAGGCGTCGTCTCCTTAATGGCGTCCGCCACACCAATCACCCCAGCAAGCGCACCGTCCACTGCACAGTACATTACCGTCTTGCCTTCGCCTTTAAGCGTTTCAATATTGTCAGGCAAACCTACCAGCCCGATTTCTTGTCGAGACATCATCGCGGTGTTGCCCAATGAAACATTGAATCCTTCAATGGTACCCAGAACGCCCATACCGGTAATGGATTCGAAATTCGTAACCGGTAAAAATGGCGCTTTAGACTCTTCTGCACCAGCCACTATCGCTTCGGCCAGCGGATGCGCAGAATCTCTTTCCAAAGACCCTATCAACGATAACAATTGCTCACGCGATACACTTCCCACCGGTATCACATCAGTAAGTGACGGTTGGCCCTGAGTCAGCGTGCCTGTCTTGTCGACAATCAAGGTATCCACTTCCGCGAGTCGTTCAAGCGCGGAGGCTTCTTTTACGAGCACTCCTGATTGAGCGCCTCGACCCGTTGCGGTCATGATTGACATTGGCGTTGCTAAGCCTAAGGCACAAGGGCAAGCAATAATAAGTACTGAAATGGCTGAGACGAGCGCGAAAATAAAACTCGGTGTTGGTCCAACGACTAACCAAATCAGAAAAGCGATAAACGCAATCGCCACAACAACAGGCACAAAGTAACCCGCGACTCTATCTGCAAGCCCTTGTATGGGCGCGCGCGAGCGTTGTGCACCAGATACCATGCTCACAATCTTAGCCAGCACAGTCTCCTGCCCTACCTTGTCGGCCTCAATTACCAGCGTGCCTTGTTTGTTTATGGTGCCGCCAATGAGGTTGTCGCCCTGCTCTTTTTCAACCGGCATTGATTCACCTGAAATTAGACTCTCATCAACCGACGATTTTCCACCCACCACGAACGCGTCAATCGGGATGCTGTCCCCTGGTCTTATTTTCAATCGATCGCCGGTGATGATATTTTTCAGCGGCGCATCGTATTCATCACCGTCAGGTGTGATTCGTCGAGCGGTTTTAGGTGATAAGTCCAATAACGCTCGAATAGCGTCACCGGTTTTTTCTCTCGCCCTGAGTTCGAGTACTTGCCCAACGAAGACCAGCGCAATAATGACAACAGCTGCTTCGAAATACACCGGCACTTGACCATTGATTCGAATTTCCGCTGGAAATAGACCTGGAAACAAAGTGGCTACAACACTAAACAGGTAAGCAGCGCCAACCCCGAGCATGATCAACGTCCACATGTTGTAGTGACGCGTTTTTATTGATGTCCAGCCGCGCTGGAAAAACGGCAAGGCGGCCCACAGTACAACGGGTGTTGCCAGAATGAGCTCAAGCCAAGTCGAGCGCGATTCGCCTATCCATTCTCGAAAAGGCAAGCCAAGCATGGGGCCCATCGTTATAATTAACAGCGGTATGGCGGCCAATACACTGACCCAAAGACGCTTTGTAAAATCTACCAGCTCCTCGTTAGGCCCTTCGGAAACGCCATCCATTGGCTCCAGAGCCATACCGCAAATTGGGCATGTGCCAGAACCTTCCTGAATTATTTCTGGATCCATCGGGCAGGTAAACGTGTTAGCGCTCTCAACCATCAAGTCCTGCTGCCGTTGTTTATTACCTGACAGGAAAAACCAAGGATCTGCTTCAAATTTGCTGTGGCAGCCTTGTGAGCAAAAATGGTAGTCCTGCTTCTTGTACAACAGCTGCGGCTTTCCCACATCAAGCTGAACAGTCATACCGCAAACCGGGTCAATCGTATCGCTCATCTATTTTCACTCTTTGTGGCAAACTTTAAACACTGCAGCACGATACATAGCGTGTCGACAGTGTCGCTATTAAATGGAATTCAGTGCTGCAGTTTTTTCAAACTGAATAGCTGTGATTAAGTGACGTTGATTATAGCTTTACAGCTGTATAGAACGCCCGAATAGTTACCACCCTATCTGCGTACCACGCTATTTGTAATAGCGCTGTCAGTTTCCTGTAATGTTCCAGTAATCAACACGGCACTTGGGACACAACCATTTCCAATTATGACGCTAAGAGCCGGTTTGAACTCAGTGACGGTAAGCAGTTTTTCGATGGCTGCTAACCTTCCAGTCCCGCTCTTGTTTCGCGTATTGCGCTGTATCCTTAGAGCTTATACACATCGATTTCCGCAACGCGACCTTGGAGCGTGTAACTACCCACGGCGATCAATGCAAATATCGACGTCAACTTCTCTGCTGAGTCACTACTGATTAAAATTGACACTTCCGTATCTCTGGGGTAAACCACCTTGCCTAGTTGCTCTAGCCGTTGGCTGATATCGGCGTACTTGAAATTAGGCAAACCCTCTTCGTCCCGAGAAATACCGTGTCCGTTGTCTCGAATACGTAGGTGTGCTTCCTTTTTCTCCCGTCCACGGATGATTTCTATCTCGGAGGCGCCAGCATCAATGCTGTTTTCCACAAATTCAGCGACGGCTTTCAGCGGATTACTTTGAGACAAGGCTAATGATGGTGATTGCATTCCAGTCGTCCCCGATGCGTAATTTGCCTTACATGGGCTTAGTCGTTGTCATAGATTCAAATCAGCGTGGATCGTGTATAGGCACTGTGTACTACCAACCGTTGTAACTATCGATCAGGCGGACTAAAAAATTCAACAGCACTCATAGCAAGTGAGCTTCCGGCAGGCGCGCGCAAATACCGCATGATTGTCTGATTAACTTCTACTCGAACTCAACGTAGATGTTATAGAATATACCGATTGGAACCGCTATCCAATTGAGAAATCGACTTTTGAACAATGTCAATTGCCAGGTATTGACCTCTGTTCCCAAAACTCAATGCAAAACCGTTATCGTACTTACCATTCATATGGTTTTTTGTTATACAACGCTGCCAAAGGATTTGTCGACGGTCCCTGCCGGAATTTCGATACCCGCCATTGCACAGCCTTGAGCCACGGGGCCCTCGGGGAACAACTGATAAAGGCCTTTGAGTCCCCCATGCGAGTGCCAGAATTCGTCTAGAGCATCATTTAGCTCTCGTCGATTGGGGACTTCGTTTCTGGCAAAATACTCCTGCAAGCAAATTATAATGTCCCAATGATCCGGACCCATGACTATACCGAAGTCTTTCGCTATCATATTCGCCTTTGAGAGTGTCCAGTCCGTCGGTGCATTTGGAAAATCTTCATTTATATTAGCGGTACGCACAGTCATATGTTTCTCCTGTTATCAACAAAACCCAATTTGTAGTTAGATTCGAAAGATCCCTCAGGCTATTTCGATGCACTCAGCATTGGTGTCAACTTGCCCGAACCGATCGCTCATTGCCGACCGCTGTTCTTGAACATGGACCACCAATTTATAATTCACTGAAGTGGTTTTCTCATGTTATATGCTACGAGGCGCTCCATAGAATACAACAGGTGAATTAAAACCCATCCTGATCAGTGAATATATTTCGGATATTTACACTACCATAAACTCACTTATGGAACCAAACAAGCCATTGATTTCTTGCTCGATCGGGAAGAGAAGCGAGCCTTTGAAATTACGTAACTACTCAGCCTGTTTCTGCGCTGCAAATTAATTTCACTGCCCTTGCTGATTATCTATGTATTAGGCAATCTTATGCGCTAGAAGTGAGCACCAAACTATATTACCCCCGTAAACTTTACTGACTGATTGGGCTGCACATCAATGGCGGATTGCTTTGCCAACCAATCTTCCATCAGGTCAAAGATTGCAGGGCCTTCAACCCCTTCATTAACCGATGCCCAGCCTGCCACAACATAGTTCCGTTTGGGGTCAATTGGCTCACCGCTGGAAAGTAACGTCATATCAGTAATGCGTGAACCCATTTGCTCATTGGGTGCGCAGCTATACCCCATGCCTCCAACTCGAACCATATCGCCGCCTTGTTGAAAGAAGGGATCTTTATTAAACAAGTTATCGCAGACGTCTTCGAGTATTTCGTGAATACGTTGGCCAGTAAATTCCACGCGATAAACGCTGGGGTAACTCATGGCCGTTTGATTGTAGAGAGCTTCTACCGTAACGTCTTCGCCCGGCAATAACGTTGCTCCCCATCGGAAGCCCGGACTTAGCGATAATTCAGCATCCCGCTCTTCCATCATGCCAGCGCAAAGCAAATCATCCCAAGTGCCATTAAAATTGCCACGCCGATAAAGTAACGATTCATTTTTAGCCAGCACGCGTTTGAGTTCGCCTTCATGTGGTTCACGATGCGATTGAATCATGTTAGCCATTTCTTTATCTGGCTCTACGACATCCGCAAATACGGGTATCAACGTCGAGTTGTAATCAGCGACCTTGCCGTTTTTAATATCTAGATCTATGCGCCCAAGGTATTTGCCGTGCGATCCCGATGACAACACCAACGTATTATTGATATTCAGCGCTTCAGGCACTGCATCATGTGTGTGGCCAGTAAGAATGACGTCGATACCGTTAATCACTGTTGCTAGCTTTTGGTCTACATCAAAACCATTATGAGACAGCAGTACCACCACCTCAGCGCCAGCTTCACGAGCGGCATTAACATTTTCTTGCAACGCTTCTGCCCGAATACCAAACGACCACCCTGGAAACATCCAACGCGGGTTAGCAATGGGCGTATAAGGCATGGCCTGCCCGATAATGGCAACGGTCGAACCACCCCGCTCTACCATGCGGGTACTTTCGAATACAGGCTCTTCCCAATCGTTATCAACGATATTGCTGGCCAAAAAAGGATACTCAAGCTGATCGATGAGCTCCATGACACGATCAACGCCTAGGGTGAATTCCCAATGGCCAACCATCGCGTCCGGCTTAAGCAAGCTCATGCAATCCACCATATCCTGTGCATTGGTCTTAAGCGCAGTGTATGAGCCTTGCCAAGTATCACCACCATCTAGCAATATCACGTTGTCATCGCCGCGCTCAGCGCGAATGGCTTTAATCAGGGTGGCAGTACGATCTAGCCCACCTAATCGGCCATAACTACGAGCCATGTTGACGTAGTCAACCATCGTGTGCGCGTACGACAAAGCGCTACCACGTTCGATACCAAAATGATCTAGGAATTTTTCACCGACGAGATGTGGTGGTATACCCTCAAAAGCGCCTACACCAAAATTTTCGGATGGCGGCCTAAAGTAAACCGGTTTGAGTTGCGCGTGGATATCAGTTAAGTGCAGCAGCGTAAGCTTGCCGCGACTATCAAATTTAAGTAGATCTTGTTGAGTTAGGCTTTGCTGAGCGGCAACCTTCGTTAGGTTGCCGCTGAAGCCAGTTACTGCAGCCGCTATGGCGGAGTACTGTAAAAAATCCCGCCGAGTAAACACGGTTGATCATCCTCTTTACTAAATTATTGTCGAACGGCTGGTGTTTCAACCGATAAGCCGGTACCACGCCAGGTGACATACACCTCCAATCCCATCAGCTCATCACTGAACGCTGCTGGGTATTCTGCGCGTGTATCGCGTATACAGCCGCGGAAACGGTTATGGATCGATATCAGTTTGTTTTGCTTAAGCCGGTATGTGGGGAAACCATTAACGTTACCCTGACTCAAATGATCAGCACGTATGTAGTTGCCGTTATTCTTTTCGTGGCACGAAGCACACGACAAATTAAGTTGCCCCGTGCGTTTATAGTAAGTCTCTTTTCCCTTATCAAACCACGCCTGCATATCGCCTTGCGTTAGATCCAGCTCTACAGGCTTACCCAATGATTGGTTTTTAATATAAGCCGTCAGCGGCTTTTGCCCACCCTTATCAAATTTGTAGGCCTCTGCACCCATGTTTTCCGTTCGGCAGTAATTGATCTGCAACTCGACATTGGTCGGCTTGTTCATCTTGGCATGCCACTTGGGGAACGTTGCGCCCACTGTTGCCATACTCTCTGATGCATCGCCATGGCAGCTTGCACATGATTTACCTTCTGTACCCTCAACGGTATTCCAAATCTCTTCACCCTGCTCAATACCTAAGTAGCCAGAATTTTGGAACGTATCCGTTTCCAGCTCGCGTGTCTCCGGCGTGCGGTAATGCCAACCCGAGATCACCTCTTTAAGCGGGTGCCCCTCAGGCGCCGCCGTGCGTGTGGTGATGTCGATCTCTCCATCGATCACCAAGGTGTCATCCACAGGCGCTGCACTGACCGACAACGTGCTCAAGCTAACTGCCGTTATGCCCGCTACCAACAGCGTGTTGTATATCGTTGTTCTCATCATGGTCTACTCGCTCCAGGTGGGCAGATGCTTATGACACTTCAATCGGTTTTTCCGCTTCGATCACGCTTCCGTCATCGTCTGTCCAGGTAAATTTAAACGTACCGGACTCCGCTACCCGCGCACTGAACTGGATAAACGGATTAGACGATATGGCCGCATCAATGTCGGTTGAAAAAACCGGGTTGCCATTAAATTCGCACGCAAACTTATTGAGTATCTTGCGTGGAATCACGTTGCCTGCTTTGTCTTTGCGTTGGCCCGATTCCATCGCGTGGTTAACCAGCGTTTTGATCGAGATCACATCGCCGGCAGCGGCCTTTTTCGGTACTTTGATTCGTGGTTTAGACATTGTTTGCTCCTAATCTAGCCGCCGCAGCCGCCAATAGTGACTTTTACGTTTTTGGTGTCGGTATAAACCGACCCGTCGCTCATCTTGGCTACCGCGATAACATTTTGTGTTTTGGCCAACCGCATACGTGTTGACGCGACCGCCTGACCGCTGGCAGGCGTGAAGTGAAACGTGATCACTTTAGGACTAGGGTTACCTTCAGCCAGCACCATCACCGACTCAACATAGGCGTCTTCGGTCATATCGCTTTCAACACTGATTGAAATAGGCACGGTGTTACCGTTTTCTGCAATCTCGGGTGTTTTCAGCGTTAACAGGCCTGTTTGGGTTTGCGCATCACCGACAAACTCGGCAAGCGCTTGGGCGACATCCTCAGCTGATGCAAAGGCTGGCAAGCCCAGCGTGCTTAAGCCCCCTGCGGCAATGATTGCACTACCGGTCAGCAGCTGTTGCTTAAGAAATTGTCTTCGTGTCGGGTTCATGGTTTGAATCTCCGCTACTTTTTTAAAGTAGTGCTATTTTAGGGTGGCAAGGTAGGCAACCACATCTTCGACTTGTTGAGCCGACAATATGGTTTTACCGATAAGGTCTTCACGTACGTTCTCACCAACATCCAGCGAATAGAAACCAGGCATCACTGTCTCTTCTGTGAATACCGCTTTGGCATTAACGACAATGGTGCGAAGCATCTCGGGCTGCCAGCGCGCGGCGACACCATCGAGCGATGGGCCCACTCCGCCATGAAAAAGATGTTCGCTCATCTCGCTATTAACATGACACGCCAGGCAATTACCTTGTTTGCGATTAGCGAATATCTTGCGCCCCTCGGCAGCATCACCCGCTTGGCCCGTAAGAGAACTCGCAATAGTCAGATTCTCCACTACCACGTCACCAGGTGCGGT
>JAZGEF010000009.1:0-153040 GCA_036478595.1 Granulosicoccaceae bacterium
TTCGCGTTGCATCGAATTAAACCACATGCTCCACCGCTTGTGCGGGCCCCCGTCAATTCATTTGAGTTTTACCGTTGCCGGCGTACTCCCCAGGCGGTCAACTTATCGCGTTAGCTTCGCCACTAAGCCCTTAAATGGACCCAACGGCTAGTTGACATCGTTTACGGCGTGGACTACCAGGGTATCTAATCCTGTTTGCTCCCCACGCTTTCGCACCTCAGCGTCAGTATTATCCCAGAATGCCGCCTTCGCCACTGATGTTCCTCCGGATATCTACGCATTTCACCGCTACACCCGGAATTCCGCATTCCTCTAACATACTCTAGTCTGACAGTATCAAATGCAGTTCCCAAGTTGAGCTCGGGGATTTCACATCTGACTAATCAAACCGCCTACGCGCGCTTTACGCCCAGTAATTCCGATTAACGCTTGCACCCTCCGTATTACCGCGGCTGCTGGCACGGAGTTAGCCGGTGCTTCTTGTATAGGTAACGTCAAGACCTAAGGCTATTAACCTTAAGCTTTTCTTCCCTATTGAAAGTGCTTTACAACCCGCAGGCCTTCTTCACACACGCGGTATTGCTGGATCAGGGTTGCCCCCATTGTCCAATATTCCCGACTGCTGCCTCCCGTAGGAGTCTGGGCCGTGTCTCAGTCCCAGTGTGGCTGATCTTCCTCTCAGAACAGCTACGGATCGTTGCCTTGGTAGGCCTTTACCCCACCAACTAGCTAATCCGGCATAGGCTCACCCGATAGTGAGAGGTCCGAAGATCCCCCTCTTTCCACCGTAGTGCGTATTCGGTATTAGCGTGCGTTTCCACACGTTATCCCCAGCTACTGGATAGATTCCTATGTTGTACTCACCCGTCCGCCACTCGTCAGCCAGAGAGCAAGCTCTCTGCTGTTACCGTTCGACTTGCATGTCTTAAGCATACCGCCAGCGTTCAATCTGAGCCAGGATCAAACTCTTCAGTTAAAAGTTATTCTTGGTTAGCTCTGCCAATATGTTTAACCACATTAACGTTGCGCCAAGGTGCCCTACGGCACTAAAACATTTAAACGTAAGAATTTGAAGCTCGAATTAAATTTAAGCTTCAGATACTTCGTCTTCTATCAATTGCCAAACGCAACCAACAAAACACAAGTACCCATGTAAGTTACTTGATTCAATTGTAAAAGAGCGGGCTCATCTGAACTTTAAATATGACTCTAAAGTTCCGCTTGGCCGAGTTCGAGAAGTATACACGAACCTTTTTGAAATTGATCATTTAATTTGAAAAATTTCTCACCCGCTTCGTGCGTCGAGGTGTCTAGGACAACTCTCTGCGCTGCAGCGAGGAAGCGAATTATAGAGATGCTGACAAGCGGGTCAACAATAGATTTTGCATGGTACTTGTGACGCACAGGATCAGAGTGTGAAAGGCCCGCTGGCAGGTGCCTAATTTAATCAACTATCGGGAATTATCCAGCGCCGTATTATTTCTATATAAACAATAAAAACAAATAGATATACTAAGAGTATTAGTTAAATTCACCGCACAGCGTCAACAAAATAACGGCCAGTTTTTTTTCCAAACGCGGCTAAATTTTGTTTGCTTGGAGGCTCGTTGCCTTGCGAATAACTCGATTTTGAAGTGTTGTTGGCGCTCAACTGGTGTGCCATTACTCGCGATGACTAGCGTTTCCTGAACTCACCGGCATTCAGCCGTTCAATAATGCCGCATCGTATTGTTAGTGAACATTATGTGTAGCATTGGCTTCTATTTGTTCATCATCAGGCCCCGATCGAGTAGCGTTACGACCCGATGAACCAGCGATCCTGCCAGTCAAGTCGCCAATCAGAAAAGTCATTTCATGACTCGCATCCTGATACTGGCGTATTTGATTGAATAACACCGTGTGGCCAAGATGAAAATCGGGCGCAGCTTGATTAAAAACCCGCCTTAATTTTAAGTGGTCGCCCTAACTTAAGCCGCTCTTCCAGCTCCGTTAGCACGAGAACTTAGTTTGCCCCACGTTTGATTAGGGCTAGTGGTCTTCGATCGAAAGTTGGCTCGTGAGGTAAAGGATTGGAAACGAATGCTGAAATATGACAAAATTGACTGCTGAGAGTCCAAATGTTGCGCGCGGTGTTCTACACTTCTACACACGCGACACCATACCGCGACTATAACGAAAAAGTGCCTCAGGTACTTGACGACTAATCACATTTGTACGGGCGACGCATTGATACACAATACTCACGGCTACCGCCCTCACAACGTTGACTTCAAATCAAGCCGACGAACTGGCGGCACCATTATTAGTAAAATGAGTGGCATGATTGGTAGCAATAACGGCTTGAAAAACAAAATGCAACACATGGCACCTCGCTCGGAACGGTTTAATCGCTTGTCCAGAAGCTCGGCGCCTATGGGCGCTGTGCGAATAAATGCCAAATCGAACAGGCGATTTTTTCACGTAGGCGAGCATCACGTACGAAAACTATACATCGCACTTGTCGTCATTGCTGGTGGGATTTTGGTCACCACGTCCAGCACTGGCAAGGATGAACGCCCCACCCAAACTATCGCTGTGTTATCGATAAGCCCTCCGACTTTTTTCTTTGACGACACAAGCAATGCATTGGGCGATTCGTCAGTTTTAGCGGATGCCAAACCCGTCAGCAACAATACCGGGGTTCAATTAGGGCAAGAAGGCATTCTCGAACGCACATTAATGAAGCAGCTGCATTCATTAACACCTGCGCAGATTGCCGCAGAGACGGCTGCAAACTCAGCAAATAAAACGGTGCCTTTATCGTCTCCGGTTTTAGCAATGGTCAATCAACCCGCTATCGCCGCGCTGCGCAAAAACACTACCGCACCTGAAGGTTCAAGCGAAACCGTCGTTAGAATTAAATCCGGCGATACCCTGTCACGCATATTGAACGATCGAGGTGTGAAAGTTGACCAAATGCCAAAGCTACTAGTTGATGACATTGTCAAAAAATATCTGTCTAATTTGCGCATTGGCCAAGAGCTTGAAATCGTGCAACTCGCCAATGGTAGTTTTCATAGCCTCAGCACTCGAGTTGGCAAAGATCGTCGGATCACCATTCGTAAATCAACAGGTGGTTTTGCCACGGCATCGATTGACTTACCGGTTGAAAAAGAACGCGTAGTAACATCCGGCACCATTGAGCAATCACTATTTATTGCTGCAGAACAAGCCAAGTTAAAACAATCCACTATTATGGAATTGGCTGATATATTTCAGTGGGAACTCGATTTTGCACGAGACATACGCAAAGGTGATCAATTCAGCCTGGTATACGATCGTCTCTATAGAGAAGGTAAATACATTGGCGATGGTGAAATACTAGCTGCAGAATTTATCCGTGGTGGTCGTAGTTACCGTGCTGTTCGTTTCACATCTCCTGAAGGCGATACGGGTTATTTTACCCCTGACGGTCAATCTAAACGCCGGACATTTTTACGACACCCAGTTGATGTGGTACGCATAACATCTAAGTTTGATCCAAACCGCGTGCATCCGGTGCTGCATAAAATACGGGCTCACAAAGGAGTAGACTATGGCTCACCTTATGGATCACCAATTCGAGCAACCGCTGACGGCAAGGTTAGCTACTCAGGTGCTAAAAACGCTTACGGCAATACGGTTATTCTTAAACATGGCAACAACGTAAGCACCTTGTATGCACACATGTCTAAAATTTCGAGCAAATCGAAAGTAGGCAAACGAGTTAAGCAAGGTGATGTAATTGGCTATGTTGGCAAAACTGGACGAGTTACCGGTACACATTTACACTATGAATTTCGCCGCGCTGGCAAACATGTGGATCCATTAAAAGTAGAATTCCCACAAGCCGACCCGCTACCTAAAAAACATCGGGCTCAACTGCGAAGCGTGTCTGACGAACTGCTGTCGCAAATGCGCAGCGTAGTGCCTATATCGGCACAAATTGCGGCGGCAGACTAAAAGGTGAAATGTGTCATTTCCGACTTCGTGAGATGGGAGGAATTATCGCAGCCAGCGGCCACATGTTGTGATTGTATTAGGATTACAAATCACATTTAAACCTGTCGGCATTACTTATCGGTTCGTGCCCCTGATAATGACAGCAGAATGGTAGCCACTACGGACTACCAAAATACTTGCTGTACAACTGCGAGTAGAAACCCTCTTCACGTAGTTGCAGCAACGAAGAATTTATCGCTTCTAGCCTCTCGGAGCGTTCGGGCAACAATATGCCATAAAACTCCGGGCTGAAAGTCTCACCAGCTAGTTGCATCCACGAACCGCTAACCGTGGTGATTTGATAAGACAGTATCGGAAAGTCAGCCACAATAGCATCGACTTCATCTGCTTTGAGTGCAGCATACATTGCATCAATTGTTGTATAGGGCTTTACCGGAAGGTTCTTCAAGCTCATGAAATTCTGATGGGACGAACCTTCCGTAACTGCCACACGCTTGCCAGCTAAATCAGACCATGACTCAATGCCAGTTTGTAGTTCTGCAACGGTGAGCGCTGTGGTTATTTT
This sequence comes from Granulosicoccaceae bacterium, assembly GCA_036478595.1. Lineage (GTDB taxonomy): Bacteria > Pseudomonadota > Gammaproteobacteria > Granulosicoccales > Granulosicoccaceae > Granulosicoccus. The sequence goes on from JAZGEF010000009.1 coordinate 4,547, forward strand.
TGCCGTCAATGTGGAGATAAAAAACAGGCTCACGATAATCCAAAACATCGCCAACAAGCGATTGAGCACCTTATGCGGGACTTCCTTTTCAAACCCTCCCATGGTCAGGATGACGAAGGCCCACCAGAATGCATCCCACACGCCGCCCAGATAATCATCGCGAAAGTAATCGTGCCGAGCATCCTCGATACCCCGCTCCAAATACCAAACGAGGTTAGCGATTACAAACACCAGTAGCAGTGCACCCGACAGAAACCACAGGATTCCGGAATCCCAAATGAGTGACAATGCACCGCTCTGCCCGCCTTTTTTAACAGCTATGGCCATACCTGAGGAAAATACGGGCTGACTATAATCAGCACTGCTTTCACGGCTGGATATGATCGATATGTTGGCGATGGCCAGATCAGTGGCCCCAGTCACCGCATCGTCGATCATATCTCCAAACTGCTGATATTCGACCCAATTAGTATCAACGGACAGCCGCAACGCTATTTCTTCCCACAACTCAACTGAGAAACCCGTGAGTTCGCCGTTAGTATCGTGGAACGAAAATGGCGGCCGTTCAATTGTGCCTACATTGACCTGTTGGGCATGTGCGACAGACTGGCCACAGGAGACAAGCAAGAGGATGCGCCAAAGAATCGTCATTGTTTTAGCGGTAAAAGGGTGAGCTTTCAATGGATTGCCAGTTGTCAGTGGAATAAAAGCGATCAGGGAGTATGCACTACATTTCATGACCATCTTTGAACACGGTGGAGCCCCTTTTTGATGCGTTTTTTGCACCAAACTAAAGATTCGCATACTATATCTATCACAACACAACTTAACACCACACAACAGGAGTAAATACTTAATGAGTGATCTCGAGCAGAAACTCGCCAAATATAAAGCTGATGCGCAGGCTCAGCTAGAGAAGGCTGGTGAGACAGATATAGATGATGCGCTTTTAAGTAAGCTTGTCGACAACATGAAGCTGGTTATCGACAACAGAGATGCATTGGCAGTCGCAGGCACCGATCCATCCGAAATGGAAACGGTACGCAAGAACTTCGCTGTAAAAAAGCTCGGAATAGACGACCGCGATAAGGCGACCGCTGCCATACAAGGTGTTGCAGAAAAAATGAAGGACAGCCGCATGAAGAACCGAGCGGCTTTTTATTACCTAGTGCAAAAAGCACTTACCTGATAGTGGAATGTTGCAATCATACTGCAGCGGCGCTGTGGCCGCTGCGGTTTTAGCCAATAGATTTGGTTTGCCCATGCGATTTATACAGACGATTTATACAGAAAATGAACTACCACAGCCGCAGGTTGTGGTTGCATTAGGATTACGAATCACAAATTGCGATCCTTCCAATCCTTCTGTGTAATCAATCTCAGCACCCGTGAGGTATTGAAAACTCATTGGATCGATCAACAGCTTTACACCTTCTTTGAGTACTTCGGTGTCGCCGTCATTGACGGTTTCGTCAAATGTGAAACCATACTGGAAGCCCGAGCAGCCGCCGCCAGAAACAAACACCCGCAGCATCAGCTCAGGATTGCCCTCTTCGTCGATCAGCTCCTTCACCTTCAGCGCTGCCGCTTCGGTGAATACCAGTAAATCTGGCATTTCGAAATCATCTATTTCGATTTCGGTGCTCATTTGGGAATTCCTCGTATTCGCATTACCGCCAGTTTACTTTACCAACCATTTTAGTCAAGTATTATCGAAGACGTTCGATTTCCTTCCAAGGAATGCGATGGGTAAAGGCTTTATGTGACTTTTCAGTGGGTTTAACATGAATTTCGAGCTCATCCATAACGCCTTTCGTTTTCGGCACAGGTATATGCACCGTTTGGAAAAAACGCAGATTGAAATCTGGCGCTTTTTCGTCGCCTGAGTCGACAATACTAATTGGCTTGCCGGTGTCAGGCAGAATCGTGGCACCAACACTGCCTCTGATTCTGTTTCGACCTTCGGTTTGGATCAGTAATATGTTGAGCGACACCTCATCTGTTTCGAAATTCTTACTCATGGTGACTGCGTCAACAAACAAGCCACGTGCTTCGGTGTCATCCAAATTAGCAATACGACGATACAAACGCAGATCGGCGTCATCCGTCGCTTTCATACTGGTGGTGCTTTTAAGCTTGTCACGCAACGCTACTACTGTAGCTTTAGCTTCTATCTGCGCTTGTTTCGCAGTGGCTGTTTCCAGTCTTAGTGCATCCCGTTCACCCGATAGCGCACTCAGCTTCTCAGCCATGATGGCCTCATTCCGCTTCTTTGCCGAGCTCTCTTCAACGCTTTGCCCTGCTACAAATGACATTGCCAGAGCAATGGCAGCAAGGGTTGCCATGATCGTTTTGCTTGAATCCCACATACGTGCCTTTCTAAGGTGACAGGGCGATATTCCCCAACCCAGCCGTTTCGCTGAGCCCTAGCATCAGATTCATGTTTTGTGCCGCCTGCCCCGCAGCCCCCTTAACTAGATTGTCTTCAACTGCCAAAACGACCACTGTATCTCGGTTTTGAGGCTTTAGAACCGCTATTCGGCATAAATTGGAGCCTCGAACTGAGCGCGTTTCGGGGTGAGAGCCTTGTGGCAGAACATCAACAAAAGGCTCATCGGCGTAACGAGCTTCAAAATGCTGCTGAATGACGTCGATCGATAGGCTCGGATCTTTCAGGCGAGCATACAACGTTGCGTGAATGCCACGAATCAAGGGCAACAAATGAGGCGTAAATGTGAGGCGAGCCTCCCCCTCACAAATGGCATTGAGCCCCTGCTCTATTTCTGGCAAGTGGCGATGGCCATTGACAGCATACGCTTTAAAATTATCAGCAGCTTCTGCCATTAACATGGGCACCTGTGCGCCTCTTCCTGCGCCCGTCACACCGGATTTGGCATCAGCAATCAACGAATCGGTGTGAACCCAGTTTTGTTCAAGTAGTGGAATAAAGCCCAACTGAGCGGCAGTGGGATAACAGCCAGGGTTAGCGACCAGTTCAGCCGTGGCAATGTCGGAACGGTTTATTTCGGTCAGGCCATAAATCGCCTTCTCTAGCCACTCTGGACTCGTGTGAGGCCCGCCATACCATTGCTCAAACAGGGCAACATCTTTGAGTCGAAAATCAGCAGACAAATCGATAACTTTGACGCCTTTTTTCAACAGCCCGGGTGCCTGCTTCATCGCAGTGCCATTAGGTGTTGCAAAAAAGACCAGATCACAATCGCTGTTTTCAATGATGGCTGGATTGGTAAATTCTAGTTCGCAAGCGCCTCGCAAACTTGGAAACAGGGCATCAACACGCGTGCCTTGATGAGTTCGAGAACTAATAAACGTGACGTTAACGTCAGTGCGATTAAGCAGAAGGCGAAGAAGTTCGACTCCCGTGTAACCGGAGCCGCCAATGATGCCGATTTTGTGTGCCATTGCTGAGTAACTAGTTGAGCCAAAGAAGACAAAGTTACCACACTGAGTAGCGAGTGCTCACCCCGGTGCTTGCCGGAGTGAGCTGTCCATTTAAACGCCGTTTCTACCTTGGGCCGACAGGATTATCCATTTGCGTCCATGGCGCTGCAAATACTTCATCACCTCGAATGTAGTAAACCGAATCGTTATAGATAACCGAACGATCGTTAAACCCGTACCACCAGGGGTTACTGTTACCAGCAGGCTTCATAACTCCGGCTAAGCTAATACCAGCATCGGTTCCCGTACGAACATCAAAACCGTGCAGGCCCGTGTATTGCGTTCCGTACCATTCCCAAGCTTGTTCTGGGTTTGGGCGTGTTGCTGGTTGTACTTCGCCAGCGACTGTAATACTAAGCGCTACTCGCGTTGGGTGTTGACCAGTTGCTGCTTGGATCGTTATGGCTCGGTGATCATCCAAAGCATTTGACTGGCTACCACGCTGGCCAATGATCAGCGACTGGACCTCAGTCGGCACAGCAGCGTTACTCACATCAAACAACGCTAGTTTGATTCCTTGAACAACTGCACCACGGCCATCGCCAAAACCATTGTTTGCAGCGACTGCATCTTTCCCAATTCCAAGCAAGTAGTTTTCGCTAATCGGCTGCAAATAATCGCTATAGCCATCAATCTTTAGTTCACCAGCCAGGATAGGATCAGCTGGATCGGCAAGATCGATAACGTACAGTGGATCGGTTTGCCGGAATGTCACCAGGTAAGCTTTGTTACCTACAAAACGTGATGCATAAAGCTGTTCGCCTGGCTTGCCGATGTGCGCTGGTCGCGAATCATTAGGCAGCTCACTAATGGTTTCTAGCTTGCCACTACCATTTGATTTAAGCACCGTTAGATTGATCGGGCTAATATCGGGCTGAAACCGATCTGAGTAAGTTGCTACTCGCAGGTAACCGTCTTTTTCACTCATACGAAACGGCTTACGCAATTCACTCCAGCCAAGATGGCCTTTCACTACGCCTGAGCCATTGTAGTTAAGCGAGCTACCAGAGATAACAAACTCGTGGATATCGGTATTGACGCGTGGATCGATATAGCCTACCGATGGCACTGCACCATTGTCGGAATCCACTTCAATATTGGCGGAGTTATCCCAGCGTGTAGTCGCTAGATAAACTGCATGGGGCGATGCATATAACGTTTCACTAGAGCCCATAAAGCAAGTGCTGTTGGTCAGATCCATTGTGTTTAGATCAATAACCGACAAGGTGATGATGTTTGGCACATAGTAAGACTCTTGACCGGCTTTTGGTGCAACAAAGCAAGCAGCTGGGTCAACCAAGGGTGTTTTCTCGTCAGTACCTAATTTGCTGTAATTAGGTAACAGAGTTGAAAGATCAACTGCTTCAACGGCTGCAATATACTCTTCTTCAGGTACGCCATAAGGCTCAATACCTTGAATCGTGGGGTAGTACCGGCTTGCAACAATTAAGTTACTGCCAATGCGGCGGCTGGATATTATCCGCCCATCAATAACGAAATCTTCAGCAATTTTCGCGTTGCCAGGATCACTAACATCAACTCGCGAGATACCACTAACTTGATTTGAAAACCAATAAGGTTGATCCCAACGAGAGGCATAACTTTCATAACCGGTGCTGGTCACAATGGCGTTTTGCCCGTTACTCGCCGGATGCAAATACATGCCCTGCGCATTTCTGCCTTTTAAATCAAGTGTCATTTCAGCCACTGCAGTTGCATCTGGCGCATCGGGTTGAAACGACAAAATACGTAATTTGTTTACTACCGGCCTGGGCTCATAAAATGATGTATCAGCCACGCCAATCTCACTAGTGGTAGAGGTAGTGCCGAACGTGCCAGAATCAACGAATTCGGCAGCTAAACCGGCGTACGGATCATTTGCCGCAGTTAGCACATACAAATAACTATTGTCGGCCTTAACTCGATCTTGCTCATCTATACCCACCTCTTGGACATTAGTGCCAGTGACGGTATCTCCACCAGTAAGCGATGCGCCGCTTACGCCAGAAGACGTCGCTGTATCGTTATTATCTGCTGTGGGTAACCCACCGTCACCTGTTGTACCACCAGTACTACTACCTGTAGTGCCAGCGCCTTCTTCATCGACCTGTAGCGCGGTAGGAAAATCTCTGTTGTAGGAGCTGTTAGCTGCCGTTTTAAGCAAGCCTTCTTTTAGCGCGGCGTAAAATTCATCGCTGTTGTCGATACGTTTAAGCGTGGATTCGCTGGGTTCAATGTTAATCGGTCCAGTTGACGTGTCGCTATCGCTGCAACCACCCAGTATCAACATCGATACGCTGGCCGCGAGAATGGTGAGTGTGAATTTCATATCAGTGAGCCTCCTAATTTGGGATATTTTTCCCAAGTATACTGCGTTAACGGCCGCACGCAAGGTATTTTTACTAACCAATCCGTAAATAGAGCCGTTTAGTGGTTTGAAGCACATTTCTGACCAGCACCCGGTTTAGAGGCCATTTGGTGTTAGCAGAACCAATTTGACCGGTGATGACTATCTGCCTAAAAGGCACCACGTCCTCAGGAGAGTATGCAAGGCGGTGTATGACCTGGTATGTCGGAAGCGCCAAGTGGCCGTTCTCCCGTTAACTTTATGGTTTATGTGGCAAACGCTGATGAGGCGCTATCAAAAGCCGTTGCGGCTGGCATGACATTAGTGTCAGAAGTTGAAAAAGACTCAGCAGATAACGTTAACAAGCGCGCCGCTGATTGGTTGGCATCGATGGGTTAAATACTGCTCGTCGCAGCCTTTAATATTCCAAGCTCAGTCAGGGCGCGATGTAAATCTGCAGCGTGATACGGCTTTCCAATAAAATGTGATGCACCCAATGCACGCGCTTTTTCCCGCTCAGCCTCGCCATTGCGCGTGCTGATCATTACTATCGGTAAACGATGCTCGGGATAAAGTTGTCGTAAATGCTGAAGCAACTCCAAACCATTAAGCCTTGGCATGTCGATATCGAGTAGCAACACATCTGGCAATTGCTGCTGCAGCATACTCAGCGCCTCAATACCATCACGTGCCATGCGGCTATGAATACCTTGCTCTTCAAGGAAATGTTCTGCTGCTACACGCATAGTAATTGAATCATCAACAACCAGGGCAACCGGCATTGGCCGAGCTTGTTGTGCGGTTTGTTGCAAGATTTTAACTGACATGATTTGCATCAAGCGTGGCATATCGAGTATTAACACAGCCGCACCATCTGCGAGCACGCAGCCACCCTTGAAGCGTTTTAAACCCATGAGTTGTGGCCCAATGGGCTGTGCGATCACTTCCCGATAACCGACAACTGCATCCACATCAAGTGCAATATGGCTATCACCTGCCTGAGCCAATATGCAGGCGTGGGCGCGACCCTTATCACGTATAAACAATGACGGAATCGTATCCGGGCTATCCAGCGTGCCCAACATGCTCGACAAACGATAAGCTGTATATTGCCTGCCGTTAAATTCGTGTGTTGCTTGTGAGCCTTCAAGTTCTGCTAAAACGGTGTGTACATGTTTTACCGGTATTGCGTAATGGGCGTGACCACAACGAACTAACACCACTTGATTCACGATCACTTTTTGTGGCAAGCGCAAACTGATGGTGGTGCCGGCGCCAGGCACAGATGCTATTTGTAAAGTACCACCAAGTGATAGCGCAAGTTGATCAACTACTGCCAAACCCATGCCTCGGCCAGAAACTTCATCTGCCTCCTCACGTGTACTGAAACCTGGCTCACAAAGCGCATCACGCAATGCCTGCCCCGTTTCCAGCTGCGATAAGCCGGCGGCCACTCTAGCGTTGTTCAGGCGTTCGATATCGATACCTGCGCCATCATCCTTGACGGTAATGACAAGATCATTACCATCAAGGTCAGCCTCAACGGTGATTTTGCCTTGCGCTGGCTTTTGATTGGCGAGGCGGTCTTTGGCGGGTTCGATACCGTGCGCAACCGCATTGCGCACCAAGTGTTCCAGCGGGCCTAACAATTGTCGGTACAAGGAACGATCAAGATTGATTGCGGAGCCCGAGCACTGCATGCTCAGCGTCACTCCAAGCAGGGATGCACTATCGTGAGCGGCTCGTTCGAGTCGAGTCTGACAAGCGCCAAACTGAACCAATTGCGCACGTATTAAAGATTGTTGTAGCTCGGCATCAGCGCGTGAACCCTGTAGATGCTCAGACTCAGCAGATTGTAAGGTGCTAGCAAGAGAGGTCCGCACAGCGTCTAGATCTGCCAGCATTTCTTGTTCTGCAGCGGTAGGTTGCCGTGAGGTTTTATGCACCTGTTTGCGCAAACGTTGCGTAGACGAGTCAAGATCACGATAAATTTCGTTGAGCTTTAGTAACTGCTCACCTAGCTTCGCTTGGCTGACACTGGCTTGAGTCGCCAACGACATCATCTTCGCAAACCCAGATTCACTTACCGTGATGTTTTCCTCTGATGACAACGGCGATCCAGCCACCATAGTTTCTGGCAATGCTGAACGCGCTTTTGATAAAGGTAATGACGCGGGCAGTGATTGACTCAACAACATAGGTTGCAGCAGGGCGAATTCTTGTTCGATTCGCGTAACGTCGGCTTGCCTACCAGCATCTAGCAATGGTTCAAGATCGTGCACCCGGGTAGCAAACTCTGCGAAGCCAGCCATGCGCGCACTGCCTTTTAACGTATGCACTGGCGACTTTAGATCATGGAGCAAACTCAACAGTTCGATGCTGCCACTATTATGCTGATCTATGGAGGTGCGCATCTGTTCAAGCAAATCGGTTGCTTCCTCAACAAACACACCTTTTAGAGATGCGCTGAGGCGTTGCTCCAGGGTTCGCGTCTCCAGGGCAAACACGGGTGGCTCCGATACCACTAGTTCTGCAAACTCCGCAATAGCTTGCTCGATATCGACAAGTATCGTTGCTGCATTGGATCCATTTTTCAATGCATCAAGCCGTGCCTGTAATGCATCAACAACTTGTTGCACAAGAATGGTTTCATCCGCATTAAATACATGACCATGGCGCTGACGCTGAAGCGCTACTTTTTGCAATGGCTGCGCCAGTACAATAATGCATGCTTCACCAACGGTTTGTGCGCTGCCAGTCAATGTGTGCAAGGCTCTTAATACACCCGGTGTAGGCAGCGCCGCCGTTCGTTCATTAGGTTGTTCGGCCGCCGTTTTTAAAGCACCGCGTAAGGCGTCAATGTGTCCTTGGCATTCCAGAAAAAAAACGTGCTGCAAGGTGCTGTCGTGATCATTTGTTTTCGTTTTGCGTTCTTGGCGAAGACTTGTTAATCGATCCGTTTGTTGCGGGTCCGTATGTTGCCGATCAGGTTCCGGAAAATCACTATCGACTATTTGCACCAGATCGCTGGCATCAAATTCAGCCACTTGTAGCTCATCCAAGCTAGCCGCGACATCAGTAGGTTTAACGGTATTGTTAGGTGAATAAGTTTGTGCATCCAATGCATCAATAAGCTTGCTAAAACCAACGATATGATCAGAATGCCCTTGATGCTGATCCATAAGCTGAGGTAATACCGCATGTGACTCCTCAAGTAAAGGCATAGAATCGAGCACGGACGCTTGCTGCGCGACCAATCGTGATATCAAACCGACATTAGCTTTAGAGAGCTTTAGTAGATCTGGCGCAGCATGCTGTTGTGCAGCCACAAATAGCGTCTCCCAAGATACCAGCAGTGTTTGAGTGGCCTCAGCTTGATTGCCTTGGCTTGACGGCTTGTTGAGTTCCAGCAGCTGGTCACCTACCACAGCCATTTGATCCAGCGACACATCAATTAAGCTTGCCAGTGCATCACCGCTAATAGCAATCACTTGTGTTTCATCGAGTTCGCTTGTTATGCCATCGGCCTCCGCCCCCATCTCGGCAGTGACCGAGTGTTCCAGTTGCTGCATGATGATCTCAGCATTCATCAGCAGTTGACTAGCTGCATCGTGCGGGCTCAGCACGGACGCCATGTAGTAGTCGACAGAAACTAACAGTTCAGCAAATTGCCGTTTGGATTGCATGCCAGGCCATTGCACAGCGCAGTAATCTAAAAATGAGCGCATGCCTTTAAGCAACGGTGATACTTCAGGCAAAGGCAGAATTTGCAACACCTGCTCTAATTCTTCTAGGCTTTGGCGGGCAGCAAAAAGTGTTGTTTGCTGATTTTTATCAGGAATCGCATTTGATGAATTGCTAAACAAACGCTCAAGGTTATGTTCAATGCTCTGCAACTGTTGTTGAGCTTGTGACAACAAGCGATGTTGTGGATGCTCTTCAAGTGTTACTACACTGCCAGCTAAATGGCCAGGTGTATCAAACGCTTGCGTAAATTGGCTCAACTCTGTTGCCGGTAATTGATGCTGCCTATCTAATGAGCGTCTAAACCGGATAGTAGCTTGTGCAATATCCAAGCGCTGTTCGCGAGTATTACCTGCAGCGTCACGTGCCATCGTTGCTAAACCAGAATTAATCGCAACCAGGTGTGCCAATGCTCGATGCTCATCCAGCATCAGCAACGCCGGCTCAAGTTGAGATAGTCGCGTGCGCAAGCCAAGCGCCTCACTATGGCTTGGATCACTTGCCGCTTGACTAAGCCAACGCTGTAAGGACTCAATTTCGTGCGACACGCTGTCCCTCACCGATTGCCCGAGGGCGGTCGATATTTTGGAGGGCACAAACGCTTGCTTTAGTGCGGCGTCGTTTTTTAAGCTAAATAACTCAAGATCAAAATCTTTACGCAGGTTTACCGCTTTTCCAGATGTCAGCTTTTCAGTGGCGATGGTGTATAAGAAGTTTCGAAAAACGGTGTCAGGGCTTAGCACTGCTTGCAACGGAAAATCCGCCGCTGACAAGGTGGCCCATCTTTGTAACAGGCGTTCAAATTGTGCGAACTGATGCTTAAGCAGAAGTGTGGTTTGCAGCTCTCCTGCAGCTATCGATTCTGCTACTACTGCAGCACTATTAAACAACAACACTAAAGGTTGCAATTGTGTGGGTGCTTGGTTTACGTTTGCCAGATCAGTTAATAATACGGCTAATTCTTTCATTGCCGCCGCAGAATCAGCAGCGTTGTACCAATCGAGCAGCGCGCGAATCAATGGTTGTCGTGAAACGATAATCTGATCGGTGAAGCGCGCAAGCTCATTTGTGCTCGGCACCGCCAATTGCGTAACATCAGGGAGCTGGATACCTGCCGCCAGCAATAAGTTTTCTGATAAAAGATTCGCATCTCGAAGCGCGCGGCATTCATTAAGCACTGGCATCGCCGACAACACGCTATCAGTCGCCCCCGGCCATTGTAGATAAGACAGGTAATCGGTAAACACATCCACAGCATTGAGCAAGGTATGCGCATTGCCCTCAGATAGCTCATTCTGTGCATCAGACAGGTATTGCACTACCTCAATGATCTCTTCGATAATCAGCGCAGCCCCTGGCCTAGACAACAGTATCAGCACCGCATGAATGCGAATAGACACCGCAGACAACTGCACCCAATCGGATGGCTGGTTTTGATTGGTGGCAGTACGAGCCAGAGCAGCAAGCTGCGATGCTTCATCAAGCAGCTGCGTCAGCGCCTGCCTGGAAAAGTCTGGTGTTAACCTGCCTGATGTGTCAACGGCCGTTCGCATCGCTAGTCGATCCCCGAAGCGGGCCGCTCATTACCCTGCTGGGCAAGTTCATGCGAACGATGATCAACCTCAACTGCCGCCCTTACTTTTTGTGCAACACGCGCTGATGCCGACGATGGCACCACAGCCTCGTCATCATTTTCAGTTTCTGGCAGCGCAAAACCTGCAACGCTTGTTAATAATGCATTAGCCATTAATTGCAAATCTTCCAAATCGCTAGCAGCGTCTTGCAAGCCAACGGCTGAATCACGTGTGATGCCATTGATCACGCCCATGTTAGAAGACAGCTGTCGAACTACACCGGCTTGTCGCAAAGTTTTGGATGCAATGTCATTAATTTGATTTTGCAAATCATGGGAAACCGCCTCGATCGCCTTCAGGCTTTGACTGGCTTGTACGGCCTTTTGATGCCCTGCATCCAATTCACCATTGGTTTTTTTCACCGATGATAAAGTCAGCGCGGCATCCTGTTGAATGATTCCTGCCAAGTGTGCGATATCGCGAGTCGCGACTCGCAAGGTGCTGGCTAGTTGAGTGATCTCTGCTGACAACCTGGATAATTCGACTGTTTCGCCACCGCCGGTTGCGGCGGCGGCACGGATAGTTGTGTTAAGAGCCAACAAATCGGTGTTCTTAGCAACACGCTGTATATCAGTAACATGTTTTTTTATTGCATCAGAGCTTTCAACTAAGCGCTGCATTAATCGGCTTGTCATGTGTGCTTGTTCACGTATGTTGACTAGGCCTTTAACGCTGGCATCAATCGCTTGAGTACCTTGCTGCGCCTGCTCAACTGAATCAACGGCAATACGGGATGACTCAGCCGCATGCGCAGAAAGCTGTGCCATGGTATCGCTCATCACATTCAGATAATTCGACGAGCGGTGAATTTCACGGGCTTGCACGCTGCTGGCTTGCGCCAAACTATTTGCAGATTCGCGCGTCTTACCCACAGACTCATTCACTTGGGCAGCTGAACCTTTTATAGCACCGACCAGCCAACGCAATTCAGTCACTGCGTAGTTAAAAGCATCAGCGAGTGCACCCGTCATGGCTTCACTCACGGTTGCTTGAACACGCAGATCACCATCGGCTAGAGGCTCCATCTCATCAAGTAGTTGCAGAATCGCGTTTTGGTTAGCACGTGAATCTACTGTGCGAACTGCTGGTTTCTCATGCAGAGGCTGTTGGCCCGATTGATAAAACAAAAAAAGCGCCGTGACTAATGCGACTGCCAATAAGGGGAACAAGGCGAGCAGCCACGGTGTTAAGGATTGATGCTGCCCTGAAATATATGCATTTGCTGATGCTGCCGTTTGCGCGGGTATTGAATTACCAGCTTGAGCATCGGTAGGCAGTGATGCCGTGCGACTGGCTTCAGTGCGACTGGCTTCAGTGCGACTGGCTTCAGTGCGGCCTCGCAGCAGAGCGTAATCAGAGCGCAGAGTGTCGACTAGTGCAGTAGCCTCTGGTGTCGCAATGGTTTGTTTCTCAACTGCGTTTTCCAAACGCGATAGTTCGGCCGAATATTCCTGCCAAGCAAGTTCGTTTGCCGGATCGGCACTGATCGCTTGCAAATGTTGAAGCATGGTTAGCGAAATTCCCGCCTCTTTGGTTGTGTTGCGACCACTAAGTAGCCAGCGCTGCAATGTCATCACGCTAGACGTGTGCTCACCTAACCGTTGTTGAATAGACTCCGGTGCAACAGCATTGCTCATGCCGTTGGTAACTACTCCAGATTGCTGGCTTATCGCGGCATTGCTGGACAGCAGTTTTAGCAATACGCCTATCGACAACAGCAGTACAAGCGGCAACACCATAAATGCTAGGCGTTGAGATCGTGACAAGCGCTGCCACCTCGTACTAAATGGAGTACTGAACTGCGAAGTGAGCTGTCTGATGCTCACGCGGATACCCCTATGTCGACAAAACGTTTGGATTGTAGTAATCGCGGCACATCTAGCACCCAGTGCTCACCGGTACTGGTATTTAATGAATAGGTAAATAATGGAGCATTAGCCTGCAACTCCAGTGGCAACGCGGCATTACTAGCCTTTGTAGCGGTATCGTCGACACCCATTACTTCGTCAACACGAAGCGCACCCACACCCACATCAGGGCTAAGACTCAGGGTGCGTCCCGAGGCCGGCGGCAGTTCCAAATAACTGCCAAAATCCGTGACGGGGATCAACACGCCATCAGCAACGGCCAAGCCGAGAAACCACTTTTGCGTATCTCCGACTGCTTGCAAGGCAAGCTCATCATGGATAGCGTGAACAATCGATGATGCAATTGCGAATGATTGCCCACCAGCTCGGAACATAACGTGCGCTTGGCTCATATATCTGACAATGCCGTTTTAATGCTGTTAATTAGAACGTCGCGATTAACAGGTTTGATCAAGTAATCAGTAGCACCTTGCCGTATGCCCCAAATACGATCAGTTTCTTGATCTTTGGTGGACAGCATGATGATTGGAATATCAGCTGTCTCGGCACTTTTTTGTAATTCCCGTGTAGCCTGAAAACCATTCACGCCGGGCATGACTATGTCCATTAGGATCAAATCAGGCCTGAGCTCACTTGCTAGTGCTATGCCCTCTTCGCCGGTTGATGCCGTTTTAACCTTGTAACCGTTTTCACGCAGCACCGCGCTGTAGGCGTGAGTGTCGGTGGGAGAGTCTTCTATAAGGAGTATTTCTGCCACTGTGACCTACGCCTGATCCTTGGCGATTTGCGTGGGCGATTGCTGATCCAAAAACTGCTGAGTAGTTTCGATAATTTGATCGGCATCAAAAGGCTTGGCCAGATGCGCATCTGCCCCTACAACCCGGCCCCTGGCTCGATCAAACAAGCCATCCTTGCTAGACAACATGACAACAGGAATATGCTGGTAATCGGCATTGTTCTTTATTAACGCGCAAGTTTGGTAACCATCTAAACGCGGCATGACAATATCTGCAAAGACCATGGCGGGTTGGTGTTCAACAACTTTCGCCAACGCCTCAAAACCGTCATTGGCAGTGATGACATTAAGGCCATGTTGCTCCAAATAAGCAGCAGCTGATCGGCGTACGGTTTTGCTGTCGTCAACAACCAATACAGTATGCCCGGATGTCGCATCGGGCTGTTGTTCACTAGCGCTTATCATCCTTACACCTCTGCCTTTGGGTTGGAAACTGATCGGGTCGTGCAATAATGCCTTATTGTAAATCAAGGCGACCAACATGGGCGAGCAGCATGACTCTTAAAATAGGCATTGTTATGGATCCGATCGAATCCATCACACCCTACAAAGATACCACTCTGGCAATGATGCTGGCAGCCCAAGCACGTGGCTGGCAAATCTTTTACATGCAACAGCACTGGTTGTATTTTGAACAGGGAAAGACCTTCGCACGCATGCAAGCCGTGCAAGCCCATGATAACAAGGACCACTGGTTTGATGCAGAGCCAAGCATCGATGCTCCGCTGGCAGATTTGGACATCGTATTGATGCGCAAAGATCCACCATTCAATATGGATTATATATATACCACCTACCTTCTCGAACGCGCGGCAGTCGAAGGTGTGCTGGTCAGTAATCAACCAAACGCGCTGAGGGATGTAAACGAAAAACTGTTTACCACGTGGTTTAGCGAACATTGCCCACCGATGCTGGTCACTGCCGACGCCGAACGAATAAAGGCGTTCGTCCAACAGCATAAAGATGTGATCGTCAAACCACTGGATGGAATGGGCGGTGAGTCGATCTACCGAATTACCGAGAGCGACCCAAATATCAATGTCATCCTCGAAAACATGACCCGGCGAGATCGGCATCAGATCATGGCGCAACGATTCATCCCAGAGATTGTTGATGGCGATAAGCGTATTTTGGTAGTCCACGGCAAGCCGATGCCTTATGCCTTAGCCCGTGTGCCGGCACAAGGCGAAACTCGTGGCAATTTGGCGGCAGGTGGTCGTGGTGTGCCCGTTGCACTGAGTGATTCTGACCGAGAAATCGCCGAATCGATCGCGCCTCACCTGGTGGAGCGTGGGCTGCATTTCGTTGGCCTGGATGTGATCGGCAGTAGTCTGACTGAGGTGAATGTGACCAGCCCAACCTGTGTACGTGAGCTAGATGCACATGCTGCCAGCTTAGCGCCGGAGCCTGCTAACGCCTCCGGTTACGTACACGGAATCGCTGATATTTACCTTGATGGGCTCGCAGCCCTGCGTAATAGCTGATCGTGACCTAAAATCAATTGGCGGGCGCGTTGCACGCCGCTGTCTCTTTGGCAGCACCTTGAAAAAAATACGGGTCAAAAATAGATCGACATGAGTTTCGCGTTACCTTTTGATATCAGCAAGCTAGACACGCTAACGGTCGCACTGTTCGCGGCCGCGGTGTTGCATGCCTTGTTTATTCTTGGCGTCAGCTTTGAGCCGTTTTTAAATGAGCTGCGTACGCCTGCCACCATGGAAGTCATTTTGGTGCAGCCAACGGATAGTGAGACGCCTGAAAACGCAAATTACTTAGCCCAGGCCTCTCAGGACGGCGGCGGCGATACAGATGAAAAGGTGCGTCCAACTACCGCATTTGCTAGCGATCAAGATTTCCAAACAGATGGAATCGCGCCTATTCCTATGGAAGCCACATCACCTGAAAAGCAGGAAGCAAGCTCAGAAGAAATTCTCACCACCTTGTTTTCTGATGATCTGACCAACACCGATGCAGAGAATATTGAAAAGGAAAATAGTCAGGCCAAAACCGATCTCATACTCATTGAAGAAAATTTAGAAATCGCTAAACTCAGTGCGGCAATCGAAAAACAAGAAGAAGAGCGCGCCAAACGCCCAAAAAAGAAATTCCTTAATGCCGCTACCAAAGAATCCTCCTCAGCCGCCTACATGTACCGCTGGGTGGAAAGAGTCGAGCGAATCGGCAACCTAAATTACCCTGACGCTATTAAACGCGACAAATTATCAGGCGCCTTGATGATGTCGGTTGGCATATACAAAAATGGTGATGTTGAATCGGTTGAAATTTTAGAGTCATCCGGGTTTGCCGTACTCGATGATGCCGCAAAGCGTATTGTTAACTTGTCAGGCCCGTTTGAGGCAATGACTGGCCTGCTAGGACGAGAGGCCGACATTCTCTATATTACCCGCACATGGGAGTTTCAAAGCTCGAACTCGGTCATTAGTTACTGATAAACTGAAGCCGACGTCCACAGGCAGAATGCTTTGAACTTAAGCCACCATTTTTTGGTATCCATGCCGCAGCTGCTGGATCCGCCCTTTCGTCACTCTGTTATATACTTGCTTGATCACGATGAGAAGGGCGCCTGGGGAGCCATAGTCAATCAAACCAGCGCCATAGCTTTGGGCGACATATTCGAGCAGCTGGATATCGAAACCGATTTACCGGTTACGGCGGAGACCGTACTGTTTGGTGGCCCGGTGGATGAGCAACACGGCGTGGTACTCCATCCGCATGGTGCATGGTTTGAATCAACACGGGATTATCTAGCGGGCGTATCAGTATCAAGCTCCCGTGATGTACTTGAGGCCGTCGCCGCAGGCTCAGAACCCCAACAGCGCTTGGTGGTATTGGGCCATGCTGGTTGGGGTCCGGGGCAACTTGAATCCGAAGTCGCTAACAACGCTTGGCTAACATGCCCAGCCGATACCAGCATTTTATTTGCTACACCTGTTGAAAAACGCCGCACTGCTGTTGCTGATTTGATCGGTATAAATCTCGATACTATTGTTGGAGATTCTGGCCGCGCCTGAGCGAGCGAAAAAGATGTCAACCAAAACTTATCTCGCATTCGATTACGGCACTGTGCGCATAGGTGTCGCTGTAGGTAATTCCTTGACCGAAACCGCATCCCCTATTCAAACAGTGAGTAATGTTAATGGCTCACCCGATTGGCTTGCGATTGAACAGCTGATCAAGCAATGGCAACCAGATGAGCTAGTGGTTGGGTTACCACTGACAGTTGAGGGAGAAGATCAAGCGATCACTCCCCATGTCAAAGGATTCATTAAAGCGCTGCGCAAACGTTTTGGCCTGGCCATCTCTGAGGCTGATGAGCGCTTCAGCTCGATAGCCGCACAAGCCGAGCTGGCCAAAATGCGGGCCAGCGGACAACGAACCAAGCGGGTTAGCAAAGACGATATCGACTCAATGGCCGCCACTCTCATCTTGCAACACTGGTTTACCGGCAACTGAAACAAGCACAAGCTGTCCGGGGCGTTATAATGGCGCACCTGAACGTTCGGTTGAGAGCATGACACGATACAACACCGAGCAAGTGAGCGGCTGGCTGCGCGATATGCAGCAAAGTTTGCAACACTTGAGTACTCAAACCGACAGTCATATCGACGGTAACAGGGGCGATGACAGCCCTGTCGCAATGATTGGTATCAAAACAGGCGGAGTCGATGTCGGTAAACATCTTCATAAAAACCTCGGTTTACAAGAACCGCTCGGCGAGCTCAATATTTCATTTTACCGCGATGATTTCAGCACCGTGGGTTTACACCCGGTAGTTGGCCCCTCGCAAGTCCCTTTCTCGATCGACGGCCGGCATATTATTCTGGTTGACGACGTGCTCAGTACGGGCCGCACCGTACGCGCTGCAATGAACGAGATCTTCGACTACGGAAGACCATCGCGCATCACCTTAGCTGTGTTAATTCAACGTACTGGCCACGAGCTGCCGATTCGCGCAGATGTTATCGGCAAGGCCATTGAGCTTAGCGACAACATGCACGTATCACTCGTCGCTAGTGATATGAGCGTAACTATAAGTGAGTCAGTTCGAGAGCAGGGTTTATGAAGCAAAACGATCCGCAATTTAATCGCTTTGGCAATTTGCACCACTTTCTCACCCTTGATGGCTTAAACAAGCAAACACTTACTGGCATTCTTGACGCTGCCGAGAACTTCACCAGTATTAATGACAAATCCATAAAAAATGCGCCTTTGCTGCGCGGCAAAACGGTGGCTAATCTGTTTTTCGAAAACAGCACGCGCACCCGTACCGCATTCGAACTGGCGGCCAAACGGTTATCTGCCGACATTCTCAATATTGACTTGATTAGCTCGTCGACCAAAAAAGGCGAATCGCTTTTAGATACGCTTCGGGTGCTTGAATCGCTGCAGTGCGATATGTTTATCGTGCGTCATAGCGATTCGGGTGCAGCGCACTTTATTGCTGAGCATGTAGCCCCCACAATTAATGTCGTTAATGGCGGTGACGGACAACATTCGCATCCTACTCAGGGTATGCTCGACATGTTTACAATACGCCGCCATAAAGGCAGCTTTGAAAATTTACGAGTGGTGATTATCGGTGACATCAAACATTCGCGAGTGGCACGCTCAGGCATATCTGCATTACGTACGCTAGGTGCTGCAGAAATTCGGGTAGTGGCCCCTAACACACTGATACCCGAGTACGTAGAAGCGCTAGGCGTTAAGGTTTACAGCAAGCTCGAGGTCGCGCTTAAAGATGCAGACGTAATAATGGGCTTACGCTTACAAAACGAGCGCATGAATTCAGCCACAGTGCCAAGCATGGGTGAATTTTTCCGCACCTACGGCTTGACAGAAGATCGATTAAAACTTGCCAAACCCGACGCCATCGTTATGCACCCAGGGCCCACCAATCGTGGCGTTGAAATTGCAGCAAACGTGGCCGATGGCAAGCAAGCCGTGATACTCGAACAAGTCAACTACGGTATAGCCGTACGCATGGCCGTATTATCAATCACCATGGGCCACGGCGAAGCGGTGCGCGAAGCACAAATGGCGGGCGCGTCATGAGTCAAGCCACTAACAACACTTCAATCATAGGCGCACGGCTTCTCGACTTAACCGCTATCCCGGATACAAGCACCGACGTACACATTGTTGACGGCGTAATCTGCGACAAGCCAGCCACCGATAGCCAAATAATCGATGCAACAGGCATGGTGCTGAGCCCAGGCTTTGTTGATCTATATGCACGCTTGCGCGAACCAGGCCTTACACGTAAAGGCACGTTGGCAAGCGAATGTCATGCGGCACTGGCCGCAGGTTTCACCACACTGCTGTGTTCACCCGACACACACCCGGTTATTGACTCCACTGCAACGGTTGAGCTAATACGACAACGCGCTCAACAAGCGGGTGGTGCACGAGTAATTCCATTGGCCGCCCTAACAGCCAATCTTGAGGGCCAACGCCTATCAGAAATCGCAACCTTGCGTGATGCCGGTTGTGTTGGCGCTAGCCAAGCCGACCAGCCTATTGCCGATACTTCCGTGTTACTCAGCGCAATGGAATACGCCGCAACCTTTGATATACCGTTACTGCTAACGGCACGTGACCCACAAATTGGCGGCGCCGGTTGCGCACACGCAGGTGCTGTTGCTACTCGTTTAGGCTTACCAGGAATACCTGCAGCAACCGAGACCATAGGCTTGGCACGATTAATTGAGCTATGCCGCGATACGGCTTGCCGCTTGCACATTTCAAGAATAAGCACTGCACGCGGCGTAGAACAAATCCATGCAGCGAAACAGGCGGGCCTATCGATTACGGCAGATGTGGGTATACATCATTTGTTTTTCACTGAAAAACATATCAATGGTTTTGATGTTAACTTTCATTCGTCTGTGCCCTTTCGTAGCGAGCAGGATCGCGATGCATTACGAGCCGGTGTGGCCAATGGCACGATCGACGCCATTTGTTCCGATCATGCACCACATGATACGGACGCCAAACTTGCGCCGTTTCCCAGCAGTGCAGCCGGCTTGTCAGCGTTTGATGTGTTTTTACCATTGCTAATGCAATTACCTGCACTCCTAGATGTTCCACTAAGTAAGATTCTCTCAGCAGTGACTACAATGCCTGCCAACATCCTGGCAACTGAAACGGTTGAATCGACACTGGCGGCGGGAAAGTCAGCTAATCTAGTTTTGTTCGATCCTGCTGCGCCTGCGCAATGCACATCAGCAAACTTTTTAAGCCAAGGTCGCAACACACCATTTCTGGATTGCGATGATGCGAATATTCATCTTGAGAGTGGCCTACCCTTTACTGGGAAGGTTCATACCGTTTGGCTTAGAGGCGTGCCCACAACATTCATCCAGTGACTTCATCCATGAGCTCTTGATAATGGCGGCGGCATTTTGAATCGTAGCGTTCGTTGCCACCGATCTGTACCTGCTCACCTGCCGCAATAACTTGCCCTGTTTCATCAAGGCGCACAGTCATCGTGGCTTTGCGACCACAACTACACACGGTTTTAAGCTCAGATAGTTTATCGGCGATCGCGAGCAATCGCGCCGAGCCTGGAAACGGCTCAGCTTGAAAATCAGTACGGATGCCAAAACACAATACTGGAATGTTCAGCTCATCCACTACTCGCGCCAGCTGATCAACCTGCTGACGAGTCAAAAACTGTGCCTCATCCACTAATACGCAATCCACATTTTTACCCTGAGTGGATCCATCCACTACCTTAATGAAATGAGTTTGGGCATCAAATACTTCGGCAGGAGACGACATACCGATACGCGATTGAATCACACCTTCGCCATAACGATTATCGATAGCCGCGGTAAACAATAAGGTTTGCATGCCTTGTTCGCCGTAGTTATGCGCCGATTGCAATAACAAGGTTGATTTACCGGCGTTCATCGCTGAATAATAAAAATACAGTTGTGCCACGATTGCATGCGTCGTTTGGTAACCACAACAGTATGCCAAATTTTAAAGCAAAAAAAAGGGTGGTTAGGACCACCCTTTTTTTTACCGACAACTTATCTACAACGTTGCCTACAACTTTTTACCAACTACGCTTGCGTACTACGTGTAGCTACCACCTGTAGCGATGATCTTCAACTGCAACAATTTTGCTGCAAATGACTGATTACCCAGCTTTGCGGCTTGATGCATAGGGATCGTCGTCATCAGTTTCTTCTAGGGTCATCGAATTAGCGATCATGTCGTCGACCGCACCGGCGTTACCACCTTCAAGCTTTATGCGTAGTCGAAGATCGTTTACAGAATCCGCATTTCGCATGGCTTCTTCAATGGTGATCGCGTTAGTGTTGAGTAATTTAAACAAGGCGTGATCAAAGGTTTGCATGCCTTGATCTGCACTCTTGCTCATCAAGGCTTTGATCTCATGTACTTCACCTTTCATGATCAAGTCAGACATCAGCGGCGTGTTAAGCAGTACTTCGATTGCAGCTCGTCGGCCTTTACCACTTGGCGTAGGCAACAACCGTTGCGAGATTAACGCTTTAATGTTTAAGGACAAATCCAAAAGCAATTGCTTATGACGAGCTTCTGGAAAGAAGTTGATGATTCGATCAAGCGCCTGGTTGGTATTGTTAGCGTGCAGTGTTGCTAAACAAAGGTGGCCAGTTTCAGCAAAGGCTATAGCATGTTCCATCGTTTGTTGATCACGTATCTCACCAATCAGGATAACGTCTGGTGCTTGCCGTAGCGTATTCTTTAGACCGATTTCAAACGAGTCAGTATCTGTCCCGACTTCACGCTGAGTGACGATACAACCTTTGTGGTGATGTACAAATTCAACCGGATCTTCAATAGTAATAATATGACCGTTTGAATTTTCGTTACGATAGTCGATTAATGCGGCAAGACTGGTTGACTTACCGGAGCCTGTACCACCAACAAAAATGACCAATCCACGTTTCGTCATGGCTATTGTATTAAGAATTTCGGGTAGATGTAGATCATCAAATGAGGGTATCTCATTGGGAATGATTCGAACAACCAAGCCTGCACTACCACGCTGCACCAATGCATTGACACGAAAACGAGAAATATCAGGCAAAGCAATCGCGAAGTTTAGCTCTTTATTTAGCTTAAACTCAGCGCGCTCGGCATCTGTCATTAAGCTTTGAGTTAATGCAAGCGTGTGATCGGCCGTTAATTTTTTGTCCATTACCGGCTTCACTTTGCCATGTATACGCATAGCTGGTGCTGCACCTGCAATAATAAACAGATCGGAGCCGCCCTTTTTATATAGGCTTACCAGCAACTCGTCCATAAATCGCTTAGCTACTTTTAAATCCATCTTCCCTTCCCGTGCTTAATTTATTTTGTGAATATCAGATCGAAACATCGATGCAGCCAATGCTACACCGTTTGCTTGCGTTCTTACATAAGGCTATCTGGGTTTGCAGCCTTCTTCTTGGCTTCAGCAAGATCAACCACACCGCGAGCCACTAGCTCTTTCAGATTTTGATCAAGTGTTTGCATACCATGACCTTGGCCTGTCTGGATTGCTGAGTACATCTGTGCAACCTTATCTTCACGAATCAGGTTACGAATAGCGGGTGTGCCAATCATGATTTCATGTGCAGCACAACGACCACCGCCGGTTCTCTTCATCAGAGTTTGCGAAATTACCGCACGCAAGGATTCAGACAACATTGAACGTACCATTGGCTTTTCACCAGCTGGGAATACATCGACAATACGATCGACAGTTTTTGCAGCAGAACTGGTGTGGAGCGTGCCGAATACAAGGTGACCAGTTTCAGCAGCGGTTAGTGCAAGAGATATGGTTTCTTGGTCACGCATCTCACCAACTAGAATGGTGTCAGGATCTTCACGCAACGCTGAGCGTAATGCGTTAGAAAAGCCCATGGTATCGCGGTGAACTTCGCGTTGGTTAACCAGGCACTTTTTACTCTCGTGAACAAATTCGATTGGATCTTCGATTGTGAGGATATGGCCAAGTTCTGTTTCGTTTTTGTAGTCCATCATGCCGGCAAGCGTTGTAGACTTACCAGAACCGGTAGGACCAGTAACCAGTACGATGCCACGCGGTAACGAAGAAAGCTCTTTAAAGATGTTTGGAGCACCAAGCTGCTCTAGCGTTAAAATTTCAGTTGGGATAGTACGAAATACTGCGCTGCAACCACGGTTTTGGTTAAATGCGTTAACACGAAAACGAGCAACATCAGGAATCTCAAATGAAAAGTCAGTTTCAAGGAATTCTTCAAAGTCCTTACGCTGCTTGTCATTCATGATGTCATACACCATGCCCTGCACTGCTGCGTGGTCAAGCGACGGAACATTAACTCTGCGCATATCTCCATCAACGCGAATCATTGGTGGAATACCTGCAGACAAGTGCATATCTGATGCACCGTTTTTAACACTGAAGGTCAGAAGTTGAGAGATATCCATGCTTTTACCCTTTTGGCTGTTTCACGCGACCAATTTCGACGCGGCTTGTCATTTAGACGATTGCTGCTGCCAAAACTTGTGGCAATGGCAATACAAAACGTGTTTCGATGCCAACTTTGTCGGCCAGTTTCGAGGTTTACTTAGTGGGATCCCGAACCGCCTACGGACTTCCGTCAACTGCATCACAACTTGGCATTATCTGAGATGAACAACACGCACAACGTGGCAGAAGCTGTGGAGCGGATCACAAAAGAGATCCGCACGCTTGAACGCCAACATCGACGAAAACCTGAGTCTGTCGCTCTTTTAGCGGTTAGTAAAACCAAACCAATAGAGGCAATCCGCGCAGCCTACGCCGCTGGGCAACGCCATTTTGGTGAAAACTATCTCGACGAAGCGGTCGAAAAAATCCAAACACTCAGCCGGGAATATCCGGAGGAGATCTACCACTGGCATTTCATTGGAGGCATCCAATCACGCAAAACCCAAGCCATTGCGGAGGCTTTTGATTGGGTACACAGTGTAGATCGAGTTAAAATCATTAATAGGCTGGCTGCGCAACGTCCAATTGATTTACCACCGCTCAATATCTGCTTGCAAGTCAACCTTGACAACGAGGCAGGCAAATCCGGGGCAGCAGAATCAGAGCTCTCAAGCTTAGCTGACGCCTGTGAGTTACACGAACAATTACAACTTCGAGGCCTAATGGCAATCCCTGCTCCCCGATCTGGCATTGAGGAACAACGTAAGCCGTTTGCAAAACTGGCAACTCTATTTGAGTCGCTACGCCAAACACATACCAAAATGGATACCTTATCTATCGGTATGAGCGCTGATTTGCCCGCCGCCATTGCAGAAGGCGCAACAATTGTTAGAGTCGGTACGGCAATATTTGGGCAACGAGCATGAACCTAAAGCCTGCATCCGCTGGCATAATGGCGTGAGCCACATACCCCAACGAGATCTCTATGAGCGCAACTAACCCTTTAGTCGGAGCCTATCAGGCTGGTCAAAGCATTTGGCTCGACTACATTCAGCGCAGCATGTTTGAAGGTGAGCTTCAGGCATTGATCAAAGATGATCAAATTATGGGCCTGACATCCAACCCGGCTATTTTTGAACAAGCCATCGCCAAGACTAACGAATACGACGAAGCGATCGCAGCCATTATTGCAAAAAACGATGCTGTTACTAATCTTGAGCTATTTACTCAACTGGCTGTCCAAGATATTCAAATGGCCGCAGACGCTTTTGCCGACACCTACAAAAATACAAAAGGCATTGACGGCTACGTCAGCTTAGAGGTCACACCAGAGCTTGCTGATGATGTTGATGGCACCGTCAAGATGGCACTTGATCTTCGCAAACGTGTTGCACGTGACAACCTAATGATCAAAGTACCCGGCACCAAAGCTGGTGTACTAGCGTTCGAACAACTAATCCGCCAGGGCGTTAATGTTAACGTCACACTATTATTCAGCGTGCAACGCTATCTAGAAATTGCACAAGCTTATGTTCGCGGCTTGCAGGCTCGACATGAAGACGGCAACCCAGTGAACAACATTGCCTCGGTTGCAAGCTTTTTTGTTAGCCGTGTTGATACGGCCGTAGATGCAGCGCTAGATCAATCCAGCAATGCAGCTGCGAGCGAGCTAAAAGGCCGTATCGCTATTGCCAACGCCAAAGTGGCTTATGGCCATTTCGCCAACCTATTTGGTAGTGAAAAATTTGCCAACCTGCGCGATCAAGGCGCGCAGCCGCAACGTTTGTTGTGGGCAAGTACTGGCACCAAAAACGCTGATTACTCTGATGTGATGTACGTAGAACAGCTCATTGGCCCCGAAACAGTTAACACAGTGCCGCCCAAAACTATGGACGCCTTTCGTGATCACGGCACTGCTGAGGCACGATTAGCGAACAAGCTTGCTGATGCCCACAAGCAACTCTCAGCACTAAGTGAAGCCGGCATACCACTTAACGTCATCACCGACAAACTCGAACAAGCAGGCATAGAGTCGTTCGCCAAGTCATTTGATCACCTGCTCGACGTACTAGGCGATAAACGACAACGCCTAAGCAAGCAAGCCTGATATGCCTACCGCATGGACTTTCATGGGCGCTGGCAATATGGCCAGCAGCCTAATTGGCGGCTTGATCAAAGGCGGCTCAAACGCATCAGATATCAATGTTGTCGATATCAGCGAGGATGCACTACGGCAGCTAAGCGAGAACAACGGTGTTAAAACGTATACCTCACTGGCAGACGCGCCTGCCGTTGACGGCATTATTATCGCAGTCAAACCCAATATTGTTCAAACGGTTTGCCGCAGCATTAATGACTCGGTTGCCAAGGGCGGTGCTGCTCCGTTAGTAATATCCATTGCGGCAGGTGTCCGCGAAGACTCAATGCGTGGCTGGCTACCGACGGCCACACCAATCGTGCGCTGTATGCCCAACACGCCTGCCCTTCTCGGTCTTGGGGCAACCGCATTGTTTGCCAATCAAACCTGCAATGACGCTCACAAAGCCCTAGCCACACAGTTGTTGCAAAGCGCTGGCGTTTGTTTGTGGGTTGATGCGGAATCTAAACTCGATGCTGTCACTGCGCTGTCGGGAAGCGGCCCAGCGTATTTCTTCAACTTGATCGAACACATGATTGTTGCAGGCACCAAGCTTGGCTTAGACGAACAAACTGCTACGACGCTTGCGATCGAAACCGCTTACGGCGCCGCCAGCATGGCGCGCCAGGGTGATACAACGCCAGCACAGCTGCGCGCTAACGTCACATCCAAAGGCGGCACAACAGCTGCAGCCATCGCAATATTCGACCAACGCAAGTTTGATGACATTGTTAGCGAAGCCATGCAAGCCGCCAACGATCGAGCAATCGAACTCGGCGATGAATTCGGCGCAACGACCTAGAATAACGACTACACTACAGCGGTTAATTTGCACGGAGATACCTGAATGAACCCTGCGCTATCGGCACTTGGTTTTATAGTGAGCACAGTGCTCAATATTTACGCACTCTTGGTTGGGCTGCGATTCGTCATGCAATTGGTTAGAGCCGACTACTACAATCCCCTCGCACAGTTTATTGTCAAGGCGACCGATCCCTTGCTCAAACCGCTGCGCAAAGTTATCCCCAGCATCAAAAAATACGACACCTCCAGCCTGCTGCTTTGCTTTTTGGTGCTGTTGGTAAAGTTCGTTTTGTTCAAGGTGCTAATGCTGGGTCCATTGCATGTGTTTACCAGCGTTGTTAATCCTGCCGTCATATCAATGACTCAATTTTTTACAGGCCCGGCCATCGATTTGATCGCGTTGATGTTTAATGTATTCATCTACGCAATCATGATTCAAGCGCTGCTGAGTTGGCTCCCGGCCGCTCAAGGCAATCCAATGACAGGTATGTTGCGTGCTATCACTGAGCCCGTACTTACTCCAATACGGCGCTATATGCCACCACTGGGAACGCTCGATTTATCGGCATTAGTAGCAATTCTCGGCTTATTTGCGCTTAAAATAATGACCATTGGTTATCTATTTAAATGGCTTGGCCCATTCGTTTAATCGTGTTCAATAATTATACAAAAATACTATAAAAACAGGGTTTTTTTGACTGCGTTGTCAGAATTCACTACAAATATAGTGTTTTTTACGAATTTTAATCTATAAAACTACTCGAAGCGTTTGATCTGTGTTAATTTTCGCGCGCTTTCGGTAAAAGCATAAACACTAGAACGTTCACAAAAGTGTGCGTACTTTTTTTAATTCAAGTAAACGGGGAAACCATATGGCGGCTAAGAAAAAAGTCACTAAGAAAAAAGCTTCTGCAAAGAAGAAAGCTGGCGCAGCAGCAGTAAAGAAGCCACCTACCAAATCGGAAATCATGACGACTATTTCTGAGAAGACTGAACTGAGCCGCAAAGAAGTTGCTGGCGTATTTGATGCGCTTGCTGAAGTCATTCAAGACAATCTAAAACCACGTGGCCCAGGCATGTTCAGCGTACCCGGTTTGATGAAAATCCGCGTGATCAAGAAGCCTGCTACCAAGGCTCGCAAAGGCATCAACCCATTCACGGGCGAAGAGGCCATTTTTAAAGCTAAGCCTGCTCGTAAAGTAGTCAAAGTACTGCCTTTAAAAGGTTTGAAAGATATGGTGTAAGAAGTCATTGCGACTTCTTGGTTAAGCGATAAGGTTAAGCGATAAAGCGACACCAGCAGACCTTGCTCGGGCCAAGCTATCTTGGCCCGAGCAAGTAGTAGAATCATCCGCAATTGATTATCCGCCAAATTATTGGCACTTAAACTAACAACCCTTCCCAGATCCAACAATAAATAAATCTCGCCAATAGCTAAAGATTGCTATCGAAAACGGCTGGTGAAATCGAGTTATTCACACACTTAACAATCCGTAACCTCCGTGACCGGTTATGGATTCTATGCAGATAGTAAATTAGTACGACCAATGTGTATCTAAAGCCTTGATAAGCACCTATATAGGTAGTGCCAAAACTCAGGATATGCGCATAATCCGAGCGAACGCGCAGTGTGTGTCAATTAAGACAATATTGAGCAATAACCCTACAAACAGGTAAACTGGCCGGCCGCTATCAGTAGATGCTGAAAAGCTGTCAGCACAGCGAGTTAAGGCTCACTCCTTAACAAAACATAAGGTATACGAACATGAGCGCGAACACAGCAGATGCGTTGCTCGCTAATTCTTCTACGAGATTGCCTCGTTGGGTAAACAATGCCTTGGTGATTGCCATCGGCATCAGCCTGGCACTACTCGCGCTAAAATTTTTGCCGCAACCGGCAGTTGTTGCTGTGGCCATTAGTAGCTCAGCGTCTGCCAGCAAAAAACAAAGCGTTGACCCAGTACAGCAGAGCAAAGCGATTATCGGCGCGCATCTTTTTGGCGAAGCCGGTGCAAAGGTGGAAGACGTGGAGCCGACTGTCGCACCAGTAGAAGTCACCAAGCTGAACCTGAAGTTAGCCGGTGTATTTGCCTATACGCCACAAGAAAACGCTATCGCAATTATTAGCGCAGGCTCTGCTGAACAATCAGCATACTGGATCGGCGACAAGGTCTCCGGCGAAACAACGCTCAAAGAAGTCCATCCCGAATACGTCATTTTAAGCAATCGAGGCAAGGATGAAAAGCTTCTGCTATCCGATGAAGCACCGATTGCGATGCGCCCCATTCCTCAGGCTCAATCGTCTGATGCTGGTAATAATGGTGGTGCGGGCAGCGATCCCAATGCGGATGTTGAAATTCCCACGAATCCTGGGCAGATACGCGACATGATGGCTCGCAACCCTGCGCTATTAGGCCGAGTTGTGGCGGCTGAGCCTTATCAAGAAAACGGCAAATTGCTTGGCTACCGCATAACACCCAAGCAAAACCCAGAAATATTAGAAGCGCAGGGAATTGTTTCAGGCGATGTTATTACTCGAGTGAACAATATCCAGTTAAACAGTCAAAAGCAGGGTATACGAGCTCTGCGAAATGCTGTTAAGGCTGACAACCTTGAAATTGTAGTGCTACGCGATGGTGTTGAAGTTCCGCTATCGATTTCGCTCGCTCAGTAACTCAGTTACCGAGCGGCACACAAAAGAATGTTAAATAGATAAATTTATGATAAATGCACGAGTGCACTTAAAACTAATTGCGGTACTAACGCTTGGCTTGGCGCTGGCTAGTTCAGCAGCACAGGCCCAAGACGAAGGCACATTCACGCTTAACTTGAAGAACGCGGATATACATTCGCTTATTCAAACCGTATCGCGTCAATCAGGCAAAAACTTTGTCGTTGATCCACGTGTCAAAGCCCGTGTGACGGTAATTTCAGCCAACCCACTAAACGATGACGAACTCTACGAGACATTTTTGTCTGTCTTGCAAGTGCATGGTTACTCTGCTGTGCCTCGTGGTGATCTAATTAAAATCGTTCCTGATGTGAACGCCAAACAAGGCCCTGTACCAAACTACGACGGCAACGCAAGCGATCAGTTGGTCACACAGGTGATTAAAGTTGACAACGTACCAGCGGCGCAACTGGTGCCTATACTGCGACCACTTGTACCGCAACAGGGTCACCTTGCTGCGTACGCCTCCACTAACACGCTGATCATCACTGACAGAGCGGCCAACATCCAACGCCTGTTAAGCATTATCAAAGACATCGATCGCCCCGATAAAGAAGAAGTCGAAGTGGTTCGCTTAAATCACGCGTCGGCACGAGAAGTAATACGTCTACTAGGTGCATTACAAAGTCGGGCGGGCCAAGGTGCAGGTTCACCCACTAGCGTGCGCTTTGCTGCAGACGAGCGAACTAACAGCATATTACTCAGCGGTGAAAGCAGCGCCAGAGTCCGTATGCGTGGGTTAATATCCAACCTCGATACACCCGTTGAATCGGGTGGCAATACCCGTGTTGTGTATTTGCGCTACGCAAACGCGCCCGACTTACTTCAAATACTCACTGGGGTATCAGCCGGGCAAGCAAAAATTGGCACCGGCAGCGACGACACTGCAGGAGGTGCGGCAACGCCAGCTACACCTGCAAATAACGCTAACGGAGCTGCCGCACAACCGGTACCGGCGGTACCTACTGCATCGATAGTACGTCGTGCATCGCAGGAGAGCGAAACCGCCAATGTGGATATCCAGGCAGATGAAGACACCAATGCACTTATTATTACCGCCCCACCAGATGAAATGCGCAGCATACTAGCGGTTATTGAACAACTGGATATCAGGCGCGCACAAGTGCTAGTTGAAGCCATCATCGCCGAGCTGTCTGAAAACAACAGTAGCGCTTTAGGCGTTAACTTCGCTGTTGACGGTACAGCAGCTAATCGTCCGGCAGCGTACACCAACTTAGGCGGTGCGACACAACAGTTCGCAACTACTGCGCTAGCTGCACAAAATGGTACTGCCAGCACTCTAGCAAACGGATTATCTTTGGCCTTGGGCCGTTCAGGCTCAAACGGCGTAGATTTTGGGTTTTTGCTCTCTGCAATCGCATCCGATTCAGACAACAACATATTATCCACACCAACACTCGTCACGATGGACAACCAGGAAGCAGAAATTGTGGTTGGGCAAAACGTACCGTTTGTTACAGGCACTCAATTGTCCTCAGCGAACAACAACCCATTTCAAACCATCGAACGTCAAGATATCGGTATCAGTCTCAAGGTGAAGCCTCAAATTAACGAAGGCGACAACATCAAAATGGAAATCGAGCAAGAGGTGTCTGATGTCAGCAGCACGTCAGTGACGGGCGCATCAGATATCACCACTAACAAGCGCTCGATCAAAACAACTGTATTGGTAGAAGACGGCCAAACTCTTGTACTCGGCGGCTTGATCGATGATCAAATACAGGATACCCGCGACAAGGTTCCTTTCTTGGGTGACATCCCACTACTTGGCGGCTTGTTTCGCTACCGCTCTACCACTAAAAGTAAACGCAATTTAATGGTCTTCCTACATCCAACTATATTGCGCGATGTCAAAACAGCTGACTACTACAGCCGCAGTAAATACGACGATCTACGTACAGCCCAATTGGGATTATTTGAAGAAGAAACACTGCTGAGCCGCCCAACGCCCAAACTACCCGGCCTACATTTGTATTTTGATGGCCAGCGAGTGAAGAACAGCCCTTCGGCGCTGGATGTACCCATACCTAGCCTTGAAGCCGTGCCGAGCGCAACCTCGGGATTTCCAGCCATTAATGCGCTGCCAGCCCAAGCTGGCGCGAACAGTGCGTTAACAGGGCCATTCGACAGCGTAGAACAATGAAGATGGTTATTTCGCCTGCAGATTTTATCGATGTAGGAGATCCACTACCGAAAGGTAGCGGTGCTGCAAACGATAACGAGCAACCGGTAGAAACTATCGTGTCTAAGCCTCTCAGCGGCGATCTGCTCCCATTCACCGACCTGCCCTATACATTTGCCAAACGACACGGCGTACTTCTCGAAAGAGCGCTTGATGGCCAGCTTGTTCTTATACATCGTAGTAACGTCAGCGTTATGGCTTTGACAGAGGCACGACGCAAAGCAGGCCAATCTTTGACGCTCGAGCCGATCAGCAATGACGATTTTGACGCACGGCTAACTCGCCATTACGAAGGTGAAACCAGTCAAGCCATCGATATCATGGATGACTTCGGCGACGATTTAAATCTTGAAGCACTAGCCGACGCATTACCCGAACCTGAAGATCTACTCGAATCCACCGATGATGCACCCGTCATACGGCTAATCAACGCCATGTTGACTGAAGCCGTCCGCAAGCAAGCATCGGATATCCATATAGAGCCGTTCGAAACGCGCCTAGCTGTTCGGTACCGCGTAGATGGTGTGATGCAGAAATTGCTCGACCCACCTCGCGCGATCGCACCCTTGGTGATTTCGCGTTTAAAAGTAATGGCAAAGATAGATATTGCCGAGCGACGTAAACCTCAGGATGGTCGTATTTCACTTCGAGTTGCTGGGCGTCCAGTGGATGTACGAGTATCAACATTGCCATCAATTCACGGCGAACGAGTGGTACTGCGTTTACTCGACAAACAAGCCGGGCGGCTCGATCTAGAGCATCTTGGTATGCCCGATCATGCATTGCGGGGCTTAACAAAAACACTATCGATGTCACACGGCATCGTGTTGGTGACTGGCCCAACGGGTAGTGGTAAAACCACTACCTTGTATGCCGCCTTATCGCGTTTAAACACGACGCGCTCATCGATTCTCACAATAGAAGATCCAATCGAGTATTACATAGACGGCATTGGTCAAACTCAGGTTAACAACAAAGTTGACCTGGACTTTGCAAACGGCTTACGCGCAATTTTGCGTCAGGATCCCGATATCGTGATGGTCGGTGAGATACGTGATATGGAAACAGCAGAAATTGCGGTTCAAGCCAGTTTGACAGGTCACCTTGTACTTTCAACACTACACACCAACACGGCAGTGGGGTCTGTTACTCGCCTACGTGACATGGGCATTGAACCCTTTCTGCTCTCATCAAGCTTGGTCGGTTTGGTCGCGCAGCGCTTAGTCCGTGTTTTATGCGTTGACTGCAAAAGAGTCACAGCACCCACTCACAGTGAGCTAAAAACCTTAGGTGCCACCGTCAGCCAGGTTGGCAGGGTTTGCGCATCGCATGGTTGCGAGAAGTGTAACCACACAGGCTATACAGGCCGAACCGGTATCTATGAAGTGGTTGAAGTAGACGAGACTATGCGCACCATGATCCATGACGGCGCAGCAGAGCAAGATATTGAAAGCTACGCACGGTCGCGTAGCCCAGGCATTCAAGACGATGGTAAGCGATTGGTTCTTGAAGGCAAGACATCACTTGAGGAAGTGCTACGCGTCGCTCGAGAGAGTTAATGGCTGCGTTTGAATACCTTGCGCTTGATACGCGAGGACGTGAAAAAAAGGGTGTACTAGAAGCCGATACCGCAAGGCTTGCGCGACAGCTTCTGCGTCAGGATAGCTTGACCCCGCTTGAGATTCACGAAGCCTCAGTACGCCGTGGCGGCTCCAAAAGCAAATCCAACGGCAAGCAAACGCAAGCACAATTTCGGGGTGGCATCAAAACCGGCGATCTCGCTTTGATTACTCGGCAGATTGCCACGCTTAGCGCAGCGGGTACGCCGCTTGAAGAATCTCTATCTGCCGTCGCCAGACAAACCGAAAAGCCGCGTATCAAATCGCTATTGTTATCCGTACGCTCCAAAGTAATGGAAGGCCACTCCTTTGCTGACGCATTAAAGGACTATCCAAAAGTTTTTCCAGAAATTTATCAAGCGACCGTATCAGCCGGTGAACAATCTGGACACTTGGATGCCGTGCTTGAACGCTTGGCGGATTACACAGAAGAGCGGCAGGCGGCTAACGCCACCATCAAAAAGGCATTGATCTATCCGAGCATGTTGGTCATTGCCTCTATATTGATCGTATCGTTTCTCTTAGCCTACGTCGTGCCGCAGGTTGTGCAGGTGTTTGATGGCATGGGCCAGGAACTCCCCGGCTTAACGCAAGGCCTGCTAGCCGCCAGTGCTTTTGTCAAAAAATGGGGATTGCTACTGGCATTGATCGCTATTGTTGGCTACTTCGCGTTTCGCCACGCGATGACAAACGAAGCATTCAAATTTCGTGTGCACACGTTTTATTTAAAACTACCCTTGGCCAAACGCTTGATACGGGGTTTCAACACAGCGCAGTTCGCGCGTACCCTAAGCATTCTGGCCGCTAGTGGTGTACCCGTGCTGGAAGCCTTGGATATAGCCGCTCAGGTAATAACCAATCGGCCTATGCGTAAAGCAGTCGATACGGCCGCGGCTCAGGTTCGCGAAGGTTCGACCTTAGGCGACGCACTGGAACGAACTGATTATTTCCCACCAATGCTATTGCATCTCATCTCTAGTGGCGAAGCATCGGGTCGGTTGGATTTCATGCTAGAGAAAGCAGCGACTCACCAGGAACGCGAGCTAAATTCCCTGATGTCGATATTTTTAGGCTTATTCGAGCCGATGATAATTTTGATAATGGGTGGGATCGTACTGATGATCGTACTGGGTATCTTGCTGCCAATATTTGATATGAACCAGCTGGTTGCGTAAAGATGCGCAGTTATGATCAGTTTTTTGAATATTCAGTTTTAGTGCATCAACTTACAAACTTCAAAATTGCTGAATCAATTCGCTAGACGAAAGCGGTACACAACGATGACATCAAGCAACAGTTAGCTTTCTTCGCTCAAACTTCTTCGGCAGGTGCTGCGCCAAAAGGAAATTGCTGTACTGAATCCATTTGCTCACATGCTCTGCGAACCATCAAATCAGTAATTTCTTGCTCAACGTCACGGATATCAACCGTGGCGCCATAACAAAGCTCGCTTGGCAAAGGTGCTAAACCTTTGTCGCCAAATAGCTCTTCATTTTTCAATGCTTGCATAATCATACTTCCCAGATTTTTGGCTGTGCGATATCCCTTACGCAAAAGCCTGTCCAACTATTGGTCTTCATCGTCAAGATGAGCGATGTAATCACTAAATTGCGCCAGCTGTTCCGCTGACTGCTCGGGGTACTGCATTGGTAGCGCTTGCATGGTGTCGGCAATTATCTTCGCCACGCAATAACGCATATAGGGTTTGTTATCAGCGGGAATAGCATGCCAAGGCGCATGGCTACGTGAAGTCTCATTGAGTAAACTCTGATACGCAGCCATGTAATCGTCCCAAACACCACGCTCTGATAAATCATTTTTTGAGAATTTCCAATATTTTTCTGGTGTTTGCAGTCGTTCAAGAAAACGTCGTTTTTGTTCGCCGCGCGATACGTTTAACCAAAACTTCAATACCACTGTGCCATTTCGCGCCAGATGTTGTTCTTGGTCACGAATAGAATCAAACCGTTCATCCCAAATTTTGTCCATATCAGGCTGCGGTAAACGCTGATTGGCCAAATACGCCGAGCGCACGCGCACCGCGAGTACTTCTTCGTAGTAACTGCGATTGAAGATGCCGATGCGACCACGCTCAGGTAGCCGCTTGTTACTACGCCACATAAAATCGTGATCGAGCTCTTGGCTTGATGGTGATTTAAACGAGAACACCTGACAACCAGCCGGATTAACACCGCTCATCACAGCTCTTATCGTGCCGTCTTTGCCGGCAGCATCCATCGCTTGGAAAACCAACAGCAAGGAAAAGCGGTCGTGTGCATACAGTTTGCGCTGTAGCTCGCTAATCGTTTTAACGCGTTTTTTGAGTTTCTTCTCTAGGCTTTTTTTACTTGGAACATCGCCTTCAGGTGATGAGGCATGTGAGGCCAGATCAAAGCTGCCATCGAAAGGCACGGTTAACGATGATTGCGGAGGAATAAACAGGCTCATCGCAAGCCACCTTGTCGCTTTGTACGCACAAATTTGGAAAATATTTGTGGCCGGCACGGCAAAACGGTGCTACCTATAGGTAGGCCATTGGGTTTTAATCCAGTTATTTGTGCCGAAATGGTTAAAATCATATCATTGCTGCCAGCATTTATTCCCTGGAAACCCAGTTATCGACCCAAAGCTATAGAAGTAACGTTCATACAGCCACGTTACAGATACAGGCTTAAACGAAACTGAAAGACAGCTTTTAAGGCGGTAATTTCCCTAGACAGTTAATTGGCAACATCTGCGCCATCACGTTTACGTGGGTGCACATGGTAGAAAAATGGCGCGGGACAAGACCCGCTTGGACGTGCCTGAAGACGTTTTGAGTGCGGACTAAGGCTGCCAGGTGACCGCTGGTGGAATATGCAGCTGGGCCCTCTCGCCCTGCTGGATACGGCCCGGACGTTCGACCCATAAGGTGATACCACGCATGCCTTTTGCCGCTCTGGCAAATCGATAGCCTTGATCGGGATGATGCCTGGCGATGATATCGGCAGGGTATCGGCAAGGTGCATTTTCCATATCCACCACCAAGGAAACACCACCTTCAAAGATGATGCGGGAGGAAGGCGGTAATTGGCTAAATTGTTTAAAACCACGAAACACAAGATTAGCGCCAATCCATTCTGGATTGATAGTTTCAATTTCCATACGCTTTGCGATGTTAATGAGCTCTTCATCACTCAGCGCAGAAATCTGTCGGGTATTTCTTATCTCGGTACCTGCCGCATACTGCTTTTTCACTCGTATACAGGCAGGACGAGTTAACCCAGTGTGAGTATCACCTTCAAAGCCTCCATAGCTCACTTCGATGGATTCAACTTGCGATGTTGTTAAATCGGATGCATCAGAATTGATCGCTAGCCACACTGCGCTAGCAGTTAAACCCGTAGCGTTCAACATGCTCACAAATAGCGCCCTGCTGTCACGGCAATCAGTAACACCATGCCTAATATCAAATTAACCAATACGGTTAGCCTAATTTGATTTAATGCCGCGCCCGCCGTAGGCCAGTTTTCTGCAACGACCGCCTTTTTAAACACTTGATAAGGGCGCACTAACATTGAGAAAAACAACAAAACCATGGCCCAGCCAATCAGCTGCATCAGGTGCACATAAAAAGGGCTATTTGCAAAACCTCCGTATTTCAAAAAAACCATCGCATAGCCCGTTAGCAGCAGCAACAATATACTGAGCATTACCCATGGGAAGAATTTGTTAAATACGCCTTGCCAGAGTACTAAGCGGCGAGCGGGTTCGTAGTTAGCGACGGCAGGACGCAACACAACGTAAGCAAAAAACATCCCGCCAATCCAGATAACAGCGCAAATAAGATGTGCAGCATGTGCCAGCGCGTTCATAATCTTACCAAGTGAGTAAAGCTAAGCAGTATAAACCAACCACAGCTGCAATCAGCATTTACACGCGCAAACCACTAACAATCAGGGAAGCTAACCGGCACCTCAACGACATTAATCGCCAATCCACCACGAGCGGTTTCTTTATATTTGGTTTTCATATCGGCACCGGTATCGCGCATGGTTTTGATTACCTTATCAAGGGAGACGAAATGCGTACCATCCCCACGAAGCGCAATGCGTGACGCATTGATGGCTTTTACCGAGCCCATTGCGTTACGTTCAATACAAGGCACTTGTACCAAGCCACCCACTGGATCGCAGGTTAAACCCAAATTATGTTCCATACCAATTTCAGCAGCGTTTTCCACTTGCTCGGGTGTTCCGCCCATTACCGCTGCCAAGCCGCCGGCAGCCATCGAGCAAGCCGATCCAACTTCGCCCTGGCAACCCACCTCGGCACCCGAAATAGACGCGTTTTCTTTGTAGAGAATACCGATAGCGCCAGCAGTTAATAAAAAATCGACAATGCCTTTCTCACTACTGCCTGGGCAAAAGCGATCGTAGTAATGCATAACCGCAGGAATGATACCCGCGGCGCCATTAGTGGGCGCAGTGATAATACGCCCGCCTCCGGCGTTTTCTTCGTTAACAGCTAGCGCATACAAATTAACCCAATCCATAGTGGTTAATGGGTCCTTCAGCGCGGCTTCTGGATTAGACGATAACTTGCGATACATATCAGCCGCGCGCCGTTTTACTTTCAAACCACCAGGCAATATCCCGTCCTGCTGACAACCGCGATTGACACACTCTTGCATCGTTTGCCACAGCGATAACAAATCTTGATTAATCTCTTTTTTACTACGCCAGGTGAGTTCGTTTGCCATCATGATTTCTGCAATCGATTTTTTATGCTCTTTGCATATTTCCAGTAGGCGATCACCTGTGTTAAATGGATACTTTAAAGGCGTGTCGTCAGCTTTGATCTGATTTCCGTTTGCAGTGGCTTTTTCATCTAAAACAAAACCACCGCCAACCGAATAAAACGTTCGCGTTAAAAGCATTGCGTTATCAGCATCAAAAGCTGTAAATACCATAGCGTTTGGGTGATAAGGCAATGATTTGCGTCTGTGCATAATTAAATCGCGTGGCTCGTCAAACGCAATCTGTTTAGCCCCTGCAAGGTTAAATTGCCTAGAGCTGCGGATCTCTGCCAATCGGGTGTCGATATTTTCGACGTCAACATCAGATGGCGAGTCACCCTCTAAACCAAGCAACACTGCCTTGTCGCTGCCATGTCCTTTGCCGGTCGCACCGAGTGAGCCGAGCAGGTCGGTTTTAACTCGCGTAACGCTATCGAGCATGCCATCATCAACCAGGCCTTGTGCAAAATCCCGCGCGGCCACCATCGGCCCCACAGTATGCGAGCTTGACGGACCAATACCTACTTTAAATAAATCGAAAACACTGATGGCCATGAGCGGGCTCTTTTGTAGATCAAACGATGAGCCACACTATAGTGAATAAGCGATGGGTATTGCACTGTACACGGTAAGCATTACACAGGTTGCGACACCTGCACTCGATAACCAGGAACTAAGCCGCACAATTGCATAACCACCATAAAGAAGGTGCCAAATGGCTGGGCTGGGGGGGGGCTTATTGGTAGGTTCCAACAAAACGCTGGATTGTTGCTGCTGCCACTGAAACCGAGTGATTTTGCAGCTTTACGTAACGATCACCGCTGAGGTAAGCACCATAGCCACGCAACATTCCCAGCAACTGATAACTGCCTTGGTAACAAGTCAGTAAACCACCGCCGGATTGGCCAGAGTCTATTGGCGCGCTTGTGTGCAGAGCACCACTGCGGTTACGTTGAAACACACCAGAGGATGTAGTAATTCCTTGTGCTCTTGGGAAACCCACTGCCCAAACTGCTTGCTGATGGTTTGGCTCAACCTGAGTAAAGGGTATTGGGGTAATGTTTTTGGTATCAACCGTCAGTATCGCTAAGTCGGATTGGTGATCAATCAAAACAAGGTTGGCAAGCTGAAAGCCTTCGTCAACTTTCACAAAGAAGCGCCCAGCGCCCTTTACTGCATGAGCTGCAGTCAACACTTTGTTTCGTGCAATCACCACACCACTGGCATGGCTGCCGTTGTCAGTCGCTATTGGAAGTATTGCTTTAAGCGCAAGTTCGTCTGGCCACTGGCATTCAGCCGCGGCCATCAATGCTGGGCTATACCAACTCACGGTATAGAGCACTGCAGCCAATATTATTTTTCCGCCCCTCATCACATTAGATCCTCACGGCTTTTATCATCCGTGTTGAATTGACCTATCGACGAAGTGCCAGAGACGTAAACCACATCAACTCGTATAGCTAGTCGATATGTGTACTGGTTCCTCGCGAATGATCAAAACGGTGGGATTGTTCCCACTCCCAAAGCCATATTTATTTTTAATTATTGTCTGCAGCAACCTAGAAAGCTGCTACAGCTTCGGCTCAGTCTATCGTAAGCCAAGGCGGGAATATAGGGCTGTCAGAGCCGAGTTTATGACGTTTAGTAGCTTGTTTAGTAAGATTTTAAATCAGCATATAAAGGTAAATGCTTGATATGCAAAACTATGTGCTCAGCCACCTAGCGATATGCCAATACCAAAAACAACACCTGTTTTTGCTGGTTTATCAGTGAGCCACAAATGCAGCTCATTTGAAGTAATAGTCGGGTATTGATAATCGGAATCGCCGACTGTGCCCTGCGTCACATCTTGCACAGAGCCCAGCACGGTGATCAAGCGACCTTGCTGATAACTGGCAAGTTCAAGATAGCCTGCAGATTGAATTAAAAAGCGCCCCGTTGGTTTTTCGTCGGTTAGTGGGCGTTGGTAATTGGACAAGGGGTAGGACAAAATTTCAAGTTGTGTTCTGTCGCTTAAGTTGTGTGCGCTCACAATGACACCACCCCAGATAACCTTTCCACTGGGCACATCACCGCATTCTTCATTAGTTGCGGCAACAATGCTATGAGGGTTTTGATTAAGCACGTCAATCGAATCTACATCAAACACAGGGTTGGTTGCACAACTAACCAGGCTTGCAACAAGCACACTGTAATAAAGTGCTAAGCGTGCGTGTTTTTTAATAAAGTTAATCAAAACGTGAACTGCCCTTCTTGTCCATCAAGCACACTGTGAAGTCGATGACACATTATGCGGCGGTGGAAGAGCCGTTTAACTGCGGAATAAACTCATTTGCATTGTTTCACGATTTGATCCGCAAGCTCCGCCCAGGCATTTTTGTGCTTTCAGGCACAAAAACTGGTCAGATTGGGAAATATTGGACCATTTTTTCTCGTTAGGGTCGCTATTAACAACATATTGGCGAACATTCAGCTAAAAATAAAGTCTCAGTTTATAGCGCTGGGCGATAACGAGGTAACCCATGCCGATCAATAGCAGCAAATCAGAATACGCCATGTCGGCGACAGCTGTTGCTCAAAGTGGAGAGGAGTTGATGCAAGCACCCATAACTAGAGCTGCTACTCTGCTAAAAATTAGCGAGTTCAAACTCTTCAGTGAGGCATACCTCAACTGGTTTGGGGATCGCCCCGACGAGACCGACATCACCTTACTGTTTGCCCAATTCATGATGTTTGGCGACGTACCGCCATGGGCCGATCAATTTGCTCGCAACATATTGGCTGATATCGAAGCTAATCGCGAAGTCTCGCTCAATTCATTCTCTGTGCTCAATTTGTCACCCAGAATCGGGCGCAAAGCTGCCATCAGCTTTACTTTGGCTCAACCTCGACAGTAATATCCCCTGCGTGCAACGATCGCTAGTCTCTAACTACATTCAAGAATTTTTCGTAGCTTGTGGCCTCTAACTATTGTTGGTAACGTTCCCGCCCATGAGCAATGAATACCCACGCGATATGGTTGGCTACGGTGCTAATCCACCCCAGCCTCAATGGCCCGATAACAAAGCACTCGCTTTGCAATTTGTTATTAACTATGAAGAAGGCGGTGAAAACTGTGTACTGCACGGTGATGCAGCATCCGAAGCCTTCTTATCTGAAATAGTAGGTGCACAGGCCTGGGCCAAGCAACGCCATATGAATATGGAATCAATTTACGAATATGGATCACGTGCAGGGTTCTGGCGTTTGCATCGACTATTTACCGATCGCAAGTTGCCCGTAACCGTGTTTGCTGTAGCCATGGCATTGCAACGCAACCCTGAAGTCGTTAGAGCCATGATCGCTGCAAACTGGGAAATAGCCACTCACGGTTTACGTTGGATAGATTACAAAGATGTGTCCAGACAAGACGAGGCTGCACATTTGCTTGAAGCAATAAAGATACACAAAGACGTCACCGGCGCCTTACCCCAAGGTGTCTATATCGGGCGTACATCTGAACACTCACAAGAGCTGTGTGCTGAGCACAACCATTTCGAATACTGCGCAGACACCTACGCGGATGATCTACCTTATTGGCGCGCAAGCCAATCCGGCCCGCAACTCATGGTGCCCTACACACTGGATGCCAATGACATGCGCTTTGCATCACCACAGGGGTTTAATAGCGGCGATCAATTCTTTAC
The DNA here is from genome assembly GCA_036478595.1 of Granulosicoccaceae bacterium. GTDB lineage: Bacteria > Pseudomonadota > Gammaproteobacteria > Granulosicoccales > Granulosicoccaceae > Granulosicoccus. The sequence goes on from JAZGEF010000009.1 coordinate 45,803, forward strand.
CTATCTTAAGGATTCGTTCGATGTTTTATACGCAGAAGGTTTGGCAGGTGCGCCCAAGATGATGTCAGTGGGCTTGCATTGCCGCATAGTGGGCCGACCAGGCCGAGCCGCGGCATTGGCTCGGTTTCTTGACTATGTGCAGCAACACGATAAGGCATGGGTCACGCGGCGTATCGATATCGCTCGGCATTGGCGAGCACAACACCCAGCACCTGTTTAAGCGCGCAAGCGCTTAGCTTACGAACCCCGGTAAGTTGAGTAGCCAAATGGGTTAAGCAACAGTGGTACATGATAGTGCTGGCCGTCTCCCTCGATCTCAAACGTAATATCAACATGCGGATAAAAGCTACTGCGCTTAGTTTGTTTGTAGTACTGGCTGAGGTAAAACGTTAATTTGTAGATACCCGTTGGTAACACATCACCCGACCCGCCGTCAGAACTGAAAAAGTCAGCAACACGCCCATCAGCATTAGTTTCCCCCGAGCCCAGCATTAACCAGTTATCACCTTGTTGCTGCATTAACGAAATCAGCACACCTTGCGCAGGCTTGCCAATCGAGGTGTCGAGAATATGCGAGGTGATTTGCGTCATAGTTATAACTTAGCTCTATTGCTTGGAGAAAATAGTCACTGACTAGTTTTGTGTACCCGGTTCAAGCGCATCCACTAGCAATGACTGTGTTTGATTGGTTTGCAACGATTGACTGCGCGACAAAATATCGGCCACTGCCGCAACCGCGACTTCCATCGGCAAGTTACCGGTTTTAACCGTTTCGCCTATGGGTGCAGTCAGTTGCGCAAGCTCGGTATCGGCGAACCCTTTACGCTGCAAGCGGCTTTTGAAACTGACAGCCTTACTGCTGGACGCTATCAAACCACAGTAACGGCTATCTCCGCGCGTAAGAATAGCTTCAACTAATTCGTAGTCAAGCGCGTGATCGTGTGTCATTACTAAATAGTGTGCCTTGTCCGGGCATTGTTCCACTGCTAAAAAAGGATTGGCGCCTAAAGTTTTTGTGTGAATGACACCTTGTTGCGCTGGTGTTAACCCTATCTGCCTCAACCAATCTTCTCTGAAATCATAAAACGTTGTGTGCCAAGGCAGCTGAGCAACAATGTTAGCCAGTGCTGCAGCCACGTGACCTGCACCAAACACATGCAGCATAACTTGGCTTGCTGGGATCACATCAAATTGCAAGGTTACGCGACCACCGCAGCATTGCGATAACTGCCTGCCCAAGCTAAATTGGTGCGTCTCGCTACGAGCGGGGCGATCTGTTACCAGCATCCGTCGAGCGCGCTCTATTGCCTTGTGCTCAAGCGACCCACCACCAATGGTATCCGCTTGAAAATAAGGACCAACCACCAATCGTGCGCCCACTCCGCGCGGAGCAGAACCTTCGACCTTTACAATACTGACAAGCACACAAGCCACCGCATCAGACTTTGCTTGCTGCAACGCGCTAACCCAGTCCACTAATTTGCATCTCCATCGCTAACTTTAAGCGCTGTACACACACGCAGCACCTCTTCGGGCGTGGCCGGCGCATTGATCGGTGGAAATACGCGATGATGACGAGTAGATGCAATCGCATCACGTATCGCTGCAAACGCGGATATCGCTAACATCAACGGTGGCTCGCCCACTGCTTTTGAATGGAATATTGTTTCAGCTTCATTGGGCGCATCCTGAAATAACTCAACATTGAATACATCTGGCATATCACTGATAGCCGGTATTTTATAAGTGGCAGGCCCGTCGGTGATTAAACGGCCCCCATCATTCCATTTGAGCTCTTCGTGTGTTAGCCAACCCACGCCCTGTACATAGCCCCCTTCAATTTGACCTATGTCAATTGCTGGGTTTATTGAATTGCCAGCATCGTGCAATATGTCAGCACGTAAAATGCGAGTTTCACCGGTAAGCGTATCGATTAGCACCTCGGTAATCGCAGCGCCATTAGCGTAGTAATAAAATGGCTGCCCCTGTGCCGCTTCTCTGTCGTAATGAATATCGGGTGTTTTATAAAAACCCGTGGCTGAAAGTGGTATGCGTGCAAGGTAAGCAGCGCGAGCAAGCTCTGGCCACGTGTAGCTTGGCTCGGTATCACCTTTTATCGATATCGTGCCATCGGCAAACGTTATTGCAGCGTTAGCCACCCCGTGAGTATCACATAGATAGGCCTGCACTCGCGCCTTGATCTTGCGCGCAGCCGCGCGCACCGCCATACCATTGATATCAGTACCTGAAGACGCTGCAGTAGGAGAGGTATTAGGCACTTTGTCAGTTCGCGTAGCGCTGACAATAACGCTCTCGGCATCCATGGCTAGCTCAGTACAGACGATCTGCCTGATTTTCGTCATCAACCCCTGGCCCATCTCTGTACCTCCATGATTAACTTGCATGCTGCCATCACTATAGAGATGCAGCAGTGCACCACCTTGGTTCAAATGTTTTACGGTAAACGAAATACCAAATTTAACAGGCGTTAAGGCAATGCCTTTTTTTAATACGGCACTACCAGTATTAAATTCTCCAATGGCCTTTCGCCTACCCCAATAATCGGCTTGCTGTTCCAGCTGAGCCACTAACGTCGGAATATTAAAATGTTCAATTTTTTGATGATAGGGCGTAACGTTTCGATCAGTTGTGTTGTAAAAATTGCGTTTGCGCACAGTGAGTGGATCAAGCTTAAGCTTGAACGCTATTTCGTCAATGACATTCTCCATTGCCACCATGCCCTGTGGCCCGCCAAACCCCCGAAACGCTGTGTTGGACACAGTGTGAGTTTTACAACGCACACCTTCAATCATCACGTCGGGTAAATAGTAGGCGTTATCGCAATGAAACATCGCTCGATCAACAATCGCATCAGACAAATCTGCAGAATGCCCGCACTGCCCGGCCAACATATAGTCAATGCCAACAATAGTCCCTTCATCATCAAAGCCCACATCGTAATCACACCGGAATCCGTGCCGCTTACCAGTTGTGATCATGTCATCACGACGTGACAAACGACAACTCACCGCCACAGCTTGCCGCGCACAAAACAGCGCAGCCAAGGCGCAGCACATGGTAGCTTGTGTTTCTTTTCCGCCAAAGCCTCCTCCCATGCGACGAGTTTCGATAGTGACCTTATGCATGGGCACACCCAGCACAGCGGCAACCAAGTGCTGGGCTTCGCTTGGGTTCTGGTTAGAAGAGTGCACCGTGACACTGCCCTGCTCACTCGGCACGGCTAATGCCACCTGTCCTTCAAGATAAAAATGTTCTTGCCCACCGCTGCGTACACAGCCTTGTAAACGGTGCGATGAATTGTTAAGCGCTGCGCTAGCATCGCCACGTTGCATGCGATGTGGTGGCCTAACGTAATACTGCTGGTCGATTGCATCATCGAGCTTGAGCACGGCGGCTTGCTCGTCGTACTCGACAATGGCCAACATCACCGCTTGTTGCGCCAATTTATGAGAACTTGCCGCTACCGCAAACAATGCCTGGCCCATAAACAATACCGTACTGGACAATAGTGGATCACCTGGAAATACTGGGCCAACATCACGGGCGGCAGGCAAATCGTCCTCGCACAGAATATCAACTACACCTTTAGCTGAGCGCACTGCCTCAAGGTTTAGCTTAGTAACCTTGCCATGGGCGATGCTTGAATAACCTATCGCGACATACAACTGTTGCTCACGTGCCGGTATGTCATCAACATAACTGGCACTACCACTTACGTGGCCAACCGCGCTTTCATGCGCTAATGCTTTACCCGCTGACATGTAAGGCCACCTGCGTTTGTTCTTTTGGCATGTTGCCCTCAATATAAAATCGCATGACCAAATTGTTAGTCACCAGCGTACGATATTCAGCACTGGCTCGCGCATCACTCAATGGCGAAAACTCTTCGCTTAGCGCTGCTTGGATCTCACTAACCGTTTGCTCGTTCCAGGGTTTACCGATTGCGGCTTGCTCAGCCTTGCTTGATCGTTTAGGTGTTGCAGCCATTCCACCCAAGGCCAATCGCATACTAGAAATTTTGTCTGCACTGATTTGCATGCTTATCGCCAGACACACGGCAGATATATCATCATCCATTCGTTTACTGATTTTATAAACGGCAAAACGGCTGTCTGCGGACGGCACAGTGAAACTCACCGCGGTGATTATCTCGTTCGCTTGCAACGCGGTTTGTTTGTATTCAAGGTAAAATTCATTGATCGGCAGTGATCGCTTACCTGCCGGGCCTTGCAACTCTAGCGTGGCATCCAAGGCTAACAACAACGGCGGTAGATCGCCTATTGGCGATGCGTTACCAATATTGCCACCTATGGTTGCCTGACCACGAACCTGCGATGAACCAAAACGAAGCAGCATTTGCTCTGCACCTGGCACAAGCGGTGCCATTAACGATAAGCAATCTTGCACTGAAACAGTAGCGCCGATGGTAACGCTGTCGTCGGTTTGATCAATACCAGCAAGCTCCGGTATCGATTTAAGATGGATCAGTTTATCAATCGGTTTAAGTTGCTGCGTAACCTCAAGTGCAAGGTCTGTGGCACCCGCCACCACTCTGGCTTCAGGATGTTGCTGTTGCATAGCAAATAACTCACTTAGTGACTTTGGTATTAGATAGCATCGATCATCCGCACCGGCAGTTTGCAATGCTTTTAGCTTCGCAAGGGTTACGTCGTTAACCAGTTTATATTGATCAGTATCGCTATCAAGTGCTGCACTCATGGCACGCTTAATGGGTTTGTAACCGGTACAACGACAAAGATTGCCTGCCAGGGCATGTTCTATCTGATGTGGATCACTGCGAGTAGTTTCCTCCGCATGAAAATGCGCAAACATCGACATAATAAAACCAGGTGTACAAAAACCGCATTGAGAACCATGCTGATCCACCATCGCCTGCTGCACTGGGTGCAACGCGGTGCCATCGGCTAGTTGCTCAACACTGATAAGCTGTTTGCCATGCAAACTGCCAACAAAAGCGATACAGCTATTAACCGGTTGATACACTAGCGCGGTATGCCCAACATTAAGCTCCACCACCACCACGGTACAAGCGCCACAGTCACCGGAGGCGCAGCCTTCTTTGGTGCCGGTTTGATTGGCGTGCAAACGCAGCCATTCCAACACGGTTGTATCAGCCGCCGTATGGCCAAGCGATATTGTTTGTTCGCCATATATAAAATGGATCACAGGCTACTCTTCTATAAATAATGGGGTTTCAGAAAACGTGGTGACGTCAATCAAACCTGTATCTGAAATTCGTAGAGCCGGAATCACGACTAACGCCAACAGCGAATGCTGCATGTAGGCGTTGTTGAGCGTACAACCACAATCGATCATGGCTTGCACTAACACTTGGGCCTTATCAGCAACCACTTCAGCGCGCTCATCCGACATTAATCCAGCAATCGGCAGTTCAACTAGTGCTTGCTGCCGACCATCTCTAAACACTATTACGCCACCACCAATTTCAGCCAGGCGGTTGGCGGCTAGCGCCATGTCAGCGTGGTTAGTGCCGACAACAATCATGTGGTGTGCATCATGCGCCACGGTCGACGCAACAGCACACGGTTTACTATAGCCAAACCCTGATACGAATCCATTAGTAACACCACCCGTAGCACGGTGACGTTCAACTAATGCTATATGGCAAACATCCTGGCTAACATCTATTTGCACAACACCATCTTGTACATTGAGCTTGGCTTCCAGGGCTTCGGTGGGTGCTTGATTCTCAACCACACCGATCACGCGTGCGGTAACTGAGCGTTTGCCTGCCGGGGCTTGTATAGCAAATTGCTCAGGCGTTATCGCGTGTTTAAGGTTGACGGTGTTTTTTGCACTATCCGGATATGAGTAAGGTTCGATGCGGGTAGTCAAGGCTCCAGCTTCAGCCAACACTTCGCCCCTAGCCATAACGATTTCGATTGGCAAGTTAGTCAGATCAGAACTAATGATTAAATCCGCTCGCCTGCCGGGTGTTATTGACCCCAACTCTCGCTCCAAACCAAAGTGCTGCGCAGTATTGATCGTTGCCATTTGAATAGCGGTAATCGGCTTTAGGCCTTGGCTTATTGCATGCCGAACTACGCGGTTCATATGCCCATCGTTTATTAATGTGCCAGAGTGACAATCGTCGGTGCACAAAATAAAGTGTCGCGGATCAAGTCCATGTTCAGTGATCGCTTTAATCTGCGGCGCCACGTCATACCAGGCAGAGCCCAAACGCAGCATCGCACGCATACCCTGCCGTACTCGCGCAATCGCATCTTCAACCGTTGTTCCTTCGTGATCGTCTTCAGGACCACCCGCTACATAACCATGAAATGGCAATCCCAAATCTTTTGATGCATAGTGGCCACCCACCGTTTTACCAGCGCGCTGCGTTGCTGCAATCTCCCCCAACATCTTGGCATCACCTCCCGCAACACCAGGGAAATTCATCACCTCACCTAGGCCGATGATATTGGGCCATTGCATCGCCGATTGAACATCAGCCACTCCAAGTTCGGCCCCCGCATGCTCTAGGCCGGGAGCCGAAGGTACACAGCTAGGCATCTGCACATAAATATTGATGGGAAGCGTCATTGCTTCGTCGTGCATCAGCTTTATGCCGGGCATGCCCAAGACATTACCAATTTCATGAGGATCAATAAACATAGATGTTGTGCCGTGAGGGATAACGGCACGAGCAAATTCAGTAACGGTCACCATGCCGCTTTCAACGTGCATGTGGGCATCGCACAGACCGGGCAGTACGTAGCGACCAGCGGCATCAATTTGCTGGGTATCAGGGCCAATGGCGTGGCTGGCATCGGGGCCTACATAGGCAAAGCGGCCGTTGACAATTGCAAAATCGCATGCATCGACGATTTCACCCGAATGAACGTTCACCCAACGGCCGTTGCGCACCACTATATCGGCCTTGGCGCGACCCATAGCGACGTCTACCAGCGTTCTAGCACTTTCGCTCCAAGCTTGAATATCAACCATATTGAACCTCTGAGGGGTCAGTTTGCGTTGTTTTACGCCAATCAGCTCACTCTATGGCGAGCTTCGTGCTTTGGCATATGTTCGTTAGTCGCCTTAGTCCGGTATACTTGCGCTCTTTTTGACCGGGCGCAGCCCGCATACCCTCCAGGCGCCGCGCCGCGCATAGGACAAGACCTTGATTCAAAAATTACGCAACATCGCCATCATAGCCCATGTCGATCACGGCAAAACAACGCTCATTGACAAATTGCTCCAGCAATCTGGAATGTTGGACGACCGCTTAGAACCCACTGAGCGACTAATGGATTCCAATGCCATCGAGAAAGAACGAGGCATTACCATCCTGGCCAAGAACACCGCAATTAAATGGAACGACTACCGCATCAATATCGTTGATACTCCGGGTCACGCCGATTTCGGTGGCGAGGTGGAGCGCGTACTAAGTATGGTTGATTCGGTTCTGCTATTGGTTGACGCTGCTGATGGCCCAATGCCACAAACACGTTTTGTCACCCAAAAAGCGTTTGCGATGGGCTTTCGCCCTATCGTGGTTATCAACAAAATTGATCGCATGGGCGCACGACCTGATTGGGCACTCGATCAAACATTTGAGCTATTTGACCAACTGGGCGCTACTGATGAGCAACTGGATTTCCCTGTCGTGTATGCCTCAGCACTTAACGGCTACGCAGGCCCTGATGCTTCTGTCAGTGATGGCGACATGTCCTTCTTGTTTGAAACTGTTATCGACGAGGTACCAGCCCCAGACGTTGATGCAGAAGGCCCTCTGCAAATGCAGATTTCGTCATTGGATTACAACAGCTACGTTGGTGTAATTGGTATCGCCCGTATTAAGCGTGGTCGCTTAAGACCAAACCAGCAAGTAAAAGTTAAATCTGCTGATGGCTCGGAACGCTCGGCAAAGGTTTTGCAAGTGCTGGGCTTTCATGGCCTTGAACGCGTCGAAACTGACATGGCTCTAGCAGGCGACATCGTGTGCATAACCGGTATTGAGAAACTCTTCATATCTGACACGATCTGCGACCCAGCGAATGTTGAGGCCTTACCTCCACTAACGGTCGACGAACCTACGATCAGCATGATGTTTCAGCCAAACTCTTCACCATTCGCCGGCAAGGAAGGTAAGTACGTCACTAGCCGTAATATCTGGGATCGGCTACAAACTGAATTGATTCATAACGTAGCTCTACGCGTTGAGCGCACTGAACAAAGCGAAACGTTTAAAGTTTCTGGCCGTGGTGAACTTCACTTGTCAGTTCTAATCGAAAACATGCGCCGCGAAGGTTATGAAATCGGTGTTGGACGCCCTGTGGTTATTACGCGTGAAATTAACGGCGTAATGCATGAACCGTTTGAGCAAATCACCATTGATGTTGAAGAGAAGCATCAAGGCGCTATCATGGAAAAAATGGGCGAGCGTAAAGGCGAGCTTAAGGATATGGTTCCTGATGGCAAAGGCCGTGTACGGCTTGACTACATCTCACCTGCTCGTGGCATGATCGGTTTTCGTACTGAGTTCCTGACCACGACTTCTGGCTCAGGCTTGATGTACAGTGTTTTTGACCACTATGGCCCGCAGATCAAAATTGGCATTGGCCAACGTCGTAACGGAGTACTGATCTCTAACGGCACCGGCAAAGCGCTCGGTTTTGCATTATGGAACCTACAAGAACGTGGCAAACTCATTACAACTGCCAACGATATTGTTTACGAAGGCCAGATAATCGGTATTCATTCACGTGAAAATGACCTCACCGTCAACTGCCTCAAAGGTAAGCAGCTTACCAACGTGCGAGCATCGGGTACCGATGAAAACATCCAGCTCACTACTCCAATTAAACTCACACTGGAACAAGCACTGGAATTTATTGACGATGACGAATTGGTTGAAGTCACACCTGAATCGATCCGTATTCGTAAGAAGGCGCTAACTGAAAATGAGCGCAAGCGTAATGCGCGTCCAGCGAAAGCTAGTTAATTTATACCGGCATAACGCGCCTAGCATTTGCAGGCATTGGTAATCGGAATAGGCAACCCTCTCGCCGCAGCCCCGCCACATGGGTCTACCCCGGAGGGCACGTAGTCAGCGGCAAGTATGCCGCTGCGAAGCCCTATGGATGGGGTTTTTGCGTCCCATTTGGCGGGGCTGCGGCGAGCCGGTTGCCGGCGCACATAAGGAAACGACACACGCGTGGGTGACAGAGCCGTTATTATTCAAATCGCTAGCTAGTTGGAATCAACCTCTCTCTGCACCTTCAAGTACTCCACCGTTTGCATCTCTCGCAATCGGCTTGCGGCTCTGACAAACTCAAACTCTAATCGCTTGCCGCGATACAAACCTTCCGGCTGCGCCTCGGCTGATGCGATCAGCTTCACGTGGCGGTCGTAAAATTCATCAACCAAATTAATTAATCGACGAGCGGCATCGTCTCGCATGCTGTCCAGTACTGGTACATCACTTAGCATGATGGTTTGGAAGGTAGTGGCGAGCTCAATGTAGTCTGCAGTTGATCGCGGTGAGTCACAAAGTGCTTCAAAGCTAAACCAAGCAAGATCCCCTGCTCGCTTGATAAAGGGCAACTCCCGGTCATTAATAACCATGCTTCCCCTAGCTTGCTCTGAGGATGTTTTTAATCGGCCAAAGTGATCCTGCATGGCTTGCTTTGAGGCGGCACCAGATTGTGTGTTATCAAACTCGCTAACAATGTAGATGGCCTCGGTTTGTAATAGGCGTAATCGATAGTCAGTATCACCGCCCAACTCATGCACCTGAGTGTGGGTTTTTATGTGTTCAATGGCCGGTAAAAAGCGGGCGCGTTGTAAACCATCCTTGTAAAGACCATCGGGTGGTACGTTGGATGTAGTGACTAACGTCACTCCACGCTTAAACAACTCAGTGAGTAAACCTCCTAACAACATGGCATCGGTGATGTCATTAACGTGAATTTCATCCAATACTAATAATTTAGCGCGCGCCGCCCATTGTTCTGCAACCATCGGTAAGGGGTTTTCGGTATTGCCAAGGGCATTTAGATCGTTGTGTATGCGCTGCATAAAACGATGAAAGTGCAGACGCGTTTTATCCTCAATTGTCACACTGTCATAAAACATATCGCATAGGTGAGTTTTGCCACGTCCAACACCGCCCCAGAGATAAAGGCCATCAGGGCCTGCAGCTGCTGTGTTATTACTCCTCAAAAAACGGGAGAATAAACCTGCCAAGGATGAGCTTTGCGGCGTTGGTTTTTGCAGCTCAAGCGCCAGCGTATCAAGCAAAGTGACGGCTTGTAGCTGGGCGCTATCAGGCGTCAGTTCGCCTGCATCAAGTTGCTGTTGATATCGGGCAAGTGGGCCCATTGGATTAAGCTAGTGGATTGAGCTTGGCAGCTCGAAGTGCACGTATGGCTTCTTTTTGGCGAACTAACACGTACTGATGCAGTGAGTCGATTTCATCGGCAGTGAGATCAACAAACTTGCAATGCGAAAACCCTGTTTCAGTATCAGGCATCACATCCACGTAACCCACAATCGGTGACTTGCTAGAGGGAAGATCAATACTAAATGAATATCGACGGCCAGTTTTAACGGCATCTTTACCAACAGAAATCCCGCTTGCACTAATATCAACAACTCGGGTCAGACCACCATCAAGCTGAAAGATCACAGGATCATCAGGATCAGGCACCACCCAGTACGCCTGCCGCTTGCTCGGGCGGGCTGTGATAGTGATGTCGTTCATGTTAAAGGCGCAAGCCGTCAGGAATTATTCCGCTTAATCGATTGCGCAACCGTTGAACGTTGTTATCTTCAAGGATGATGGTCGCACCGCGATAGGCGATTTCAACCGCCACCATTTCTCGTAAATGAGCCGATCGTAACCTACCTAGCAGAACCAGCATCAAAATGGACAAACAAGCGCCACATACCACAGGCAATATTACAGCACCAGTTACCGCCTCAGATCCGTAAGCCACAAAGCTTGCGATGCTGGCCAACATCCCCATTAGCAATGAATAAGCAATGGCAAATAGAAACACATCACACACCATCTGGTGAAACAATCGCTCACCGGTTTGCCTGCGCTCCAAGCTAAATTGAATTTGCGATTCAGTGGCAGCATCCCCAATCAAATGGCAGACTTCTTCCACTTCGTGAGAATTAGAACGAATTTCAGCAACACCTAGCAATCCATCTCGACGGCTTAGATCACACACTTTCATCATGGCGCGGATCATTTCAGCTGGAGCGGTGCCGCCTCGAAGCCCACGAGACAATGCCGTTTTTAAAGATTGCGTTAATTGCGTGGTAGGAAACGTTAATAACAACGCCGCCAAGGTGCCACCAAACACAACAATTACCGGTTGAATAATTTCAACGGGGTGTTGAGTGCCGCTCATAAACATGGCTAAACCAATAGTGAGTAGCATTGCTGCCAGCACTAACGGCACTAGTTGCCACATTTCTACTGAGTCGTGTTTACGCACTTGCAGATTTTCAGGAACCGGATGAGACACAATAGGATATTTTATCGTGTACGCGGATTCTACGTAAGAGATCTCTACGTACAAAAAACACAGCGCTTAACATTACTGCTAAAACATCGCTGCTACACCTGAGCATGAAAAGCACTCACGCCATGAAAAGTACCTCTTGAGAATAGCAGAATAAATTAAGCTGTCCGATCAAAACTACGGATATTAAGCGCCATAAGGAACTGATTAATGACACTCCAGGCGCGATAAGGCGCTTACCTAGCTAATTCCAGCCATGGCGGCACGAGATTTCCGGCAGTGCGTAATTGCCTGTCGATTCCACGCGCACCGGGAATTTGTTGATCCAGCAAGTTCCAAAAAGCAGCTGAATGATCCAAATGCTTCGTATGAGCAAGCTCATGCAGCAAAACATAGTTGACCAGCTGCGGGCTCAGAAACAATAACTTATAGTTAAGGCTGAGTGTGCCACTGGAGGAATAACTACCCCATACGCTACGCTGCCCTCGCACCATCAAGCGCTTATAACTGAATCCGTGATCCACGGCCAGCCTTGCCAGCCAAGGCCCTAAAATCTGCCTTGCGCGGTCTTTTAGTGCGCAGGCAACACACCAGGCGACTGCTTCTTTATCGCTCTGATCAGCTTCGATTAGCAACGTTGATTCGTTTTGCCAACGCCCTTGGATATAATCTCCTTGGGGTATCAGGTATTCAACTACAATAGTAGAATCACACGCCAGCAATGGTAAAGATCGCGGTGGCCAATGCCTAAACTGTTCAGGCACCTGCGCATCAAGCTCAGCCAACGCCTGTTCCACCCAGTTACGTTGACTCTCCACTATCGCAGGCACTTCTCGTTTCGGGAAACGCTTGGGGATGGTGACAACCAAGCCGCGCCCGGGCACTGCTCGCAAATATACCTGACGTGCTCTTACGGACACTTTAATGCTAAAGGGAATCGGGCCTGCAGGCTGTATCGGAGTCAGCTGATCAGATTGGGCGCTGGCCTGGTCCGGTGAATGAGCGTCAAAATCGAGAATGAGCTGATTAGGATCAGGCATGCTTGCAACAAATGAACTTGGGAATCGACTATTCTACAGCTAAGCTTAGTATTTGCGCCTGCCAATAAAATAGTTTCATGACATTGTTAGACATCATCAGCATCCTCATTACCGTGTCCGCGCTCTTTGCCTACATAAACTACCGCACGTTTAAATTGCCTACCACCATCGGCATTATGGTGATCTCACTACTGTTTTCGCTAGTGCTGGTAGTGTTGGGGCACCTTGGTTGGGAAAAGGGTGTGGGCACGGCAGGCGATCTAGTCAAACAAATTGATTTTAATACCGCACTGCTTAATGGCATGTTGGGCTTTTTGCTGTTTGCTGGTGCGATGCACGTCAATCTTCACGACCTAATGGAAAAAAAATGGGTGATCGGCTCACTCGCTTCAGTAGGCTTGCTCATCAGTACATTTCTGGTCGGTATCGGTGCCTACTATGTATTGCGTGTGTTTGGTATTGAACTGCCTTTCATTTACTGCCTGTTGTTTGGTTCGCTAATTTCACCCACTGACCCGGTTGCGGTTATGGGCATACTTAAAACAGCAGGCGCATCACGCAGCTTAGAAACCAAAATTGTCGGCGAATCATTATTTAACGATGGTGTGGCTATTGTTATCTTCCTGGTGATATTTGGTATTGCGGTTAACGGCGATCCCATCAGTGCTTCACATATCGGGCAGTTGTTTTTAACTGAGACAATAGGTGGCGCTCTGTTTGGCTTTGCCTGCGGTTGGGTTGTGCTGCAAATGTTAAAGCGAGTCGACAATTACCAAGTTGAAGTTCTGTTGACACTTGGCTTGGTGGCTGGCGGCTCAACAGCTGCAACCGAGATGCATTTATCTGCACCGATTGCCATCGTAGTGGCTGGCCTGATGATCGGTAATCACGGCAGGCGAGATGCAATGAGCGAAACAACCATTGCGCATCTGGATACTTTTTGGGAGCTGATTGACGAAATTCTCAACGCGATACTCTTTTTATTGATTGGCCTTGAGGTGATGATTATTACCGTCGACAAAGAAATCTGGATGGCCGGAGTCGTTCTGGCCGTTGTGGTTTTGCTTGCGCGCTTAATAGCCGTTGGCATTCCAGTCAACGTGATGAAACTACGCACAAGCTTTCACCCTCACGTAGTAAAAATACTCACTTGGGGCGGTTTACGTGGTGGTATATCAGTTGCGCTAGCGTTGGCATTACCTGCTGGAGAAGAACGTGACGTTATTCTGGCCATCACTTACATTATCGTGGTGTTATCGATTTTAGTGCAAGGTTTAACCATTGGAAAACTGGTTGAAGTCACCAAAGACACTTAGTGCGTTAGAAACATTAGCTAGCGCCAACATTACCTACAGTAGTAGCGATCTTTGCAGGCTTGCTTTTGCATGCGGCTGGCGCATCAATGCTGTTAGTTTTTTGCACGCTATCAATAGCTAAGCGCATTTCATCCGGATTAACCGGCTTATGTAATAAATGTAAGCCACTGTCATTCACTTCTTTAAGGCGTGTGGGCGAATTATCACCCGTGACAACAATCCCCGGTATATCGGTTTCCAGCGCTTCACGCACTGCGGCGATGGCATCTACACCTGTGCAATTATTGCGAAGTCGATAATCAGAAATAATAATATCGGGCTGTACCTGCTCTAGGGCAATAGCACGAAGCGCATCACGTGCCGATTCAGCCAACACTACCTCACAGCCCCATTGACCCAACATACTTTGCATACCAGCCAACACAGTCTCTTCGTCATCTATAACCATAACCATCAGATTTTGCAACGAAGGCAGGCCAATCTCTGGTTGCGAGGTTTTCATTTTTTTGATATTGCCCATCGGCAGCGTTAAATCAAAGCGTGTGCCCACACCAAGTTGTGAATGCATCTTAACTTCCAGCTGCATCAATCTGCACAAGCGCCTAACAATCGCTAATCCCAAACCCAGCCCTTTGTTTCGATCACGTTCGGGGTTATTCAGTTGATGGTATTCGGAAAACACATCTTCTTGTTCTTGTTCGGGTATTCCCAAGCCGGTATCAATAATACTGATGCGTGCAACGTGCCCTTGGCTCGAATCACAGATTAACGAAACCTTGCCTTCTTTCGTGTAGCAAATGGCATTGCTCAGCAAATTTCGCAGCACTCGTTCCAACAAAATACTATCAGCATACAAGGTGCAGCCATGGTGTTCACTGTGTAATTCAATGCCGTTCTCTGCGGCCAAGTTTTTGAATTGCACATGCAAGCGTTCAAACATTTCGCCGATATCTATATGCGTTGGATTAAAATGTATAATTTCTGCATCCAATTTTGATACATCAAGCAAGCTATTAAATAATCCGTTTAATGCCTGAGCCGATGCAGACATGTCTTCAATAATGGCAAGTTTATCTTGGCTGGATTCTTTGAAACGCAGAGATTCCAAAAACATGCCCATTGCATGCAATGGTTGCCGCAAGTCGTGGCTAGCTGCAGCGAGAAATCTATTTTTAGCAATAACGGCTTGTTCAGCTGTGTGTTTTTCTTGTGCCAAGCTTTCCATTAGTGATTGATTTTGAAAACGTGCTTTTATCAGCTCAAGGTAATGGCCATGCCCTTGAATAGTCAACGCACCGTTAACCAATAGAAACACCAATAATAGAAAACCAGTTAACCACAAGGTGTCGCTACCCGATTGCATATGCAGAATACTCAGCGGTATCACTAACGGCATCGAGAATGATAAAAAGGAGGGAATATAGATTCGACCCGAAGAGGCACTAACAGCCACCATTCCGGCAAACAGCGTGGAGATGAGCAGCAGAGTTTCCCTGCTATAAAAGTCGTAGAACATCAGTGGCCACATACCCCAGACAATGCCCGCCAGCAAAGTGCCTACCCAGAATACCGGGCCCCAATATCGTCTATTTCGAGTTTCGTCTGATGCCTTAAAGTACCGGCGAATACTCACTAATCTTACAGCCCCAATTACTGCAATAGCGCCCATCCACCACAGCAGACCAATCTTAGACGCAAGTGTCCACAAAAAGATCGTGATTAACGCTGCACATACAGTCGCACCGAGAATCAGCCCGGTGCCTTGCATGTAAATCAGCCGGATCTGTTCTTGGTGAATTTTCTGATTGAGTGTTGAGATAACTAAGTTGCTTGAGAATCTTGTGTCACGGGAGTATGCCCTTTGCGCGCGGGCCACTATAAAACAGGGTTGGCAGTTTAAGACCGGCACTGACAAGATCACACTGCCAGTGGCGTTATCTGAGACTCAGTCGCCATCTGTCCGCGTACAGCCCCATGTCTACAGGTCTGCCCCCAGAGCCATGGCGCCATGCAGCATCCTGTGGCGGTTTACTGCTAAAATTGGATTTTATTCTCTGCAAGGTTTAAAGCCACACTATGAGTCAGGAAATCACTCTACATTTCAAAACCAGTGACAACACGCTACACACAGTGGATGCCACTGTCGGCGAAAGCGTTATGGAAACAGCAATCAAAAACGATATCGACGACATCATCGCAGAATGCGGTGGCAGCCTAATTTGCTCTACCTGCCATTGCTATCTAGAGGACGCCACTGTTGCTGTTGCTCCAGATGCTGAAGATGCCGAACTCGACATGCTTGAAGGTGTTGCCGCTGAGCGTCAAGCTAATTCCAGATTAAGCTGCCAGGTTATCATTACAGCGGATATGGACGGACACACCATCCTCACACCTGATCGCCAGTAATATTAAATGGTGTGAGGCTAAGGAGTAGTTATGCACGTCATCAATAATTTCGGCCGCATAGGCGACGAAAACGCCTTTGCGGTCATGGCTAGAGCCAACGCGCTGGCGGCCACTGGCAAAAGCGTTATTAACCTAGGAATTGGTCAGCCAGACTTCCCGACGCCTGAAAATATCGTCGAAGCTGCAGTGAAAGCACTGCGTGATGGTAAACACGGCTATACCGCAACCGAGGGCATTCCCGAATTGCGTGAAGCCGTTGCTAGCTCTTTAAGCCAACGTTACAACACCCTGGTTGATAGTAATAATGTGATGATCATGCCAGGTGGCAAGGTCACTATGTATGCAGCGATATCATTATTTGGCCAAACCGGTGTCGACATACTCTACCCCGATCCTGGATTCCCAATTTATAAATCCATGATTGACTTCACCGGCGCTAATGCAATCGCCATGCCTATTCGCGAATCCAATGCATTTGGGTTTAGCGCAGATGAAGCGCTTTCACTACTCACTGACAAAACACGCCTGGTTATTCTTAATTCGCCAGCCAACCCAACCGGAGGTGTCACACCTAAACACGAGATAGATAAGTTAGTGGCGGGGCTTGCTGCACGTCCCGATATAGCGATCTTGTCAGATGAGATCTACGATCAGCTCAGCTACGACGATCATCAACACACTAGCTTGCTTGAGTATCCTGAAATACGCGACCAACTGATATTGTTAAACGGGTGGAGTAAAACCTACGCAATGACGGGTTGGCGCTTAGGCTATTCAATTTGGCCTGACGCCTTATTCGAATCGGTACGAAAGCTTGCAGTTAATTCATGGAGCTGCGTAAACACATCCGCACAACACGCCGCCCTAGAGGCCATCACTGGCCCTCAGGCTGCAGTACACAATATGGTCGCAACATTCGATCAACGTCGCAATGCTACCGTCACAGCACTCAACAAGCTTCCAGGTGTATCGTGCATTTCTCCCAAGGGTGCATTTTATGCATTCCCCAATATAACAAACACCGGATGGCAGGCTAAAAAAATGGCCTCAGCACTACTTGAAGAAACCGGCGTTGCCACTATCGGCGGCCCAGATTTTGGAGAGCTAGGTGAAGGCTATTTGCGAATCTCCTATGCCAACTCCACGACAAACATTCTCGAGGCAATGAATCGGATTCACGCCTTTCTAGAAAGCCGAGCATCAGGAGGATAGTAATGCACAATCCAATGCCAGAAATCGCATCACGCGTATACAACCATTCATTCAAGCTCGATCCAATTGTTCGTAGCTTACTCGATACCGATGTATACAAATTGCTGATGTTGCAAACCATCTGGAAAGAGCGCGCCGACGTACCGGTTACGTTTTCACTTATCAATCGTACGCAATCTGTCAGGGTTGCGGACGAGGTATCCGAACCCGAACTACGCGAGCAACTTGATCACGCACGCTCCATCAGGCTTTCTAAAAAAGAACTCATCTGGCTTGCAGGTAATACATTCTATGGGCGCGAGCGATTGTTTACAAATGATTTTCTGAGGTGGCTATCTACCTACCAACTACCGGAGTACGACCTTCGCGTTGAAGACGGTCAGTACGTTATCGACTTTGTCGGCAATTGGTGCGACATCACTTTATGGGAAATACCCATTCTTTCAATTATCAGCGAGCTTCGATCCCGGGCGGCGCTGCGTGATGTGGGTCGATTTGAGCTAGACGTCCTGTACGCCAGGGCAAAATCTAAGTTATGGGAAAAGGTACTGCGGCTAAACTCATTACCTGAGCTCGCCATCGCCGATTTTGGTACGCGTCGTCGCCACAGCTTTTTGTGGCAACGGTGGTGTATTGCTGCCTTGAAAGAAGGTTTGAATGATAAATTTATCGGCACCAGCAACGTGCTGATGGCCATGGATCTCGATCTTGAAGCCATCGGTACCAATGCACATGAACTGCCTATGGTTGAAGCGGCCTTAGCCAATAATAATCAAGAATTATTAGCATCCCCCTACAAGGTGCTTGAACGTTGGCAGAGAACCTATAGCGACAATCTGTTGATCGCACTGCCCGACACCTACGGCACAACCACCTTCTTAAAACACGCACCAGCCTGGGTTTCTAATTGGAGCGGATTTCGCATCGATTCAAAAGATCCGATAGAAGGTGGTGAAGAATTAATTAGCTGGTGGCTTGAACGCTCCGAGGATCCAAAAGAGAAGCTATTGATATTTTCGGATGGCTTAACTGTTGACACCATCGAAGAGGTGTATCACCGATTTCATCAACGGGTGAGGCTAAGCTTTGGTTGGGGTACACACTTAACAAACGATTTCCGCGATTGCGCGCCAGTTAAAAATGAGCAACTAAAAGCGATTTCTTTAGTATGCAAAGTGACCAAAGCACAAGGCAAGCCGACCGTTAAGTTATCGGACAATTACGACAAAGCCACCGGCCCTAAGGATGTAATCGAACACTACCGTAAGATTTTTGGTCAAGACAACATGCAGCGACAGGACGTTATTGTTTAGATCGTTACCGGGGGTCGTTGCTAGGGGCTGATATTCCACATAGCATCGCCAAAGTTTGCACCAAATTGAAAACACCAAACGCTTAAGCTATCAAAGTCATTTAAGGTTTTGTCTTCTGGTATATCGATAACGACAGTTTCGTTGTCGTAGGGCCTGCCGTTAATTTTCTCGCCAATTTGAAAATACCCTGGCCCAACATAATCTCGGCTAACTCCTCCCCAAAAAAATACCGTTGGCCCGCGGCCATCATACGTAAAATCAGTGATTTGCAAAGTGCAGTTATCTATTACACGCACTGTACCTGAAACATTGTGAGCAATTGTCGAAAGCTCCGCCTCTTGGCCAACAGCCGGGTGATCAGTGCCACAATTTCGCGGAGCGTTCGCCTCCATCATCATCTCAGTTGTCGTCATTTCCGCAGGTTCATTTGAGTTACCGCTTGTGGTGCTCTCTGGCTTATTGCTGGATGAACAGCCTTGGACCACGAGCGCAACACTAAGCGCAAAACCCTGAAGAAACACATTTTTCAATAACATTTTAGGATCACCTTCCAACAATTGTACGGCCCCACCAAATCACCAATGCCAAGAAAATTAACGGGAACACTAAGGTCTGCATTAGAAACACAACAATCAATCTGATCGAGTTTTCACTGATTCGTTCCGCAGCTTTACCATATTGTGCAAGCCGTTCTTCAATATCAATTCCAGAACGAATTTGCTGATACCAACCTTTGGCCTTATCTATGAGGCCATCAGGCTCAGTGTCACGCTCGGCTACGATTTCCTCGTTGATCGCGCCGATTTCATTTTTTGCCACTTCAAGTTCAGCGCTGGCCTGAATGTAGTCTTGTTGTAAGAATGTTGTGTATACCCAATGGTTTGCAATGGCGATACCGGGCATCATAAATCGCAATATCAACAACAAAATAAACAGGCGACCAAGCACACTGTGCATTCGACCTTTCCATCGGCCTGGTTTTAAAAATAGATGTGCGCCAATTAGCAGCAATGCGACTAACATCACAGCCACTAACAATCCTTGCCATGCACTCATGGATAACAACACCCTTTGTACACCGAGCGAACTGCTGGCAAGCAACATAATCCACGAGAATCTCTCGACAAGGTCATTAACCGGGTCAAGGATTTCACCCGGTGCAAAGTTAATTCCTACACCTGCTGGCTGAATAGCGATCTCGGTGCCTTGCGCCACCGAGATCACACCGTTCAAACCACGCGCTAACGCAAAGCTGACAAGTGCTCGCTTAAATGCACTATCAACATAAGCGCTACCAACCGTGTCTGTCTTTGAAACTAGCGCAAGGGCTACAGCCACAATGACCGCGGTAATGATCAGTATTGATTGTTTTCTGATGGTCATGAACGAATTCGTGCTCAGCTCGAGTGCATTAACGCAGTGACTTGGATCTCAACCTTCATAGCGGGATTTGCCAAGCCAGCTGAAAACATTGTTGCCGCTGGTTTGACTTCGCCCAAGTAACGCTTAAGCACAGGCCAACACTTTGGAAAATCTTGTGCATCCGGGTAGATGTATGTAACACGAACAACATCCGCCAAGGTTGCACCTGCTTGATGGAGCGCGGTTTCAATATTTTTAAAACATTGCTCCGTTTGTTCTAACACGTCTTCCGACACGGTCATGTTGCTGTAATCGTAGCCAGTGGTGCCTGACACCATCACCCAGTTGCCGTCAACAACCGCACGCGAGTAAGCAATGGAGCTTTCAAATTCGGAGCCTGAGCTAATCAGTTTTCTGGACACAATAAGCAACCTCTTGAAAACCCATACCATACATGCATCTGAGAATCTGGCCAAGCAGATGGCCAGTTGTCATTTAGCAAGGTTTAAGAAGCGTGACGGTAATTTCGCCGGCCGTGCTGGCACGCCACAAGCAAAATCAGGTGCGTTGGGCACCGTGATATAGGTTGACCACATGACGAGCCTCCGCAAAGAACAACCAACGTTCTGCCAATATGCCCGCGTAGGCGCTGATAGCTGCCAATATTACGGACACCACGTTTAGCTCACCCACCGCACCACTTAACAAAATCAACGGCAGGGCAAAGCTAAGCAGCAGGCTAATAGCGCGTGTCCACATAAGGCGAACACGAGCAAGCTGATAACCGAATTCCTTTGTTAAAAATGTATCCGACGCATGGCCAACGTCGAGCAACCTAACCGTCGCGCGTGTAAATCCGAGGGCGGTATTTATGGTTGGCCCAGCAGGTTGGCCTATCCATAAAAAATAAGCCACCTTGGCAACTGCCGCCACGAGCAACGCTGCAATACTCACGACTAACAAACCTTTGATGCTGAGTTGCTGCTGTACAGCCACAATTAGCATAATCAAACAGCCTAGAAAAATCCCCAATAAAATAAAATTAAGCGGAGTTAGCGCCGTATGCCATTGCCTAATGGTTTTCAGTTGCGCGTAAATCATTCCAGTGCAAAACAATATCGTGATCGCCATAAACAGGGAAAGCGTTGCAAGCACCAATGATGCAAACCCGTTGCCACTGAACCACTCTATAGCCAGCCATGTTAAACACAAAGGATAAAACAACACCGCAAATACAGCTTCACGCGATAGCCAAGACGTACGGAAACGCACGAAAGAGCGCCAAGCATTTTTAGGGCTAGCCAAATGAAATGTCGAACTGATCAACCCAGCTGTAACCAGCACCAAACCAACGATGCCGGTCACCACAATTTGATCTGGGCTGATATCAGGCACCAAGCCTGTCAGCCGCACCAAGGCAAGCAACACCAACAAACCGTAACCTGCACCCGACGTTACCGTAAAAAAAATGACCGACAGAGCTGGGTGCATTAGTTGGCCCCCAAGTCATTAAACGCATCTTTCTGACGTTTCAACCATTTGGATATAATGCGTTGCTTTGACTTTTCAGGCTTTTTTTCAACCCGCTGTGCTGGGGGGCGTTGCCGTGGTGGTAAGTATTTATTAACAGGCTGGTAGCCTACTTCAGGCATCATTGAATAACCTGCGCGATCACGTACCAGGGTGCTTACTTCAGAATTCGGATCATCAAAATCACCAAAGAAGCGAGCATGGGTTGGGCAGGTTAGTACACAGGCTGGTTGGCGTTGATCTCTGGGTAGGGCTTCATCATAAATACGGTCCACACATAATGTGCACTTCTTCATCGTGCCGGAACCCTCATCCAGTTCTCGTGCACCATATGGACAGGCCCAAGCACATAAATTACAGCCCATGCACTTTGATTGATCCACCAATACGATGCCATCTTCTTCGCGTTTATACGAGGCACCGGTTGGGCAAACTGTTACACAGGCTGCATCGTCACAATGCATGCAAGACATCGGTGTGTTTATGGTTTTATTATTGGGGTAGTCATCCACTTCATAGTGGCGCACGCGATTAAACCAAACGCCGCTAGGCGCTGCACCGTAGGGATCGTAATCGCTTAGTGGCCCTGTAGTACCCGAGGTGTTCCACTGCTTACAAGCGACCGCACAAGCCTGGCATCCCACACACGTGTCCAGATCAATCACTAAGCCAAGCTTCATGACATGCCGCCTTTAGTTAATGCATCTTTTTGCGAACGAACAAGATTGACTGGCTCATGAGTGTGATATGCCATGCTGCTAGGCGAGTCAGGCGTGTCAGGCAAACGAGGGATCGATTTAAATTCAGGCCACACACCGGTTTCACCAGCGGGCGCTAAGCGGATATTAACCTTAAGGTCGTACCAAGCCGCTTGGCCGGTGACCGGATCGGAATTAGTTAACTCACGTTCGCCCTCAGCTCCATCGGCGTTTTGATTCTCGTCCTTGGGTAGCAGCTCAGAAATTAGATGGTTCATCAAAAAGCCCTTGGTAGATTCAGGTGCATCCTTTGATAAGCCCCAGGCACCCGCTTGTTTACCAATGGCGTTCCATGTCCAAACCGTATCGGGGTTACACCCTTCCATCAACTTCACCTGACATCGAATTGCGCCGTTGCGTGACTCAATGTAAACCCAAGCTAAATCGCTTATACCCATATCAAGCCCACGCTGACGATTCATATACAAATAGTTTTGCGCCATAATTTGTCGCAGCCACGCGTTTTGAGAATCCCAAGAGTGATACATAAACATAGGCCGTTGGTTAACCGCATGGAACGGATACTTATCATTATCAATGCGCTGTTCTTCTAACGGAATATGCCAATCAGGCATTGGATCAAAGTATTTGACCAAACGTTGTTTATCCTCTGTTGTTTTTGGTAGCGGGCCATCGTACAAGCCTTGCCCAGCCAACCTAAATTTTTGCAAGGTTTCAGAATACAGCTCCATCACAATTGGGCCATCATGTCCATTAAATCCAACCTCTTTTGCCCAAGCCAAATACTCTTTGTTAGCAAAGCGGTAGTAACGTTGATCAGCTGGCAGGTGATGCGCAAAGAAACAATCGTTCTCTTGATAACGCTCCCATTGCTTTTGATTAGGCGCGCCTAACATATGGCTATCACCTTCTTCACCGCGCCAACCTGCTAAGAAACCAATACCGGGGGATTTTTCCCAGTTGATGATGAAATCTTTATAGCCCGAATATTTAGCCGAACCATCTTCATTGCTTAGCGCAGGAAACTTCAACCGCGTACCAATTTCGATTAGCACTTCTTGCCAAGGCTTGACGTCCCGATCGGGCTCAATAACTGGCTGGCGAATCGCATCACAAGCTGCGTGCGGTTCTGATATCGGGCGATCAAGCATCGAGATAGTGTCGAAGCGCTCAAGGTAAGTTGTATCAGGTAGCACTAAATCGGAATAGTTAACCATCTCTGAATGAAACGCATCAGAGGTAACGATAAACGGAATTTTATAATCACCATGCTCGTCCTTCTCGCGCAGCATGTCCTGCACTTGCGCCGTGTTCATGCTGGAATTCCACGACATATTGGCCATAAACAATATCAAGGTATCAATAGAGTAAGGATCACCCTTAACTGCATTGTTGATCACCATGTGCATCATGCCGTGGTTAGCAATCGGCGCCTCCCAGGAATACGCTTTATCGATGCGTAACGGTTCGCCATTTGCATCAATCACTAAATCTTCAGGCGCGGTCGGAAACCCCAACGGCGGTGACGCCAGCGGCGTATTGGGCGCCATCTTTTTTGCAGGCTTAATCGGCGGCGCAACATGGCGCGGAAACGGAGGCTTAGCCAAATGCCCACCAGGGCAATCCACAGCACCTAGCAACACTTGAACTAAATGAATTGCTCTGCACGTTTGAAAACCATTTGAATGCGCTGATATACCACGCATCGCGTGCATCGCAACCGGGCGGCCAATAAATTTATCATGCTTACGCCCCGCCCAATCAGTCCAGGGTGTATCAACGGTAATGGTTTCCTTAAACGCGACGTGCGCCATCTCCAAGGCCAAACGCTCGATAGTCTCGCTACTGATGCCAATACGTTCTGCAACATTATCAGGTGCATAGTCATCACTAAGGTATTTATTAGCCAATAATGTCATGACTGTTTTAACATTGATGGTACGACTGCCAGCTGCCTCGCCTGCATTCGCTGGCGGCGTGGCTACGGTAGCCGTGTACTCACCAAATAAGGCCGGTTTTGTTGTGACATCTGCCCACAAGGAAGGGCTATCCGTTTCTTGATTCCAATTAAGTAATTCGCCATCTGCATCACGCAACAACAAGCCATCCTGCGATGTGCCAGGCGCATCAATAACAAGCTGAGATGAGTTGGTGTAGCGCAGCAAAAAATCCCAATCAAACTGATCGTTCTTTAACAAGACATGAGCAAACGACAATGCCAGCAAGCCATCGGTGCCAGGGCGAATCCCGATCCATTCATCTGCAATGGCTTGATAGCCAGTACGCACTGGATTGATCGACACAAATTTTGCACCCCGACGCTTAAGCTTTTCTAGGCCGATTTTAATTGGGTTGGATGCGTGGTCTTCAGCAACACCCCACAGCATAAAGTATTTAGCCTTGTCCCAATCCGGATCTCCAAACTCCCAAAACGATTGGCCCAACATGTACAAACCACCGGCTGCCATATTGACCGAACAAAACCCGCCGTGCGCGCTCCAGTTGATCGTGCCAAACTGCGATGCCCAAAAACCAGTAAGCGCTTGCATCTGATCACGGCCAGTAAAGAAGGCGAGTTTCTTGGGGTCAGTTTCGCGGATCTTGCGCAGGCGCTCAGTCAGCAGCTCAATTGCACGCTCCCAACTAATAGGTTCAAATTCACCATCACCCCGGGCAGAGCCTGCTTTACGCAACAAGGGCTGATTCAGCTTGGCTGGGGATTTTTGCTTCATTATGCCGGCATTACCTTTAGCGCAAAGTACGCCTTTATTTACCGGATGACGCGGATTTCCACGAATAAATCGTATTTCCTGACCCTCTAGCGTTACCTCTATGCCGCATCGGCACGCACACATGTAACAGGTCGTAGTTTTGACGGTTTGTTTACTGTGATCTTCAAACTGCGGAAGAGAAGCCATTAACGGTTCATCGGTTGTAAGACGCACAGGATGCCGCACCCATAAGCTGCAGGCAAACGAGTAATTTTTGCGGTTGCACAAATTTAATCTGTCCATCAGCCAAATTGCTTACTTGATCACCAATTTCGCCCTCAAAGCCACTATTAGATACACGTCAGGCTCTAAATCGCATCAGTGAGGCCGCTACATAGACAAGCCACACTCCACTATTTTCAGGCAAAATAGCGAGATTAACTTCAGCGTTATACTTTGAGAGAATTATCATGAGCCAGAAGCGCGTAACAGTATTGGGCGGAACCGGGTTTGTCGGCACGCAATTGAGTTTCCATCTGGCCGAGCAATTTGATGAAGTCGTGATACCCACACGCCGCAAGCAGCGGGTTACCACCTCTCGGGTATTACCTAAGCTTCAGTTCGTAGAAGCCAACATCCATGATCGAGAGCAACTCGATTCAGTTTTAACTGGCTCCGATGTTGTAATCAATTTAGTGGGCTTGTTAAACGAATCAGGCAAGGCATCAAAAAATTCATTTGCTGGCGCTCACGAAGTGTTAACCACCAACATCGTTGCCGCTTGCAAAAGCTTGCATATCCCGCGCTACTTGCACATCAGCGCACTAAACGCTGACGCCAGTGAAGGCAGCAGCGAATACCTCAAAAGCAAAGGGCGTGCTGAACTGGCAATTGGGCAAGCAAGCAGCGATCTCAGTTGGACGATCTTTCAACCGTCTGTGATTTTTGGTGCGAACGATTCGTTCTTCAATCGTTTTGCCGATCTCTTGCGGGCGTTACCAATATTTCCTCTCGCCTGCCCTGATTCTCGTATGGCACCAGTATTTGTAGGCGATGTATGCAACACCATGATCAGCGCAATCAATGACGACAACAGCCGAGGTAAAATCATTCAGCTGTGCGGGCCTGACGTCATGACACTTCGCGAGCTGGTTGACTACACAGCAGCCACTGCAGGTATCAGATCGAAGATAATCAATTTACCTGATGGCTTGGCAAAATTGCAGGCGTCAATTATGGAGTTTGTCCCAGGCAAGCCGTTCTCCAAAGACAACTATCTATCGTTGCAAACTGATAGTGTTTGCGATGGTAATTGCACCCCACAACCCACTTCTATCAATGCGATAGCACCTAGTTATCTAGGTAAAGTTGAGAAAAACAATCAGCATCAAACTTATCGCGAGCTAGCCAGACGCAGTTAATAGAGAGCATATGAACGCTACAACAGAACTGCTAAAACAGCATCGCTCGATTCGCAAATTCACCGATCAGGCGCTAAGCCAGGACATCATCGAAGAACTAGTGCGTTGTGGCCAAGCAGCAGCGACCAGCAGTAATGTGCAAGGTGTGTCGGTTATCAATGTTACCGATACCGAAAAGCGTGAGGCCTTAGCGGCCTATGCTGGCGGCCAGCTTTACGTGGTAACAGCAGGCGCATTTCTTGTGTACTGCGCTGACCTGAATCGGCAAAAACAAGCCTGTGAAAATCAACAGGGCGAATTTGCGATCGGCATGACTGAACACTTTATGATTGCAACAATTGATGTGGCTTTAGCCGCTCAAAACACGGTTATTGCGGCCGAATCAATGGGCTTAGGCATTTGCTACATTGGTGGCTTGCGTAATATGCCTGCCGAAGTATCGCAACTATTATCCATACCTGCACATGCCTACCCTGTATTTGGTTTATGCATTGGTTACCCAGATCAAGACCCTGAGGTAAAACCACGCCTGCCTTTAAATGCCGTACTCATGGAAAACGAATATAAGCCAGAACAAGCAGAGCCACTGGTTGCCGAATACGATGAACAGATACGCGAATACTATAAAACGCGCACAGCTGGCAACAAAGACAGCAGCTGGAGTGAGGAAATGAAGGCCCTGGTGGGCAAAGAGTCCCGTCCACATATGCTGGGCTTTTTACACGATCACAAGCTTCTCAAAAAGTAACACCGCTGCGCTTAACCCCCACCCCGCTTGGCATCATGCTGATCAGGCAGGTTCGCACTCAGCTTGGGTCGCCGGGCGTAGAGCTGAATAATAGGATATTTTGATATCATATTTGATACATATTTCGCCATTATAGGTATTTAATATCATATATGATTACATATAGCTTAAAACCTGTCGATAGCACGCTATAATAGTAAAACTATCATAAACGATTGTTTGTGGCTCATAAGCCCAATTAACTATCATATGTGATCATATGAAAATCGATAACCTGACTCCAGAACATGCCATTCTCGAAGAGCTGGGTAGCCGTTTGGCTACTATCCGCAAACAAAAAGGCTTCTCTCAAACTCGTTTGGCAGAAGCTGCCGGCATTGGTGTTGCAACGCTGCGCCGCATTGAGGCCGGCAACGACAGCCAAATGGAATCCTGGCTCAAACTACTGAAGCCATTAGATATGTTGGCAGCGGTGGACCTACTGCTGCCAGAGAACTATCGATCACCCATGGCAGAAGTTAAAACGGCTAATAAAAAACACAGCGGCAAACAAACCCCAACCGGCTGGGGTGATGAACAACTCAGTGGCAAAGCACAGTGAGCACCGCGACGGTCAAGCTATGGGGCACCACCATTGGCTATATCGCCATGGATGCCAACGAGACTTTTGCTCGTTTCGAGTACGACCCTGAATTCGTTAATCGCAAAATTGAACTAGCGCCTCTGAGCATGCCTGCGCGCGAAAAACACATCTATCAATTTGCTGACCTTCCCTTACATGCCTTTCATGGCATGCCCGGTTTGATCGCAGATAGCTTGCCGGACAAATACGGGCAACAACTTATTAATGTGTGGCTCGCACAAACGGGTAGGCAGACCTCCACTTTCAATGCAGTGGATCGCTTGTGTTACACCGGCAAACGTGGCATGGGTGCGCTCGAGTTCGAACCTTCCATGCCGATCGAAAACAGCAAAGATAAGCGGCTTGATGTGCAAGAACTAACCAAGCTCGCCTCGATGGCATTTGCCAGCAAAAAAACACTCGACACGCAGTTTGATGCAGTCGGCACCGATAAAGCATTGCTCGACATACTCAGTGTTGGCACTTCAGCCGGCGGCGCACGCGCCAAAGCGGTGATCGCCTTTAACCCAGACACTCAGCATGTACGCTCAGGCCAACTGGGTTTGCCAGCTGGCTTTGAGCATTGGCTAATTAAGTTCGATGGTGTCGAATTTAGCGGCGATTGGGGTGTTGCTGACCCAGCAGGCTATGGCCTTCTAGAATACAGCTACTATCTGACAGCACGGCAATGCGGCATCGATATGATGGAATGCCGACTATTCTCTGAGAACGGTCGTCATCATTTTATGACACGCCGGTTTGATCGCAGTGATGACGGCAACAAGCGTTTTGTACAAACATTTGGCGCCATAGCTCATTACGACTACTTCCAGAGTGGTTTGTACTCCTACGAGCAATTGTTTATGACTACAAAGCAGCTAGGAATTTCTAAAAAATCGATAGAAGAACAGTTCAGGCGCGTGGTGTTTAACCTCGTGGGCTGCAACCAGGATGATCATGTGAAAAATTTTGGGTTTATGATGAATCGAAATGGCAGCTGGGATATCACTCCAGCGTACGATCTCTGCCATTCAGAAGGGAGTGATTTCACTCGATTTCACCAGCTGAGCCTAAATGGTAAAACCACCGGTTTTACACTCGATGATTTAAAACATCTTGCGCGCTATGCAGGCTTGCCGCGCAACCGAGAAACGAAAATACTCGAACAAACAATCGAGGCGTTTTCTCAATGGCACGCAACGGCAAGGGAGCTAGCAATTCCGGGCAATATTCGCAAGCATGTACTGAGCACCTTGAGGCTCAAATGGTAACGCTTGCGGCATGCTGCTTTGGCAATATACAAGCTTATCGTCTGATTACCCACACCCAACCCTAGTACTGTCACATTCTTGGCTCGAGATATGCAGGTTTCATGCAATGGAAGTATCTGACATCCCCATTTCCGTTCGTCTCAAAACACTAGCTTATAGCGCCATAGTCGCTGTCATGCTTATCTGCCTATCGCACCCAGCTTTGGCACAAGAAACATTGGTCAGCTTAAATAACTCAAAGCAACTCAACGTTATTCAATCAGTACTCAGCAGCAAGCTTGATACTCGCTCAGCTGTACGAGAACAAATCAAAACCGCCTCGGCAGATGAAACCGCTGAGCTTGAAAACAACCTTGCAGAACTTAATGAGGAAATCAATGCACTGCGCCAATCGTTTCAACAAGTCGCCGTAGGCTCGGTTGACTTAAGCATATTTAATGAAGAAACAAGGCATTTTGACTGGCGCAATGAAGTCACTCAGATCATGATGCCCATTGTACAAAACCTGAAATCACTGACTGAAAAACCACGCAAAATTGAAAATCTAAAGTCGCGGATTACCGTCAGCAAAAACCACTTTACGGTTATTGACGACGCGCTGATCTCGATAAACCTTCAATTAATCAGCGTCAATGAAGACGCCACCAGAGCCTCACTTGAAAAATTGAAGTCAAGCTGGAGCGACAAAAAATCTGAAACCGAACGAGAAATGGAACTAGCCACAGTGCAGTTGGAAAATTTACAAAGGGGTGATATATCCTTTGGAGAAGCGGTTAAAAATAATCTCTTTGCTTTTGTTAAAGGCCGAGGCCTAACCCTGCTATTAGCAGCTATGGCTGCAACCGCGATTTGGTTTTTTATGCGCATATTATCCACCCTGCTTTCCAAACGATCCAAACGCGAAGACAAAAACGAATATCGAACCCGTCAAAGATTAGTTCACTACTCCTTTAAACTAGTCACCTTTTTACTAATATTGATCGCGGTCATCGTTGTGTTTTATGTTCGCGGTGATGTGCTACTGCTAGGTGTCGCGTTTTTGTTTGCCGCCGCGATAATTCTTGGCTTGCGTAACACCATCCCAAAATTTTTAAAAGAAACTCGCGTGTTGCTAAATTTAGGCGCAATCCGCGAGGACGAACGTGTCACTTACAATGGCCTACCCTATCGAGTTACCTCACTAAATATGTTTTCGGTATTACGAAATCCCGAGTTAACAGGCGTTATCAGGTTGCCGCTTGAGGAAGTCGTAACCATGGTGTCACGGCCAGCAGGCAAAGAGCTCTGGTATCCGACATCCAAGGGCGATTACATCGTGCTGGACAACGCTCGCTTAATGAAGGTTGTTGATCAAACCACGGAGTTAGTCGAACTGGAAAACCTGGTCGGTACTAAAACAACCGTGCCCACACCTGATTTTTTTAACACCACATTTGACAATCTAACTCGCGGCGAATACTTTTCAGTGGTGGGCGTGTTCGGTATTGGATATAAGCATCAGGCAATCAGTAACACAGAAATCCCGAGACGCATCCAACACGCTGTGCATGCAGCACTAATTAAATCAGAAACAGCAGAACATGTTGAAAACGTTGCAGTGGAACTCAAAGAAGCTGGGGCATCATCACTGGACTACTGGGTTTGTGTGACAATGAAAAGTACCGCTGCTCGTTCGTACAACAGAATACTACGATCGATACAGCAAACATGCGTTGAAACTTGCAGCAGTGAAGGATGGGATATACCGTTTCCGCAGCTTACTTTGCATAGAGAGTAAATTACTGCACGGAGCCCTCCTTAGGCTCCAAATCGGCAAGCCACCAATCGTGTAACGCCAAAAACACAGGCTCTAATTTTACGGCTCTTGCAGTAGCCGTATACTCTACTCGCGGCGGCACCTCAGCATATACCTTGCGCACAACTAATCCATCTCTTTCTAGCACTCTAAGCTGACTCGTCAACATAGTCTGAGTCACCTTACCAATAAGCCGCCTGATCTCACCAAAACGCTTGGTGCCACGGAAAATTAAAATTTGAAGGACGATCAACTTCCACTTGCCGCCAATAAGCTGAGCGATATCGGGCATAGGACATACAACTTCAGCAATGGAGATTTTTGCATCGCCAGTAGCCTGAGCTTGATTCTTTGCATAACACTCATAAAGCTTTCCTTTCAATAGTACGGTTTTTGATACTACCTATCAGTAATCTGCCTACTTGATAAATTCTATATAACAATTATCCTACAGGGAAATAACGATATTAACTTTGACTACACGAGCACTTTAAAGTGATTCAGCAAAAAAATACTGGAGAAGAACGATGCACAATCCGAATATAGTTGATTCCGAAACTTGGCTTACTGCCAGGTTGGCACTATTGGCAAAAGAAAAGGAATTCACTAGGCTTAAAGATGAACTAAGTGAAAGCCGCCGACAGCTGCCAAGTGTTGAAGTGGTTAAACCCTACAACTTCGCTAATCTCTCTGGCAACCACACCCTCTCCGATCTATTCAAAGGAAAAAGCCAGCTAATTATTTATCATTTTATGTACGGCGCAGATTGGGAATCGCCTTGTAAGAGCTGCTCGTTTTGGGCTGATAATTTCAATGGCATTGATATCCACTTGGCCCATCGAGACATTACCTTCCTAGTAACATCATCTGCGCCCATCGAGATGATTGAAGCTGTAAAGAAAAGGATGGGATGGTCGTTTGACTGGCTATCCAGTGGCGACAGCGATTTTAATCAAGACTTCTATGTTGGTTTTTCACCAGAGCAAAAAGAATGCAATGAGGTAAATTACAACTACAAAATTCAGCCATACCCAGCGGACCAAATGCCAGGTGTGAGCGTTCTGCTAAAAGATGACAAAAATAGAATCCTACATACCTATTCATCGTACAGCCGCGGCCTTGACCTGCTGAACGGAGCATACAATTATATGGATCTAACACCCAAAGGAAGAGACGAGGCCGATGGCATCATGAAGTGGTTACGGTTGCGCGATCAGTATTAGTTGGTGGAAGATGCCCCAAGGACTAAGAGCCCTTTCGGGGAATGGCTATCGCCGCCTAACTACCACCAGCAGGAAGATAAGCACTCAGCGCAACTTGCCTTTCCTCTTTAGGCAGTTCACTGATTTTAGTGGCGGCGGTATAAAAATCTTCCATGCTCCTACCCTTTTCGTTATAGATTGCCTCAAACGCTGGCACCCATTTGCGATAAGTCGCAACAGACAATAGCCGCGCGTTGTTTATCTCTCGACTAAACCAACGATCGTAACCAGAATATCCGCCCCAGCTTTCTTTAAGGTTGACGTATCCTTCCTGCATGTCATCGAATACCGCTTTTTTCTGCTCGCGTTTTTGCCCGGCCTCTAATTCTTGTGAATAGAGCGCTCTTAACTCCGTTTGGGTGACTTGCAACAGCTTGTTAAATTCGTCCGAGCGCTTGAGAAAGGCTTCGTACTTGCTTATACGCTCATTCTCATCTCTTAACTGCAACCAAATACGCATGCCTTGTTGTTCAACGAATGATGCAAAGGCTTCGTTAAAATTGCTGTCATCTTTAACGTACAGCACTTGATGCGCCATTTCATGAAACAAGGTGCCCACATAGCGGATATCACCGCCGCGCAGCATGGTGTCAAGTACAGGGTCGTCAAACCAACCCAGCGTGGAATACGCACTTGCCCCCCCAACAGTCACATCATATTGTTCAGCTGCCAATACTGCTGCGTAGTCCTTTGCAGCTTGCTCTTTAAAATATCCCTTGTAGCTGACGCATCCGGCAACCGGAAAACACCAGGTTTTTGGCTGCAGCGAAAACTCCTCGGCAGCCACCACATTCCAAGTGACATAGTCACGCCCGGTAGCGGCGTAGGTGGTGTAGCTATCGTTAGCAGGAAGCCTTAGTATTTCAATGGCAAAGACTCGCGCATCCACTAAGGTTTGCAACTTCTTGCGTAGTTCCGGATCAGTTGAATCGGTTTCTAACAGCTCATCAATAGGCTCTCTTGCGTTCATCAACTTAAGATGCCCTGATGCCGCTTGCGAATAGTAGCCAATAGAGCTACAACTCATAAGAGTTAGAGACGCAACACCTACAGCAGCAGCGACAAAAATGACTAAAGTTCGACGTGAAATCATAGTATTCAGTGTAGCATTCAACTATGGATAGTTATCTTGTTGGTGGAGCCGTACGCGACAAATTACTTGGGATACCAGTAGTTGATCGCGACTGGGTTGTGGTGGGTGGTACACCTCAGCAAATGCTTGATGCCGGCTATAAATCAGTAGGCAAGGATTTTCCGGTTTTCCTCCATCCAGACACCCACGAAGAATACGCCCTAGCGCGAACCGAGCGGAAATCAGCACCCGGTTATCACGGCTTTGATATACACACAGACGAATCGGTTACGCTCGAAGAAGATCTGCTGCGGCGTGATCTAACCATCAATGCAATAGCGGAAACTTCTGACGGTGTATTTGTGGACCCGTTTAATGGGCAGCAAGATATAAAAAATCGAGTATTAAGGCATGTGTCTGATGCTTTTATCGAAGACCCGGTACGTGTGCTGCGAGTCGCTCGGTTTATGGCACGCCTAGCACCCATGGGCTTTACAGTGGCCCCAGAAACACTCCATCTAATGCAAGCCATGGCGGCCAATGGTGAGATCGACACCTTGGTTGCAGAACGCGTTTGGCAAGAACTCCACGCGGCCATGGTAGCCAAAAAGCCTAGTGCGTTTATTGAGACTCTACGCAAGAGCAATGCACTAACGGTTATTTTGCCGGAGGTGGATAAATTATTTGGTGTACCGCAACCCGCGAAATGGCACCCCGAAATCGATTCGGGTATTCACACACTAATGGTATTAGACCAAGCGACAGCATTAAGTGCGGACCCACAAATTCGATTTGCTGCCTTGTGCCACGACTTAGGAAAAGGCACGACGCCTGCTGAAGAATGGCCCTCACATCGCGGCCACGAGAAAAGAAGCGCTGAGCTCATCATGGTGCTTTGCGAACGATTAAAAACACCCAAACAATTTACCGATATCGCCGTGCTCGTTGGCCGCTATCATTTGCATTGCCATAACGCATTCGAGCTCAGTGCAAAAAAAGTTGTGCAACTGCTTAAAACATTCGACATTTCTAGGCGGCCTGAACGATTCCAACAGTTTTTGATCGCCTGCGAAGCCGATGCTCGTGGCCGAAAAGGGCTGGAGAATCGCGACTATCCACAGTTTGCTTACTTGCAGGGCGCCGCGACAGCCATGTTGGCGGTCGACAATGGCGCAATTGCCAAAGCCGCCACCTCACCGGCGCATATTCCTGATGATCTACATCGCGCCAATTTAAATGCTATTAGATTGTATATAGAGAGCGCACAGGCCGACAGGTAGGGCCTATTAGCAGGTTACGGGTTCGGCACGGTACTAGCATTATTGCATAGGACAGCACCGCCCTAACGGGCTGCCTAAACCGCCACAGCAATGGCTGCCACAGCAATGGATCCCAAAACTCACAATACGTTTATCGACTCCGTCCAGATTGGACGGGCGTTTGCAGCAATGGCGGTTGCTTTGCAGCATACGATACGCGATGCAGATCGCTATTACCCTCGTTTTACCGACTCCAACCCCGCCTACACCAGTGATCCAAATGGCTGGGTCGAACTGATGGGCGCAGGCGTTGATGTGTTCTTTGTGATCTCCGGTGTTGTCATGGTATTGTCCACATGGCAAGGGCATGGATCAATCGGACTGTTTCTATATCGTCGCGCTTCGCGCATTTATCCCATTTATTGGCTTCTGACAATCGCATTTATGGTGTTGCTATTGGTAGCACCTAATCTATTTCAAGAGAGCAGTTTTGAACCGATACACGCAGCCTGCAGCCTATTGCTCATACCATGCACCAACCCCAGCGGCGAAGCGATCCCTTACATCTATGCTGGCTGGACGCTAACTTACGAACTCGTTTTTTACGGCTTGTTTGCAATTTCTTTACTAGTACCGGGCAAATGGTCAAGGCTAGCAAGCTGCATCATTTTGATATTGCTCTATCACAGCCTCTACTACACAAGCCTAAGCGCCATACCGGCCATTCAGCACAGCGCATCTAACATCGTCCTGGAGTTTATCTACGGCATGTTGTTAGCCTATGCCTATATGCACGTAAGCTTTCAGCGTCGATGGGTTTTGCCATTACTGGTTATGGGCTGTGGATTAATGTTGATCAGCCACATGGGACAATTTGCCGATTGGCCTCGTTTTATCCGATGGGGGTTTCCAGCTTGTTTGCTCGTAACAGGCCTGATGTGTGCCAATCAAAGCCGTGATGTGCAATCGCGTTTATATAAAAGCTTGGTATTGCTTGGTGCAGCATCCTATTCTCTTTATCTGTTTCATTTTTTCTCGCTGAAATTATTTTTTGTTTTGGCAGGCAAACTTGGAATACTAACGTTGCTCCCACCCGCACTAGGTGTGGCGGCAGCATTTACAGCTACCCTGTTCGCATCCCTGGCATTGTATCAGTTTTGCGAGCTACCATTAACGCGCCTAAGCAAAAAGCTATGGCAAAAAAAAAACGCTCACAAGGCGCGCACGTAAACTTGTAATGAATCATCTTCGATCACTCATATCGCTCATTCCATTTATTGCATTGTCGATAATTAGTTGTGATACTGAAAAAGCAACAACACCTGATCCCGAGCCTGAACCAATACCTACCTTCGAGAGTTGCCTAGCGGCATCTATTGCCGATCCGATAAGTGATATCAGCTTTACCTTACCAGCCAACTTTGTCGCTGGCGGGAGCTTACGAATTGATCAAGTACCGACATCAGCCATAGAATTTTTTGATGAATCAACGGGCGAGTTAAGGTTGCAAAGTACGCTGTCACGCTTACCTCAAACAATTGAATACTCCGTATTGGATGCAGAGGCCGAGGTGATCGAAACTCGAGAACATAATTTGGTATTTCCAGAACTGCGTGTCATGCCTTTGGGCGATTCAATCACCAATGGCGTTGAATTTTTCGATGGCACGGATTCACCGGAGATTGGCTTGCGAATTGGCTATCGGCTTGCTCTGTACAATCAACTTACTGCAGCCGGGCTGGACTTCGATTTTATCGGCCAAGCTGGGCAACGTGCAGGGCAAGACGCTGGCCTACCCGACCCAGACAACAATGGTTACCCCGGTGTTGATATCGATTTTATTGTCGACAAGCTTCCGGAAATTCTCAGGCAGAACCCAGCTGACGTCGTTCTGCTTCATATTGGCACTAACCAGACACCAAGCACCGCCGAAGGCATTGATGACATCTTGGATCGCATAGAGAGCTTGTCGGCAGACGCTCAAACGATAATGGTACTAGTGGCCACACTGGTGCCCAAACGGGATGTGGTTCAACAACAGCAGGTAGCAGCTTTCAACCTTGACTTACGACAACGCATTAAAAACCGGTCTAACAGTAATGTCATCATCGTTGAGCAAGCTCAGGCATTAACCGATGCAGATATCAGTACTGAAATGATTGGTATTCACCCCAATGACATGGGTTACCTAAAAATGGCGAATACTTGGTTTGCCGCCTTGGATACATCATCAATAGTGCAAAGCTGCGCACAATAACAACTAAGCTAACCCCCAATGAAACTGGGCTACATTTCTGGCCGGAAACACATCGGCGAAGGTTTTTATATCAAATGAACCATCACTGGTGCTCATCACGTATTGATCGACAAAGCCATTAATTCCGCCTCACTCTGGTCTCGCGACACTACGTAAGGCCTTTATGCGCGTCAAATCGGAGTGCCATAGTTATGACTTGGTTAACAAGGACTGCTAATTTCTGTGAATCACGAGCAGGCTGACGATCGACTAAAGCACCGAAAACACCGAGCTTTATCGGACTACGATTCAGCAACTACCTTGACCTAATACAACGATCTGATGCAAAATTACCTTATGGGGCTGCGAACGCCTCGTGAGGCGCCAGCTCAAGCATCGCATCCAATGATTTCAACTTTATTCGTTAGTACGGCCCTAGCGCTGGCTAGCTCATATGAGGATGCAAAGCACATGGCACCACCTACGCATATTTCCATCGGCCAACTTAATCGCCTCATTGGCACACCTAACTCGCCTCTATTGCTAGATGTGCGTATCGATGAAGATTTTGATATCGATCCCCAACGGCTACCTGCCGCTAGACGCTGCGCATTTACTGACGTCGCTACACTAGCATCTGAACTACAACAACAA
Organism: Granulosicoccaceae bacterium; assembly: GCA_036478595.1. Classification (GTDB taxonomy): domain Bacteria; phylum Pseudomonadota; class Gammaproteobacteria; order Granulosicoccales; family Granulosicoccaceae; genus Granulosicoccus. Next base: position 83,295 of record JAZGEF010000009.1, read on the forward strand.
AATGTAGTGGTATATTGCCAAAAAGGTTTGAAGATCAGCGAAGGCGCTGCCGCGGTTTTACGATCCAACGGTGTTAAAGCCGAAGTGCTAACCGGTGGGCACTTTGCTTGGCGTGACGCAGGCTTGCCACTGATCGCAGAAAAGCTAATGCCGCCGCGCAACAAACTTAAGCAGAGCATTTGGGTCACCCGTCATCGCCCAAAGATTGATCGCATCGCCTGCCCTTGGCTAATTCGCCGGTTTATCGATGCCGATGCACAATTTTTATATGTTAGCCCATCTGCCGTGGCGGCGGTCGCAGAAAAATTTAACGGCGTGGCCTTTGATATTGAGAATGTATTTTGGAGCCATCGAGGCGAAGACTGCACTTTCGACACCATGATTAAAGAATTCGGCTTAACTACAGATCCACTTAATCAGCTTGCGAATATCGTTAGAGGTAGTGATACCAACCGTCATGACTTAACACCAGAATCTGCGGGTTTGTTGGCTGTGTCACTAGGCTTATCGCGAATGTACTCTGATGACCTCGCGCAGCTTGATGCTGGCATGCCGCTATATGATGCGCTCTATCGCTGGTGCCGCGATGCATCAGATGAAGGCCATGATTGGCCAACCACAACAAAGTCGTAGAGCATCGCGGTGGAACATCCCAATCAGGCATTAGATTCAACACACCCAGATTTCTTTACAGCGCTTCGAGTGTGGATAAAAATCGGTTTGTTATCATTTGGCGGCCCAGCAGCTCAAATTGCACTGATGCACAAGCTGGTAGTTGAAGAGAAAAACTGGCTGAGTGAAAAGCAGTATCTGAACGCACTTAATTTTTGCATGTTGCTACCTGGCCCCGAAGCAATGCAGCTGGCTAGCTATGCCGGATGGAGAATGCATGGAGTACGCGGTGGTTTGGCTGCGGGCTTAAGCTTTGTATTACCAGGTGCACTGGTGATTTTGATTCTCGCCGGTGTGTATTCCGTATACGGCGATATCAGCATAATCAATGCTCTTTTTCTGGGAATAAAAGCTGCCGTTATTGTGGTGGTGGTTGAAGCCCTGCTCCGCGTAGCCAAACGCGCACTGGTAAAAACGGAACATTGGCTTATCGCTGCCTTCGCCTTTGTCGGCATATTCTTTTTCAATTTACCGTATCCGTTAATTGTAGTCGCCGCAGCCGCGCTCGGATTTACTCGGAGCCGTTCTGACCAAAGCGCCTATCAAACCATTGCCAAACCTGCAATGCTTGGGGCGACACTAAAAACAGTTATAACTTGGCTCGCAATATGGGTCATTCCGTTTGTGCTGCTTTACGCTTTGGGAGATCAACAATTCCTCTTAAAGCTTGGCGCATTTTTCTCCAAGCTTGCGGTCGTCACCTTCGGTGGGGCCTACGCGGTGTTGGCCTATCTTGCACAAGATGTTGTAACGCAGTTTGGCTGGCTTACTGCTGATGAAATGATGGATGGTCTAGGCTTAGCTGAAACCACTCCTGGCCCATTAATACTGGTAACCGAATTTGTTGGGTTTATCGCAGGCTTTCGTGAAGGCGGTATAGCACTGGGTATCACGGCTGCGTTGATTACACTTTGGGTTACTTTTGTACCGTGTTTCTTGTGGATATTTGCTGGCGCGCCTTATATCGAATGGATAAGCGCTCAACCTCGGCTTAAAGGGGCGCTGTCAGCTATCACAGCGGCGGTTGTCGGCGTGATACTAAACTTATCAGTGTGGTTTGCGCTACACGTGTTGTTTGCATCAGTTACCGCCACAAAAATGGGGCCTCTGTCTTTGTGGATACCTGAGTGGAGTACGCTGGATTGGCGAGTGCTGTTACTTGTAGTGGGTTGTGCAATAGCCCTGCTACGATTGCATTGGTCACTGATGGTTGTATTGGCTATGTCGGCCATGGCGGGTTTAGCGCTGCAGCTACCTTCGCTTTAGGTAATCTAACCGCATCATAAAACAAGGCAGCCTGATCGAGATTGTTGGTCCCTAGCGTAATGTGACTAAACATGATTGATCTATTCCTGAATGCACCTCAAGAAGGCACGTCGAATCGGCTCTTAAACGTAAATGCACTAGCGGTGGGGCCTAAGCTTTGTAGCAACTGCAAACGTTGGCGGGATTCTTCAGCTGAAGGTTGATGTCCAGCTGGCACCCACCACAACACCATGCTTGCCTCGGCCATTGATTTAAACCACTGCTTACGATCACGCATAACACCACTGTGCGCCGTTTTGTACGTGAATTCGAACAAGCTATCGATATCGTCCCAAACCGATATATTGACTATTAGATCATCATCAAAACCACAGTTAGACGGGTTGCCGTTCTCGTCAATCCAACGCCAGACAAACCCTGGGGATTGCTCAGCCAAACCATTGATGGTGTCGAGCTGATCGACAAAGGATGTTAGCTGCGGGGAATCAATAGGGGCTATCAGCCATGCAAGATTAAGCTCAGCCAATTGCCATGCTGAATTATTAGTTTTATCGTCAGCCATGCTGATGTCCATTGGGTTGTAGAGAGCAGTTTACATAATTATCCGATCTTACACCGTTGTAAAGAACCCGCAAATCTCCAGCAAAGAGCGCCCCCGATAATAGTTTCAATGGCGAGGCAATAACGCTTCGTTAAACAAACAACATAACTTTTTTAAAGGAAATTACTATAAAACTTCGAATCCTAGCTTCTGCACTTGTGCTTGCTGCTGTAACTGCTGCTCCTGCTTCTGCAATGATCTCTAAGCAAGATCTAAATACAGCACTTAATTCTGCAACTGCCAGCGGCAACGTTTCTGGTGTTATCAACGGTGATACAGTCACTCTATTCGGTGTTGTTGAAAGTCGATATGATGTCGATCAAGCTCGCCAAGCAGCTCTGAAAAATGATGGCGTTAACAAGGTTATCAGCCTGGTATCGACTACCCGTTAATATCGATTCGCAGCAAGCAAGGGCGCAACTCGGGCAATCGGGCTGCGCCTTTTTTTATGGGGAGTATATTGAGCTGATATGTTTATTGGGGTTTATACACTACTGCTTCAGGATCAAACGCCAGCCAAGCAAATGCAAAATGGACACCCTTGTCCATTTGTTTTAAGCGTTGCCCTTTAAGCTCGCCACTGGTTGCTTGCCCAAAGCTATTCCACACAGATCCGGTTTGCTTATCTTTGATGACGCCCTCGACCATCTCCAACTCTACTAATTCGCCGCCCAACTGAGCCACGAAGGCTGCAGCTGATGGGATATCGCGAGATTCAGCAATCTCCTCGTTATCCAACGCCGATTTAACTTGCGTGTTAGCGATAATCACAATCGGCGTTTTCGTGTTGTTAAGATAGATCACCGTTTGCGTTTGCAAGAGTGTAAAAGGCACCACTACATTGCCTCCATCCACAGGGATTCCCAATACGCGTTCCATCGGTGGCAAACGCGGGTCGGTTGCATCACGAAACAAAAAAGGCGAACTATCGATGTTGTCGTAACCGCGATAAGGGTTTTTTCCGTACGGGCGCTTAAAGCCTGTATCCCTAGACAACACCCCAGCGTTGTCATACTCTGCTTTTACTACACCATAGGCGACAATCTGTGACGGTAGTTCAGTCAAACTGATATCAGTGTACTGACCTATAATGCCAACACCAGTAAATTGTTGCCACCATGATTCACTTTGGCGGTCATACATAATCAAATCACTATTACGTAACCGTCCAGTCGTTCCGAAATCTAGCACCGTGTCATCAATCGTTCGCTCATACACTATCGATGCGTTGCACAGCGGGCAAAACGTTACTGCTACCGGCAGGCCAGCCACCGTATCATTTACTATTTCATGAAACATTAGTATTTGCAGCGGATAAATTTTAGCCGTGCCGTTGTGTTCAAACAAAATAACCGGTTCTTGATCGTCCAGCCATTCATCGGCGTCCTCGTATACAACAAATTCTGGGGCGTCGATAGGCGGTATGCCATCTCGCGGTGGCCCGCCTGAGAGAATTTCCGAAAAGTTCACCGAGGTGATGGTTGATTCGGTTTTAGGAAACTCGCCGTTTGGAAAGTGCGGATAACTTTGCGCTGCTGCAGAGCCCAAATACACCCACAACAACACGGTTAATAGCTTGCGCATAACAACAGTACCGTTTGAAACAGTTACCGTTGAGAGTATAAATTAGGAAGATGGTTCGATTCTGTTGCAGTCTTTGCGCAATCCACAGCAAGAGCGCCTATTGCCACGATGCTTTAGACACTATGCTTGACACCAACCAGCCTTTCGAATTTGACCAACAAACCACCAAACCACGTATAAGCCAGCGCCCATGCTAATACAACGCCGCTGGTATTAGCGACCATGTCCAACCACTCAAACTGACGCGTGGGCGTCATTGATTGCAAAATCTCGATCAAAATACCCATCGCGACAAAGGTTATCACCAGTATCAGCCGAGTTAAGTCGTGTCGGTAAATTTGCGCAAACCAACCCATCAAACAACCATAAGCTGTTACATGCATAACTTTGTCTTGCAGCACAATCTGTTTGACTTCAATCGGAATATTAATGATCGAGCCCACGAAGATCGCAGCGATCAATGAGAATCCAATGGCCAGCCACAGCCACTTAAATCTCAAATGAGAAATTTTCAGCAAACCTATTGGTGAGAAGTAGAAATTCACTTGGGTTGATAATGAGTTAATAGCCAATAAGGGAGATAAGTTGTGTGATGCAGTTCGCGCCACCCAAAATAGTGACTTACGAACGCCTATTTACTTAGCGGAAGATTTGATGCAAGCCTTAGGTGGCACCTTACGATTGAATAGATAGAAAAATTGAAAGCGTGAGCAAAAGCGCCATGGCAATATGAAAAACACTGGAGTACACCAAAATATGCTTACTCCCAGCTCCTTTGTAACGTGCTAACAGCAACACCAACAGGCAGTACAGTACAACGCTCGAACCGACCCAAAAGGCAACACCTCCCGCTTCGATAGACCAATTAAGCTTATCTCGGCCTTCAATAACCCAACCGGTTAAGGCGTACACCAAGTAAAAGCATGTCATCACAACAGGTGATAGCAGCAGCACAAATTGTAGTGCTGGCGACACTGGTGGCCGGGAACTAGTAGCTGCGTCGTTGGTCATTACTGAAGTAGTATCCATTTTGTTGGTCTATTTGCTAATCTATCGATTAATCTACTGGTGAACACGGCAGGTAACGCACGCATGAAAGCATGTACTATTCTAAGCAAGTCACTAACAGCGCTGATGTTCCTCGGGCCGATGCTCATTGTATCAAGCCTAGTCGCCGGAGAAGCAGATGTTGTCGATGTTGAAATAATAGCGCTTGGAGATAACAAGTATCGCATCAACACCACCGTAAGGCACGACGACGCGGGCTGGGAACACTACGCCAACCGCTGGGATGTGCTGGCACCTGATGGTACCGTGCTCGGCAGCAGAGAGCTGGCCCACCCGCATGATAACGAGCAACCCTTCACACGCTCGCTTACGTTGAGCATTCCCGCCGACATAACTAGTGTCACGATACAAGCCAATGACTTAACCCATGGCCTTGGTGGCAAAACAATGACCGTTGACATTAAACCTTAGGCAAACCAGACCAGGCGGGCCACACCGTATCGGTATTACAAGCGGCGGGATAACTCTTGCAGGCTAAACCCTGTTGGCTCCTTATCGAGCCCTTTGCCCATTGCCATTACTTGAAAGCGCTCACCCATTTCTCCAGGTAACGTTAGTTTCTTTACTGCCTGGCTTAAACGCAGCTTGTCAACTTCAGTTTGGCAAGCATCGTTCGCCATCTGCAAATGATCCATCAACCCATTGTCCAATAAAAAAGAGCTTTGCGAGGTATATCCTAGGAGCTCAAGCCCATTGCTTGTTCCTTCTTCAATAACACGAGTAAAATCCACGTGAGCTGTGATGTCTTGTAAACCTGGCCACCAAAACGCATCGTCATGCATTCGGTGTTGGTGGTAGCACGCCAGAGTACCGTTGACTCGTTCAGCAGCGTAATACTCTCGTCGCGGGTAACCATAGTCAATTAATAAAAGCGCTCCAGTCTTGATTGAATCCGCTAACGAGCTTAACCAAGGACCAAGCAGCTGAGGCATTTCAGTATGATACCCATGCGGCAGTGGGTCGCCTAGCCCTTGTTGGATACGCGCCCAATCTGATTGCAGTTGACCGGGCGCGCTCACAAAATGCTCAGTGAATTGGCTATTTTGCCAACTCACCCGAGCTTGCTGAACCACCTCACCTACCCTGATCCGGTCTACTGGCAGCGCATCCATGACTTCATTGGCTATTACTACGCCTTCAAACGATTCGGGTAACGCAGTTAGCCAAGTAACCGCAGCATATTGATCATGTGTTAAAGCGGCACACAAATGCCGTTGCTGGCGCAATTGGAGCTCTGCACTGGGCTCTAGTATCAGATACTCAAGTTTTGTCACGTCCGACAACGCTATCAGTATGCTGGAGGCCAACTTCCCACTACCAGCACCTAATTCAAGAACGGTAGCGGACAACTCTTTAAACAGAGAACGGCATGATTGTGCAATGCATTGACCAAACAACGGGCTGATTTCAGGTGCGGTGACAAAATCACCTGTCTCACCAAACTTTTGTGCGCCCGCCATGTAGTAACCCAAGCCTGGCTCATACAACGCGTGATGCATGAAATCGGCGAAGCTAATTGAACCGTTGCCAATGCGGCCGGCTATTAACGCCTGCAGTTTTTCACTGTGCGCTCGGGCTATATCAACAGGTACGGGCAGTGAGGTGGCGGGCATAGGGGAGCGCTACTTGGCCGACCGTTCGATAATCACGCCCACATCAGTACTAGCTGACAAGGCATTAGGCTTATGCAGTGTTAGCTTGACTTTGTCCACCCCAAAATCATTGAGGATCATGCTGGCTATACGCTCGGCTAACGTTTCGATCAGTAGGAATTCGCTAGCTTCCACAAATTCTCTCAAGGTGTCGGTGAGCGTTTTATAGTTAAGTGCATCATTAATATCTTCGGATGCTGCCGCCTTGGCAATTTCAAACGACATATCAAAATCGAGCACTATGGTTTGTTTTGTCGTGCGTTCGTGATCGTAGATACCGATGATGGTATCGATTCTGAGATCTTTTACAAATACGGTGTCCACAGCGGCCGGCCCCTTGTTTAATCTGCGTTCATTGTTTGCAAAAAAAAACCCGGCAAGCCGGGTTCTTTTGAATTCATTTTAGCGAAACATAAACAAAACAAGATCTACTTGATCTTGGCTTCCTTATACATTACGTGTTTGCGTACTTTAGGATCGAACTTTTTCATTTCGAGCTTGCCCGTCATGGTGCGCTTGTTTTTGGTCGTGGTGTAGAAGTGACCAGTACCCGCTGACGAAACCATTTTGATCTTGTCTCTCATGATGCTCCCCTTAACCCTTGCGAATGTCAGCTAGCACTTGATCGATGCCTTTCTTATCGATAATGCGCATGCCCTTGGACGAAACTCGCAAAGTGACAAATTTGTTTTCCGCGGCAACCCAAAAACGATGGGTGTGCAAATTTGGCAAAAAACGGCGACGAGTCCTGTTTTTAGCGTGCGACACATTGTTGCCTGACATTGGGGTCTTGCCCGTGACCTGACAAACTCTGGACATAACAGAAACTCCGAAATAATTTAATGTTGCTTAGCCCGCGAAGGATAGCGAATTCTTTGCCATCCCTCAAGCGGTTTCTGGTGATTTTCCAGGCGCTAAAACCTCAAAACACGCTGGCTGCCATGCTTTTGGGGGTCAGAATCCGCTGAAAGCCCCATTCTATCTCGCTACTAGCGATTCAAGATGCCCCAACAGCAAATATTGCCCATTGGGCACAAATGGTAAAAACACTGGCACAACCGGTCTCCTCAACGCCTAGCCAGATCATCATGCATCACAGCCGTTAGATTGGTGACGGTCAACTATAATCTGAGCATATCTTTTCTTAGCAATAAAGCCGGTATGCCATCCGATTCCACCCCGCTGCTCCAGGCTAGCGACCTGACTCGCATGGTCAGCACCACAGCCGTTGTGGATAACGTTTCCTTATCGCTACAGCGAGGCGAAATTTTGGGCCTGCTGGGCCTCAATGGCGCGGGCAAATCCACGACGCTTAAAATGCTGGCAGGCGTTCTGACGCCTGATGCCGGGCAGATCAGTATCGCCGGGCACTCACTACTTGACGACCCAATGGCGGCCAAACAGCAGATCGGTTTTTTACCTGATCAGCCTCCCGTGTATCCGGATATGAGCGTTGCAGCATTTTTAAAGTTGAGCGCACAGCTGCGCCGTGTGCCCAACAACGCCATTCAAAAGCAAGTGAATACAATCATGGGCCGCTGCGAGCTAAGCAGTGTTGCTAAAAAACGTATTGGTAAATTATCCAAAGGCTATCAACAACGAGTCGGCTTGGCGCAGGCGTTAATCCACAAGCCAGCCGTTGCACTATTAGATGAACCTAGTAATGGTCTCGATCCTCAACAGATGCAAAGCATGCGCACACTCATCACTGAAGTGGCGGAACATAGTTGCGTGATTTTTTCTACTCACTTGTTATCAGAGGTGACGGCCATTTGTAATCGCATCGCGGTAATGCACGACGGTAAGCTTGTTCACAACCAGCGCGCTGATGAAAATCTTGATCAGCTACAAAATTTATTTAATCAGCTCGTGCAAAAACAATCAGGCAGCGCAGTGACATGATCGGCACAATAGCGAAATTTGAAAGTGGCGCACTGCTGCGCTCACCACAAACCTGGGCAGTCTTCGCGGTTATTGCGGCAATATTCGGCTACTTGTTTTTACAATCGCTCGAAGAGTTTCTCAAGGTGCAACCCTCACTAGCCTTACAAGACCATCCACCCGGCTTGACAGGCTATTTAAGCGCACGCTTTTTGGCTACGCTTGCACCCTTGTTTTCAGTACTTGGGCCGCTATTTGCAATGCGTAGCTTTAGTGATGAGTTTCGTCATCAAACCATGGCGCTGTGGCAATCATCGCCGATATCAAATTTATCACTAGTGTTAGGAAAATTTGTTGGTGTACTCATACCATTAACACTCTTAGCTCTTCTGGCAGTGGTGATGCCAGCAGCGATGGGGTTTATGGTGAACATCGACATTGCAACGCTGCTGTTATCTGCAGTGGGCCTATTGTTAGTGGCGGCATCATGCGCGGCTATTGGCGTGTACTTCTCATCACTAACCAAACAGCCTATGATTGCGATCGTTGCGAGCCTAGGCGTCGTGACACTGCTTTGGCTACTAGGCGGCGCAAGCTTTACCAATCCTGCGATGCTAGCTCTGCAACAATTCTCTATCACCAATCACTTGAGTGGATTTTTTCAAGGCTACCTACAAAGTAAAGACGTACTCTACTTTGTGTTACTTACTGCATTGTTTGTGGCTCTTACTGTGATCCGATTAGGCTCTTTGCGCAATAGTGGCCATCAGTGATGCGTAAACCTGATTGGCAACAGTTTGCGCTAGCAACAATAGTGACCATTTTCGTTTTGCTGTGCGGCTGGTTTAGCCAACGTTTTTCAAGCGCTGGTGATGTGACTGCAAACAATCGACATAGCCTCACACTCCAAACCCAAAACACATTGGCAGCCCTCAGCGAACCAGTTAGCATTCTTGCAGTATTGGGCCCAGAACAAGCACCGCGTGATGCTGTTACTGAGTTGGTTGGTCGCTATCAAGTACTACAGCCCAACATCACGCTTGAATTTATCAACCCGGAAACGCAACCAGGCCGAGCACGAGAGCTCAACATCACTAATGGTGGGGAGCTGATCGTCAAAAACACGCAGCGCGAGCAACGATTGCGACGACTATCTGAGCGCGCGCTAAGCAACGCCATGCGTCAACTGAATCGTGATGGCGATCGACAGATAATGTTTATAACCGGCCATGAAGAACGCACGCCAGATGGACAAGGAAACGGTGACTGGCAGCTTGGCACTACACAACTTGCACAAATTGGATTGATCAGCGACACCATCAGTTTGGTCACTACTCCTCGCATCGATAGCCACGCAGATTTACTGGTTATCGCAGCCCCTAGGCGCCCGTACTTCCCTGGCGAGATCGCTAGTGTACTGCAGTACATTGGCGCAGGCGGCAACTTACTGTGGATTATAGAGCATTCAAACAAAGCTGACGGTGGCTTGAATCTGAATGCATTGTCGTTAGAGTTTGGTGTTGATGTATTACCCGGCAAAGTGATCGACACCGCTAGCCAAAGGCTCAATACAGGCGCGCCAAGCGTTGTGGTACTAGATAGGCACACTAAGCACCCAATCAATGGCAACCTTACAAGCCCTGTGATACTTCCCGGCTCCAAAGCACTTGCGATCACACCGCTAGCTGGACAGACAACTTTGCCACTACTGCTAACACCTGAATCAAGCTGGACAGAAACTGGCGCCTTACAAGGCGAAGTGCGCTTTGATGAAAGTACCGATGAAGTCGCCGGCCCTTTAACGCTTGGCGTCACGATCGAACGCCAATTCGGCGACAACACACAACGCATCGCGATACTCGGAGACGCTGATTTCGCGTCCAACCAGTTTGTTGGCAATGGATCTAACCAAGCATTTTTAGAGAGCTTGGTGTTGTGGCTTGCAGGCGATGATAAAGCCTTGGAGTTTGTGACTCAAGCAGCGCCCGATACGCAACTGAGCTTAAGCAACAAAGCTATCGTGATACTCAGTAGCGTATTCCTGCTTGGTTTACCGCTGTTGATGCTGTGTATTGCAGCCTGGCTCGCATTTAGACGCCGGCGCGATTGATATGGCTAACGTTCGCAAACATCAACGAGTATGGTTAATCGCATTGCTTGCAGCTTGCGCAATACTGGCTGCAACAATCGCATATATCCAAACAAGCGATACGCAACAAATACTAACTGGGATCGATAGCGATTCAATCAATCACATCAGCATCACGCAATCAAACGGCCAATCAATCCTGCTTGAACGCCGAGATGATCAATGGCAAATCACCAAACCCACCCTTCAAGCCGCAAATAATAACCGCATCGATCCACTGTTATCCATCGCATCAATTGCACCTGCATACCCTAGTGCTGAGGTAGACCGAAAAGCTGCCGGACTAGAAACACCTGTCGCATCCATCACATTCAGCAACAAGCGCTTTGATATTGGCGAGCTGGATGTTAGCGGTAAGCGCCGCTACGCCGAAAGCGATGGGCAAGTGTATTTTTTTCCTGAGTGGATAGCACCATTTATTGATGGCGGCGTTAGTGCCTTAGCCGCCGAGCCTGCTAACTAAAATTTTGTCATTCCCGCAGGGATTAAAATGTCGCTGGGATGACACCCTCAAAGATCACCGCACCCTTGGGACGACAGTGAATTACCGGACAAGCAATTGTGCAACTAATAAGGAAGTTAGCGTAACTGCCCCACTCCACCTACCGCTCCACTATAAGCTGTCGCTACACACGCTATCAAACGCGTAAGCGTACCCACGTTCGGAGATGAATATTTATGACGTCACGATTGTTAAAATCAGCTTGGCTAAGCAAATCAAGCGTTATAGCGTCAATGGCACTATCAATGGCGTGTAGTTCTGGTGGCGAAAGTGCAAACCTTGCAAATACGAGCACTGACAACGAAGCTCAAAACGCTGACGTGCAAGGATCCACCGAGACTACGAGCGATGAAACTACCGCAACATCAAATCTTAGCAATCCATACAATTATGCTAATCAACTTGTGCCAAGCTACATCACCAAGGACAACACCACCAACAACGGCATTATAGATGTAGCCCAAAACAGACTCGCCACAGACACCAGCAACACTCGCTCCCCGAGCTTGCGAGATGTGTTCCGTAGTGATGGCACTGAAAACGGCCCGTTTATGCACAGTGGAACACTAGGCACCATGAACGATGTATTAGATCACTACAATGACATCACCGTGGATCGCAATTTAAACCCAAATATTGATAACCGCTTAACCGGCAATATACGTGGTGGAAACGGGCCAGGGAAAAACAATGCGGCAGGCCAAAAGTTGATGCTGGTAGAAAGCGAACGCGCCGCAGTGATTGCTTTTCTAAAAACCCTAAGCGGTAACGCGCTATATACCAATCCACACTGGGCTGACCCATTCGATGCACAGGGAAATTTGCAGGACGTACTCAGCCAGCAATGATTAGCTGTCATTCCCGCGCAGGTGTTGCGGGAACCATTCTAAGTATGCATGGATCTTCGCCTTCGCGAGAATGCTGATTTAAGCGAAGATAGGCGCCGGCGCAGGGATGGCGCTGGTATCAACTTGTAGCGATAAGCTTTAAATCAACCGAAGCATCAGCCACCTGCTTTGGCGAAATGGGCTTACCCAGCTCAAGAACCTTTCGACCCATCACATAAGTTTTGGCATCGTTCATAGCGTCAAGCGCGAGTAGCTGATCGCCTTTGAAATACCAGAATGACTCACCCTCTTTACGCGAACCGGTTCGACGTACAATCTTATCGAAACCTGTATTGAGGCCGGCTATCTGCAATTTCACATCATATTGATCAGACCAAAACCACGGCGTTGGATCATATGGCTTACCGACACCACAGGCATGTTGTGCCGCAGCCTTTGCTTGATCAACAGCGTTTTGCACCGACTCCAACCGAATACGGCTACCGCGCCAATCAAAGCTCGCACAATCTCCCGCCGAATAAATAAGCTCGTCGGATGTTTGTGCAAACTGATTAACAGCAATACCATTATCAATTACAAGGCCCGCATCAACGGCTAATTGTACATTGGGTTCAATACCAATACCCACTACCACCGCATCTACATGCATGGACTCGCCATTAGTAAAAAATGCCTTAGCAACGTTACCGGCATCACCTTCTAGATGATCAAGCCCTAGGCTCTCGTTCACTACAACGCCATTTGATTGATGCAGAGTACGAAAGTAATTAGATGTTTCAGTACAAGCAACACGCCGCAATATACGTTCGGCCATTTCAACCACCCGCACTTCACAATCAAAGCTACGTGCCACTGCTGCCGCTTCCAAACCGATATAGCCACCGCCCACTACTAATATGCGTTTGCCCGGTGCGAGAGTATCGCGCAGCTGATCAGCATCGCTAATATTACGCACGGTCAACACGCCAGATAAACCACCACCGATCTTAACAGGCAATTGCCGAGGCGTAGAACCCGTTGCCAGCATGAGCATATCGTAGGCGCAAGATTCACCACCAGCTAGCGCCACTTGCTTTGACTGACGATCAATGCCGGCAACCCCAGCCGAGGTGCGAACCTCAATATCTTTACGATCAAACCAGTCGGTATCGCGAAAAAACAAACGATCGCGACTGGCATCATCTTTCACATACTGCTTGGATAAAGGTGGTCGTTGATAGGGTAGCTCGGCCTCTTCACACAACAGTGTAATAGCCGATTCTTTATCCTTACGTCTCAGCTCATCAGCAAACGCAAAGCCTGCTTGCCCACCACCTACTATGACGAATCGTTTGCTCATATGGATTGTCTACTTTTGACTTTCAAACACCGTGGCAATCATGCTCTAGCATGATGCTGATTTCAAGTCTTGGCTGATTTCTACAAGGCCTTTTACAATTACCGGCACACCGCCGCGCAGTAACGAGGCCCCAAACACTGATCGTGCATGTACTCCTGCGTCGCTAAACACTTCTACCAGTAAATCAGAGGCACCATTAAGGACTGCCGCATGTTCTTCATATTCAGACGTGGCATTAACAAAGCCTTGAAGTTCAACCACCCGAACCACACGTGACAACTCACCCAATTCTGATTTAATGACGGCGATTAGATCAAGCGCCGCCGAACGAGCAAACGCATACCCCTGTTCGGTGGTGAATTCCAAACCCAGGCGCCCTTTCGGTAAGAGATCTTTAACGGCTCTAGGCGCTTTGCCTGCCAGGTACAGTAGGTTGCCTGTCTGTACCGCGTTAGTGTAATTGGCGGCTGGGTTGCTGCACTTGGGCAAGCTAATACCGAGTTTGTTAATACGCTCTTCTGGCGTCATGCTGAGTTTATCCCTATTATACTGCCTTCACCTTCATCCTAGCACCAGAGCTTTAAGAAAAGATGCATAATTGTGGCTTAAGCCGCGACCATCGACGCCCATGCCAGAGCTACCAGAAGTAGAAACAACACGCCGCGGCATTGAACCGTTTTTACATAACAAGCAAATTAAATCAGTAGAGGTGCACAACAGCAGCTTGAGATGGCCTGTACCACAAACCATTACGCGCTTGGCCGATGCCCGAGTGCAGCATGTTGGCCGCCGCGGTAAGTACATTGTGCTCACTAACAAGCTAGGCTCCGCCATTATTCACTTAGGCATGTCTGGCAGCTTACGTATCGACAAACTATCGATACCGAAACGTAAACATGATCACGTGGAGTTGTTGCTCGCCAATAAACAAGTCATTCGTTTTCATGACCCACGCAGGTTCGGTTGTTTCTTATGGCATGAAGGCCCAGCAGAAGAACACTCGCTATTGGCTAAGCTGGGCCCAGAACCATTAGCCAATCAGTTCAATAGTGAGTATCTGTTTACTGCGACCCGCAAACGCAATGTGCCCATCAAAGCACTAATCATGAACAGCCAAGTGGTGGTAGGCGTAGGTAATATCTACGCCAGCGAGGCGTTGTTTATGTCTGGCATCAGACCAGGCAAAACTGCCAGGCGATTGAGCCGTAAAGAGGCTGAAGCACTGTGCAAAGCGATACGCGATGTATTACAAAAATCAATCGAAAAAGGTGGCACCACGTTACGCGACTTTATTAATAGCGATGGCGAACCAGGTTACTTTGCTCAGTCCCTATTCGTTTATGGCAGGGAGGGCGAACCGTGCCAGATGTGCAAAGCGCCCATTAAAAAGACAGTGATGGCACAGCGATCTACGTTTTATTGCCCGGCGTGTCAGCGTTAGCCGCTGCTTTCATTAGCCCTTCATATTTTAGCTGCAACTGATCTTTCGATTCGGGATTACCAGCATCAACTAATATGCATTCCACTGGGCACACGATAGTGCATTGAGATTCATCAAAGTGGCCTACGCATTCAGTACACAAGTGCGCGTGGATCTCGTAGATTTCCTCACCCATATAGATTGCATCGTTCGGGCACTCAGGCTCACACACATCGCAATTAATACATTCATCGGTTATATACAGCGCCATCGTAACTTAGCTCGCTTCAGCTTGTCGCTTGCTAGTAAACGCATCAACTACTAAGGGATGCACAAACTCGGCATACTCACCGCCATGAGATTCAATCTCACGCACAATGCTAGATGATAAGAATGTGTAGTCCTGCGAGGCTGCGATAAATACGGTTTCTATGCGGGATGCTAGATGCCGGTTAACGGCGGCTATTTGTACTTCGTATTCAAAATCAGATATTGCACGCAAGCCACGCACAATAACATTGGCTTCAACCTTGGCAGCAAACTCAACCAGCAATCCATTAAACGGTTGCACAGTAACGTTGGGTAGGTCACTTAAAATTTCTCGCGCCATATCAACACGCTCATCAAGCGAGAAGTAGGGGCGTTTGTTTGGATTGGCAGCCACCCCAATGATGAGGTCGTCAAACATCTTGCTGGCGCGTTGCGCCACATCAACATGCCCAACTGTCATTGGGTCAAAGGTGCCCGGATATATCGCAGTAACCTGTATCAAAACCATTACTCTCTTGACGATTCATAAGTTTGAGTGAAAACGGCCACTTACGCAACGATTCAGACGGCTGTGTGAGTGTTAATCGGCCCTAACAGCGGTGAATTGAAATAATCTCGCATTCACATCCCCTGTAGTCTTTTGTTTTAAGAGGGTAAAGCCTGCAGGAGGCACCGCCACTTGCTTGGCACTACTCTCCAAATAAACTAGCCCACCTTCGCTCAAGTGGGCAGGCAGCAATGGCAGTATCGCATCAAGTAAACCGTCCTGAAATGGTGGATCAACAAAGATCACATCAAAAAAAATACTATTATCGTTTAAAAATTGCTCAGCCGAGGTTGTATGCAAAGTGATCAAATTTTGTGCATCAAGCCGCTCAATTTGGCTTGCCAACCGTTTAGCAGCCAAGCGATCACGCTCGACCAACACTACCTGCTCTGCATATCTGGACGCCGACTCAAAACCAAGCCCTCCGCTGCCAGCAAACAAATCCAAGCAACGGCTACCCGCAATATTAGGCTGCAACCAGTTGAATAGCATCTCCTTGACCCGATCACCTGTTGGTCGCAAACCTTCCACATCTTCAACCACTAGCTGTCGCCCACGCCAAAGCCCGGCAATGATGCGGGTCTTGCCCTGACGACCTTTCGTCGTTGAACTACGTTTAGCTCTGTTAACCATGCGTCAATGGTACGATATCCGACCGCCACACACCCACTTGATATGATAGAAACATGGGCATGTTCAGCTTTCTGAAGCGCCAGAAGAAAAATCCAGCTACCGTAGATGAGGGACAAGCAGAACTGTCTCAGAAGCTAGATCGTACCCGCTCGCGCTTTCGTGACAACCTGTTTGGGTTTTTCACTGGCAGCAAGCAAATTGATGCCGACTTGCTCGAAGAGCTAGAGAGCCAGCTAATCATGGCGGATGTCGGTGTTGATGCCACCCAGCGCGTGATGGATGCAATTAATCAAAAAGTAAAAAAGGACCAACTGGCCGATGCAGACGCGCTGCGTGCCCTAGTGCGCGAACAGCTAGTGAGTATTTTGCGCACGGTTGAACATCCCTTGGAGCTCCCCGAACAATCAAGCCCCTTCGTCATCTTAGTGGTCGGGGTTAATGGCTCGGGCAAAACCACGACCATTGGCAAACTAGCAAAACAACTGCTTGATGGTGGGCAGAGCGTGATGCTGGCTGCTGGCGATACTTTTCGAGCGGCAGCTGTAGAGCAACTCCAAACCTGGGGCGAGCGTAACGACGTACCAGTGGTTGCGCAATCCACTGGCGCTGATTCTGCCTCTGTTATTTTTGATGCGCTACAATCTGCCACTGCGCGCAATATTGATGTGTTAATCGCCGATACAGCGGGTAGGCTGCACACTCAAGCAGGCTTGATGGACGAGCTAGTAAAGGTCAAACGCGTGCTCGGCAAGATCGATAACACCGCGCCTCACGAGACACTAATAGTACTAGATGGCGGCACCGGGCAAAATGCGCTCAATCAAGCGGAAGCATTTAACAAAGCAATGCAACTCGATGGCATGGTAGTGACTAAACTTGATGGCACAGCAAAGGGTGGAGTGGTTTTTGCGATAGCCGAGAAAACCGGCATTCCTATCCGCTTTATCGGCGTTGGTGAGCAAGTGAACGATCTGGAAGTATTTGAAGCAACCCGCTTTGTCGATGCACTGATTGGCGGGCGGCAAGACACCTAGGCCGTAACGCCGGCCCTTGGCAAAGACAATAACCATGATCCAATTCGAAAACGTAAGCCTTGAGTATGATCCCGGACGATTCGCCGTTCGCGATGTATCCTTTCGTATTCCATCCGGCTCGTTTACGTTTGTGACCGGGCATTCAGGCGCAGGCAAAAGCTCCTTGCTCAAACTAACAGCACGTCTTGTCAAACCAACCGAAGGTAGCATCAAAGTCGGTGGCATCGATTTTTCCAAACTTAAAGCCCGCCACGAACCCGCACTACGCCAGCAAATGGGTTTAGTGTTTCAAGACAACCAACTACTGCCGGACCGAAACGTCTTCGACAACATTGCCCTACCTTTAGTGATAGGTGGTTATAAATATGAAGACATCAAGAAACGCGTATCAGCGGCTCTTGATCGTGTAGGCTTAGCCCACAAGGCTCTCGAAAGGCCTTTATCGTTATCCGGCGGTGAACAACAACGCGTTGGCATTGCCCGCGCGGTTGTAGCACGGCCTAAGTTATTGTTGGCTGACGAACCTACTGGCAACCTAGATGCAGAAATAAGTGCCGACATTATGAAGCTGCTGATGCAATTTAATTCATCAGGTGTCACCGTGCTAGTTGCCACGCACGATAGTGGCTTACTCGATAACTTCGATTTCCCAAAGCTCACAATAAGGCAGGGCCGCTTAGTTGATGTGCATCCGGGTACGCGTAAAGGCTCAACCATACGCGATCGCCAAGCCTACACGGAGTAAACCGCTATTAGCATGCAGAAAAAAGTCGCGTCGCGCGCAGCTAAACCAAGCGCCTCTGCGCAAAAAGGCAGTGCTGCCGGTAAGCAATGGACTTACGGCAAGCGCGGATATGCATTAGCACAAAGCTTGCGGCAATTAACCCAGCGTAAGTTTTCCAGCTTGGTCACTCTAGCAGTACTAGGAATAACGCTTGCCCTGCCCGCCCTATTTTTATTCTCTGCTCAAGCCGTACAACAGCTAGCAACGCAAAACATTGATGACGAAAGCCTTACGCTTTATTTAAGGCTCGACACAGCCGATCTTGATGGAGCCGCGCTGGCACAAACTCTATTAGGTAAGCCGGGCATTCAAAAAACTCGTTTTATTTCACGTGATGAAGCCTTAGCTACTTTCCAGGCTAAAACTGATATTGGCAATGCTTTAGAAGCGCTGGGTGATAATCCATTGCCGTCAGCCATTGTGGTATACCCAGTGAAGCAGCAAGCTGATGCTACGGCGATCAAGCGTTTATCAAAACAATTGTTATCACTACCCGAAGTGCAGCGTGTGCAATATGATTTGCGTTGGGTGCAGCGTTTACAGGCTGCCGTCAAACTCATCCAAAACGTGGGTTGGATATTGGCAGGCTTTCTAACACTTACCGCACTCTTAGTTATCGGCAACACAATCAGATTAGAGCTACTGCGTCGCCAGCCAGAGCTTGACGTTGCAAAGTTACTTGGCGCTGGCACCAGCTTTTTGCATAGACCCTTGCTTTACACCGGTGCGCTCTACGGCTTCCTCGGTGGCCTAGTGGGGTCCTGTCTAGCCATCTACGCTTTCAGTAAAATTAAAACGCCTGCAGACCAGCTCTCCCATCTGTACGCCAGTACCTTCAAGCTGACAATGCCAAGTGCGTCACAGTTTTTAACGTTCCTGATAGTGGCTACTTTACTGGGTTGGCTGGGTGCTTTGATCTCCCTGTACAGTCCGTCACGAAAGTTAATACCTTCAAGACGAACTGGAATGTGACATCTAACTATTTGATTTAAATAAATATTTTATAGTACCACTGCATTACTATTACCCAGAAGCCCTTCAGAAATCGGGGAACTTAGCCGATCTTTAGCACTCTATGGTTGCGAGTGCTAAAATTACGGTTGGAATGACAACCGGGAGAAAACAATGAGTAATGCCCTTACAGTCAATAAAAAAGCGATGGCCCTACCCGCATTAGCGGATGACCTAAATGGTTACATGGCCAAGATCGCCAATATCGAGCTATTGACTCCTGCTGAGGAACAGTCCTTAGCCCGTCGCTTGCGCGAATCAGAAGATCTAGACGCTGCCCGTCAGTTGGTTATGTCGCAACTGCGCTTCGTCGTGCATATTGCGCGCAGCTACAAAGGCTATGGCCTGCCCATCGCGGACCTAGTCCAAGAGGGCAATATCGGCCTGATGAAAGCGGTTAAGCGATTCGATCCTGATGTCGGTGTACGCCTGATCTCTTTTGCGGTTCATTGGATCCGCGCTGAGATTCACGAGTACGTGATCCGCAACTGGCGCATCGTTAAAGTTGCTACCACTAAAGCACAACGCAAATTGTTTTTTAAATTGCGAAGTGCTAAAAAAGAGCTGAACTGGTTTAGCCAGAACGAAGTGCACGCGGTAGCTAAAGACTTAGGTGTTGAGCCCGCTGTAGTAATGGAAATGGAATCACGCATGCACGGTCACGACAATGCATTTGATGCACCCGTTGGTGTTAGCGATGAGCGCGCCTTTGCACCAGCAGATATGTTGCACAAAGATGACGACGATCCATCAGCCCTTCTTGAAGAGCATGATGATCATATTCGAGCACTAGATGGTTTAGCTGCTGGCTTAGAGATCCTTGACGATCGTAGTCGCACCATTTTGCAGCGTCGATGGTTAGAGGACGGCAAGTCAACTTTGCACGAGCTGGCTGATGAATACGGTGTATCCGCCGAACGCATCAGACAGATCGAAAAAGCGGCGATGAAGAAAATCAAAGGCCATTTAATGGCTCACTAATCATCACTCACTTGGCATCACGCTTAGAACTAAGCTTCCGCTACGAATCAAGCCGCCTACTGGGCGGCTTTTTTTTGCCTGTGATATAAGTATGAGAACGCCTGCGGGATACAAGCCATGACTCAAGCGACAAAAGCTGCACGCTTTGTAGCGCTACACGAAAGCCCAGACTTGTTTGTACTGCCCAATCCGTGGGATCCAGGCTCGGCAAAGATTCTGGCCTCGCTTGGTTATAAGGCGCTAGCCACCACCAGCGCAGGTTACGCATTCTCGCAAGGCAAAATAGATGCGGTGGGATCAATATCGCGCGAGGAGGCAATGGTTCATGCTCGAGTGATCGTTGATGCAACGCCATTACCTGTTTCTGCTGATCTTGAAAACGGTTACGGTGATTCCCCCGAAGCTGTGCAAGAAACTATAAAGGCAGCCTATGAAGCAGGCTTAGTGGGTTGCACTATTGAAGACACCAGCGGTGACCCAAACAAGCCGATATATGATTCGCAGCAAGCGATAGAACGAATCATCGCTGCGGTTGAAACAGTACGTGCGCTACCCACACCTTTTGTATTAACTGCACGTGCAGAAAACTATTTGCATGGCCGCCCTGACCTCGACGACACGCTTCTGCGCTTGCACGGGTACGAGGCTGCGGGTGCTGATGTTATGTATGCTCCTGGCTTACCTGACCTTGCCACTATCAAAACGGTTTGCGACACCATCAATAAGCCTATTAACGTAGTTGCAGGTATACGCCCGAAAGGCGCAAGCATTGATGATTACAAAGCCTGCGGAGTGAAGCGTGTAAGCCTGGGATCATCGCTTGCAAGATTAGCATTCGGCGCAGCGATTAACGCTTCTCGCAATCTAATTGAGACAGACTCCTTTGCAGCGTTTGATGACGCTGCTTCATTTGCAGATATTGAATCGTTGTTGCAATAGGAGAAAAATCAATGCACGAAAATGAGCTTCTCGATGTTTACAACGCCAACACGCTCGATGAACAAAAAAAAGCCTACGATAACTGGGCCGACAACTACGAACGCGATCTATTTGCCATGGGGTATCGATTACCAGGAATTATCGCTGCGGTGTTTACCCGATTTGTTAACGTCGATGCCGGGCCTATACTAGATGCGGGTTGCGGCGGCGGCGTGCAAGCTGAACCATTGGCTTTGCTCGGTTATAAAAATATTACTGGCATCGATCTATCAGTAGGAATGCTCGAAATAGCCAAACAGAAAAATTTATATGCAGAGCTTCGCCAAATGACATTAGGAGATCATCTAGACTTTCCTGATAACACCTTCTCTGCAGTTATCTCTGCAGGCACGATTACGCCAGGCCATGCGCCACCTGAGACCTTCGATGAATTAGTACGCGTGACGAAAAAAGATGCGTTGATCGTGTTTAGCTTAAGAGTAGATGATGACCAAGAACCCGCTTACCCCGCGTATATTAAGCAGCTAGAATCCTCTGGGCAGTGGAGCAATATATTTAGCACGCCGGATTTTCACACAATGCCTTATGGCGAACCAACCGTCCGCAACTGTGTGCACGTTTACCAGGTTACAACTTAACAAAAGACTACACGCACTCACCCACTTGCTTAAAGCGTAGTTCAAATCGCACCCTGGCTCGTTATCGCATACGTCGATATTGCCACAGTGTAGATCACTGATCGCTTTAACCATGCTTAGCCCTAGGCCGGTGCCTGGAGTAGTACGACTGGCTTCTACCCGATACAAGCGCCGGAAGATTTTTTCCCGGCCAGCTTCTGGGATACCTGGGCCGTTATCGCCAACACTAATCAATATGTTGGCACCTACTTGGGTGGCTGCCAAAACAATACGAGTGCCGTCACCACAATGCCCGAGGGAATTTTCGATCAAGTTAACCAACATCTGCATCAGTAAATCTCTATCGCCCATCATCGTAACGGCGCCGGTGACTGAGCAATCGTCTATTGTTAACGTTTGCCCGGCTTCTTGAACCACTGGCGAGTACACGTCGGCAACAGAATGGATTAATGCACAGATATCGAGCGTTTTAAATTGCGCTCGGCGGGCGCCTGCTTCGATTTGCGCAATACGCAGTAACGCTTCAAACGTTGAATTGATGTTCTCAGCTTCGTCTAGTGCCCTTTCTAGTGATTCATCAGGGCTGCCTGACTCATCCTGACGGCGCGCAGCTTCTTCAAGATTGATATACAATCGATTGAGCGGTGTTTTTAAATCGTGCGCAATATCAGAACTCACTTGCTTCATGCCATCAACAGTGCCTTTTAAGCGATCAAGTGCATCATTCATTTTGATGGACAGCTGATCGATATCATCACCAGAGCTACCTATTGGCAAACGTGCATCCAAGTTGCCAGCTGCAACGTTGTCTATGGATTGACTAATGCTGCCGATACGGCGGTTAAAACAATACGGGAGTTTTGTTACCCGACACACGCAAGGCTTTGACTAACGACAAGCCATCCATCCCAGGCAGCATGCGATCAACGATTAAGACGTCATAAGGGGTTTGGATAGCTTGGACCATTCCTTCTTTGCCATTTTCGAGCACGTCCACCACATGGCCCACTTCAGTTAAACCCTTAAAGGCGTAGCTTGCTGTGGAAGGATCATCTTCGATCAACAAAATATGCATTAGCTTTATCCCTGGTTGGCAGCAACTTAGGACAGCAGTAACCCATGTTCGTTTTACGTTCTGACCAGCTATTAGCCGCATATTGAGTAATTCATGCCACTAGCATCTGGACGCTAAATTATTATCGAGAAGGCGATTTTCCAGCAGGTTTCATGAACCTTACAAATTTGTATGGAACATCGGCCAAATAAGGCCCGATTTACCGAAGCTCGTACCTTCCCGGCAAAGCAGAGCTCATAATCGTAGGTAAACTACGCACTACCAATCACCAACTAACTAATTGATTAATATATGAACAAACGTTCTCCGTGGTTAGGACTTACCCGTACTCAGCTGGTTTTAATTGGTTCTTTTCTGGTGTCACCGTCCAATACATGGGCGGCCGCTCCATCTCAACCAGGCACCCCATTCGAATCATCAATCAATGGCAATACCACGCTTGCCTGGGTAGCCTCATCCGACGATGTCGGTGTAGCGGGCTATAACCTGTATCAAGACAACCGCTATTTAACGACTGTGTCGAACGCCACCCACTCCTTGATGGTGGATCGTTCAACGAACCACACTTATTACGTGGTCGCGTTTGACGTACCCGGCGAAGGTGAAAGCCGCCGCTTTTCGGCACGCTCTGCCGAATTCACGCTACCGGAACAAGCCAACGAAGAGCCGGAGCCCACGGCAGCCAGCGGCCTTACCGCAGCACGCACCTCTGAGGCAACAGTCAGCCTGACTTGGACACCTGCAACTGACGATGTTGCCGTTATTGGATACAACGTTTATCGCAATAATCAATATCTAACAACAGTGAGCAACGCCCGCCTAGATGATGCTCAATTGACAGCGGGCGAGCAGTACGAGTACTACGTGGTCGCATTTGATGAGCCGCGTAACTTTTCGCCACGATCAACCACTGCGATTGCACCCGCCAAACCGAATACACAAGTTGATCCGCAACCGCAGAACGATACCGAAGCACCTGCAGTTGTATCAAACATTACAGCAACCGTAGTTTCAATCAATGAAATTGATCTAATTTGGGATACGTCCAGTGACAACATAGGAGTGGATGGCTACAACATTTACCGTAATCGCGAATATCTCACCACCGTACAGGCCAACAGCTTCACTGATACCGCGGTACCCATAAGCGATACGGTGAGCTATCAAATAGTTGCGTTTGACGTTGCGCGTAACTTCAGTATCTCTTCGGCAGCGCGTGTTGTTAGCCCAGCCAACGATCGTAGAGGTTTTCCGCCACTGGTTGATTTCACAGCAGAGCCTATCGCTGGGCCTCCATCATCTGATCCGTTTGGCTTTAATCTTGAGCTTGGCCTCAATGGCGCGCCAGCAACTCCTGGTGATCCGCCCGCAGCACCTACAAATTTGCGTATTGAGTTAGTCTCTAACGATTGGGCAGAAATCAATTGGGCGCCTTCTGCAGATGACACCGAAGTGGTTGCCTATAATATCTATAGAAGCGACGGCACGGTTTATACGGTAGGCCGGGGCCAAACTGATGCAAACGGCGGCACCCAGAATGAGATTAATAAGTTCTGGCGCACCACCAGCTTTATCGATTGCAACTACACACGTTTTTATGACCGTGTGCATAACTGCGCTGATACTAACCCCGAACCTGGTGATGTATTCAGCTACACAGTGACAGCAATAGATGACGAAGGTAACGAATCAGCTCCATCCAATTCAATCACTATCACCTATCATCTCGAGCGCAATGCACCTGTGCCGTTATACCGTGACTTTTATCTCAACGGCGATGATCGTTTTGCTTCTGCCACTGATCTATCCAATACCAATTTCTTTTTGGATCAATTTGATATGGTGTTTGCCGAGGAATTCGACGGCAGTGTGATCGATAGCACTAAGTGGAATACACGACTTACGTGGGGCGATAACCGTATAATTAATGGCGAACAACAATATTTTGTCAGCACGCAGGCTGAAGGCACGATTAGCTACGACCCGTTCAACCTCACTGGCAGCTCATTGATTATTGAATCTATACCAACACCTGAAGACGTTGTGGACTTATTACCCGCTGTTTGCCGCGAGGATGATCCAACAGGTAACGAACGCTGTGCTTTTCTATCAGGCGCCTTATCTAGTCACGATCTATTCGGCATGACCTACGGTTACGTAGAAGGACGCATGAGGGTCGGTAGTGAAGCAGGCATGTTGTCGAGTTTTTACCTTTATCACCGCTACCGGGGTGAAGGCTTATTCAGCCACGCACCAGAAATCGATGTCATTGAATACCTAGGCGAAAACCCGTTTGGAGATGAAGATGCATTTCAAACGTATCACTACGACGACATCATGGATGCGTCAATCCGCTCTGCACCCACCATGGCCTACGAAAAGCCAGAAGGTGATCTGTACAGCGATGACTTCCACACCTATGGCGTACTGTGGGAGCCACAGCTGGTTATATGGTATATCGATGGGCGTGAAATTAAACGAATGACGGGCCCGCAGGTTGGGCGTCAGCAAATGAACATTGTGTTGTATCTGGTATCAGGCAGTGCTTGGGCGCCTACTCCAGATGTTACTGCCGATATTTACCCGCTGCAATTTGAAGTGGATTATATTCGAGCGTATCAACGTGGCCACTATGTAGGCAATGGCACTTATCCTGTGGTCGCGCCAGATCCCGTTGTTGTGGTTGACCCAGAGGTAGACATAACTGATCCGGTTGTGGTGACCGATCCAATCGTGATCACAGATCCCGTGACTCTGCCCAGTACTGAAATCTAAGCTGCGGAGAATCTATGGCGGTGAATGACACGCTGATGCGTGTCATTCATAGCAGCAACAAGTAATGATCAAGCAACATCACACCAAACAACCACATTAGGTAGTTAATCGAAAACACAAATGTTTTCATCGGCTGCTGTGGACGGTTTGTATCAAACAAACGCAGCACGTGATACATAAACATCGCGCCTAAAATCACAGCGCCCGCAAGATACAACAAACCACTCATCGCTATTAGATAAGGGAATAGCGTGACGATCAACAATAAGATGGTGTAGAGCAGAATTTGTATTTTAGTAAACGCAATGCCATGAGTAACCGGCAGCATTGGGATATCCACTTTTGCGTAATCATCACGGCGATGTATCGCTAACGCCCAAAAGTGCGGTGGTGTCCATACAAAGACAATTAAAAATAATAACAATGCACCAGCAGTAACTTCACCCGTTACGGCAACCCACCCTAGTAGTGGCGGCATGGCACCTGCGGCACCACCAATGACAATGTTTTGCGGGGTGGCGCGTTTCAAATACACGGTATACACAACTGCATAGCCAATAAGCGATAAACCCGTGAGTAACGCAGTAAGTGGATTAACCAATACCATCAAAATCACCATTGCAATAACACCGATGGTGATCGCAAAAATTAAGCACTGCTTAGTAGTGAGTTGCCCTTGCGGTAGAGGACGGTTTTTGGTGCGTTTCATTATGGCGTCGGTGCGTTGATCGATAATGTGATTGATCGCAGCCGCTGAAGATGACGCCAAACCAATACCGAGTAGCCCAAAAATCGTTTCCTGTAGCGGTAACCACCCTGGCACGGCAAGCGCCATACCCACCAATGCAGTGAACACTAGCAACAGGACCACTTTGGGCTTGGTGATTTCTAAATAGACTCGCCAGTTACTAATAAATGACGTGGCTGGATTGCTTGCGTTGAGCGTTTTCATAATAAGTACGTAGGCCGCCTTATGCGGCTCGCCAAGCCTAACCGATGCGAGAGGCTTTTAACAACCGTTTCAGGTCTTTATGTACCTGATCAGGTAGCTGCTCCGGGCCAAAGCGCATCATCAGGTTTCCAAATGGGTCGACGATGTAGATTGGGTTAGCCACAGGCTCCAGCGCCTGCGTAGGCTGGCTCAGTTGCCCTAGAAACGCCTCACGCTGTGCATCGCTACCGGTTACTACCCGCAGGCCAAGTTGCGCCTGTTGCATTGCCTCAGGCACTGCCGCTTGATCAAGCAAAACCACACGTTGCACTCTCTCCATGCGGTGGTTTAGCGCAAGCCGCAGTTGGCGTATCAGCATTAAATGCTCACCGCAATCTTTGTCGCATTCCGCGGCATCAGGCACATAGAGGATAGTCCATTTGCCGCGAAACCCATCAATATCAAACGCTTGGCCGTTTTCGGTTAATGCAAGGCCATCTAGTGGTACCGCTGGTGTGATTAGCTCACCTTTGGCAGTGTTACCCCACGAGCCACCATTAAAGCGCACTGCATGAAACCACAAGGTGGCCAACAATAAGGGCACCGCAAATAATGCGAATATCAACAGTAGTTTTTTTCGGCCACTGGCCCGCCGCGCTTCAAACTCTGCGTCAGTGAGTGTAGCGGCGATGTTAGTTGAATTGGGATCAGTCATCGTCATGCATCTATGTTTATTTCTATCGTTAATCGTTTTCGCTAAAAAAGCTAGTCTTCAATTTTCTTTACATTATAAAAAACAAATAGCATCGTTAACATTAATGCCATTGCATACCACTGCACCGAATAACCGATGTGCCTAATAGGCGGTAGGCCCGCTACCGGTTGCCAGTTAGAAATATACATCTGCTCACCTAATCTATGTTGGCTTTCAGCGCTTAGCTGCAATACCGCAGGCGTTACCTGCTGTGCGATTACCTGCCCTATTAATTCGTAATCAAAATACTGTAACAACATGGGCCACCTAGTTTGATCATGTATTGCTGACCCACCGACTAAGCCTTTAGAAGGTGTAGTGAGCAAGCCTTGTAATGTGAGCTCCTGCTTGGCCACGGCGGCACCTAGTGCAACGACAGGTAATTTACTACGCGATTGCCCTGGTGGCACCCAACCACGGTTTACCAACAATGCCTGACCATTATCGCTGATTAACACCGATATCACTTCAAACCCTGCCTGCCCTTTGTACACTCTGTTATCCCACAAGAACTGCCACTGTGGTTGCCAACGGCCCGCTACCGTAATTTGCACTGGCGAACCGGCGAGCTCCTCCGTGCTGAATTCATGTAACGATACTGCAGCTTGCTCCGTAGCATTTGCTGCCGAATCAATTGTTTGTTGCTTCTGGTCTGCCCGGTTCCATTGCCAAGTTCCAAGGCCTAATAGCGCTGCTAAAACGACAAGATAAGCAAGGCTTACTATTGGGTCAGGCTTAAATTGGCGATTACCTATCTGCATACAGTGATGTTACTCTAACGACCATGTTACTAGTCAAAATGATCGTGCTGATACTGCTGCTAGCGGTGGTGATTAGCCTGTTTTCAGGTTTGTATTTTCTCGTAAAAGACAAAGGCCAAACCAAGCGCACAGTAAATGCACTCTCAATACGTATCGGCCTATCGATACTCATTATCTTGGTGGTTATGATTGCAGCTGCAACCGGCGTGATCGACTTTAATCAAAACCCAATGTACACACCGCCTACCTCGCAAGAATCAGACGGTTAAAACCGACACCAGGCTGGCAAGATGCTCCGTTACCTATAACCCGGCTTGCCGGAGAATCTTTCGGCATCGATAACAATTACCGGGCGTTCCTCTGATTGTGCAACCATCAGAATAGATATAATGCCCTACCCGGGCAACTTACTGGTAAGAGTTGGCGTGTAGGCTTCCAGCTGATCCAACAAACCTGCCGCAACCGTGTCGTGTAACAATAAATCACGATGCGCTTGTTTCATAAAACCTTCGCTAACACCTTGATCAAGAAACGTTAACAACGAGCTGTAATAATCCGCTACATTCAATGCGCCAACAGGCTTTCCATGAAATCCAAGTTGGGACCACGTCAGCATCTCGAATAACTCTTCTAGCGTGCCTAGCCCACCTGGTAACGCGATAAAGCCATCACTTAACCCGGCCATCATGGCTTTACGTTGATGCATGTCGTCAACGATATGCAGCTCTGTTAAACCTGTGTGCGCAACCTCTAGCTCAACTAAGGCTTGAGGAATAACACCGACCACCCTACCTCCGCTGGACAAAACACTCTCAGCAATTGCACCCATCACACCAACGTGCGCGCCACCATAAACCAAAGTGATATTACGGCGCGCCATCTCTTCGCCAAGCGGTTTGCAAGCGTCGACATAGTCAGGACGTGCGCCAGGACTAGAGCCACAGTAAACACAAATAGATTTTAATGAAGACAAAATGGGAGACTCTGGGCGGCAATCCGCAAGTGCAGGCTTGAACGCTGCGGGAGTAACGGAATGGACGCCGGGCGGAAACCCGCCCGATGCTGAGACACTGGGCGGCAATCCGCCGGGCAAATAAACAACTTAGATCAAGTAGACAAAAACAAACAAACCAAGCCAGACCACATCGACAAAGTGCCAATACCATGCAGCCGCTTCGAAGGCAAAGTGATTGTCAGCAGAAAAGTGCCCTTTCATGCCGCGTAGCATCACAACCAACAGGATGATCGCCCCCATGGTCACATGAAAACCATGGAAGCCTGTGAGCATAAAGAACGTTGAGCCGTAAATACCACTGCCTAACTGTAGGTTGTAATGGTTATACGCTTCGTAGTATTCCACTGCCTGAAAACCAACAAAGGTAAAGCCCAAAGCCACTGTAGCGAGCAACCACCAAACCATCTTCTTACGAAGGCCGTCTTTGATTGCATGGTGAGCCATGGTGCACGTAAAACCTGAGCTTAGTAGTAATAAGGTATTTATTAGCGGTAGACCGAACCAACCCATTGGTTTGAACTTGCCACCGATATCATCTGGGCCATTACTTGGCCATACGTAATCGTAGCCTTGCCACAACACCGCATTGGTCACATCTGCACCACCACCACCAGCACCACCCAGCCATGGGCCAGAGAACGTACGGGCATAAAACAATGCACCAAAGAAAGCACCAAAGAACATAACTTCAGAAAAAATGAACCACATCATGCACAAACGAAATGATTGATCAACTTGAGAGTTATAGGTACCAGACTCGCTTTCCTTGATAACCACGCCAAACCAACCAACCATCATAAAGATGAGGATAGCGAGGCCAACAAAGAAAAACATCTTGCCGGTATCAGAGCCGTTAAGCCAAGAGGCAAGACCCATAAACAAAATAAACAATGCGATTGAGCCAACGATCGGCCATTTCGCAGCGTGGGGTATGTAATACCCGCCAGTAGTAGCACTCATGGTTTAACCCTGATATCTAAATTTGTGACGTTAACACCGAGCATCATTAACTTTGCCCCGGTGACTTAAAAAATGTATAAGACAAAGTGACCCGGTCAATATTGCGAGGTATTTTTGGGTCAATAATGAATGTTAGCGGCATGTCTTTAATGCTATTAGCTTCAAATTCTTGCCGTGTAAAACAGAAACATTCTGTCTTGTTAAAGTACGGTGCTGCAGCGGATGGGCTAACACTGGGTGTTGCTTGGCCCACTACATCAACCGATAATAAATTTTCTGCAAAGTACGTAGCCTTATAAAGTTCACCTGGCTTAACCTTAATTTCTTTTTGGTTAGGCCGAAACTCCCACGCGCCACTGCTATTCACGTTGGCAACAAACTCAACAGTTATCCAACGATCCTCAGCCACCGCTTGCGATTGGGCTTCAGCAATACTGACACGCCCTGTTTTTCCGTTGAGCCCGGTGATATCGCAGATGATGTCGTACAACGGCACCATCATGTAACCAAAACCGAACATGCCCACCGCTAGCAGTAGCATTTTACCTGCCACTAACTTGTGTGCACTGGCAACCATTATGCCGCGCCTCTGGTAACGAAAAACCAGGCAATACTGCCAAAGTACAAACTGAATGCAACCATCGCGAGCACCCACACAACGCGATGCCGTTTTGCTGGCAACACGCTAGTGGTTTGTGCAGCCGACGGACCGGATTCAACCGGTGCCATCGGATTATTGGTATTACTTTGAGACACTGTATTAACGAGTGATTGTTGAATCATTGATAACGGGTGCTGTCTCGAAGGTGTGATACGGCGCAGGTGAATCAACTGTCCACTCCAGGCCACGCGCACCCTCCCATACTTCACCCGTTGCTTTTTCGCCACCCTGAACACACTTAACAATGATGTAAACAAACAACAGCTGCGAGAAACCAAAACCGAATGCACCAATGGTGGCAACGAAGTTCCAGTCAGCAAACTGCAGGCTGTAATCAGGTATCCGACGCGGCATGCCCGCCAAACCAACAAAGTGCATTGGGAAGAACAGTACGTTTACGAAGATGGTTGAGATCCAGAAATGCCACTTGCCCAAGGTTTCGTTGTACATGTTGCCAGTCCACTTGGGTATCCAGTAGTAGGTAGCTGCCATTAGTGAGTAGATAGCGCCTGGTACCAATACGTAGTGGAAGTGAGCCACAACAAAGTAAGTATCGTGATACTGAATGTCAGCAGGCGTGATCGCCAACATCAAACCAGACAAACCACCAATGGTAAACATGATGACGAAGCCAATCGCAAATAACATCGGTGTTTCAAACGACATAGAACCGCGCCACATAGTAGAGACCCAATTAAATACTTTTACGCCGGTTGGCACCGAGATCATCATCGTCGAGAACATAAAGAACAACTCGGCGGCCAGCGGCATACCCGTTGTAAACATGTGGTGGGCCCAAACGATGAACGACAGGAACGCGATTGATGCTGTTGCATACACCATTGAGTCGTAACCAAACAACGGCTTGCGTGCAAACGTTGGAATGATAGAAGACACGATGCCAAAAGCCGGCAGGATCAAGATATAGACCTCAGGATGACCAAAAAACCAGAAAATGTGCTGGAACATAACCGGATCGCCACCACCTGCCGCACTAAAGAAGCTGGTATCGAAAAAGCGATCGGTGAGCAACATTGTTACTGCACCAGCAAATACTGGAATTGTGGCAACAAGCAAGAACGCAGTGATCAACCACGTCCATACGAACATTGGCATTTTCATTAACGTCATGCCTGGTGGGCGCATGTTGAAGATAGTGGCCACAATGTTGATCGAACCCATTACCGACGAGATACCCAAAAAGTGAATAGCAAAAATGACGTAAGCAAAGCTATCACCCATCTGCAGCACTAGAGGCGGGTAAAGAGTCCAACCACCCGCTGGGCCACCACTGTCCATAAATAACGTAGATAACATAATGGTGAACGCGAAAGGCATGATCCAGAAGCTCCAGTTATTGAGCCGTGGCAATGCCATATCAGGTGCGCCGATCATCATCGGAATCATCCAGTTAGCAAGGCCAACAAATGCCGGCATTACTACACCGAAGATCATGACAATCGCGTGCAGAGTCGTCATGGAGTTAAAAAACATTGGATCAACAAACTGCATGCCAGGAGCACCGAGCTCTGCGCGAATAATCAGCGCCATGGCACCACCGATGAAAAACATCAATAGTGAGAACCACAGATACATAGTACCGATGTCTTTATGGTTGGTTGTGGTAACCCAACGCATTAAGCCTGGCGCAGGCCCGTGATGATCGTCGTGATTGTCATGAGCATCAGTGTGGGTGTTATCAGAATAGCTCATTAGTTAACTCCCGTATCTGTTACAAGTTGCGGTTGCGTTAGCAACGTTTGTTGCTGGCCTTGGCGAATTGTTTTAAGCGTAGACGGTTGTAGTGTGTCGCCAGTTTCGTTACCAAAGGCATTACGTTGGAACGTGATAACGGCAGCCAGATCTGAATCGCTTAGCTTGCCAGAGAAACCTTGCATGGGCGTTTCACTCACACCATTAAGAACCGTTTCGATGTGTTTATCGATGTCACCGGTAACAATGTGGCTACCGCCAATCGCTGGGAACATACCTGGTATACCCTGACCACCTTTTTGATGGCAGCTCATACAGTTTGATTGATAAACCGCTTCGCCAGTTGCGACAAGCTCTTCGTGCTGCCAATCGCGATCAGCATCAACGCTTGCTTCAGCAACTGCGTTTTGTTGATCAACTACCCACTGGTCGTATTCGCCCTGCTCAAGCGCAACAACTACGATAGGCATAAAACCGTGGTCGCGACCGCAAAGTTCTGCACACTTGCCGCGATATATACCAGGCTCATCAATGCGGGCCCAGTTTTCGTTTATAAATCCTGGGATGGCATCCTTCTTAACCGACAGTTCAGGCACCCACCAGCTATGTATAACATCAGCTGCTGTGTGTAGAAAACGGATCTTCTTGCCAACGGGTACCACTAGCGGGTTGTCGACTTCTCTTAAGTAGATGTCGCCAAACTGCCCAAGATCAACCTCAGCTCCCTGTTGGCGCGCCGCATTGTGCTCACGATCTAATTGCGAGTAAAACTCGATACCTTCATCAAGGTATGAGTAATGCCAGCGCCACTGATAACCGGTTACACCGATTGTCATATCTGAATCGCTGAAGTCTTCCATTTGCACTAAAACCTTGGCAGCCGGGATAGACATGGCGATAAGAATGATAAGCGGGACGATGGTCCAGACGATTTCAACCGCTGTACTTTCATGAAAATCAGAAGCAACTGCGCCTTTTGATTTACGGTGAGCAAACATTGAATAAATCATTACGGCAAAAACAAGCACGCCAATAATGCAGCAAATGTAGAAAATACGCATATGTAGCGTATACACTTCTCTACTGATTTCGGTTACGCCTACAGGCATATTTAATGCACCCCAATCCGCAGATGCGCCAAACGGCAGCGCAAGCAAAAACACGGCGAGGAGCATCCAACGACTAACGTCAGAACGCATACTGATGATCTCCAAAAAATAACTAAAACTGTTTGCGTTTACTCAAAAGCCAACAAAAACATCTAACTCTCGAACAACCGCCTGTATCTGTTGCCACACCCACTCGAGTCAACTACAAGCGATCTCGTAGTTCGGTGTACAGCGTGCGTTTTTCGTCACGCCCCAAGCTCTTGCCCAGTGGATAGCGCTTGCCGTGCGCAGATAAACTGAGATCACCTGTTTCAAATTCATTGTCGGAACATCTGTAATTAAGCTTGCTCCATTGCCGCGGCAAATTAACCGTGACCTCCGGCTCCTGGTAACCCCATTCCAATAGGATCGCCTGAGGCTGGATTGTGATGACTTCCTGTTTGCCCAATCGGCGTACCGTAGCGTGCAAACAAAACAATACAAACACTATTTCGGCACCGGCAAATGGAATAATCATCCAGAACCCCATAAAGGCCATTGCGACGGCAATGCCCATGCAAATCACCCCTAAACTTGCCGCCAACAGCAAATTGGCTCGCCAGCTCATCGATTGGTTAGCTTTCACCACCAAGCGGGTGTGTTGCAACTGTGGTTGTTGGATTTGGATCATTGCTGCACCATTACCGAAAACCTACTCTACAGCTTAGTGCGTGAACGACGCCCTTGCCAGCCTAGTATTATCGCATTTACTTACGCAAAGCGGTCGTAAAACTATCAAGAGAAATTGTGTAACCCTCATCTGTTTGTCTGCCTGTGGGTAAATCACCCTTCCAACCATGGCCATGTACTAACTCGAGTGTCGTCGCGAAGCGTTTGCCTGTCGGTTTTGCGGCAGTATCCAAGCGCGTAGTTACCCGCTTATTCATCAATCCTTTGCGCCGCCCAGTGGCTAGATTGCCGGCACCCACCGCACGCAATTCAGCCTGCAATGCCGCAATATTAGGGTAATTCACGCTGATGAGTTCTCGATCAAGCACCGGTGCCGACAACCCTGCCGCCAAAAGCGCGTCGCCAATGTCGTGCATATCCACCAGGCCAAAACTGTGCTCGTACGTATCTATAGTTTCCCAAGCACGGCGGTACTCTTGTAATGTATCGGGCCCAGCACTGGTAAATAATAAAGCACCCTGTGGTTTCAATACCCGCACCGCCTCATCAAATACCCGTTGTGGTTCGGCGCACCAAGGAAGTAACAGGTTAGAAATAACGATATCGAACTGAGCACTTTCCAATGGCAACTGGTGTGGGTCGGCCGTAATCAGCTCGGGGGATTGGCTGCCTTGCCAAGGCTTCCACCAAGTTTTGCTTAATTTTCGAGCACCCTTAGGGGGCGCGACTGCCTCGCCAACATGAAAATCGACTCCCACGATACGGGCATTAGGGAAGCGCTCAGCCAGAGCATATGCCTGAAAACCGTCACGACAGCCTAGATCCAGAATCGCCTCAGGCTCCAGCTTCATTACAGACAGCCGCTCGAGCATGCGCTCGGATGCCGCTTGGAAAACCGCCGAATGCTCAGTAAATGAACATGCTCGACGCCGAAAGACTCGGGCCACAGCAGCGGGGGTATCGGGCTGGATCAGGGACATGGGCAGGGGCTGACAAATAAATTGAAGATAGTTTACCTATTTCAAGGTGATACGGATCAGCTCAGCAAACGCGCGTATTGTTTTGGCGATATCTACCTTGCCACCAGCTCGACCAATCGCCCAGACTAGGCCGATAACTTTCGATCAACGCTTGCTAACTCTTTTCTGCGCGCTAAGAGATGGCTACCCGACACTAATTGATAAAGTTGGGAATCGTTCAGATGCTCACACTCAATGACATATCTTATCATCTGGAATTTTCGCTGCCACAGCAAAGATTGAATCAGCAAGCAATGATTCAACAACATCAGATTAAGTGGCTTGATCAATGTGCATAGGAAGCGGCTTACCCCTATCATCTCGATTTCGATCAGCTATTGACACAATTTCGAGCGAGAAGAGATGCACACCCGGCTTTTTGTGGTGTACATAATGAAGGTCTGAATTATTGCCCGCTTCAAGCACGTAAGGTCGAGTGGCGTCATGGAAGCCATGCCAGGAAAACACGAATTGGTGGATAACC
Source organism: Granulosicoccaceae bacterium (assembly GCA_036478595.1). GTDB lineage: Bacteria > Pseudomonadota > Gammaproteobacteria > Granulosicoccales > Granulosicoccaceae > Granulosicoccus. The sequence goes on from JAZGEF010000009.1 coordinate 119,040, forward strand.
CAGCCGCGCCCGAAGTACAACATCATCGGCACCATCGCCAGATAAGGCTCGATTATTATCGCCAGTAAAATCACACCAAAACCACGCATACAAGCAACAATCAGTTTTTTTCGGAGTCGGTTTCTGTTCATCACCTTGAAATATCGAATCGTATCGACGGGAAATAACATAGAGAGCTGCAAAATACTCAGTGACTTTACAAAATCAAGGATGCTGCTCTGATCAAAACGAAGTGTTGATTGCCAGTCGGCCGGCCCGTTGTTTTCGATATGATGATGGTAGGTGTGCATTAAATACTAAACATCAGGAAGCCAGAAAAATAGTGGCCATACTAAGTAACGTCACATCCACTCCAGATCATAAAGCAACCTCGCCATCGGACCTGGATTGTCTAGGGTTGCGACTAAGCTGTTGCGTGAGTGGGAGGCAACATGCTCCACTACCACGAATTCCACCAGAAACGTTACGATTACCAATGCATTCACTGCCACCCAAAATGGTATCGAAAAGGGCGTGGAAACTGCGAGCAGCACCAAATTGAACAGTACATACACCGTTATCATCCACGCACCAAGAAACATCCCCCAAGATAGTTCGGCGACTTTTAAGCCTTTTGGAACCGGTGCAACACCTTCAGGGGGCAGCCCTAAAATAGACAGTTTTGGCACGCTTGGCCAGTCTCTACCGCAAAGCGCAATGTTATAGTGCCCGCCATATACTTGGTTTGCCAATAAATTGTGATCACACTCAGCGGAACAACCATAGCGCTTATCGCCGCCACCTTGGCGTATTTGATCGGCTCTTTATCTACGGCAATTATTGTCTGCAAAATGATCGGCTTGGGCGATCCACGTGATTCTGGCTCGGGTAACCCCGGCGCTACGAATGTGTTGCGAATGGGTGGCAAGTTTCCCGCAGGGCTAACGTTACTAGGCGATGCCTTAAAAGGCTTTTTGCCAGTGGTGATTACTTGGTTGGTTGTTAAACACCCACCTACGGTTGCACTGGTTGCGCTAGCATCATTCTTGGGGCATTTGTATCCTGTCTTTTTCGATTTTCGAGGTGGCAAGGGTGTCGCGACTGCGTTGGGTGCATTGCTTGGCGTTAGTGGCTCAGCTGGTTTATTAGCCTTACTCACCTGGTTGGCATGCAGCCTGACATTTCGGGTGTCGTCTCTGGCGGCATTAATCACAATTGCTTTGGTGCCTATCTTTCTTGCGATAACAGGCGAGACGGTTTATAGCGTGGCGTTTATTGTAATTGGTGCTCTAGTCTTCTACTGCCATCGAGAAAACATGCAACGTATTTTAGCTGGAACGGAACCTAAAATCGGCGACAAGAAAAAACCTCAGTGAGCCAAATCGTTTACTGTTTACCCCAAGTTCAACAATGAAGCTTTCACCGCTGCAACTCATATACGTAGTTGCACTACTCGTTGCCAGCAATAATGCGACGGCGCAAACCACTAGCAATACATGCTCACCAATCGACTCTTCAACCGCTAGTGAAACCCGCACTATCGTGGGCGAAATTACAATAAATGCCAACGATATATTTGATTTAAAGCTTTCCGGCGAAACAAAATATATCCATCGATTTGGCAATCGCTTTCACAAACAAACTCGAGCTGAAGTCATTGAACAACAACTGTTGTTTAAATCAGGCGATGCATTTGATTTAGCCAAAATTGTAGAAAGCGAACGCCTACTTCGCCAAAATGATTATTTAAAATCGGCCACTATCACGGTAGTTGAACGATGTGGCAATGCTATAAAAATTAGTGTCACTACGCGGGATCATTGGTCGTTAATCCCAAAGATACTGTACAAACGCACTGGTGGTGAAAGCCGTGCTGGCATTGAAGTAACCGAAGCCAACTTATTTGGCTCGGGTAAAGAGCTAACTTTCTCCTTTGAGCAAGGCGTAGAACGCGACCAAACCATATTAGAATACAGAGATAAACATGTATTCGGCAGTCGTCGGCAGCTCACCCTGCAACGGCAAGACAACACCGACGGTGAACGCCAGCTGCTTGAATTTAAACTGCCGTTTTATGCACTCGATAGTACTAGAGCTTGGCGCGTTGCGGTAGACCGATCGCAGCTTTTGTCACCGCTATATACCGATCGTAAAATCACCACTATTTACGACTTGGATTCTCGCTTTGCTGATATCAATTTTGGCTTTTCGAAAGGCCTAGAGGCCAATACCCTGCACCGCTTTTGGTTTGGTGCACGCTTTGATGAAACCAAGCTCATTGATGTAAGCAACGGTGATGCGCAAGTTGAGTTGCCTGATCGGCGTTTTGTTTATCCCTACATTGCGTGGCAGTTTCAGCAACCGCACTTCGTTAAACGCAGCAACTTATATATGATGGAACAAGTTGAGGATATTTCCCTTGGCCACTTTTTTGAAGCTCGCATCGGAATTGCCAGTGAATCATTTGATAGCAGCGTCGATGCGCTGGTGCTCCATACTCAGTATCGCAAAGGGTGGCAAGGTGGCAACTCACTCGGTTTATTTAGCACGAAGCTCGATACATTCCGCATTGACAGTCAATACGTTAATACCATCGCAAGCCCGCAGATGCAGTGGTTTTGGTTTCAATCCAGCGGCCGCACCTTAGTTCTCTCAGCCAAGGCCGCAATCGGCGACAAGCTCTTTGCTGAAAATCAATTTTTGGCAGGTGGTGATAACGGTTTGCGAGGCTACCCGCTACGCATGCAAAGTGGTAGTAGGCGAGTACTACTATCAGCAGAACAACGCTGGTACTTAAATTGGTATCCTTGGAATTTGGTACGCATTGGCGCGGCTGCATTTTTGGATGCAGGCCGTGCATGGAATTCAGACAATGCCGATCAAGCCGACTGGCTAGGTAATGGAGGCGTCGGTTTGCGCTTTTTATCAACCCGTCACGCCAATGCACTGGTGGTCCATGTTGATGTAGCAATTCCGTTTGATCAGCGTGAAGATATTGATCGCGTTCAGTTGCTGCTGGGTAGTAAGGCTGTATTTTAATGTCATCCCTTTGCTAGGACGACAACTAGCCAGGTTTACCCAACTCCTCTAATGGCCATCGCGGCCTGACCATCACATCCAAGCCACTCTGCTCACCCTGCTTCAAACGCATAGCACCTGCCAAGGCGATCATCGCGCCGTTATCGGTACAAAATGCCAATCGAGGATAATACGCGCGCCCGTTTAGTTTGGAACACAGCTCATCAGCCTGACTGCGCAATCGCGTGTTGGCACTGACACCGCCAGAGATTACCAGTGTATTGATATTTTCCTGTTTTAAGGCACGAGCGCACTTGCCCAGCAAGGTATCCACTACAGCGGCTTCAAATGAAGCGGCTAGATCCTTTTTAAAGTGAGTGTCATCCTCACCGGTGGCCTGATGCATCCTCAATCTCGTAATCGCAGCTGTCTTTAAGCCACTAAAGCTAAAATCCAGCCCCGGGCGATCCATCATGGGTCGTGGCAGCTTGATCGCCGTAGCGTCACCGGATTGAGCCAATTTAGACAGCTCAGGGCCACCTGGGTATGGCAGGCCTAACATTTTTGCCGTTTTGTCAAAAGCCTCGCCCGCAGCATCATCGATGGACTCCCCCAACAAGCGATATTCACCCACGCCATCCACCCTAACCAACAAGGTGTGACCACCGGATACCAGTAGGCAAACAAACGGAAATGTTGGTTGATCTTCTTCGAGTAAAGGGGCTAACAAATGAGCCTCCATGTGATGCACACCCAGCGCCGGGCAAGCTAGCGCCCAAGCCAGTGATCGAGCCATCATAGCCCCGCATAATAAGGCTCCAGAGAGCCCAGGGCCTGCGGTATAGGCCACAGCACCCAGCTCAGACACGGTTAAATCCGCCTGCTGTAGCACCTCTTTGCTGAGCGGAATCAGGCGGCGAATATGGTCTCTTGAGGCTAGCTCAGGCACCACGCCCCCATAGGGAATATGCAGGTCGATTTGACTGAAAAGTACGTTGGCACGCAAGCCGTTTCCGGCTAGCTCAGTATCAAATACCGCTAAACCGGTTTCATCACAGGAAGATTCGATGCCAAGAATTATCATAGGTGATTGAGTTTACCCGTTCCAACCCGCTATACTAGGGAGCTTTTTACAATTTTGGTCGGAGATTCAAGTTGCCTTCAGTACGAGTAAAAGAAAACGAACCCTTTGAAATGGCTCTACGCCGTTTTAAGCGCTCTTGCGAGAAAGCCGGTGTACTTACAGAAACACGGCGCCGTGAATTCTACGAGAAGCCGACCGCAGAACGAAAGCGTAAAGCTGCTGCCGCTGTAAAGCGTCACCAGAAGAAAGTATCGAAAGAAACTTCACGCCGCGTTCGTATGTACTAGGTATTGTGCTTGGCTCGCGCCACGCGCAGTTGCTGCACAAATCACTCGGCGACACACCGTCGCCTGCAACAGTAAGGATTAGCTCGCATCATGAGCGAGACCAGAACACGCATTCTCGAAGACATCAAAACAGCGATGAAAGCTGGCGATAAACCTCGCCTAGCAATCTTGCGGTTGATGTCGGCTGCTATCAAGCAAAAAGAAGTTGACGAACGCATAGAGCTAGATGAGCCGCAAACCATTGCCATCCTCGATAAGATGCTCAAGCAACGCCGCGAATCGATCAGCCAATATACAGCGGCAGGCCGAGATGATCTAGTCGCTGTTGAAGTGACCGAATCTGAATTGATCCAAACCTATATGCCTGCCGCAATGGACGATGCGGAAATCGCTGGCGTCATTGATGGCGCGATTAGTAGCACAGGTGCTACTAGCGTTAAAGATATGGGTAAAGTAATGGGCATAGTCAAAGCAGCCCTTGCTGGCCGCGCTGATATGTCCAAAGTTAGCCAACAGATTAAAGACCGATTAAACGCGGGCTAAGCTACCTCGAACTAACCTTACCAACATACACTGGCAACGATGAGCGACAAAAACTTTCAATTTCTCGACTCACCCCGTCAGGACCCAGTCAAAACCGACGCCACTATCCGTATCTACAATTTTGATGAGATATACGGAAAGTACGAACCCGAAACCGTTGTCGAACAATCCGAGCGCTGCCTAGAATGCGGAAACCCGTATTGCGAATGGAAGTGCCCGGTACATAATTACATCCCTAATTGGCTAAAGCTGATTGCCGAAGGCAAATTGCTAGAAGCGGCCGAGATGTCGCACCAAACCAACTCCCTGCCGGAGATGTGCGGTCGGGTTTGTCCGCAAGATAGATTATGCGAGGGCGCCTGCACACTTAATGATGGCTTTGGCGCAGTTACGATCGGCTCGATTGAAAAATACCTTACCGACGAGGCCTTAAAACAAGGTTGGCGCCCCGACCTTTCCAGAGTTGTTGCCACTGGGCACAAGGTTGCCATCATCGGCGCTGGCCCTGCAGGCCTTGCTTGCGCAGATGTACTCACACGCAATGGTGTTGCAGCCGTCGTATATGACAAGTACACAGAGATCGGTGGCCTACTCACTTACGGCATACCACCGTTCAAACTAGAAAAATCCGTCGTCACCACTCGCCGCAACATCTTGGAAGAAATGGGCGTGCGCTTTGTACTCGATACCAATGTTGGCACCGACATCACCATGGATAAACTCATGGGCGATTATGATGCGGTATTTTTAGGCATGGGTACTTATACCTCTATGCGTGGCGGCTTCCCCGGTGAAGACTTACCCGGCGTACACGAAGCACTACCTTACTTAATCTCAAACGTTAACCAACAAGAAGGATGGCGCGCCGATACCCCATTTATTGACCTTAAAGATAAAAGGGTAGTGGTACTTGGCGGCGGTGATACGGCGATGGATTGCAATCGTACCGCCATACGCCAAGGCGCATCAAGCGTCAGCTGTGCCTACCGTCGTGACAAGAAAAACATGCCCGGATCACGCCGCGAAGTTAAAAACGCTGAAGAAGAAGGCGTGACGTTTTTGTGGAATCGCCAACCCGTGGAACTAGTGGCCGATTCAGCTAACAAACTGATAGGCGTACGAGTGGCAACAACCGCATTAGGCGAGCCAGACGAGCGTGGCCGACGTATGCCACAGATAATTGAAGGCACCGAAGAATTTTTAGAAGCCGATGCTGTACTTATTGCATTTGGTTTTAGGCCCAACCCGGCACAGTGGCTAAACGACATTGGTGTAGAAACTGATGACCGTGGCCGAGTGGTGGCACCAGAGCAAGGCAAGCACGCCCATCAAACCACTAACGAGCGAGTGTTCGCCGGTGGCGACATGGTGCGAGGCTCTGACCTTGTGGTCACTGCTGTATTTGAAGGGCGTAATGCGGCAATGGGTATGGTTGAGTATTTAGAAGCTAACGTTAAGAAAACTGCTTAACTAGAAAAAGAGCCAAAAAAATGAGCGCACCACTTAAAAGCGATATCTTTATCCGCGCTTTACTCAAGCAACCCGTTGAGCGCACGCCAGTTTGGATAATGCGCCAAGCCGGACGATACCTACCTGAATACAAAGAAGTGCGCGCACAAGCTGGCGACTTCATGAGCCTATGCAGAAATGCAGAGCTAGCATGCGAAGTCACCATGCAGCCACTGCGACGGTTCGACCTTGATGCAGCGATACTGTTTTCAGACATCCTAACCATCCCCGACGCCATGGGTTTAGGTTTGCACTTTGAAGCAGGCGAAGGCCCAAAGTTTGGCAATCCAATAAAAAATGCAGCAGACGTAAAAGCCCTACCCATCCCCGATCCAAACGATGAACTGCAGTATGTAATGAATGCAGTAAGCCTTATCCGGAAAACGCTCGATGGCAAGGTGCCATTAATCGGTTTTTCGGGCAGCCCCTGGACCCTTGCAAGCTATATGGTGGAAGGCGGTACCACTAAGGATTTTGGCAAAGTAAAAGGCATGATGTTTAGCGACCCAGTTTCGATGCACCTGATGCTGGACAAAACCGCACAATCAGTAACGAGCTACCTAAACGCACAAATAGAAGCCGGCGCACAAGCTGTGATGATATTTGATACATGGGGTGGCGTGTTATCGCATGAAAAGTACAAAGAATTTTCACTACAGTACATGCAGCAAATTGTTGATGGCCTAAAGCGAAGCTATGACGGCCAAACAATTCCAGTAACGTTGTTTACTAAAAACGGTGGGCAATGGTTGGGTGATATGGCAGCAACTGGTTGCGATGCACTAGGCGTTGATTGGACAACTGATTTATCAACTGCAAGAAAGCTCACTGAAGGTAGAGTTGCCCTTCAAGGCAATCTTGATCCAAGCGTACTCTACGCTGATGACGACACGATCAAAGCTGAAGTTAAGAAAGTAATAACCAGCTTTGGTGATGGGCCTGGACATGTGTTTAATTTAGGACATGGGATACATCAGCATATTGATCCTGGCAAGGTTAAAATTTTGGTTGATGCGGTTCATGGCCTCTAAATGAAAATATCTCTAGTAAGCATACCTGTTCAGAATCCAATTAAAGCGCATGAAATTAACACCTCAAAGTTGAGGTTTGTATCTAAAGAATTTGATGCAGATGCAAGCTTAGCCATAGTTGTATCTGCAGAGAACCCGGATGGCGTAGCAATTTTGCTGGAGCCTTGCAAAGGAAGCTTTGCTGAGAGTTACCAAAAATCGGCCTTTGAAGCAAACTTATCAATAATAGGGTTTCAGACTAAAAATGTGAAAGCAGAATATGCAAGATTAGAAAAGCAGGTATCAAGTTGCGCCCAGAACTAGATAAGCCTGAGCGGGGAATTACCAAAATAAATAGGGGACAGACCACGTTTAGCTAGTATTGAGGTCTGCACGCCACTAGTCGCTTGAAGTGTTTTAATAAAAAAGGGACTGGGGATAATTAATGGCGGTCTGTCCCCCATTGCGCCCCATTGCGCCCCATTGCGTGTCCCCCATTGCGCTATAGACAAAGTGTTGACTTAGCTCACCATTTTGAATTGGAGAAAAGACTCAAATGAATCTGTTTTCTATGATGCAAGAACGTGGTGAGAATGACAATCCTATTCGAATCGGCTTAATCGGTGCTGGCAAGTTCGGCACGATGTTCTTATCCCAGGTTCGCAAACTTAAAGGCATCCACTTAATCGGCATAGCCGATCTATCAGTGCCTAACGCAAAATCAAACATGGAGTTTGTCGGTTGGCCAGTTGAACAGTTCTCAGCCCCCTCGCTAGACAATGCAGCACAAAGAAAAGCCACACACGTAGGCGAAGATTGGCGGGCCCTGGTTGCGCACCCAGCGATTGATATAATTGTCGAGTGCACAGGCGCACCTGTAGCCGCTATCGAGCACGCGCTCTTCGCTTTCGAAAACGGCAAACACGTAATCAACGTAACAGTTGAAGCCGATGCGTTCTGCGGTTATGCCTTAGCTATAAAAGCTAAAGAAGCCGGTGTCATCTACTCAATGGCTTATGGTGATCAACCTGCTCTGACTTGTGATCTTGTTGATTGGGCACGCGCCTGTGGATTCAATGTGGTTGCAGCTGGGCGTGGGCATAAGTGGTTACCCGAATTTCGTAAGTCAACTCCTGAAACTATTTGGGATCATTGGGGTATCACTGCTGAGCAGGCTAAACGTGGCCGGCTTAATCCTAAGATGTTTAATTCGTTCCTGGATGGCTCTAAGCCTGCGATTGAATCAGCGGCCATCGCTAATGCTACCGGGCTTGAAGTACCTACTGAGGGTTTGCAGTATCCGGTTGGTGGAGCAGAAGACTTAGCAAACATCATGCGTCCTGCATCAGAGGGTGGTTGTTTAGAACACAAGGGAATGGTTGAAGTGGCCTCCTCTCTTACCCATGATGGCAAGGCAGTGCCTTACGATATACGCCAAGGTGTATGGGTTGTGTTTGAGGGTGAAACTGAATACTTACGCAACTGCTTTCAAGAATACACAGTGAAAACTGATACTACTGGGCGTTACTCTTCGCTTTACAAGCGCTGGCACTTGATTGGTTTGGAGTTGCCGATATCTGTTGCTGCAGTTGGCTTGCGTGGTGAACCAACAGGGGTGATCAAGCATTTCAATGCCGATGTGGCTGCCATTGCTAAACGCGATTTGGCTGCAGGTGAAACCCTTGATGGTGAAGGCGGTTATACCGTTACCGGTGGATTACGTCCAGGTAGAGCCTCTATCGCCGCAGGGTACTTACCACTGGGTTTAGCACACAACGTTAAACTGAAGAATGCGATTGCCGATAACACTCCCATAAAACTTTCAGACGTCGAGATTGACGAAACTACCAGAGCCTACAAACTTCGCAAGTGGATGGAAGGGATTGTGTAAACCCGAAAAAATAGGGTAAAAAATAGGGGACAGACCACGATTAATTAGTATTAATGGAAAAGGGACTGGGAATAACTAATCGTGGTCTGTCCCCTATTTTTCCCTATTTTTTACCCTATTTTTTCGCGCAGGCACACCAGATCAGCATATTTGGTTCTATTTTGGTACGCAATGAACGGAATCGGCGATTAGCGCGCAGAAAGCTGTTAGGCTTGCCACTCCCGTATATAGACCGAACAATGCGTACGGATACTCTTTTAGTGGCTATACAAACAAAAACAGTGTCCAAAGGCGATGAATTGGGAAGAGCATCTCTTTGCTAGGTTTCGCACATAACTAGCTTCAATGGCCTACAAGGCTACGATGAGCAGTTATATACTGTTGAAATATGTTTTTTTGGGCCTATATTACTTTGTATTCGAACTGGTGAATTCGAATGTAATTTTTTAATATTTCACCAACAATTAAGAGAATTAAAAATGAGTAAAGGTACAGTTAAGTGGTTTGATGCTACTAAAGGTTTTGGTTTCATCACTCCAGAAGACGGCGGCAAAGATTTGTTTGTTCACCATTCTGAAATCCAAGCAGATGGTGGCTACGCGACATTGAATGACGGCCAAGCGGTTGAGTTTGAAGTTGGCCAAGGCCAGAAAGGCCCATGCGCAAATAAAGTAACAGCTGTTTAAGCTGCATTAATAAATCAAGAAGCGGGTGGCATCAGCCCCCGCTTTTTGACGTTATACCGGTTGAATTTGAGCCAACCTCCAGCAATACCCTCAAGCGCTTTTCATTACAATTCCGCTCCACGCCACAACACGCTATAGGTTTCGCAGTGAATCAACAGTGATGTGAAATCGCTAGCATCGACGCCTGAAGTCATCACATTCGCTTGCTCATCTTTGTTATCTAAGGTTTCACTTAGATCACTGCCTGATTAACCTCAGCGACCAATTTTCAATCAGCTGAAACACCAACACCAGAAAACCAGTTATCGCTATATATAGAATTAGAGCGTATAGTACGTGACATTGGAACCCGGTTCCGATCCTCTCTCGAGCCTAATCTCTCGCCAGATTATCGGCAATGTTTAACTACCCTAGAAATGATGGGCTAACTAGTTCATTCAAGCTCGTGCTTGCGAGCGATCCAACAGCATTATCATAAGTGATACCAATATGGCCTCAGATGAAGCGACGCTTCAAAACTCACCGCCTTCTATCCTTTCCTATATAAAAGATCTTCCCAATTTGTGTTCGTTAGCAGGGCTGGCATGCACAATATCCGCTATTTACTTCAGCATTATTGGCATCTTCTACGCCACGATGATTGGAATGGTGTGGGCAGTTGCATTTGATTGGGCAGACGGGCTGATAGCAAGAAGGCAGAAAGGCCGCAGTAAAAACGACATGAATTTTGGTGGTCAACTCGATGTGCTTATCGATATCGTGAGCTACGGTGTGACGCCCGCAATTCTACTAATGAGCTACGGGCAGTTTCATCCGATATATCTTATCGGTGCATTCATTATGCTTGCAGCTGGCGTGCTAAGGTTAAGTTACTTTGCAACATACGGCCTTGCCGACGGTAAAAAATATACTGGCTTAGCCATCGATAACAACAGCCTTATATTGGTGTCTGTATTTTTATTGGAAAGCATACTGAGCCAAGGCGTATTTACTATTGTGCTGTACCTCAGCTGTATCACGCTAGCACTGTTAAACGTTTCCAAAATTCAAACACCCAAACTCTCTGGCAATCCAACTAACGTTTGGTTGTTAGCCGCTTATACATCGGCAATTTCTGGGATATATGGCTGGAAGCTTTTTTCATAAACGCCAGGAGGTTTAACAAGACTTATCGACCATGAAAAAAATAATATCTGATAGCCACAAGACGATTGTCTATACCGTAGGTACATTCGATCTGTTGCACGTAGGGCATTTGGCCATTCTAGAACGGTGCCGGAAACTAGGGGATATCGTAGTGGTTGGCGTAGCATCTGATAGTGTAGTCGCATCTTACAAACCTAATGAGCCTGTCATACCACTCATACAGCGGCAGGAGATGCTAGAAGCATTACGCTGTGTTGATCGTGTTCGCCCGTACCATACTCTGGAATACGTATCAGCTTGCAAGGAGCTGAACGTAGATATCTTTGTAGTGGGAGAAGATTGGGGGCGCAATCCTCACAACATTGATGTAGAGACCTATTTGCAAAGCGAAGGCAAACAGATTATTCAGGTTCTCTACAATCCTCGCACATCATCCACTGCAATAAAGAGGGATGTGATGGCGCAGCAGGCCCCATTGAAATCAAACGCGTATAAATCTGCTGTATCCACGATCGCTCTTTAAAACCGCATAAAAACTATGCAGTCGCTGTTAATGTGAGCGAATCCAGTATGGCCGCAAGCTACACAATTAACATTACGACTGATCTGCTGCTCTAACAATTAACACCCGCGTTGAATTGAATGAAGTAGTTGCTACACTGCGCGCCTACCCAGGTGCTCGTTTTGTACTATCAGCGCATACCGATGATCAGGGCACTACCAAAGCTAATCAGGAACTAGCAAAGCAATGTGTTATATCGTTTGCTAGATTTGTAAAGAATGCCGGCATACGCGTTAGCCGATTTGCACTCAAAGCCTACGGCGAGCTTCGACCCATTGCTGATAACGCCACTGCACAAGGTCGCGCAAAAAATCGCCAAGTCGAGATGAAGCTGAATAACTAACAGCAAGGCGCAAACGCCGTTTGAGCGTGTGGCACGAAAAAGCAAGAGCAATTGCTTTCCCTTTTTTTATGCTCAAAAATACAAGTTAAGCAAGGAACCAGAGGACAACTCAACTCAAGCCACATAATATAGTCACTCGAGCCAACGAGTGAATTGACGATGATAACTCTTTACGACTACCTCCCCTCTCAAAACGCCTGGAAGGTTAGGTTGCTGCTCAACCAGCTCGAGCAAGAATACACTCAACAATTTATCAGCATTTTTGAAGGTGAAGGTCGTACTGACGAATACCGTGCCATCAATCCCACTGGGGCAGTGCCCGCGATTACCCTACCCGATGGTAGCGTACTGGCCGAATCCAATACGCTGCTGGTTTATTTAGCGCATGGATCACAATTTTTACCCAGCGAGCCTTTACAACAAGCTCAGGTGCAACAATGGTTGTTTTTCGAATCCGACTATGTGCAATCTACAGTAGCGACACTGAGGCATTGGGTGATGACTGGCAAAGATAAATACCGGTCAGCTGAGATGTTGGAAACCAAACACCAAGGCTCACTCAATACACTCAATGTATTAGATCGTCGCTTAAGCGGTAACGAATTCTTAGCACCAACCGGCTATAGCATCGCGGATATGTCGGTTTATGCCTATGTACATTTAGCAGACGAGGCTGGTGTGCCGCTGGAGAAGTTTGAAAACGTACAACGTTGGATAAACTCAGTGAAAGCGCAGCCACGATATTTGGATGAGGTGTACCCCTACTCTATCGATAAACATTCGTACAAAGAATTGTAGGAGCATTGTTATCGCCACGATTGTCATTCCCATGAAAATGGGTAACCCACTTGGCTAGGCGTTACCCTACCTGGGCTTGAAAAAACTACCAAACCTTCATGATAATAATACCCAGCGCCACAAATAACGTAGCGAAAACCCGTTGGCGGCCAAACGGTTCGCGCAAAAACAGGGTACCGATTAGCGCTGCAAATATCACACTGGTTTCGCGTAGCGAGGAAACAATTGCCAGGGCACCCAAACTCATTGCATATATCACTAAGCCGTAGGCGGCATTCGATGCAAAGCCACCAAACAGCATATTGACTTTGGACTCTTGCATATAAGAGAACCAAGCTTTACGTTGTGTTAACAACAGCCAGGTACCGATTGGCACTACTTCTAACATAAATAGCCAGACGATATAGCTTGCGGGGTCACCCGCAAGCCTAACACCCATGCCGTCGATAACCGTGTAGCTACCGATAAACACTGAAGTAGCCAAGCCCCATAGCAACGCAGCTTTTGGAATCTTGCCAAAGTGTTTGCCAAGTAACGTAATGCTCATCAACCCGCAACTGATAAAGAGGATGCCCAGAAACGTACTTCGCGTGAGCACCTCTCCAGCAAATACCATTGCACCAATTGCAACAAGAATTGGCGCCATGCCTCGAAACAGCGGATAAACTTGAGAGAGATCCCCAGCCCGGTATGCTTGAGCCATAGTCATGTAGTAGAGGCTATGTACCAGCACCGATGCCAGAATGAATGGCCAGCTTGCCTGATCAGGTACTGGCACAAACCACACCAGCACCAAGCATACTATCGCGCCCACTAATTGGAATGAGCCAATCGTGAGCTCAGGCACGCCACCAGATTTAACAAGCGCATTCCAGCAGGCGTGAAGCATTGCTGCTGATAACACGAGTAATACCAGCGTTGTGCTCATAATATTTTTACTGGATTCATAACAACGGAGATAACCGTAAGTGAGTAGACAGCGATTGAACAGACCGCTTTATTGTAACGCAGGCGCATGCCAGATCATCATCACAGGGCAATATGTCTCTGGCCAAGGTGACATCAATGCCGATAGAATGTTGGCTGACTACCTCAGTCGATGTTATTGGAGTAACGTTGCTATGACTGAATTTATGATGTTAATGAAAGGCTCCGGTAAAACTGAGGATTGGGCTGGCTACATAGACAAACTCATCAGCAGTGGAACGTTCCGAGGTGGCAGTGAGCTAGCAAACGGTAGCTGCATCAGTAAAGCGAGCACCACGAACGATTGCACCGTTGTAGGCTTCATGCGATTCGAAGCAGAAAACAGAAAACAGAGAACAAAGAACAAAGAACAAATACTGGCCTTATTGCCAGGCAATCCGGTTTACGAATCGGGTGGCGAAATAGAAGTACTGGAAATAGTACTGCGCTATGGGGGAGGGATAGATGGAAGTCAAACGAATCGTGGTTAATCTGCTCGCGGCTGAACCAGCGGTTGCCAGCGCATTTTATCAAGATATTTTTGGACTAACGCTCGCTATGGATCAAGGCTGGATACAAACTCTTGCGAGCGCCGCCACCATGCCAGTACAAATAACCATGGCATCAGAAGGCGGCTCAGGCACCGAACTACCTGCGGTATCGATTGAAGTGGATAATCTTGATGATGTGATAACTCGCGTAAATAAAGCTAACATAGGAATCGAATATGGCCCAGTGGATGAACCATGGGGTGTGCGCCGATTTTATATTCGCGACCCGCATGGCCACCTACTGAATGTGCTTCAGCACAGTTAGGCACTCAGTGCCAAAAGAACATAATGACTGGTACGGCCACACATACAATGACAATATCAAGTGGCAAACCCAAGCGCCAATAGTCACCAAAGCGATAACCGCCCGGCCCCATCACTAAGGTGTTTGATTGGTGACCGATTGGCGTTAGATAGGGCGATGCTGCACCCACCGCAACGGCCATCAGGTACGCATCAACTGGGCGATCCAAACTTAATGCCTAGCTAAAGGCTATGGGTGCCATCAATACAGCCGTTGGTGTATTGTGAATAAGGTTGATGCCATATTGCTTGTGTAGTCGTACCTCTCGCATTGCCTGCCCTGCCAAAAAAAATTGGGCATCACTACCGCTTCTATAACACGCACATCGTCCGAGGATACACTTTTTCTATCCACAGGCTCAGTACCAGCTTCAACCTATTTACGTCTTCCAGCAGTGGTTGTAGCGTGTCACTATCACCTCCGATAACAATATTGGGCGAAAGGTGGCGCTAAGTAGCGCAAAACCAGCAACGACGTCATAGCGCCAATGGTTCCAAATGAACAGCGCCATCGTGACAAGCAGTATGGTAATGATTAAAACTTGGTCTGTTGTCACTGAACTGCTCCGTGCATGAAGCAATCAGTATACAAACCTAGAATAGATCGTCAACGCCTTGCTTTTGTTGCTTGACAGTTTGAACCTGGGTAGTGGTGACACTGCCACTTCCTGTGCTTATTACCTTTGATGGACGCTCGCCCTCTGGCGCGTTGCCCTTCACAAATATTTCCAGCACTGTGCCATCGCCTGAAGCTGGCTGACCTGTTCGTCGATCAATTCGCACAGACTCAACACTATCAGGTGTTTTAAATTTTTCCTCTGGCACACCTTCTAGTGTGCTGGCCATAAAACTTGTCCACATGGGCAAGGCAGCGATACCACCGGCCTCACGACGC
This sequence comes from Granulosicoccaceae bacterium, assembly GCA_036478595.1. Classification (GTDB taxonomy): domain Bacteria; phylum Pseudomonadota; class Gammaproteobacteria; order Granulosicoccales; family Granulosicoccaceae; genus Granulosicoccus. The sequence goes on from JAZGEF010000009.1 coordinate 134,611, forward strand.
CCGAGTGGATCCAGGCCATCTGATCCAATCCATGCAGCTGCAACCACAGAGCTATGAAAACCGGTAAACCACGCATCAAGTTGATTGTTGGTCGTACCCGTCTTGCCACCAATATCGTTACGCTTAAGCGCTTCGCCTGCTCGACGACCGGTACCACGGCGGACTACTTCACGCATCATGCTACTCATAATGTAGGCATTCGCTTCGCCAATCACTCTAGGTGCATTGATTACGTCCAAGCGAGTATCAACTAACAGGCTTTTACCTTCACTATCGCTGGCAAGATCGCCCGTGCCTTCGGGATTATTTTGTGCTGTATCGATCTCTTCTTCTGTAACAGCCATTTCAGCCTGAAGTGGATTCTCTTGAGCCGCGTCACAGCCATCGCAAAACACCACATCCGGCGTGGTGTAGATAACATCCCCGCGTGGATCTTCAATGCGCTGAATAAAGTGTGGCGTTACCCGAAAGCCGCCATTGGCAAATACAGCAAAAGCCGCACTGAGTTCGATCGGTGTAACCGACGCGCTACCTAATGATAATGAGAGATCCTCTGGCAGGTGCTCTGCCTTGAATCCAAACCGTTGTGCGTATTCGACTGCGTACTTGATACCAATCTCGCGTAGCACTCGTACGGATACAAGATTCATTGACCTTACTAACGCTTCACGCAAGCGGGTTGGCCCATAAAATTTGCCACTGTAGTTGGTCGGGCGCCACTCGCCCTCTAGCGCATCATCATGGAACACCACTGGTGCATCGTTATAAATAGTGGCTGGTGTATTACCGGCCTCTAAGGCTGCTGAATAGATAAACGGCTTAAACGTTGAGCCTGGCTGCCGGCGAGCTTGAGTGGCCCGGTTAAACTTACTGCGGTAGTAATCAAAGCCACCCACTAGTGCTGTAATAGCACCCGTTGCAGGCTCAAGCGCTACAAAGGCACCTTCGACACTCGGCTCTTGTACAAAACGTGCCGACCCGTCAGGCAGCGGTTGAAGCTGGATAACATCGCCTATCGCCAATACTTCAGTCACTGAAGTAATTTCGTCTCCACGATTATCAACTTCTATGTATTCACGTGCCCATTCGATATCTTCGAATGGCAAAACAAACTCGGAGCCACTTTCAACCACCACTGTGGCACTTTGATCTTCCACTGCCACCACTGCGCCCGGCATCATGGTCCCGTGTGTTGGGAATTCGTCTAGTTTTTTTGCCAGCAATTCAGGATCAGCCAACACCGCGGCATCTAGTGTGGCTAATGGGCCGCGATATCCGTGGCGACGTTCGTAATCAAACAAAGCTCCACGAAGCGCTTGATTAGCAGCTCGTTGGGAGTCAGATTTTATTGTTGTATAGACGTTGAAGCCAGCGGTAGACCATTGCTCGCCAAATAATTGCTGTACACGGGCTCGCACCATCTCACCCACGTAACTAGCTTCAGCTTCGGGTTTTGAGTAATGCAATGCTGCCACCGCAGGTAGCACAACCGCTGCGTTATAAGCGCTTTGATCAATCATATCCAGCTCAAGCATACGGCCCAACACATAGTTACGGCGTTGCACTGCGCGCTCTGGATTAACAATAGGATTAAAACGTGACGGCGCTTTCGGCAAGCCTGCCATCATTGATGCTTCGGCCAAATCGATATCACTAATTTCCTTGCCGTAGTACACCTTTGACGCGGCAGCAAAACCGTAGGAGCGATTGCCCAAATAGATTTTGTTTATGTACAGCTCGAGGATTTGATCTTTAGCCAGGGTTGATTCGATCTTGAATGAAAGAAAGATCTCTCTGACCTTTCGATCATATGTTTTTTCATTACTCAAGAAAAAATTACGAGCAACCTGCATCGTGATGGTACTACCGCCAGGACCTTTTTTACCGGTTTTTGCAATGTGAATAGCTGCGCGGAGCAAACCCTGCCAGGCGACACCCGGGTGCGTATAGAAATGCTGATCCTCTGCCGCAATAATGGCGTTTTTTAGATTTTCTGGCACTGCGGAGATAAGGACCGGCTCGCGTCGCTGCTCACCGTACTCCGTTATTAGGTCCCCATCGGCGGTGTAAACGCGTAAAGGCATCTGCAACTGCACGTCGCTAAGTAGTTCTACGTCGGGTAAATCGGGCGTAATCGTGTAATAGAGATATCCGACCCCCATTGCGACAAGTAATACGGCCGAAACCCCGAATATGGCAAGCCATTTGAATAGCGTAGACATCCATCCGCGTTTACGGCGGGGGGAGTTTTGCTCAGATTGTAGCTTTGGCGGCGCTACGCGGCGGTTTCGATCTGGAGAAATTGGCATTAAGAAGCCGTTGAATCGTTGACTTTGTACAAATTATATCAATTGCACGGCCCCAATTCGGGATTCTTGCACGAGGTTTGCAAAGTAGACACAAACCGTCGGTTTTTTGCCACCAAAACCGACTTTGGGCAGTACTGATACTGCAATTGTTGTCGTTATCACCAAATTTTAGGGAGGATTGTTGTCTAAACCGGCCACCGGACGAAAAAAAACTCGACTGGCTCTAAGGAAACTAACGGTTTGGGCGCTAAACATGACATGGCACTCAAAATATCATCAAGAAACTCCGGTCTAGTAGGCTTGGACATAACGGCAACGTCGGTCAAGCTGCTCGAGCTGAAACCGACCAAGAAGGGTTATAAGGCGGTCAGTTATACCGTTGAACCCCTACCTGCCAACGCGGTAAACGAGAAGAACTTGCAGGACGTGGAAGCGGTCGGCGATGCGATACGGCGTGCCGTAAAGCGTTCCGGTACGCGAACCAAGGCCTGCGCGGTTGCGGTTCCTTCTGCAATGGTCATCACGAAAGTGATCCAGATGCAGGCGGATCTAAAACCCCACGAGATGGATGCTCAAATCCAACTTGAAGCCGATCAGTACATCCCCTACCAACTCGAGGAGGTCAACCTAGACTTCCACGTAATGGGGCCGTCTGAAGAAGCCAACGGCATGGTTGACGTGCTACTGGCGGCATCGCGAAGTGAAAACGTTGAGGATCGCACAGCTGCTTGTGAAATCGGTGGCCTGGATGTGAAGATCGTTGACGTTGAACCCTACACAATGGAAGGCGCTTTCCAACTAATTAAACATCAGGTACCTGACGAGGGCGAAGGTCAAACTATCGCACTTCTCGACGTGGGTGCCAGCATGACAAGCCTTTGTGTCCTTCGCGACCAAAGCTTGATCTACACACGCGAGCAGCCATTCGGTGGTAAACAGTTGACTGAAGAAATCATGCGTCGTTATGGTTTGTCCTACGAAGACGCTGGCCGTGTTAAGCGTGTTGGTGGCTTGCCAGACAACTATGAACCTGAAGTGCTTAGCCCATTCCGTGATCTCATGGTGCAGCAGGCTAATCGCTTTTTGCAGTTCTTTTTCTCTGCAGACAAAAACGATTACGTTGATCAGATCGTATTAGCCGGCGGTTGCACAGGCATCCCTGGCGTTGCGGAACTGATCGAACAACGCATCGGTACACCTACCCTAATCGCTGATCCGTTTGGTGAGATGGCCATAAGTTCCGATATACCCGCCCAACGCCTTCGTGATGATGGCCCAGCAATGATGATTGCAAGCGGATTGGCTCTGCGAGGGACTGAAAAATGAGCACCAAGATTAACTTACTGCCGTGGCGTGAAACCCATCGCGTTGAGACCAACAACAAGTTTTATGTCACCACTGTTATGTGCATTGGATTGGCAGCGCTTATCGGTTTCGGTGGCTTTAAGTTCGCTGAAGACAAGGTCAACTTTCAAGACACGCGCAACTCGCGCCTGAAATCTGAAATTGCACAGCTACAGGAAGAGCTTGAAGAGATTCGCGAATTAGAAGAAACCAAGAACAACCTACTAGCTCGTATGGAAATCATCCAACAGCTACAAGGACAGCGTCCACAAATTGTCCACACTTTTCACGAAGTGGCTAGCCGAATTCCTGACGGTGTTTACCTGACGTCAATGAAGCAAGTTGGCCAAAAGCAATTACAAGTTGCAGGCAGAGCTGAATCAAACGCTCGAGTATCTGCGCTGATGCGCCGTATGGATCGAAGCGATTTTTTCAACAGCCCGCGGCTGGAAGTTATCCAGGCTGACAAGACTGATGGAATCAGCACATTCAAACTGAGCGTTGTACAACTCGCGCCCAAGCAAGAAGGAGAAGCTGAAGATGGCCCTTACTGATACATTCGCTGAACTCAAGAATATTGACGGCGAAGATTTCAAACGACTGGGCACTTCGCCTATTCTATTGCGCACGGGCTTAATTGCCATAGCAATGATCGTCACTCTTGGATTGATTGGTAATTTTGTAATCAAACCTCAGTACGACAAGCTGGCACTAGTTGAGAGTAAAGAGAACGATCTGCGTATCAAGTTTGATAAAGAGCAAGCAAAAGCCGCTAACCGCACCGCTTACATCGAGCAGCTTGAAGAAATGAAGAAGACGTTCAACGTCATGCTTCGTCAGCTTCCAAACAAAACTGATATCGAAAGCTTGCTGGTTGATCTATCTCAAACCAGTGTAGCTAGCGGCCTTGAAGTTAAGTACTTCAAACCAGAAACGGAAATTCCGCGTGAATTCTACGCTGAGTATCCAATCAAGATAAGCGTGACTGGACAGTACCACCAGTTTGGTCAATTTATCAGCGGATTGGCAGCACTGCCACGCATCGTGACCTTGAGCAATATTGACATTGCCGAGATAAAAGCGCCGAACGAACAAGCATCAAACACAAGCACGAAACTAAAGATGGACCTCATAGCCACTACTTATCGCTACATTGACGAGGACGAATAACCATGAAACGTTTAAATCCTCTACCACTATTAACTTTGGCAGCTTTGCTGACAAGTTGTGGTGGTGATATGTCAGATCTCGAACAATTTATTGACGAGACCAAATCGAAGCACCACGGCAAGGTTGATCCACTGCCAGAGTTTCCTCCATACGAAACTTTTGAGTACGTGACATTGGATCTGCGCGACCCGTTCCGACCACAGACGGATCTGAATTCTTCGCCTATTTCAGACGAGGAATATGCAGGACCTCGCCCCGAAGGAAACCGACGGCGCGAAGTTTTGGAATCTTTTCCAGTCGATTCTTTAAAGATGGTCGGCTTATTGCAGCAGAAAACGCAAACCTGGGGCCTGGTACGCGATCCTGAAGGAACAATTCACAGGGTGCAGCCAGGAAATTATGCAGGACAAAACCACGGCAAGATTGTCATGGTAAACGAAACCAAAATTGATATCGTCGAATTAGTTCCCGACGGGCTCAGTGGCTGGGTAAATCGCGAAGCACAGCTCGCGATGGCAGAAGAATAAAACGGAGATTTCGGTGATTAAGCAATTAAGCGTCAATACGCAAAGACTCAGCCCAGCTGGCAGTCGTTCAAACTTTCTTCGTGCAGCAAGCCTGGTGCTATTAGCAGGTTTGGCTTTTGCGACACAACAGGTACAAGCGGCCAGCAATGCCCTGCTTGATATCAGTCATGTCACGTTGCCTGGCAACAAGCAACAGCTCGCACTTACACTCTCAGGCCCGGTAGACGAGCCAAGAGCATTCACTATAGACAACCCTGCGCGGATCGCGCTTGATTTGGCAGATACTGCCAACAAGCTTGACCAACGCAGCTTGCGCATCAGCGCAGGGCTACTGCAAAACGTTACTGCAGTTGAAGCCGGTGGTCGTACTCGTGTTGTTATCAATCTTGCAAGCATGACTCCTTATAGCACCGCTATTCAGGGTAATAAATTATTTATAACGCTCGATTCTAACAGTGGTAACGGTAGTTCACTATCGGGTAGCCAATCGATCTTGGCCAGCACGGCAGAAGCTGAAGCGAAGGCTGAATTCAACGAGGTTGGTCATTCAATCAACTCCATTGACTTCCGTCGAGGCCCTCTTGGTGAAGGTCGTATCTTGTTTGATCTCTCTAGCGCCGGTGTCATCACCGATATGCGTCAAGAAGGTGGAAAAGTAATCGTTGAGTTTCCTGATACACAACTAGCAGCTAGCTTGCAGAAGCGTTTAGATGTTATGGATTTCGGTACGCCGATTCGGTTCATCGATACAATCTCCAACAAGCGCGGTACGCGAGTTATCATTCAGCCAGCCACTCAAGAATTTGAACAGCTAGCTTATCAATCTGACAACCTGTTCACTGTCGAGCTCAAGCCAATGAGCAAAGAGGACATTGAAGAGAACCGCAAAGCTAAGTTTGGCTACGTTGGTGAAAAGTTGTCACTTAACTTTCAAGATATCGAAGTCCGTTCAGTACTACAGCTTCTAGCTGACTTTACTGATCTGAACATCGTTGTATCTGATTCGGTTCAAGGCAAGTTAACGCTTCGTTTGAAGAATACTCCTTGGGATCAGGCACTTGATATCATCTTGCAGACAAAAGCCCTGGGCAAGCGTCAAGCAGGAAACGTTATTATGATCGCACCTGCTGAAGAGATCGCTACTCGTGAGCGTATCGAACTTGAAGGCATGAAGCAGAAAACTGAACTAGCGCCGCTACGTACTGAGTTTTTCCAGGCTAACTACGCTAAAGCTTCGGAGCTTGCTGAGTTGCTGAAATCTTCTACGGGTGCTGGTGGTTTGTTGTCAGAGCGTGGTTCGGTAACAGTTGATTCACGTACTAATACATTGCTAATCAACGACACTTCCGATCAACTAGCAGACATTCGTGCCCTGGTTCATCGACTTGACGTACCGATTCGTCAGGTATTGATTGAGTCACGTATTGTTATCGCATCAGATAACTTCAACAAGGACATCGGTGTTCGTTGGGGTATCAACCGTAACACTACTGCTGACGGCGAAGGCTATGCTCTTTCAGGTAATTCTAACGGCGTAACTGATCTCATCAATGGTGACGATCTGGGCCAAGACGGCCGATTCAATGTCAATCTACCAGGTAGCAATGCTGCAGGTACATTAGGCATTGCACTGGCTAAACTCCCCTTCGGTACGTTGCTTGAACTAGAACTCTCTGCCATGCAAGCTGAAGGTACGGGTGAAGTAATCTCTAGCCCACGAGTTATTACTGCTAACCAGCACGAAGCCTACATCGAGCAAGGTGTTGAAATCCCCTACCTTGAAGCTTCTTCAAGTGGTGCGACTTCAGTATCTTTTAGAAAGGCAGTACTGGGCTTAACGGTAACGCCGCAAATCACACCTGACGATCGTATCGTTATGGACCTTAAAGTCAACAAAGATACTGTTGGTGAGATCTTCGGCGCAGGCCGTCTGCAGGTGCCCAGTATCGATACTCGCGAAGTGAGTACTCAAGTACTAGTTGATAATGGAGAGACAGTTGTACTAGGTGGTGTCTATGAGCAAACTATTATCGATAAAGTTGACATGGTGCCTTTCTTTGGCAACTTGCCAGTGATCGGACGCTTGTTCCAACATACTACTAAACAGGATGACAAGTCGGAGCTACTCGTCTTCGTTACGCCTAAGATTGTCAAGGAAAACGCTTCCCTTAGTTATTAATATCGACTAAGCGAGTTTTTCTCCAGAGCTTAAGGGGCCTTATCTTTCGGTAAGGCCCCTTTTTTATTGCCCATCCTTCGGTATAGTAGAGCCAAACAGGCTTCATCTTCACTGGCATGTCTAACATCTTCCTGATCGGTCCCATGGGCTCCGGCAAAAGCACCGTCGGTAGAGCTCTGGCGAACAAGATCGGCTTTACCTTCTACGACAGCGATCGAGAAATCGAGGGCCGCTGCGGCGTCGACATCCCCACCATATTTGAATACGAAGGCGAAGATGGCTTTCGTGAACGCGAAGAACGGATTATCGACGAGCTCACTGCCCTGCCCGACATCGTTCTTGCAACAGGCGGCGGTAGCATATTGCGTGAATCTAATCGTGCACATCTTCGCAGTCGTGGCTACGTTGTTTTGTTGTCTGTTGATATGAACGAGCAGATTCGACGCATCGGCAATGATGCGCGCAGGCCGTTAATGCAAACCGAAGATCCGCATGCCACGCTACGCACCCTAATGGAAAAACGTGCTCCACTCTATCAAGAGCTGGCTCACGTAGAAATCTCAACTGATGCTAGGCGCATGCACCATGTTGTGGCGCGCATCCAGCGTCACTTGAAAAAACACGACGTACTGTAATGCGTCTATTACAAAATTAGTTACCATAATAACCACTTGAATAAAACGATAACGCTATGCACACACTGACTATTGATCTTGGCAATCGCAGTTACCCGATCATGATCGGCAGCGGCTTAATCGACAACGCCGATACGTTTAAGCCTTTTATCAGCGGCAAGGTTATGGTGGTAACCAATGAAACTATTGCCCCGCTATACCTGGATAAAATACTTGCAGCCCTGCATCCGCACGAAACCGCCAGTGTTGTGCTCCCCGATGGCGAAGCACACAAACAGTTTCAAACTCTCGATGCTATATACGCAAGCCTGCTTGAGCGGCGCTTTGATAGAGGCTGTACCTTGGTAGCCTTAGGCGGCGGAGTAATAGGCGACATGGCCGGTTTCGCTGCAGCCAGCTACCAACGTGGCGTCAATTTTGTGCAAGTCCCCACGACATTACTGGCACAGGTAGATTCATCCGTCGGTGGCAAAACCGGTGTTAACCATCCTCTAGGCAAAAACATGATCGGTGCGTTTCATCAGCCGGTCGCTGTCGTAGCGGATATGAACACCTTAAGCACACTGAGCGATCGCGAGCTCAAAGCCGGGTTAGCTGAAGTCATTAAATACGGCCTTATTCTCGATGACCAGTTTTTTGACTGGTTGGAAGTCAATATGCCAGCCTTGCTGGCTCGCGATGAGAGTGCTATCGCCTACGCGGTTCAGCGCTCCTGCGAAATCAAAGCCGAAATAGTCATCGCAGACGAACACGAACGTGGTGTTCGGGCTCTCTTGAACCTGGGTCATACTTTTGGCCATGCAATTGAAGCCGCCATGGGCTACGGCAATTGGCTGCATGGCGAAGCCATCAGTGCCGGCATGGTGATGGCGCTGGATATGTCCAGAAGAATCGGAAAAATCAGTGAGCAGGAGCAAAAGCGTGGTGTTGCATTGTTTACCGACGCCGGGCTCCCTGTTCAACCCCCTGCCAGCATCGATGCTGAGACCTTCCTAGACTACATGGGCCGCGACAAAAAGGTCATTGGTGGCCACATGCGCTTGGTGCTACTCGAAAAAATTGGTCAGGCTTTTGTCACTGAAAATGCCAACATCGAACAATTAATGAACACACTAACCGCTGACTACCCATCTGCGTAGCTGCACGTTGTAGGATTATGTAAGATATCCACACCGCCACTAGATCAGCACATTGTGATGTAGTCCTGCTGGCCGTGGATATAGTAAGATCTACCGCTTACTTTCAGGTGAACCATGCATGTCGAACCCCGACGTTTTTGATACTGACCACGCAGGCTTGTTATCTGACGCGGCGCTCAGCGACCTACAGCTAAGGCAGCAACCTTTCAGCGACGAAGCCACTGCAGGCGACTCCTTCGCAGACGATACTACTGCTGATCAACTGCGCGACATTAAAGAAGCCTTGATAGCAGGCGATGATCTGCTGCTGATCACCGGTCCAACGGGTTCTGGTAAATCCACTTTGATGTCACAGCTTGCCGCCAATAGTGGTGCACGTATCCAGTGTTTTTCGGTCAAGGGGTCCGAGCGTTTCAGTACGCAAAACCTAATAGCCGGGATGCTAGAAGCATTTAAGCGCCAACCATCTGATGATTTGATGCTCATGCTCGATGAGCTAATCCCGTGCCTGCAAGCGATGATGACTCGCAACATGTTAAGCGCGATTGTATTGGACGATGCTGACCATATACCCGAGCCAGAGCTCACTAAGCTGCTCAGCAGCATGCTGTATGTCAACAGCCGCGACGAAACCCTTATGCGCGTAGCGCTTGCCGCTGAAGACGCATTTGAAGAACGCATACCTGAACTACTGCCAGAGGGTGCCGACCTACCCTACGCTAGCCTTGCGATCGACCCAATGAATGATGATCGCGCTAGCCGGTATCTTGAATTTCGACTTAATCAGGCAGGCTATTTTGATGAATTTCCATTTTCAGAAAAAGAAATCACTGCTATCAATGAAACCGCACTTGGCAACCCACTAGCACTGCATGCGGTTGCTGCGGATGAGTTAAATCATCAACAAGCCTATGACGGAATGCCGCCTGAACTCATGTCAGAAACTGGCAGCCGCCTTGGCGGTGTGAACGGCAAAATGATATTGGGCGTGTTAGCTGGCGCATTGATTTTAGGCGGGCTATTTTTGTCTAAGCCGTCCCCTGATGAGACCAACACTGATCGTTATAAAGTGATCGATTCCAAAAAAATCGATACCGCTAAAAAAGCTGAGGAGCTGCGTTTGCTTGAAGAGCAAAAAGCGGCTGAAGAGCTAGCGAAGAAACAGCAAGCGATTGCGGAGGCTGCGGAGGCGAAAGCGGCTGAAGATGCTGCAAAGTTATTGGCATCTAACGATACAAGCAACAACGATACAAACACTGCAAACAACGCGGCTACCGATACCAGCACAGACACTCAGGCGCAAACTAACGACAATCCTGAACCTGAGGTAAAGGAACCAACACCTGAACCCAAGCCTGAACCGGAGGAGCCAAGGTCCGAACCCAAACCTGAGCCGGCGCCTGAGCCGACAACTGATGCAACACCTGAAACCACAGCAGAAGCAACTGCCCCGAATGTGGGTAACAGCCCGCTGGAGTCCCCTACCTGGGTATTGGTACAAGATTCCAAGCAATTTACTGTGCAGATGAGTGCCGCAACCGTTCGTCAATCGGTCGAGGACTTTCTGCGGCGCAACCCCTTGGGCGAGCCCAACTCGATCTTTTCGTTTAATCGAAATGGCACCACCTGGTACGCCTTGGTGCATGGCCTCTACCCCACAATCGAAGAAGCCAGAAAAGCCATCGAGAAAATGCCGGAATCCGCTCGCTCTAACCAACCTTGGATAAGAGCTGTAGGCCGCATCCAAAAAGCCTTAAAAGACCAAAATTAAACACAAGCCGAGGGGTTAATTTTAATCTCTCGGCCATTTCTACGCTGCTTACTCCCTAACTTTTTGTTTTTATTAGTTTTTCCAAGCATATAAACCACCGAAAGCCTCAATTTATCGAGCCGATTTCATGGCAGCAAAGCCTGAAATGACGAAATCCTCCCTATTTCAGCCGGTATACTGGTCGGCCGCACGCCAGCGCGCCGATTTACAAACTTAGACGCTGTTATGAATTATCTCGACAAGCTAAGCAAGCACGGTCTCTACAAGCCCGAATTCGAACACGACAACTGTGGCTTTGGCCTGATCGCTCAAATGGATGGCAGAGCAAGTCATTGGTTGGTCGGAACGGCGATCACCGCCCTTGGTCGCATGACCCACCGTGGCGCAATTGGCGCCGATGGCAAAACCGGTGATGGCTGTGGCTTATTGTTACGCAAACCGGAGGCATTCTTGCGCAGTGCTGCAGCCGAAGCTGGCATCAAGTTGCGCGGAGAATTTGCGACCGGCTTAATTTTTATGAGCCGCGATGATGCAACGGCGAATAAGAGTAAAGCGGAAGTTGAAAAACAACTCACTGCGCGCGGCCTGGAATTTAACGGCTGGCGAAGCGTGCCATTGGATATCACAGCCTGTGGCTCCGAGGCCCAAGCCAGCGTGCCTCGTATAGAACAAGTATTCGTTAGTGCCACAGAAGAAATGGACACGGCTGAATTCAATCGCCATCTGTTTGTCGCTCACCGCAAGTCTGAAATTGCGCTGACCGACGTTGATAATGAATTTTATGTGTGTTCGCTATCTAGCGATGTGATTTTGTATAAAGGCTTAGTGATGCCGAAGTATTTCAGTACGCTATACCCAGATCTTGAAGACGAGCTACTCGAATCATCCATTGCCGTTTTTCATCAAAGGTTCTCAACTAACACTTTGCCGCAATGGCGTTTGGCTCAACCGTTTCGCTATCTTGCACACAACGGTGAAATTAACACCATCCAAGGTAATCGCAACTGGGCAAACGCTCGCGCACACAAGCTGCGATCAGATGTTTTGCCAGAGCTTGCAGAGCTTCAACCACTGGTTAGCCAAAGTGGCTCAGACTCCATGTCGCTAGACAACATGCTCGAGCTGTTGATAGCAGGCGGTATTGATATTTTTCGCGCTATGCGCATGTTGATCCCGCCTGCCTGGCAAAATACATGGGAGCTGGATTCTGACTTACGCGCCTTCCTTGAATACAACTCCATGCACATGGAACCTTGGGATGGCCCAGCTGGAATCGTGTTTTCTGATGGCCGCTACGCTGGATGTGCGCTGGATAGAAATGGCTTACGCCCCGCGCGTTACGTTATTAGTAAAGATCGGCATATCACCTTGGCATCCGAAGTCGGTGTTTACGACTATGCCGCTAGTGAAATCACTCGCAAAGGCCGGTTAAAGCCAGGTGAAATGTTGGCGGTGGACACCCAATCCGGGCGCTTGATGCTGCCCAACGATATAAACGACTTACTCAAGCATCGCCAGCCTTACGCTAAATGGTTGCAAAAAAATGCCCGCCACTTACGTTCGCGCCTGCGTGACATGCCACAGTCATTACCACCAATGAGCGATGATCAATTATCGCTATATGAGAAAATGTTCAATGTAACATTTGAAGAACGCGATCAAGTGATTCGCGTGTTGGCTGAAGGCGGACAAGAAGCGATTGGATCAATGGGCGACGATACGCCATTCCCAGTTTTGAGTGAGCATGTTCGCTCACTCTATGACAGCTTCCGACAACAATTTGCACAGGTTACTAATCCGCCGATCGATCCACTACGCGAAACTATCGTGATGTCGCTGGAAACCTGCTTTGGCCGTGAAAAAAATCTGTTCCGCGAAACCCATCATCACGCCAAACGCTTATTAGTGCGTTCACCTGTGCTCTCGCGCAACAAGTTTGACACCTTACTGGCAATGGATGATGAGCCGGGTTACGCCAATGTAAAATTGAGCTTGTCGTACAACCCAGAGAAGCGCAGCTTGCAAGAAGCGGTGGTCAATATAATTGATCGCGCTGTTAACGCCGTAAAGAACGATCAAAAAGTATTGATCGTGATGTCTGATCGAGAGCTCGACACTACACTGCTGCCTATACCGGCACTACTGGCAACCGGCGCGGTCCATCACGCCTTAATAAAAGCCGGTTGCCGTTGTGATGCTAATTTAGTAATCGAAACAGGCTCGGCACGCGACTCACATCAAATTGCCGTGTTAGTGGGCTATGGTGCAACTGCTGTTTATCCCTACCTTGCTTACGAATCAATCCAAGGCATATCGCGGCGCGGCGAAATAGACTCTGAAGATGCACTACTGCTTGAACAAAACTACCGCAAGGGCATCAATAAAGGGTTGATGAAGATACTCTCTAAAATGGGTATCTCGACAATAGCCAGTTATCGTGGTGCGCAGTTGTTTGAAATCGTCGGTATGCACGACAGTGTTGTTGATCTGTGCTTTACCGGCACAACCAGCCGTATCCAAGGCATGGATTTTTCCGATATCGAGTTGGATCAAAAAACCTTGGCAGTAGCGGCATTTAATCCACAGATGGCCGTGAGCCAAGGCGGATTATTAAAGTACATCCACGGTGGCGAGTATCACGCCTACAACCCCGATGTTGTTAACCAACTACAAGCTGCGGTTACCAGTGGCGATTACAGCGATTACCAAACCTATGCTGATAGTGTTGACGGCAGACGCGCAACCACACTTCGAGATTTACTAGAGCTTCAATCCAATAACGACGCCATAGCTCTTGAAGAAGTTGAGCCAATCGAAGCGATTATTCCGCGCTTTGATTCAGCTGGTATGTCACTGGGTGCGTTATCGCCTGAGGCCCACGAAACTCTCGCTGAAGCGATGAATCGCCTGGGCGGTCGTTCCAATTCTGGTGAAGGCGGTGAAGATCTAGCACGATACGGTACGCTCAAGATGTCTAAAATCAAGCAAGTCGCCTCTGGTCGTTTCGGTGTTACTCCCCATTATTTGGTCAATGCTGAAGTGCTACAAATCAAAGTGGCACAAGGCGCAAAACCTGGTGAAGGCGGCCAGCTACCCGGGCACAAAGTTAACAAGATGATCGCGAAGCTACGCCATAGCTCGCCAGGTGTCGCGCTGATTTCACCACCACCGCATCACGATATCTACTCAATCGAGGATCTAGCGCAACTGATCTTTGATTTGAAGCAGGTTAACCCTCAAGCGCTGATATCAGTGAAGCTGGTTGCAGAAGCAGGTGTGGGTACTATCGCTGCAGGTGTTGCTAAGGCCTACGCTGATTTAATAACCATTTCAGGTTATGACGGCGGCACAGGCGCGTCCCCACTTACCAGCGTTAAGTACGCAGGCTCCCCATGGGAGTTAGGCATGTCTGAAACGCATCAGGTACTGCGAGCTAACAATTTGCGTGGCAAGGTACGAGTACAAACTGACGGCGGCTTAAAAACCGGCCTTGATGTCATCAAAGCAGCCATCATGGGTGCTGAGAGTTTTGGTTTTGGCACCGGGCCAATGATTGCAATGGGTTGCAAGTACTTGCGTATTTGCCACTTAAACAATTGCGCAACCGGTGTTGCGACACAACATAACGTACTACGCATGCGTCACTTTAATGGTGATGTAGAAAAAGTCATGAACTACATGCGCTTTATCGCAGAGGATGTACGTAGGCACATGGCTTCTATCGGAATACGCACCTTGGATGACCTTATTGGCCGAACCGAGTATTTGCGTACAACGCCGGGTAAAACTGATCGACAAAATCGAATTGACTTATCGCCTCTTCTCGCCACTGGCGCTATTCCAGACGACGTGCCGCGCTATTGCAACGTTGAGCGCAACTTTCCCCACGATAAGGGCATCTTGGCTGAGCAAATGGTTAGCAATTGCAAAAACGCCATTGAAAATAAAACTGGCGGTGACTTTCACTACCAGATTAAAAACACCAATCGCTCCATCGGTGCACGCCTATCAGGCGAGATCGCAAAACTGCATGGCGACAACGGCATGGTTGATGCGCCACTTAACATTAGCTTTACCGGCACAGCCGGGCAATCGTTTGGTGTATGGAATGCAGGTGGCCTTAACCTTACAATCGATGGCGACACCAACGACTACGCAGGCAAAGGCATGGCTGGTGGCAAAATTGTCGTGCGCCCACCAGCCGATGCTCGCTACTCAGGCCGCCATTCAGCTATTGTAGGTAACACTTGCCTTTATGGTGCAACCGGCGGTACATTTTACGCCGCGGGCTTAGCAGGCGAACGTTTTTGTGTTCGTAACAGCGGTGCTATCGCTGTTGTTGAAGGCACAGGTGATCACGCTTGTGAATATATGACGGGCGGATGTGTCGTGACACTAGGAGAGACTGGTGTCAACTTTGGCGCTGGCATGACGGGCGGCTTAGCGTTTGTGTTTGATCAAAACAACGTATTTGTTGATCGATACAATCATGAACTAATCGACATACACCGGCTACATTCTGAATTAATGGAACGCCATCGAAGCTATTTGTTTAACATTATCGAGGACTACGTAGCTGAGACTGGCAGCATGTTAGGCCAAGAAATGATTGATGATTACTACAGTTTGGTGTCACGATTCTGGCTGGTTAAACCCAAAGCCTCTGAGCTGTCTGAATTGCTAGCCACATTACAAAGAGCGGCATAGCAAACTATGGCGGGTAAAATACCACAGCACTTTATCGACGAAATTCTAGCTCGCGTCGATATCGTGGATGTGATCAACCCACGTGTCACATTGAAAAAAAGTGGTAGCAACTATAGTGCTTGCTGCCCCTTTCATAACGAGAAAACCCCATCATTTACGGTTAGCCAGACCAAACAGTTTTATCACTGCTTTGGTTGCGGGGAAAACGGTAGCGCCATCAGCTTTTTGATGAATTACGACAATATGCATTTTGTTGATGCTATTGAAACCTTGGCAGAACAACTCGGTATGGAAGTGCCGCGCGATGAGGCCGCTGCGCAAAACCGCAGCAACAATAAACCTCTCTATGCCTTGCTTGAAAAAGTCGCTACTCACTATGAGCAAGCACTAAAAAAATCGCCGAGCGCAGTTGAGTATCTTAAAAATCGCGGCCTTAGTGGTGAGATCGCCAAACAGTTTGCCATCGGCTACGCAGAAGATGGCTGGGATTCTTTACAAAAAGATTTTGCTGGCGAAGAGGCCGCATTAATCAAAACAGGCATGTTGATTAAAAACGATGCCGGGCGAGTGTACCCACGCTTTCGCGATCGAGTGATGTTTCCGATACGTGATCGTAGAGGCCGAGTGATTGCCTTCGGTGGCCGCGTTCTCGTTAATGAAGAACCCAAATACCTTAATTCACCTGAAACGCCGTTGTTTCATAAAGGCAGCGAATTATACGGCCTATTTGAAGCACGAAAAGCCGCTCAGGATGCTGGCACGGCCCTAGTCGTCGAAGGCTATATGGACGTGGTCGCCTTGGCACAACATGGCGTTAACAATGCTGTTGCCACTTTAGGCACCGCGGCCAACCAACAACACAGCGAACTTTTGTTTCGGGCCGTGCCTAATATTGTATTTTGCTTTGATGGCGACAAGGCTGGGCGTTCCGCTGCATGGCGTGCACTCGTCGCTACTCTGCCCTGCTTAGAAGATGGTCGCGATACATTCTTTTTGTTTTTACCCGACGGTGAAGACCCCGATTCGATTGTGCAGACACACGGCAAAGAAGGGTTTGACGAGTTGCTCGCTGCGCGGACACCTATTATCGATTTTCTATACAACTATTTATCTGCTGATATCGATACCAGCAGTATTGGCGGCAAGGCGCAGCTAGCCGAAAAGGCTAAACCACTGGTTCACACCATGCCAGCAGGCGTTTACAAAAAACTGGCATTACAACGACTAGAAAATTTGCTCGGCATCGAGATGGGCAGCAAACGTGTCAGCCGCCCTCAAGCTAAAACCAGCCTGGGTGCAGCCCTTGGCAAAGGCAACATGACCGTCATGAGCCGAGCTGTGCTGCTGACTTTGCAGCACCCAAGCTTGGTTGGCGAGATCGATCCGGATCAATTTGAAATTAGCGACGCCCTTCCTGGTGCCGATGTGTTGCTTAAACTCGTTGGATACGCAGATGCAGACCCAACTATCACTACCGCTCGACTATTAGAGCGTTTTCGAGATGCAGATAATTATAACTATCTACAATCTCTGGCAACACGCTCGCTTTTTCCAGACGGCCGAGAGTTCAATTTGGATGAAGCCCGTGCTGACTATAGCGCCTGCATAGAGGCATTAAAATCTCGTAGCCTTAAAACGCATAGTGATCAACTTCAACCTAGCCGGCGAACTGGCTTATTATCCATCCGCAAGCCGCAATAGGGTCTAATTAAGAGTGAATCGCGAAGCACGAACACCCCGCTTCTATCAGGCAGGCCCATTAACGCTTGACGATGAGATAACTCTGGAAAAACGCATCAGCCATCATTTGATCTCTGTGTTGCGAGCACATGATGCCGAGCAGATTATACTGTTTAATGGCGATGGTTTCGAGTATCTTTGCACACTGAACGTGCAGGCCAAACGCGCTACTGCAACGGTCATAGGCCAACACAACAACCATGCTGAATCTCCACTGCATATCACTCTGGTGCAAGCGATTTCGCGTGGCAGCAATATGGACACCAGTATTCAAAAAGCGGTTGAGTTGGGTGTCAATGTTATTCAGCCTGTGTACACCCGACACTCAGTGCCCTTGCTGCAAGGCAACCGGGGTGAGAAAAAGGCAACACATTGGCAAAGTGTCATTATTAGCGCTGCAGAACAATCTGGCCGTTGCACCCTACCTCAACTTGACGCAGCGGTTGACTTAGGAAGTTATCTTAGCCAACTTGAGCACAGTGCTGATGAGCTACGATGGGTACTTAGCCCTGCAAGCGAACAACAAGCCTTCAATGCAGGTACCTGGTCGCGTGCTATTGTCATTGTAGGGCCAGAAAGTGGGTTTGATGCAGATGAAGTTATACGCATGACACAAGCGGGTTTTGAAGAACGCTTGTTAGGATCGCGAATTTTGCGAACTGAAACTGCAGGCCCTGCAGTCGTTGCAGTGTTGCAAACTTTGTATGGGGATTTCAAATGATGGCCAGCGTTTGTACCAACAGCGTAACTAATTACGTTACCGAATTTGTCACTAAAGCGTTAATAACCATTGCATTACTGGTGTTGCTACCGTTTACGCTGCAAAGCTGCGCCACCACCGCATCCATGCTGGATCCGGAGCAACCCACTGTAACGCTTGAAAAAATAAAACCACTCAATTTTAGTTTT
>JAZGEF010000010.1:0-5076 GCA_036478595.1 Granulosicoccaceae bacterium
AAATCGATATTACTGTTTCTTCCTTAGGCAATTCAAAGTCGCTACGTGGCGGCAGCCTGCTCATGTCTCCGCTGCGTGGCGCAGATGGAGAGGTGTATGCCATCGCTCAAGGCAATCTTGCGGTGGGCGGTTTAGGAATATCGGGTGCCGATGGCTCATCCGTTTCTATCAATGTCCCCAGTGTTGGACGAATTCCAAACGGAGCGACGGTTGAACGATCTGTTCCAAATCCATTTACCGATGGTAATCAAATCGTTTTTAACCTAAATCAGGCCGACTTCACTACAGCACACAGAGTAGTAGAGGCGATCAACACCTTTTTAGATATGACGGCTGCTGTGGCCTTGGACGCGGTTTCAATCTCAGTAACAGCACCTAGTGATCTAACGCAAAAAGTCACGTTCACAGGCTTACTACAGGAACTGAATGTCGACCCTGGTCAAGGTGCTGGAAAGATCATCGTTAATTCACGCACTGGCACTATCGTCATTGGCAGTAACGTCACCGTTGGTCCTGCCGCGGTAACTCATGGCAGCCTCTCGGTCACGATCAGTGAGGATACTTTAGTGTCTCAACCCCGGCCATTTAGTGAAGGAGAAACCGTTGCAGCACCTGATTCTGGTATTGCTGTGACACAGGAAAACAATCGGATGTTTGAGCTAGGCAAAGGCACAACCCTGTCGGAAATTGTGCAAGCGATCAACGATGTTGGCGCAGCGCCAGGCGATTTAGTCGCTATTCTTGAAGCGCTAAAACAAGCCGGTGCACTTAGGGCACAGCTGATCATTATTTGATATGAGTACCTTATCATCCATAAGCAACCCCTTAGATTCGCTGAACGCGTCGCGAGCATCGAGGGCGCGCGATGCCGTTATAGACGACACGCAATTGAAAACCTCTGAAGACACAGAGAAAGTTGCAAAGAAGTTTGAGGCCTTACTTATTCACAATATGTTGAAAGCGATGCGCAGTACCACACTGGGTGAAAAACCGTCAAACGAGCGCGCCATGTACGACGACATGTTTGATCAGCATCTCTCAAAAATGTTATCTGAGAGCGGCGGATTAGGTGTTGCCAGCTCCATTAGCAGGCAACTCAACGCTCAACAGGGTATTGACAACAAACAATCTGAGAGTAGCTTAAGCAATATGAAGCTAAGTATGAATGCTTTGTCGAACCGTCCGAGCACCTTGGCTCATAACGGCCAAGTGACATCGATTGATGTCAATATTAATCAATATCAGAATCTGATGGCCAGCGCAAAATCGGCTAGCCGGCTAAATGATACAAATAATAGCTCAATCAATCTTGCGAACATTACTATCGCGAATATCAATGCGCCTATTGCTGCAGGTGAACAATCGTTAGGTGGTACCAAAAAGCACTTTATAGACACCCTGATGCCTGATGCCAAACGTAGCGCTGCTCGTCTCGGAATAAAGCCGGATATTGTAATAGCCATCGCGGCTTTAGAGACTGGTTGGGGCAAGCACATGATAAAAGACGCTAGTGGTGCTAGCACTAATAATCTGTTTGGCATTAAAGCACATAGTACCCAAACACCACATACGATGCATAAAACAACAGAATTCGTAGGTAACAAACCTACAATCGTTGATGCACCATTTAGACGCTATAGCAGTAATTCATCTTCAATAATTGACTTCGCTGATTTCATATTGACTAATCCGCGATACCAAAAAGCACTAGATGTGGGTTCTGACAACAGTGCCTTTTTACGCGAGCTACAACGCGCCGGGTATGCAACCGATCCTGAGTACGCCAATAAAGCAATTAATGTGCTGCAGCAAATAGAGTCCATACGCAAGCGCCCAGCATTGTGAGCGATCTCTTAAACAATGGCAGTAATAGTTTGTTGGCTTTCCAACGCGCACTAACAACTACTTCTCACAATATAGCCAATCTTAATACTGATGGGTATTCGCGTCAGCGAGTTGACCTTGAAGCGCTCAACCCTTCCCAAACCTCAACTGGATTCGTTGGCAACGGTGTGCGCGCAGTAGGAATAGAGCGCTTACACGATCAGTTTGCAATGACACAGGTTTTGCAATCGACCAGTGCCCACGCACAACACGACACCCATCACTTGTTAGCCAGCCGTATTGATAATCTTGTTGCGGATGACGCCTTAAGCTTAACGCCTGTTTTGAACGATTTTTTTAACGCAATACAAGATGTTAATGGCAACCCTACTTCATCCGCCGCCAGAGAAGTATTTGTAGGTAGCACCGATGCAGTTGCATCTCGCCTTAGGGCATTGCAATTGCAGTTAGACAACACACAAGAGGAAGTTAATCAACGAACCAGTGCTTCGGTTGACGAAGTCAACCTACTTGCCCTTGATGTAGCAGAATTGAATCAACGGATAGTATCCGGGGGAACAAAAAACCGTGGTACACAAGCCAATGATTTGCTCGACCAACGAGACTTACTCATCAGCAAGTTATCTGAACACGTTGACATTAACCGCTTGGAACAAGATGATGGTTCGGTTAACGTATTCATGGCAAATGGCGTTGGCCTGGTTATTGGGAATCGCGCAAGCGAACTGCGCACAACCGCAAATTCACTGTCATCCGATCGAACTCAAATTGAAATTTCCCACGGTAACGGGTGGCAGGACATAACACCCCGATTAAGCGGCGGAACGATTGGTGGCTTGCTAGAATTTGACAGCCAAACTTTAAACCCCGCGATGAACCAGCTAGGCGCCATTGCATTGCAATTTGCCAACGGCATGAATACTCAGCACGCTCAAGGCGTAGATTTAAATGGAGACCCGGGTTCCGACATCTTCAGCGTAAACGAACCCAACGTTGCTGCCAATGCTCAAAACAGCGGATCTGCCACACTCTCTTCGAGTTTTACCGATATTTCACAGGTACAAGCGACTGACTACGATGTACGCTACACCGGCTCTGATTTTACTATCACGCGACTAAGCGATCAAACACAAACAAGTAGCTCACTACCGCTGACTCTGGATGGAATGCAGATCAACTTCAGTGGTGCGCCAGCCGCAGGCGATACATTTAGAATATCACCAACCCGACGTGCTGCAGCCAGCACGCAGAGCATGTTGAATGGTGCAGACTCGATTGCTCTATCCAGCCCCCTTCGCAGTTCGAGCGAGATTGGCAATTTAAGTGATGCATCAGTCAGCACCCCTATAGTCGATGACATAAACAATCCAGCCCTCCGCGATAACATCGATATCCGATTTAGTAGCAACACAAGTTTTGATATTGTTGACAGCACTAGTGGGGCCGTATTGTCCGCCGGTGTTTCTTACACACCAGGCGTTGAGATAAGCTACAACGGATGGCAAGTGGGCATAAACGGTTCGCCACAAACCGGTGACGTATTCTCAGTAGTTTCAAATAACTCGGCTCAAGGTAACAACGCTAATGGCCTTGCAATGGCTGCGATGCAAACCGAACCGGGCACTAATTCAGAGCGCACGTATAATGAAGAATACAGCGCCCTGGTTTCACGCGTAGGCGGACAAACAAAGACATTACAAACGCGCAGTGAAGCACTAGACGTTATGCGATTGGATGCGATTGATCGTCAACAAGCTGTATCAGGCGTCAACTTAGATGAAGAGGCTGTCAACCTGACACGCTACGAACAGGCTTATCAAGCTTCGGCTCAAATCATATCCACGGCAGATACGCTATTTCAAACATTGCTTGGTGTGGTGAGTAGATAGATATGAGAATTTCGAGTAAGCAAATTGCAAGCCGAATGGCTGCAGAGATGATGCAGAGGCAGGTAGACATATCAAAAAGCCAAGAGCAGATTGCAAGCGGCAAGCGTGTTAATCGCCCATCCGATGATCCCGCCGTCGCTGGTCAATTGCTAGGAATAGAGGAAGCGAGCGAACAACTGGAACAGTTTAATAGAAATTCAATTGCAGCTGAATCGCGGCTGGCAATGGAAGAAACTTCAATTGCTGCCGTGTCTGATACATTAATGCGCCTACGCGAACTTGCCTTAACAGCCAATAGTGGCCCCGTCGACGACGCAACACGTTCCGCAATAGGCGCCGAGTTAAGACAAAGGACTGACGAACTCTATGATATAGCCAACAGCCGTGATGCAAATGGCGATTACTTATTTAGTGGTAGTAATAACAACATTCAACCGTTTCATCGGCAAGTTCCAGTCCAGTACGCCGGTAGTGATGACGCTAATCGCTTACCCATCGGATTAGGGCGCCAAATACAATTGGGAGACTCTGGCGCTGATGTGTTCCAACGAGTAAGAAATGGCAATGGCACGTTTCAAACATCTTTGTCATTAAGCAACACTGGCACGGCTATCATCTCAGAAGGTGGAGTAACAGATTTAGGCGCTTTGAGTAATGCGAATTACGAAATCCGTTTCACCTCCCCTACTACGTTTGATATCACCAACACTGACACGGCTGTGGTGATTCAATCCGGCAGTAGTTATGAAAGCGGGAATGCCATTGAATTCGAAGGCCTTAGCATCAACATCACAGGTTCGGCAAATAGTGGCGACGCGTATGTTATACGGCCTAGCGAAAACCAAGATATATTTTCAATGGTCAACGATTTCACGCTGGCAATGCAAAATACGCCTGTAAGCGCTACAGACAAGGCTAAACAGCAGCAAGACGTAAATACGATACTGGGAAATTTTGATCAAGCCTTAAGCCACCTAAACAATAAACGCAGCTTGGTAGGTGCACGACTTAACACTCTCGACTCTGCCAGAAACGAAAACGAAGCAGTAAACCTGCAATTGAATCGTACACAGGCAGAACTTGAGGATGCGGACATCACAGAAACGATTATTCAATTGCAAACTAATATCAATTCTCTAGAGTCGTTACAAAAGACATTCACCCGTGTTGAAAATATGTCGCTGTTCAAATTTATATAATACGAAGCATGATGCACATCACTGAAGCACGATGAACATAACTAAGGGTTTCATTTTTCATCCCGATAACTGTAAGGCATGGACAATGGTCATTTGTAAAAACTGTTCTTAGGAAAAGGCGTCGCGTGCTTCGAAAATATGGA
>JAZGEF010000011.1:0-131620 GCA_036478595.1 Granulosicoccaceae bacterium
CTTTCGTACAGCTGTGCGTTGGGTTGAAGAAGACAAAGCATCCGGTAAGTTTAATGTCACGTCGCACGACTTGATTAACGATACACAACAAACCGAGCAGTTTGATCATGTTGTTGTGGCTAATGGCCATTTCTCTACACCTAATGTGCCTCAATTTGAGGGCTTCGATTCGTTTTCTGGCCGCGTGTTGCACGCGCATGATTTTCGCGATGCTTTAGAATTTAAAGACAAAGACGTGCTAATCATTGGTACTAGTTATTCTGCCGAAGATATTGGTAGCCAATGCTGGAAGTACGGATGTAAAACTGTCACCGTTAGTCATCGTACTGCCCCCATGGGTTATGACTGGCCTGACAACTGGCAAGAAGTCCCGTTGCTTCAAAAACTGGATAAGGACACCGCTCACTTTAGAGATGGCGCTAGTAAAAAAGTGGATGTGGTTATCTTGTGTACCGGTTACCAGCATCATTTTCCGTTTATGTCTGACGCACTTGCGCTGCGGACGGCTAACCGCTTAGCATCCGCTGATCTATATAAAGGCGTTGTGTTTAACGGCAATCCCGCATTGATGTATTTAGGCATGCAAGATCAGTGGTACACATTTAATATGTTTGACGCGCAGGCTTGGTTTGCTCGTGATGTCATTATGGGTAAGATCACTGTGCCAGATGAAGCCGCGCGAGCCGCGGATGTTGTAGCACGCGTTGCAGCCGAAGATGCACTCGAGGATGATTATGGTGCCATTCGTTACCAGGGCGACTACGTGAAAGAGCTAATCTCAGAGACCGACTATCCCACCTTTGATGTTGATGCGGCGAATGAGGCATTCTTTCAATGGAAGAAGCACAAAAAAGAAAACATCATGACGTTCCGTGACAATGGTCATAAATCAGTCATGACTGGAGCAATGGCGCCCAGACATCACACTACGTGGGCGGAGGCTCTGGATGATTCCTTAGAGACTTATTTGAAAAATTAGAACTGTCGTCCTCGCGAGTAAGGTCACTCGCGGGGACGACAGGCCCTTTGGGGTGCGCCCAGTGTTCGGCCATTTCCTAATAATGATCGATTGATCCGAAGGGGCCCATGCCGTCGAAATAAATCGAGTTTTCTGAATTCAGCTGCTCGGAAGCCTCGTACATCATTTGGCGCTCCTCAGCGCTTAAATCTGCACCAGCTACCCAACTCTGAAATACATCAGGCTGCTGTGCTGAGATGGTGTAAGTTAACTGCATCAACAGTTGAGTTCGCACCTCACCAGTTTGCTGAATTGCCAGGTCGAGCGCCTGTCCGGGCTGCACATTCGACATTGACATCACAAGCGTAGTGGTTGCCTCTATACTGGCTAGCCCTTGTGGTAACGTGCTAACCCAATTTTCTGCGCTTGAAGGGTCATTGTCATAAAGCTGTTGCACGATCCCATAGGCCATTTGTGACTGAGTGTCAGCGCTCATGCCCGGATACAAGCGTAGGGCGAGATCCAAATTTCTATTGCTGATTATGGGCGCAACAGATTGGATTAGCGATTCTCTTAGTTGTGGGTCAACTGAATATTCGGCCCATTGCAGAGCATCTTCTGGGGATTGATCCACCCAACTGTAAAATACCGCTTGGCGCGCAGTCTGCACAAATTGAGCGGGCAAGGTGTCGGCCCAACTCATCGCATTGCTTGGGTCAGCCATCCCTTTGGCGTGCGCAGCTGAGCTGTACAAATTGTGTAAGATGCCATCGTTAATCTCGCCAGCAGGTAAGCTTGAAATAAAGTCAATGGCTATTTCAGGTTCACTATAGCTCCACACTTCCAGTGCGCGTTGTTGCGCATTGTTGCGTGATGCGCTGTTGCTGAGCTCGCTGGCCCAAACATAAGCTTGTTCAGGCGATGTATTAGCAATTTGTGCTGCATACTCTGCTTCCATATCCATTCTACGCTGTGCATGCTTGATGGTTGGGATCATCGCTAAACCTGCTTGCGGATCAGAATGCATAAGGTTCATTGTTGCCATCTCTTTTATATCGCTGCTTTGAATTAGTTCCGGGTGTTGCTCAATCCATTCAAGTGCAGCTAGTGGTTCTTGATTCGACCATTGCATCACTATCTGTTCAATTGATTGTTGCTGAGTGATATTACTACTGTTGGATTGCAGTACGTGATTAAGAGCCGCTCGTGGCTTATATTCTGCGAGTACCGAATACGCTTGTTCAACGATGTGTTGGTACTGGGCTTGTTGAGGGTCAAGGTTAGCTAGCCATTGCGTCAGTGCATTGTAGTCGGTTGATGCTAGTGCTCGAATGACTTCAAATTGTTGGCCCATCGAGTTCATGTTGCCGATGGAGATTAGTTCTTCGAGGTGCCAAATAGCTGCTTGCGCGTCTATCTCTGACCATCGCTGGAGTGTCGCTCGATACACCCAGATTCTTTCATAGGATTGTTGAGTGTCGCGTTCAATTACATCAATAATGTCCAGGAGTTCCGCTTCATTGGCGGAGGCAATGTGGTTTAGTGCTTTTAACTGTTTCCGGTAACTCGATCGATCGTCAATGTGTAACCACTCGGGCGAGTTTATTTCTGCAATCGTAAAAGTGCTGGCCACACTTGTTGCGCTCGTAGTTTGGCTTGAGCTCAACGCGGCATTGATGGTAGCGTCCAAACCGTTGTTCTCACGCTGCTCGTTTGGTGCAACTGATGCGAGCGATGTTGTAGGAGTCGGTAGCGTCATAGTTGATGACTGCCAAGCTGGTTTTAGTACCCAGCTCGCTACGGCACCTGCGGCAGCGCCTCCAACAAAAATAATGCACGTTAGTAACGGTGTGTTTAATTTCATTTGCATAGCCTACCTGCTGTGCATCTACCAAATAGGGTGTAATGACGATACATTATGACGAAATATGTAATTTGAGCCGCTCAGTGCGATCATTGTTTGCAATGTTTGACTAGGCAGCATATGCCGCAGCTGCAACTTATTGGTTTAACCGAATCGACCACACTATTTACTGAGCCCTTGCTGTTATTCCTGTATCAGCATGGTTAGCAGATGTGTTTAGGCCTATGCTACAACCGTGATTTACCTTCTTGCGTTTAACAATTTCAATGTTTAGCAAAACGAAGCCCTGCAAAAAAGTGAGCAACACTCCTTGTGACTAAAATCGGCAAAGCGAAAATCGGCGAATTATCAGGTATTGTTCTGATGCTGCTCGCGATGGGTTTTCTAAGCACCATGGATGCCATTGCTAAATGGTTGATGGAACACTCTGCCACTCCTATCCAACTTCTAGCGTTGCGTAGCGTCATCATCGTGCCGTGTGTGATTCTGTATTTCTGGCTAAGCGGTGAAAAATCAGAGCTTACGCCAACGCGTCCTGTCGCTCAGGCCATCCGAGGCGTGCTGGGATTTATTGCGCCGTTCAGTTTTTTTGTAGGCATTCATTACTTGCCACTTACTGCTGCCGTGGTGGTGTTCTTCTCATCGATTTTTTTTACCACCCTGTTATCGATTATTGTCTTGAAAGAAAAAGTAGGCGTGCATCGTTGGATGGCTGTCGTGATGGGTTATAGCGGTGTGGCGCTGGCAATGATGCCGTGGAGTGGTGGTGAGCTTAAGGGCTACCTGCTGATATTGATTTCGAGTATTGCTTATTCTGCTTTGTTTATCAGTGGCAAGTACTTGGCTAAATCAGAGTCTGTCGTCTCATTAGTGTTGTCATACAACCTTGGCGTTGGCGTGGTATCGCTATTACTGTTGCCTTGGTTTTGGCAAGCTATTGAATGGCAGATGTATCTGGGTGTGCTGTTATTAACCGTGTTTGCACTAGCGGGGCATTTCGCGATGACTAAAGCCTTCTCAATTTCTGAGGCGTCACAGATAACCCCTTTTGAGTATACGGGCGTGTTGTGGACGTTACTCTATGACATCGTTATTTGGCAGATATACCCTAGTCAGTACACTCTGTTGGGGGCAGTTATTATCATCGCTAGTAGCCTGTATGTCATTAGCCGAGAACGAGCTCAACGATTTAATAATAGGGTATCGTGAAGCTTCACAATAAAGCTTAATAATCGCAGGCGCAGCATGGAAAGAAAAGGCAATCACAAGTGGCGTCCTCAAACAGGTATTCAAGTCAAGGTATTGGGTATTTGCATGAACAAAGGCAAGCTGCTGGCGATGGATGTTTTTAACGACAAAGGCTTGGTTAAGGGTGTACGCCCTTTGGGTGGAACCGTCGAGCCGGGCGAAACTCGGGAAACTGCGTTAGCACGAGAGTTTGCTGAAGAGCTGGATACCGAAATAGTGGTCACCGGGAACTGGCGTGTCTTTGAGAATATCTATCTGCATGAGGGCATGCTGGGTCATGAGTATTGCTTCGCCACAGGTGTGTCGCTTGTGGATAAGTCGCTCTATACCAAGAGCGTAATTGCGTTTTCTGAGGACAGTGGTGCTGAGTGTAGAGCCACTTGGGTGGATATCAAAAATTTGAAAGCGGGTGAGCTTGAACTTTTCCCTGATGGACTTTTGGCGGCGCTTTAGCGGCGCTGTCACCCGTAGTGGCCATTGTGGGGGGCAACGAGCCTGACAATAACGTCATTGTGGAGACGACAACTAGCGACAGCATCCTATATACTTCAGCTTTCGGTTGATCATTGAACGACCAATTCATGAATTCAAATGCCTTTCTGCTTCAAGCCATCAAGCATCCATTTAGCGTTGGAGCGGTGACCCCCAGTTCTCAGAATCTCTCAAATCTGGTGATTCAACACGCGGAACTAAACTTGGCAAACGCTGTGGTTGAACTTGGGCCTGGCAGTGGGAGTTTCACCTATAAAATTCTTGCCCAACTCGATGACTCAGTTCCGTACTTAGGCATTGAGCGTAATGAGAGCTTTGCAGGTAAGTTAACGGAGCAATTAACAGCTGAGCGAATCGCATTGGGTTCGGCTGAACAATTAACTGCACTGTTAGTTCGTCATAACATCGCCGGGTGTAATCGAATTATTTCTGGATTGCCGTGGGCGGTGTTTTCGGCGGAGCGCCAGGATAAAATATTATCTGAGGTGGCTAACAATCTGGCACAGGACGGTAAGTTTCTTACCTACGCATACTTCCCGTTTAATCTATTCTTGAAGGGAAGGGCTTTTCAAGCCAAGTTACAGCAACATTTTAAGCAGGTAGAAAAAACTGAAATGGTTTTAAACTTTCCACCTGCTTTTATCTACATTTGCAGCCAACCTATCGTGGCTACCCCAAGCCTGTAAGCCAAGCGCCAGCAATAGGTGTATTCTCACCCCTGGTACTTTTGCGAAATGGATGCCACTTGGTTCTATCTGCGACGGTAAGCTCTAACCCAGTCGATTTCTAAAGCAGGATTTGGAAAGTTATTAATATCATTTTGATTAGGGAAGTGATCATTACCGGATCTGCCTAAGCCACCAGAGTTAGTCGGGAAGTTTGTCCAGTTGCCACCAATCGCTAGATTCATGATGATGTATAGATCTTCGCGATTAACGTTGTCATCCCAGACTTCACTCACACGTTGGCCGTCAATAAACCACGCTACGTAACCAGGGGCCCATTCAACGGCGTAGGTATGGTAGCCCTGACTGAAATCAGTGCCGTTACTTATCTGGCCCTGTGGGTACGGCTTGATTGAATGATCCTCGCCACCATAGTGCGCGGAAACGTTAGTGAAGTAATGGAATGAGTTGTAAACATACCAAGGTGCGTGACCTAGGTTTTCCATGATGTCAATTTCTGTACGTGCGGTGCCCTGATGGCGCTGGTTTTGGTGGTGCAACCAAAATGCCGGGAACGAACCCGTTGCATTTGAAATTCTCATGCGTGCTTCAAAGTAGCCATATTTCTGACTGAACTTGTCGAACGTTGACAAAGCGCCTGACAAAAATGGTTGCTGCGGCAAGATATCTCGCAGTGGGCCATGGTCACGATTACCGTTCCCTTGATGTAGTGGGTTGCGGGCAGCTCTGATCGCCAAGCGGTTGCCGTCGAATTCGAATGGGTTGTGTAGTGGGGCAACGCGATCTCTGTGTTCCCAATCATCACTAAAAATGTTGACGTAGAGTTGATCTTCACCGTTGACCACACGGTATTCGTATCGCTCTCCATTGTATTCGCCATCCCATCGTAGCTGCGTGTTCCAACGGGCAGGATTAAGTGCACCTCCATTGAATTCATCACTGAAGACAAGTTCGTAGCCCTCGCGCGATGCCTCCGAGATAGTCCAGGATTGCGGGTCAACAAGGCCGTTGTCTTGTGGCGGTGGATTATTGGAATCATTACTGGGGTTTGGATTGTTATTGTTGTTTGTACCGGCCGGCTGTTGGTGGTTACTTTGGTTGCCACCATTCTCGCTAACATTGACTTTAACGGTGCTTGATTGCGCACTGTATTGCCAATTGTTGTTGATGGCTTTGACTGACATCGAGTGCTCACCGCTCCATAGGTTGTTGCTGGTGAAACGTGTTTCGCTCGTCGTGTGATACTGGGCGCCATCGATAGCAACTTCGTAGTTACTTGCGCCCGATACTGCATTCCATTCCCATTGCACTGAGCCATTGCTAGTTTGAGTGCCGCGAGGATTAGACGGTGCACCGAAACCAGCGCTGCGTTGTTCATTTGACGATTCGTTGTTTGAAGGTTGGTTGCTGTTAGCATTGTTGTTTTGGGGGGCAGCGACTGCACCAATGACGACTTGGATGGTGTCAGAATGCGAGCTGTATTCCCAGTTGCTACTGATGGCCCTAACGCGCATCGAGTGTTCACCAACCCACAAGTCATTACTTACATAGCGTGGATCACGTATAAGCGGCATTGTTTGCCCATCGATAGTGACTTCGTATTGCTCCACACCAGGCACCCAATTCCATTCCCAGAGTATTGAGGAATCACCGGTTGCTGACCCCCGCGGGTTTGGCGGTGTATCAATTGCAAATGCGGAAGAAGACAGAACGATCAGAAGAAGAGATAGAGCTTGTGTCAGTTTGCGTGAACAGCCAGAAAACTGGTAAATCATCTATTTGCTTACCTGGTTAAAAATCGATCAAAACAGTAAGTGTTCAAAATTAGTACAAAATTGCGATGATGCAATAATCAACGTGTTCTAAGATGAATACCCAGTAATTTTTTTTGTGCTCTCCAGCTGCACAAGTCGTCAATATTAGATCACTAACCTGAAACCAAGCTGAAATTCTAACCGTTAGGCACAAGAACGGGTTAGTGCTTTTGTTTTAGTACAGTTTTCGAACAATCGATAAAAATTGCTGTTTTGCAATTGCACAAAATATATTGAATCGTTCAGAAATTATTCAATTGATCGCAGCGATCATAGAAATTTCGACGAGCAAGGCGGGACGTGCCATATGAGCTTCTACACAAGCACGTGCGGGTGCGTGGCCAGTGGGAACCCAGTTGTTCCATATTTCATTCATTAGTGCAAAGTGGTTGTCTATATCGCGCAAATACACCGTTGCGCTGATGATGTTTTCGCGGCTACTGCCAATATCTTTCAGGATGGTATCAATTCGGTCGAGGGTACTTTGAGTTTGATCCTGAATACCAGCATCTGCATCGGCCGGTACCTGGCCTGACAAATAGGCTACACCATTGTGGATAACACTCTTGCTGGCGCGTTCATTTGTGTCGTTGCGTGAAATGCCCATAGTGATATTTGTGGTTCAGGTGCCAGTAGTATAGACACACTTGGCGCTCTGTGAACTTAACTAAGAGGCTCAGGTCAGTTCTTCTATACTGTTTGCAGGCGTTTTTTACATCTACAAGTAGCCCTTCAATTGTTTAACAAATAGAATTTTATGCAAACCTCCTCATTAATGAAACTATCGACGTGCTTAGTTCTTCTGGCATTTTGGGTAGTAGCAGCCACCGCATTTGCTGATGGCGCGGCTGAGTCTGAAATAGTTGACATCGAAATACCCACACTAGATGGCGCTATTAAAACCGCCGACTTGCGAGGGCAGGTGGTGTATATTGATTTTTGGGCGTCATGGTGTGTGCCTTGCCGTCAGTCATTTCCGTGGCTTAATAGCATGCTCGAAAAATACCAGGATCAAGGGCTCACTATTATCGGCATTAACGTTGATAAAGACGCCACATTTGCTGCTGAGTTTTTAGCTGAAACTCCGGCCAAATTTCCAATTGCCTACGACCCAAAAGCTACGCTGGCAGAACTATTTGAATTGACGGCAATGCCTAGCGCATTTATTGTTAGCCGAGAAGGCGAGTTGGTTGATGCACACTATGGTTTTAAAGCATCGAAAACTGACAAATATGAAGCCTCCATTGTTAAAGCATTGGCTAACTAAAGTCTGGAAAGTGATATCAGCAAAGCAAAACAGCAAAGTAGTATTGGGTAAATTGAGTTGAAAGCCATGATGGATAGGTACAATTCGATTGTTATCAGAGGCTTTTTTGTTTGCCTAATTACTGCTGGGTTAGCTGGGTGTAGCGGTTTGGGTGTTAAACCATGGGATCGCGATTTATTAGCCGATCCAATGATGCAGATTGGATCCGACGGTTTGCGCATAGCCGTGGACGAGCATATCTATTTTAGTAAAGAAGCAACAAGCGGTGGCCGCGGATTTGGTGGAGGCGGTTGCGGATGCAACTGAAGCCCAATCGTGATTTAAAACGAGTTTTGGCGGCAGCATCGGCATCGCTGCTTGCGTTGAATTCTGCACAAGCGCAAGACGCGTGGGAGGTCGATGCAGAGATCCTATATTACCAAGAGCAGGATGATCGTGTACAAGATGTCAGTTTTAAATCATTGGCGAAGGGTACGATCAGAGATGATGATCAGCTAACGCTTAGTTTGCAGTACGACACCTTAACCGGTGCTAGCCCAACCGGTGCGGCAACTCAAAACGCAACACAAACATTTACGTCGGCCTCTGGCGGCGGCAATGTAGTTGTGCCGGCCAATGAGTTGCCGTTAGATGATGCGTTTCGAGATAATCGCACGGCGCTTAGTGGTCACTACCAGCACACACTTGCTAATGGTGCACGATTTAGCAATGGTCTGACTTTCTCCAAAGAGTATGACTATCTCCACCTGGGCGTTAATACTGCCTACGCATTTGATTTTAATAACAATAACCGTACTTTGTCAGTTGGCTTGAGTTTGGGGAACGATACAGTTGAATCGGTGGGTGGAAACCCTGTACCTAACACGTTTGTTTCAAGCGATGGCGGTACCAAATTCACAACAAACGAAGAAAGCAAAACCGTCTTTGACTTTTTAATCGGCTTTACTCAAATCATCAATCGGCGTTCATTAGTGCAATTTAATTATTCGGCTACTGTGTTTGAAGGCTATCTAAACGACCCCTACAAATTCATCAGCGTGCTAGATGACGACGGTTCTCTTGCAGCTGCTGGTGGTGGGCAAGGTGGTTTGTATCGTTATGAGAACCGTCCAGATTCACGTACGGGTCATAACTTTTACGTGGAATATAAATATCGGTTTGATCGATCCATTGCAAATTTAGCTTATCGTTTTCACACCGATGACTGGGGAATTAATTCACATACCGTCGAATCGCGATACCGATGGTTAATTGATGCTAAACAATGGCTGGAGCCCAATATCCGGATATACAGCCAGTCAGCTGCCGATTTTTATACGCCGTTTGTGTTTGACTCCAATCTGCCAAGCCAATCCAGTTCGGACTATCGATTAAACGAATTCAATGGTGTAACTGTGGGTTTGTCCTACAAGCGAAAGCTCAGCAAGAATAACGCGATCGGTTTTAGTGTTGAATCGTACAGAACGACAGGAGCCGATGCGTCGATTGCCTCGCCAACGGGCGACATCGTGACGGCTAAATCAACCGACTTAACGGCATCGATTTTCAGGCTGAATTATTCGTTCAAGTTTTAAGTGAAGTTATAGTGAATAGCGGCACTTAACGCTGAACCCAATGCATAACGTTAACTTCTTTTAAATATGCTTCTGTGTGTTCGCCTTCAAGCATGGCCATTGTGGCCAGTAAGCCTGCTTGCACGCAGTTGGCCGCCGCCACGGTAATACTGTGCGGTGCATTCTTTGCAGGCCAGCCAGTGGTGGCATCCAATATATGCGAGTACCGTTGATCGTTGTGTAACAGAAAGCGATTTTCATCGCCGCTTGTAGCAATTGCACCTTGCTTGATGTTTATCACGACATCAGGTGTGCCGTTAGTGCGTACACCTACTGTCCATTGGCCGCTCTTTGGTGCGTTAGTGGCAATCAAATCTCCACCATAGTTGATTAACACTGCGGTAGAGGTTTCAGCGGTAATTATTGCGGCGGTTCGGTCAACTGCGTATTCTTTGCCGATGCCACCCAAGTCAATTTGCATACCCGCTGGCATAGAGAGTTCCGGGATATTCCAAGTGACTTTGTCCCAACCCACCTGAGCTAGCAGCCTATCTATTGTTTCGGGTGATGGGATATTATCGGTCCCATCAAATGTCCAGGCTTCGCGTAATACGCCTGAGGTGATATCGAACCTGCCTTGACTGGCTTCGAATGCCGTATCGGCAAAGACCAGTAGCTTTGCAAGTTCTGCATCCACACTTACCACAGCGCCATTGGCATTGTTTATCTTATGGATCTGGTTGTCGTTGCGGTAGCGACTAAATTTATGATCGATTCGAACGGCTTCGGTTTTCGCCAGCGTTGTGAGATGTGTGGCTAAATCCTTGTCGGTACTATCTACCAGGATCTCGCACATACTGGCCATTGCTTCAAACTGCCCAACGAAACTGCCGTCTGGCATCTGCGATAATGCTATTTTACTCATTCCTCATGATACCCCGTTTGCCGTGACGACCAGGAAAATTGCCGGTAAAAAAGTTACACTGCAAGCAATGATAAAAGGCTCAATTGAAGTTAGGTGAGTAGTTTGCTATGACAACCAGAGTACTCGTGCCATCGGGCGTGTTGGGCCTAGGATTCAGTGAACGTGCGCTAGCGCAGGCCATGCAACTTAAGCCTGACATTATTTGCATTGATGGCGGCTCGACTGATAGTGGGCCAGCGTACCTTGGTACTGGCACAACAAAATATTCGCGAGCCGTATGCAAGGCTGAATGGAAACTTCTCATGAGAGCAAGGCATGCATTGGGCATACCATTGGTGATTAGCAGTTGCGGCACCTGTGGTACCGATTCAATGGTTGATTGGATGTTTGCGCTCACTCGTGAGATTGCGACTGAACTTGGGCAGCACCCCAAAGTCGTATCGCTCTATACTGAGCAGATATTATCGCAGGTGCAAAACGCATTTAAGACACAACGCATCCAAATATTAGAGCCTGAAGTTCCGTTAAGTGAAAACATCATTAAACAATGCAGCCACATTGTTGCGCTAGCGGGCCGCGAACAAATAACAGCGGCACTTAACTGCGGTGCAGACATCGTACTAGCGGGCAGAGCAACAGACACTGCGGCCTTGTGTGCTTTACCTATTGCCAATGGTGAGCACGAAGCCGCTGCGTGGCATGGTGCAAAAATCGCAGAGTGCGGTGCCTTTTGTAGCACCAACCCGTCCTCTGGTGTGGTGATGCTCAGCGTTGATCAACAAGGGTTTACGATACAGGCAATTGCAGACGATGCCTTCTGTACGCCCCATTCGGTGTCAGCCCATATGCTCTATGAAAATGCTAACCCACACCAACTAGTAGAGCCCGGCGGCACACTTGATGCCTCTAACGCAACTTACACCGCCATTGATAGGCACACTGTGAGGGTAGAAGGCTCAAGATGGGAGACAGCAAAGCAATACACCGTCAAACTTGAGGGCGCACGTTCGCGTGGTTTTCAAACCACTATTCTAGCGCTCATTCGAGATCCGCATTACGTAAAAAACGTTCACCTATGGGCTGATAAATTGCGAGCATTTTTAGTTGATCAGCTGCAAACACGGCTCGATATCGCGCCCGATCAATACTCATTGGAATTTAGGATCATCGGCAGCAATGCTACTTTTGGTGCCCTGGAAACTAAAACAGAAGGCGCAACCGAGGTAGGGGTGTTGGGTATTGTGACCAGCTCAACACAAGCTTTGTCGGACGACATCATGCGGTTCGCTAATCCGTTTGTATTGCATTACCCGTTAACAGTTGACGAACCGATGCCAAGCTTTGCGTTTCCGTATTCACCCGCTGAAACATCCAGAGGTGAGACGTTTGAATTTTGCTTAAATCATGTGATGAGGATAGATGACCCCATGCAAGTGTTTAAGCTAACGCAGGAAGTGCTCTAATGCCATCACTATTGGGCGATGTCTGCGAAAAAATCCGATCAAAAAATGCGGGGCCGTATTGGATTACGGTCGATATTTTTTGTGGCGGTAGCAAACGTTTCAATACCGTGATAAATGCGCTGCAGAACGAACAAATTGCCGAATGCTTGCAATTGCCAGTTGCCGAGCTTCGTCGATTTGACATGCCAGAGCTATTTGCCATCAAAGTCAGCTTTGCCCGCCCAATTGTGCAGGGCAGTGCGGGTGATCGAGACATGCACGGCGCGCAGTATGCCGTGTTAATCGCACAGCTTGCGCTGGAATAGCAAACACTGTGTTGGTTTGCCAGTAAGAAAGCGTGCATAGTGTTAGGCGCTTAATACTATCGAATTTTAACGCGCTGACGGTTTTTCATGCCTCAATCCATTGCTCCACAATCCTACCGCCGCGGCGTAATCTACATTGTGTTTGCTGGTGTGTTTATGAGTTCCGGCGGCTTGCTGGTACGGATGATCGAACAAGCTGATCCTTGGACCATCCTGTTTTACCGTTCCATTACGTTTGCAATCACTGTCTTACTGTTTATGTTGTTTCGCAGTGGTAAATCAGCCTTTGCTGAGTTCAGGGGGTTTGCTTGGCTGGAGTGGATAGTGGCAGTGAGTGTTGGCCTCAGTTTTATCACCTACCTGTTAAGCCTGTTTTATACCTCCGTTGCTAACACAGTCATCATCATTAGTTCAGGGCCACTGTTTGCGGCGGTAATGGGGTGGTTAGTACTTAGAGAAGTTGTGGGTATTAGAACTTGGATTTCTATTGCGCTTGCGGTAAGTGGCCTGCTGGTGATGTTCACGGCTGATGTGAGTTTAAGTGATATTTTGGGTATGGCGTACGCCTTGTTCGCGGTCGCTATGTTTGCGGTAATGATTGTGGCGGTACGCCGATCGACTCGCCCGGATATGCTGGCAGCCACTTGTTGCGCAGGTTTGGTGGCCGCTATTGTTAGCGCGTTTATGATGCCCAGCTTTGCATTATCAACCCATGATTTACTGGTAGCCATTGGTCTTGGTTCGTTTCAAATTGGCGTGAGTTATATTCTTATTACTTTGGGTTCGCGCAGTGTGCCATCGGCCCAAGTGCCGATCTTATGTCTTCCAGAGACAGCACTTGCTCCATTGTGGGTATGGCTGAGTATTAGCGAAACGCCTGACGCTACCACCATAGTGGGCGGGGCTTTGGTGCTCTCAGCGGTTGTTTTTCAGGGAGTTACAGGTATCAGGCGGCGGCAAAAGGAAAACATAGTCGTCTAAATCACACATTAGGCCTGTCACCTTGTCTAGACTATAGCCATGGCTGACAAAAACACTTCAAATTCAGCGCTTGTACCGGTGCCGCTCACGACCGAGGCATTTGCCCCGTTTGGCGATGTAATCGAAACCCGAGGTAATGATTCGTACCTAATCAACAATGGAAACTGTGCCCGCTTTCATGACCTGAGCCAGCCCTCTGTGGATGGCAGCGGCACAACGGGAATCAGCTTGTTCGAAGCTCAACACTATGCATTCCCCATTGCTTTAAACCTACTTGAACGTCACCCTTTAGGTAGCCAAGCGTTTATTCCGATGAGCAACAAACCCTATTTGGTTATTGTTGCCGCTGATACCGAAGGCCGGCCTGATAAGCCATTAGTGTTTGTCACTAACGGTAAACAAGGCGTTAACTACTTTACAAACACATGGCACGGTGTGCTCACGCCAATCAACCAGGCAGCCTTATTCGCGGTGGTCGATTATATTGGCGACGGGAAGAATTTAGAAGAATATTCATTACCTGATCCTTACACCATTGCCCAACCGAGCAGCTAACAGACGATAATGAGCACTCACGAATATCCCAAAATCCATGGTCCTGTGCCACCGCAAACAACACGCTTAGATACTCGGGCTGTTGTTACCGAAGCGTATACATTTATACCCGCAGGCTGCCAAACCGATATCGTTAGCAGCCGTTTACCGTTTTGGGATAACACGCTCGCTTGGGTGATTGCTAAGCCCATGGCCGGTTTTGCAACATCCTTCTCGCATTATTTGGTAGAGGTTGGAGCAGGTGGTGGTAGCGACAAACCTGAAACATATGCTGGGGTGGAGCACGTTCTGTTTGTTACCGCTGCGGCGTTAAACGTCACTGTAGACGGCAATGTGCATAAGGTTGGTTCGGGTGGTTATGTATTCATGCCACCTAATACTGTTTGGTCGGTGCGTAATAGCGGTAAAGAAACGGCTCATTTTCATTGGATCCGCAAACAATATGATGCCGTTGATGGCCTTGATCATCCTGAGGCGTTTGTCACCAACGAAAATGGCGTCGAATCGATCGCTATGCCCGACACCAACAATGGTTGGGCAACAAAGCGCTTTGTGGGGCCGGATGATTTACGGCATGATATGCACGTTAACATTGTTACTTTCCAACCGGGTTATGTTATTCCATTTATGGAAACCCATGTCATGGAGCATGGTTTATATGTGCTGGAAGGTAGGGGTGCTTATAAGCTTAACCAAGATTGGATAGAGGTTGAAGCGGGTGATTACATGTGGCTTCGCGCCTTTTGTCCGCAGGCTTGTTATGCCGCAGGCGATAGCCCATTTAGATATTTATTGTACAAAGACGTCAATCGGCATATGCCGTTTGTGTAAGATCCACCAATTTGCCCTGGAACCTGAGATGACTATCACTAAACTAAAAACCAATATGGATCATTGGCAAGAGCGGGAAGATTTGGCCGCCGCATTTAGGTGGGCCGCCCGTTTTAATTTGCACGAAGGCGTTGCTAATCATTTCAGCTTAGCGGTAAATGATGACGGCACTAAGTTTTTGATGAACCCTAATCAATGGCATTTTAGCCGTATTAAAGCATCCGACATTCTTGAGATCGATGCGAATGACCCCGATACGCTTAACAAACCAGACGCGCCTGATCCAACTGCATGGGGTTTGCATGGAGGCGTGCACCGGCATTGTGCGCACGCGCGATGCGTGATGCACGTGCACTCTGTTTATGCAACGGTGCTAGCCAGTTTACAAGACAGCACGCTGCCACCGATTGATCAAAACAGTGCAATATTCTACGACCGCATAGTAGTTGATGAGCAATATGGCGGGCTAGCGTTTGAAGATGAAGGCGAGCGATGCGCGCAGCTGTTCACTGACCCCAATAAAAAAGTTATGGTAATGGGTAACCACGGTGTGTTAGTTATTGGTAGTACGGTTGCAGATACGTTTAACAGGCTGTATTACTTTGAACGTGCGGCTCAAACTTATATTAAAGCGCTACAAACAGGCCAGCCGTTAAGAGTTATTCCACATGATATCGCTGAGAAAACTGCACAACAGATAGAAGCGTATCCTGAGCAGGATGACAGGCATTTCCGGGAATTGCGTGCGATATTGGATTCTGAAAAATCAGACTATACGTCTTAAATGAGCATGTCATCATATTGCCTCTAGCCGGCTACGATTTTTAATGTCGCCACCATAGAAGGATGATAGATACAAAAGTAATCTACTGATGTAGCTGTCGTCACTTGCAGCGTATAACTTTCGCCGGTTTTAAGTTCAGGGCTGGTCCAGCTCTTGTCAACTGCTGTTGCCGTATGCGGCACGATATCTAGGTTTGTCCAAGTGATGCTATCTCCAGGTTTCAAAATAAGCGTTACTTGAGAATATTTGAAATCCTTGATGTCTACCACATGCGTAGTAGGCTCCGACGTTGCGGTATCTGTGTAAGCGTTATTAATGCCATTGGCGTTGCACCCTGATAGTAGCGATGCAACAAGCAATAACAATCCGCTTAAACAAGCCCAACGTTTAATGCTGCTAGAAATGGCCATTTTTACTCAAGGCCTTTTACCATCATGTCAGCGTGTTTTTCGTGAGCCTGGAAAATTTTCAAACCCGCTTCAAACAGCGCTTTAACCTCAGCGTTATCGATGTTCGGAATAAACACGTCACCCACTAAACTGTTTACCTCATCGTGGTAAGCTAATTCGTTGCTGGCGTAATACCTATCAAAATCTTCACCACGTAGTTCAGACATTTCGTTAAGGATACCTTCTGCGTCAGTATTAAGCTTTTGGCTAAGGAAGTTATCCTGAGCTTCAACACCTAGCTTGGCCAGTAATCCTAACGCTTGCTCATTAACCGCTTCGTGGTCACGGATCATAGTGTGAGCAAAATCGTGAATATCAGGGTTAGCAGAGATAGCTAGTGCCATGTGGGCGTAACGAATATCTATGACGTCGGCTGTGTATGCAACGTGAGCAATTTCAAGGTCGTTAAGCTCTGCAGGGGATGCGCTATATGCTGGCATAACAGTGAGAGCGACGACACCTACAAATGCGATGGTCTTAAGTAAAGATTTCATGTCATTCTCCATTGAATGGTCAAGCCCATGAGTAGCATGGGATGGTGTGTAGTTAATACGAATCAGATTGATAAATGAATGATCAAAAGACCGAATTTCTTGACCGATCGTACAGAATCAACATGAAATGCTGGTAAATCGACATTATATGACTGGGGTTTTGTTATGTTAATCCTATCGATATGGGCGTTAGCTAAAACAATGGATTTATTGAGCGACATTCTTGGCAGGTTGCGCCTCAAGGGCACCCTGTATTTCCGTACGTCATTCACTAGCCCCTGGGGCGTAAAAGTTCCGTCCTACAAAAACGTAGCGCGCTTTCACTTTGTTCATAAAGGGCGTTGCTTGGTGCGCATTGAAGGAGTTGACGACCCAATGATGTTGGAGCAAGGTGATCTAATCGTTATCATGCGCGGCCAATCTCACACGCTCTACTGCGACCCTAAAACCGAGTTGGATTCGTTGCCGCTAGATGAAGTCATTGAAAAATCTGGTTTTACTGGTACCGGTGCGCTGGTTTATGGCGAATTTGGAACTGGCCATGAAACACAATTGGTGTGTGGGCATTTTGAATTTCAGGATTACGCAACGCATCCTTTGATAGATGAGCTACCTCGTTATATCCATATCAGCAACTACGGTGATGACCA
Source organism: Granulosicoccaceae bacterium (assembly GCA_036478595.1). Classification (GTDB taxonomy): domain Bacteria; phylum Pseudomonadota; class Gammaproteobacteria; order Granulosicoccales; family Granulosicoccaceae; genus Granulosicoccus. Next base: position 17,320 of record JAZGEF010000011.1, read on the forward strand.
AGCTATTTGGCTCGAAAACACCTTAAAAATTATTGGTGCTGAAGCCGGTAAAGAAAAAGCAGGTGGTGAGCTTATCGCGATTAAACTATCCGAAATAATCTTTGTACAAATGCTACGTGCATTTCTCGATAAAGATGGGCAACAGTATCAAGTGTTATCAGGCTTAAGTGATGAAAAAATTGCAAAAGTGCTAACAGCAATACATGAGAATCCATCATACAACTGGACGCTAGACGAGCTTGCTAAAACTGCTGGCCAATCACGTACTGCGTTTGCAACGCATTTTTCTAAAAAAATGGCGATGTCGCCACTTAATTACATCACTAATTGGCGTATGCAGTTAGCTAGGCAGCAATTAGTTGAAACCCCGGATCCCATGATTACAGTGGCTGAATGCGCTGGCTACCAGTCAGAAGCAGCTTTTGGACGAGTATTCAAAAAGTATTTTACAATGGCGCCGGCGACATTTCGTAGGGAATACGGAAATATTGATACGGTGAATCAGCACATTTCCTTGTAAGCATCAATGTTTTAGGTTTGGTGTATTCTGTATTGTAGATGAACACCAATTACGTAATCGCTGCACTCGATTTCACCTGCTCGATGCAGCACACAAAAGGAGTATATTTATGACAACACTACGTAATAGAAATAGTTTACTCACTCTTGCCATTGTCATTGCCTCTGTACTGACGTATTCAGCAATTACGACAGCATTCGTAACAGCGCAAGCCAATGTGCCAGTTGGTGAAGACGGCTTACATAAGCCTGATTGGCTATCGATTAGCTTTCGTGATGTCAGCGAAGACATCGCTGAGGCGGCTGAAAATAGTAAACGGCACATTATTTTGTTTGAACAACAGGGCTGTATTTACTGTGAAAAAATGCACAAAACTGTATTACAAGACCCGGAAGTGGTTGCGTACATAAAAGAGCATTTCGTTGTAATTCAATATAATCTTTATGGTGATGAAGAAGTTACCGATACAGATGGCGACGTACTCACTGAAAAAACAGCATCAGAAAAATGGGGCATTAATTTCACCCCAACCTGGATGTTTATGCCTGAGCAGCTTGATGGGAATTCGCATGCAGCCGATGCTGCTGATGGCAATATGTACGGTGCGTTTGGCAAGGGTACCTTTCTCGACATGTTAACTTGGATCAATCAGAACGGTTTCGATAGCGATGAAGGTTTTCAACGTTTTCACTCGCGCCGTATTAGTGAGCGACAAGCCGCTGCAGGAGAAAACGCAAGCTCAGTGGCTACCGATTAACAGCCCATCTGAGGCAAAACGACGGCCAATGTCGTTTAAATGCATGTTTTATTGTCAGCTGGCTGTTAGCTTGTACGCTCAATTCGGAGTAAGCAATGTCATCAACATCGATATCTGGTACTAAAGCCGGGCGTTCTAGAGCCGGTGGCAGAGCTGCGCGAAGAGCGCAGCGTTTAGCGCCTAATTTCGAGATGCTACCCACGCTTGATCGCAAGTTCCCTCTTTGCGAAATACTCTCCGATGAACAACTGCTTCGCATAGACAATGCGTCGCACGATATTTTAGAGAATGTGGGCGTCGTATTCCGCGACGATATCGCTTTACAAGACTGGCGTAATTCCGGCGCTAAGGTAGTTGGAGATAAAGTGTATTTAGATCGCGGCTTGGTGCGCGAACTAATCAAAACTATCCCCGAGCATATTGACTACTACGCGCGTAACCCTGAAAAGAACGTCTCAGCTGGTAAGAACCATTCGATCTTTGTCCCAATGACGGGTGCGCCGTATTTGCGAGACTTGGAAGACGTGCGCCGTAATCCAATGTTAGATGACCTAGCCATGTTTCATAAGTTGTCGCATATGTTGCCTGCGATGCATTCATCAGCGCATCATATTGTTGAGCCGTACGATCACCCCATTAGCCAGCGGCATCTGCGCATTACGTATTCATCCATGAAGTATTCTGACAAAACATTTATGGGCATGACAACCAGTCCAAAAAATGCAGAAGATGTTATGGATATGTGCGGTGTATTATTTGGCGATGATTATCTAGACACCCACGCAGTGACCACAGGAAACTGCAATGGTAACTCCCCATTGGTATGGGATGAAACAATGCTCGGTGCCTTACGTGCATTTAGTAAACGAAACCAGCCTATCTTATGTTCACCGTTTGTGCTTGGTGGTGCAAATACACCTGCATCAGTGGCGGCGTCGGTTGCACAGCTTAACGCTGAAGCCTTATCGGCTTTAGCGTATACGCAGGTAGTACGCACAGGAGCTCCGGCGATATACGGTCACTATCTATCAACAGTATCAATGCGTTCGGGCTCACCTATGGCGGGTACGCCAGAAATAAGCTTGATGAATTTTATGATTGGGCAGTTAGCACGTCATTACAAAGTACCTTGGCGAACTTCAAACACGCTAGGCGGCGCTAAGACATTTGATGCGCAAGCAGGCTACGAATCAGCCACGACGCTATCAGCCGTTATCCACGCCGGCGCAAACTACATTTGGCATTCTGCTGGTTGGAACGAAGCCGGCATGCATTGTTCTACCGCGAAATTTATTGTTGATGCAGAGCAGTGTGCAATGGCTTACCGCATGGCGAAGGGATTACATTGGGACGATTTTGATACGGCTATTGATGCGGTGAGTGATATTGGGCCTGGTGGTCACTACCTTGGGCATGAGCACACTCAGGAACGTTTTCAGGATGCCTTCTTTATGCCGGAGATGTTCGACAATAACTCCATTGAGCAATGGGTGGCGGAAGGAAGTAAAGACATCACTGAACGCGCACTTATTCGAGCCAAAAAACTATTGAGTGAGTACCAAGAACCTAAGCTTGATCAGGCTAAGGAAGAAGCCTTGCTCGAATATATTGCAAAGCGAGAAAGCGAGATACCGGCAGCAGAAGAGCTCAATCAGAGTTACTAAGCAACAATTTCAACGTAAACAGCGCCGGCCAATATGGAACGTAAAAAACTACGAAGTGTTACTAATCGGTGCAAATGGTGGCACAGGGCAAGCAGCTGCCTATGCCTTTACAGGAGCTGGCGTGTGATAGACGGTGGTTGAACCACTCCATTGAATTTGCCGTAACATTATATGCAAACGTCTAGATCAACAACAGAATAAGAAATGACTAGTGGAAATGGTACGCCATCCACTATGAGTGTGTTTGAATCACGCGTGATGGTATGAGTACCGCCAGAGTAAGTAAACTCACTTCCTTTGCGCATGTAGGGCACTTCGTCTAGTTCATAACAATTTTCGCCTGTGCCATCACCGTCGCCTTGGTAGTCATAAGTAGCAAAGGTATTGTTGTCTGTCCAGTATTGGTAAAGCTCCTCAACCCCATCAGATAAATCCCATAATCCAGCGACTGAATCGTCGGAGCTGTCATTGCTATCCTGATCGTTACTATTACTCAGCAACTTCGGTGCATCGTCTGAAGGTGAGTTGGAATTGTTGGCAACTTCATCGGGTAACCCAGAGGTACATGACACAAGTAATACGCTAGCTGTTAGGAGTAGAGTGCTTAATGTAGTTCGAATCATGCGAGGCTCCGGTTTTGTGCCTATATCACAGACGAATCTGACTGATTTGACTGTGCGATTATCTATTCGTTTGCGGCTCGCCTTTCTTTCCATTTAAGCAGCGCATTGGCTACTGGTTTAGCAAAAAGCGCAGGCGGTAACAAACTGGCTTGCTTTTCACTCTCAAAAAACGCACCAATTTCCGTTTTTAGGCCTAAACAGCGCTCTGCAGCACTGATTCCGGTCAAAATTCCGCGGGTGAGGCCGAGCCCATTTTGAACACAGGCGCTGTATAAGCCTTGTTCTAGCTCTTGGGCTACTGACACGCCATTGTGCGTTAGACACAAATGCCCCGCCCACTGGTATTGCATTTGAGCTTCGGACAGGTGCGCAAACCGTTGCCTGAATTTTTGTAGATGCACAATGGCGGCTTTATTCATTTTGTCCCTGGAGGTGCGCATTTCAGGAAGGTAGTGTGCGCAGGTACGGGTGATGATTCGGCTGCCACCTGATGGGGTTTTCAAACGACGCATGGTGGTGCCCATTGGGTCAGAAGGTGTTATGCCCCAATTGTCTTGCCCGCCAATATGTTTGGCATCCTCAGCGTTAAATTCGCGAGTCATGGAGGCATACAAAAAAATATGCATTAAACGTTTTTTAGCAAAGCCAAAACTTTCGAGATGACCATTTGCTGCAATAATCACTTGATTGGATGTAACGCTTCCATTGCTTGACTCGACAACCCAGCTAGTGGCGTCACGTTTGATGACGAGTGCAGGAGAATTTTCGTAAATATCGACGTGAGCGTTTAATCCTGATGCAAGGGATAGGCTATAGCCAGCAGGTTGTATCAGCACGGTACCTGGTGTATAAATACCCGATAAGTAGTGTCGGCTACCCGTAAGCTCATACATCGCACGAGCATCTAAACGTTGATAGGGTTCATTAAGCGTATCCAGATGGTTGCTATAGTCGGTATTGCATTTGTCAGCATGGCTACTCGCCGCACCGTTAACTTTGCCAACCTCGCTAAAATAATCTCGGTTTATGTTGTACTGCTCTACCGAGTTCTTTGCAAATGCAATCGCTTGTCTATTTAGCTCAATTAGTTTTTGATCCGCTGAAAAGGCATCGCCCGAGTAGTTCTCAGATGCTAAATTGTGGGGCAGGTCGATCATAAACCCAGAGTTTCGCCCTGACGCTCCTTCAGCGATCTTGCCCGCATCAAGCACCGCCACGCGTAGGCTTGGGTCAAGTTGTACTAAACGTTGCGATGCCGCAAGGCCAGCAAAGCCTGCGCCAATAATAGTGACGTCGGCTCGGGTTGATTGATCAAGCTGAGGAAAGCTGACTGGCGCGACGGGCAGTATTTCACGCCACGGTGCCAAGCCTATATGGCTTGGCAATCGCGCCGCTGGATAGTGGTTCACGTGACGGCGTTTTCGGCTGCGTCCGATAGATCAATCCAGATTGTTTTGAGTTGCGTGTATTGATCGTGTGCATGCATAGAGTTATCACGCCCACCAAAACCTGATTGCTTGTACCCGCCAAATGGTGTGGAGATGTCGCCTTCTCCAAAACTGTTAATCGTGACGGTGCCAGCACGCAAAGCTCTAGCACCTCTGATCGCGCGTTTGTTGTTGGCTGTAAATAGTGAAGCGCATAAACCATATGCCGTGTCATTGGCCGTTGCAATGGCTTCATCAAAGCTTGCTACGGTTATGACTGATAGTACGGGGCCAAAGATCTCTTCTTGCGCTATTGTGTCGTTGTTGCTATCCACCTGCACAACTGTGGCCTCAACGTATGCCTCATCATACGTTTGCCCACCGCACACTATGTTCTTGGCTAATTTGAGGTACCCGTTGACTTTGTCGAAGTGCTGCTTACTCACCAATGCGCCTAAGCGAGTTTCTGGGCATAGTGGGTTGCCCACGTTCCAATGATTAACATGCGCCTTTATACATTCGAGTAATTCGTCTCTGACTGATTGATGAACAATTAGCCTTGACGATGCCGAGCAGTTCTCGCCCATGTTCCAAAAAGCACCATTAACAACGTGCTGTGCTACTACGTCTATGTCTTCTGCATCATCCATAACAATACAGGGGTTTTTGCCGCCCATCTCTAACACGACTTCCTTGGCATTGGATTCAGCAGAGTAATTAAGAAAACGTTTGCCAGTCACGGTTGAGCCAGTGAATGACACCATGTCGATATCAGGGTGGCGACCAATTGGCTCGCCGACGGCCTTGCCCGAGCCGGTAACGATGTTTAGTACACCATTGGGTAAGCCAGCTTCGCGTGCTATTTCAGCAACGCGAAGTGCTGTGAGAGAGGTTTCTTCAGCCGGTTTTACGATGACAGAACAACCGGCGGCAAGCGCTGGACCGATCTTCCAGGCTAGCATTAGCAATGGGAAGTTCCAAGGCAATACTAAGCCAACCACACCGATTGGCTCACGCACAATCATGGCGATGTGATCATCTGATGATGGCGCTACTTGATCATAGATTTTATCAGTGGCTTCTGCATGCCATTTTAGACAATGGATTGTTTCGGGGATATCAACGGTGACGCAATCGTATATCGGTTTGCCACTATCCATACTTTCCAAAACGGCCAGCTCGGTAGCGTTACGGGTAAGCAGTTTGCATAAGCGGATCAAAACCTCCTTACGCTCTGAAGGGTGCAATTTGCTCCAACGGCCATCTTCAAACGCTTCACGCGCTTTGATAGCGGCTAAATCAACGTCAGCTGAGCCACATGATGCAATATCGGCTATCGCTTTTTTTGTGGCTGGGTTGCTTGTGCTGAATGTGTCGCCAGAGATAGCAGGGCGATAGCTTCCATCAATGTATGCGCCGCTAGGCAAGTCAAGCTTGTCAGCGATAGCTTGGTATTCTTCGGTGGTTAATAAGCTCACAATCTAATCCTCTGCCGTTATGGTTGCAATGGTTGTTTTAAGCACCCGGATCACCTGTTCCAGCTCGCGTTTGTCGTCTTTATTTAAAGCTTTGAGTGGTGGCCTCATAGGACCTGTATCGATGCCTGAAAACGTGACGCCGTGCTTAATACATTGCACAAACTTACCACCTTGCTCGAGCACTCTCATTAATGGCATCATCGCTGACATAAGGCGTCTGCCTTTTTCAAAGTTACCTTCAACCGCGCATGCTTGATAAAGCGCGATGTGTTCGTCAGGCAAAAAGTTAGAGCCACCACATACCCAGCTACGGGCACCCCAAGCAAAAAATTCCAAGGCTTGATCATCCATACCGCAAGACATTTGTATATGAGGATAATCTCTGGCCAGTATGTGTACACGGTTGATATCACCAGAGCTTTCTTTGATGCCGCAAAAATTGCGTGAACGAGCGACTCGATCTAGAAACTCTTCACCCATGGATACACCCATGCGGCCAGGGTAGTTATAGAGCATTACTGGAAGATTGGCGGCCTTGTCGATAGCCAGTGCGTTGAGCGCGTTTTCACGTTCCGTGGGCACAGAATAGGGTGGTGTAGCTAGTAGTATTGCATCGGCTTTCATCTCACGTGCAGCGGTTGCTAGTGCGATGGAATCGGGAGTCAGCATAGAGCCGGTGCCTATGATAACGGCCACACGCTGTTTGGTTTGTTGCTGAACAAACTTTGCAATTGTAATTCGTTCTTCTACGGTTTGTGCGTAGTTTTCACCGGTTGAACCGCCAGAGATTAGGCCGTGAACACCGCGTTCTATCAGGTGTTCGATCAATGCAGCTAAGCCGTCATAATTAACGCTGCCATCAGCTTCCATTGGTGTAACCAATGGGGTATAGATACCTTCGAATTTTAATATTGGATTCATTTGCATATCATGCGATGGTGGAGGTGGTGCCCAGTGGCGCATCAATACCTTGTGGCATTACAAATCGCTCTATCTGATTTCTTGATAGGTTCCAGTGATCGTGGGCTAATGCTTTTGCATCGTTTGGGTTATGAGTTTCGATTGCCGTAATGATTTGATCGTGTTGTTGGCTTGCAAGCTTTAATGTACCGGCGTTATCGACATCGGCGGGGTCATAAAATTGGATACCAATTCTGGCGTGATCAATTAACAGCCGGTTAAAACTAGGCAGCAGGTATTGGTTATTTGCCATATCTCCGGTAATTTCATGAAATCGATTGTTGGCTAAGGAACGTTCAGCGGCGTTACGTTTATTCATTGCGGTAACAAAGTGTTTTTGCGCCTCTTTTAGCTTGCGTATCTGAACAGGTGTTGCGCTGCTGGCTGCGAGTTGCAATATAGCGCCATAGATCATTGGGGCAGCGATAAAAAAATTTCGCAGCGTATCGTGGCTTAGCTCAGATACTCTTCCGCCACGGTTTTCTCGTAGCTCGACATAGCCTATACCGGCAAGGTACCTGAGTACCTCTCGTAGTGGTGTACGCGATAGATCATACTGCTCACAGAGCTTAACTTCATCCAAATCAGCTCCGGGTAAGAGCTCTTGCGTTAATATCGCGCGCTTGAGCGCCGTAATCAATTCCGTTTTTCGTTGTTTGGATGCTTCCCTCATGGCATTATTATACATATTGTATACAATAAATGGTGTGCCGTATGAGTGCTTCTCAGCATTTTGTTTTTTTGTTGGTCGAAAATTTTTCGCATATTGCGTTCTCTTGCGCCATTGAACCCCTGCGAATTGCCAATCTATTAAGCGGCGAAGAATTATATCAATGGTCGCTAGTGTCAGAAAACGGTGAAACGGCCAGTTGCTCCAATGGTACGGTGACCCTGGTCGATCATGGGTTTGACGCAATCCCAGCGAACGATCGCATTTATATTCTTTCCGGCATCGATGTCCAACACCAAGGTAGCGCTGCCTTAAAACGATGCCTACGCCAGCAACAGCGAATGCGCTCACCCATGGGAGCCTTATGTTCGGCTGCATATTTATTAGCTGAGCTAGGCTGTCTTGATGGCCGCAAGGCTGCAATCCACTGGGAGTTTCATGATTCGTTTATGGAACAGTTTCCAGAAGTTAACTTGGTGCGTAACGTATTTGTTGCAGACGAACCCATCATTACTGCCTCAGGTGGAACGGCGACTGCGGATTTGATGCTTAACCTGATTAGTGATCAACACAGTGCAGAGCTTGCCACCGCTGTAGCCGATCAAATGGTGTACTACTCAGTAAGAGATGCGTCGGTTGATCAGTTGGTGGGTTTGCACTCGAGGCAAGTAGGGCGCAACCCGCATTTAAATAAAGCCATTCAGAAGATGATGGACTCAATAGAAGCGCCGGTATCTACCACTACCATTGCCGATGATATTGGTATTTCCAAACGCCAATTAGAAAGGTTGTTTGGCCGTTATCTCAACTGTTCGCCCAAACGCTACTTTCTTGAAATGCGTGTGAACCGGGCGCGCAATCTAATAATGCAGACAGAAATGTCAGTTACTCAAGTTGCCGTAGCGTGCGGTTTTGAAAGCATTCAGCATTTCTCTAAGGTGTATAAAGCGGCCTTTGGTATCGCGCCGTCTAAGCACCAATCTAGCTTGCTTTAGTTATCCCTGCGGGCGCGGGGACCTAAGCTCACTCGCGGAAACTGAATCCCGCCTTAGCGCACTACTGTTCGGATTATTACTAGAACGTCAGCGCCGTCTGATTGGCCGGCGGTGGTTTTGGCCTGTATCGGGCTTGCTTAGCCTGGTTTTCTGGGATTGTTGCAGGGGAAAACAGGGTCGATTTTTGTTTGATCAAGAGCAGGTGTAACGATTTCCTGTATCGCGTGTTCTGTCTGTAAATTGAGGCCAATATGTAGGTGATGATGGCAATGTAGAGTTATGTTTTCACCGCATTCTCTGATCGGCGCAGGAACTGTTTGATTTTCAAAAAAGCAAGCTAAAGCGCTACTCGCAGCTGCCAAATAGAGCAGGTAGAATTATTGCCCTTCAACCGGCATCCAAATCATCGCAACATCATCGATATTGATATCGGCCTTTTCCAAGCCGATGGTCACGGTTTCAATATTTGGAATCTTCTCAGCCCACTCGCTTTGAATCTCAAATAGGTCTTCACCGATTTGATCTTCAAGATCTTCGCGGTTTTCCATCAATTCGTTGTAGCGGTTTTCTGCTGTTTTCAGACGCTCCTCAGCACGTGCAGCCATACGGCCCTTACTTTGGCTGCGGCGGATACCAGTGGTCACCATTGATCGGGTGCTGCGTCTGCCACCTAACAAGCTGCCGAGTAAACCACCTGCAATGTCCAGCACTTGGCTAGTGCGCTGATCTTTTTTGCGGCTTGATGTATCGAATTCTAGTTCGCGCAGTTTGTCTTCAGCTTTTTGAATGGATGTATTAATTCGATCGATTTTCTTGGCTAACACCTTACGCAGCTTGTCGGCATCTTTATCAGCAAACCCATCAGCAATTTGCTCACAACGCAGTTCGAAGGTCTCACGTGTTTCATTAACGTGTGAATAGCTTTTTAGCTCCGGGTTGTAGAACAACTCGAGTTCTTTGTTGCGGTACAGGTGATCCTTAATGGCTTTCTGCGCTTGCGTAAAATAGGTTTTATTCTTAATTTTTGCATCGGGCAAAATGTAAATTGGGTTGTCAGGTTCTTTCTTCGATAGATCCTTGTCATCGTAGTCAACAATGATGGCATCGTCTGCATCAACTGGTCCATCTAGTGGGGTAATGATCGCTTCCCATTCTGTTTGGTGGCGTAGCTTTGATTTAGTATCGTCGAATAACATTTCTACCCGTACCGCTAAGCCAGCTTTTAAGCGACTGCTACCCGCAGTAACTCCTATGGTATCAGCGTATTCCACTGCAGGGTCTAAATATCGCACTACCACATTGTCTGCAATTTGCGGTAACACCGTGCTTTCGTTGTCAGCCAGAGCTGCTGTTTCTATAGGAGCAGCAGCTCCGTCACCAGTAGGTATCGCAGTAGAAGCTTGTGCACTTGCCATACTCTCAGCTCGCTTGTCTGAGCTGGTGAGTCGGGTGATTTGATCTCGTGTAAGTGGCCCTGGCAAGTAAGACATGGCCCAGCGAGTAGAGAATAGTGTCGGTGTGGAACTTTTAGTTGAGTGCAATACAAATTGGCGTTTATCCAAATTTGAGATTGTATCGCCAATGGCTTTGATATCAACCGAGCCATCGGACTGGCTCATGCCGTCTAGTAAGCGTTGTTTGTCTTGTTCGGTTTGCAGGCGACCAATCATCCAGGTGCCAGTGTTTGAAATTGCTTTGTAATCAATATCAACCGGATTTTGAGTCGATATTACCAAGCCTACGCCAAAAGCACGTGCTTGTTTGAGTATGGTTAGGATCGGTTTCTTAGAAGGTGGGTTGCCAATAGGTGGCGCATAACCAAATACTTCATCCATATAAATCAATGCGCGTAAATCAGAGGTGCCCGGTTGCGCACGCATCCATGTAACCATCTTGGATAACAACAAGGTTACAACAAACTGTCGTTCATCTTCACTCAAGTGCGCAAGCGATACGATAGCGGCTTGTGGCTTGTCACTTCTGCTGTACAGCATTTTTTGGATGTTCAGATCAGGGCCTTCAGTCCAACTAGAGAACGACGGCGAGGCCGCCAGCCCGTTAAGCTTCATCGCAAGCTTTACCCGATCAGTGGGTGGGAAAAATGAATCCAAATCGATAACCCCGAGCTTGCGCATCGGAGGTTGCTGTACCAAGCCAATTAGCGCACCCAAATCAAGGTTTCTACCCTTAGCCCAATACCAGTTAAGGATGTTGGATATCAAAATGTGCTCGCGGCTACTTAGTGGATCGGACTCAATGCCTACCATTGCCAATAACGATGAAGAAAAACCTTCGATCTCGTCTTGCATGGTTTCAGGGTCAGTACCTGGAGCTGGTGCGTTAAGCGAGCCAATAACGTTAAGGGGTATTCCTGCACTTGAGCCTGGCGTGTAGATCGTAAACTCAGCGGTGTTGTGTAGTTTTTTAATACGGTCGAGTTCGATACCGGAGCGCTCCAAGCCAGACTTCCAAAGTTCTGCTTTTTCAACTGCGGTTTGTGCAAGGTCTCCCCCAGCCTCTGATTCGCTTATCCAAGGCATAAAATCCGTGGGTAACATATTGGGAAAGCTGAGTAATAGATTACCCATGTCGCCTTTAGGATCAATTATCAGAGTCGGAACTCCCGATGCCAAAGCTTCTTCGAGTAACACGATACCTAAGCCTGTTTTGCCCGAGCCTGTCATGCCCACAATGACACCATGGGTGGTCAGATTGGCTGACTTATAAAATAACGGCTCATCGTTTTGAGATTGGCTGCCGAGGTAAAACTGGCCTGCAGGTGCTGCTGTCATAGTGCGGACTCTATTTGCATACTAGATTATATAGCCTGGAACTATAGCACCGGCTTTCGAGTGTTTCTTACCTGCTAGGTGGGTTTTGACATTCTTTCGCCCATTCGCAAAACCGGGTAACGGCTGTTTTGGGTGCTGGGTTGTTCTGGCACACCAAATAGTAGCCGAATCCGGTTTTGACAGCGGCATCGGAAGGCATCACCAACTCTCCGCTGGCCACGAGTGGATCAACCAGATAGCGCCAACCAAGAGCGATGCCATGGCCGTTGCGTGCCGCATCTATCATCAGAGGATAACTATTCACTTGAAACCCACGGTAGCCTTTAGGTAAATGCATATCATTGTGGCTGAGCCAAGTGCGCCAGTTCATCCAGTCCCAGTGATCATCGTCTTGCTCCAATAAGTTTTCGTCAACTAACCGCTCTATTGATATCGTCTTGCGATCGGCTAGATAAGCGGGGCTGCACACAGGGAATATTTCTTCTTCAAATAACTTTTCTGCGCGATAAGACGGCCAATCGCCTTTACCGTGAATAATCGCGACATGTACATCAGGGTGCAGGCAATCCAGCTCTTCATCAGAGGCAATTAAGCGCACAGCAATATCTGGGTACTTCGACTGGAAATCGGTTAAGCGAGGCATTAGCCACATTGATGCCACCGATTGATCGGCCGCAATGGTTAAACGTATACGGCTTGCAGGTGCTTTGATATCGTTTGCTGCGCTGGCTAGCTGGCGCAGCAAACCTGAAACGCTGTGTTGGAATTCTTTGCCCGCAGGTGACAAACGAACGCTACGGTTAGCCCTTATAAACAGCTTTACTCCCAGGAATGCCTCTAGGTTGCGTATCTGCTGGCTAACAGCAGCTTGTGAGAGGTTCAGCTCTTGAGCGGCTCGAGTAAAGCTCAAATGGCGAGCAGCAGCGTCAAATGCAACGCAAGGATCGAGTGGAGGCAGCTGCTGTTTGATCGTATGCATAAGCTTAGCTTATCAAAATAGATTCATTAATGTTGTTTGAATCGCTTGATGCATAACAATAAACTATGCGAAGCAAAAAGGGAGCGGATAACTATGCCTCATTCACCCATCGACAGAACTAAAGCGGACTCACCATTTAGCAGTGATCCGTCCAGCTCTTTCACCATGCCAGCTCGTTATTACACAGACAGCGAGGTGTATGAGAAGGAGCGAGACGCGATCTTTTTTAGTAATTGGTGGTACGTCGGGCATAACAGCCAATTGGCAAAGCGAGGTGAGTACATCACGGCATCTATTGATAACCAGAACGTATTTGTTGTCGCTGATGAGCATGGCGAGCTGCGTGGGTTTTATAACGTATGCCAACATCGTGGCCACGAGCTACTCGCCGGTGTTGGCCAAACTAATATGATCCGTTGCCCGTATCACGCATGGGCTTATGATCTTAATGGCTTACTTCAGTCGGCTCGTAACACGCGCAACGTTCCAGGCTTTAATAAATGCGAATTTTCTTTAAAGACGGTACGGGTCGAAAAATTTTGCGGCATGGTATTTGTCAATTTAAACAACGATGCAGAACCGTTGGAATCATTGGCATCAGAGCTTGAAAAAGAAATACGCGAATACTGCCCAGATGTTGACAACTTAAAGTACGCGCAGCGCGATACGTATAATGTTGAATGCAACTGGAAGGTGATGATTGATAATTTTCTAGAATGTTATCACTGCCATCCAGCACACAAAGATTTCGTTGACTTGGTGGATATGGAAAGCTATCGCTCGGTTAGTAAAGGTATCTATTCTAGTCATATATCCAAAGCCGTTAATAATCAAAATAACAGGGCATTTAGTTTTGAAAAAGGTGATGTTGATTTTGGTTATGCAGGATGGTACCTATGGCCCAATCTCACGATATGGGCATACCCAGGTGAAGCAAATCTATCTATATTGCAGATGAATCCCAATGGGGTAGCTAACACGCTTGAGTTTCAGGATTGGTTTGTGCGTGATGGCGCACCTAGCAAACAACTGAAGGAGGCGATGGCTTATCAAAAAGACGTGCTACAGCCTGAGGACATTACTTTGTGCGAAAGTGTGCAGCGCGGCTTGCAATCACGTGGCTACAATCAAGGACGCTTTGTTGTAGATACCGATCGAACGGAATTATCAGAACATGCCGTGCATCATTTCCAAGAAATGGTGGTTAGTGCTCTCGGTGCTGATTTAACTTAAATCGAGTTAGATCTATGATATTTGTGTCTAGTGACGGTAAAACACGTGACCTGGTGAGCTCTACAGATGGGGCAGGTTGGGATTTTGGAATCAACCGTCACCCTTATCACGAAATAGAACGCCCGTTTGGGCCGCACTATACCGTATATAACCGGCGCTTAATGGCTTGTTGTTTTGACAAGATTAATACCATAGATGGCTATTGGTTGTTACGTCAAAAATCAGCGGTACTGCATACCGGTGAATACCCACTTGAGTTTAAAGGCCCGGATGCTGTGCGCCTGCTGAATATGCTCTTTACCAAAGATATCTCCAAGGTACGCCCCGGTCGATGTGGTTACGGGCTTGCCTGCTATGAAGATGGCGGAATGATTACTGATGGAATTTTGCTACGTCTTGATCAAGATGCATTTTGGTTTGCACAAGCTGACGGGGATTTTTATAGTTGGGCGAGAGCACATGCAGTGGGGCTGGACGTAACGATTTCTGACCCTGAAGTGTATGTATCACAAGTGCAGGGGCCAACTGCACTTGAGGTACTGGCAGCAGCGGCTGATGACGGCATGCCTGAGCCGTTTAATTATTTTGGCATTGCCACGGTGAGCTTTGGTGGACAAGAGCTTGTGATCACTCGTACGGGTTATACCAATGAACTAGGGTGGGAGTTTTACACTGAGCCGCATCATGATGCCGCTGCATTGTGGAGTCACTTAAAAACTAAAGGCGAACCGTTTGGTTTAGGATTGTTTGGTTTGGATTCAATGCATATTCGTCGTATAGAGGCGGGCATTCTTAATGCAGGTTCTGACTTTGATCGTTTTACTACGCCCTACGATGTCGGCTTAGATCGCTTTGTCGATCTGGATAAAATTGATTTCATTGGTAAGCCTGCACTGCTTAAGCTGAAACCCGCCAATCGGCAAAGAGGATTGTTATGCGAGGGTGGGGAGCCGCATATTGGCGCTGAGATAATGCTCGGTGATAAAAAAATAGGTAAGGTAACAGCCGGTGCGATGTCACCGTATTTACAAAAAGGCATTGGTATTGGCCTGCTTGAGTCTACAGCACATGCGGTTGGTGCAAATGTAACGATCAGATGTATCGACGGCAAATTGCATACAGGCACCTTATCTGCGCTGCCACTTTATGACAAAGCTGCCGAGATACCCAGAGGTAAGTTGGTTGATGTTCCAGTGAGAAGTTAAGCACCAGTCATGCGTATCATGCTATTTAACATAATTAAATAGTGGCGCAATGTTATTGGGCTCTTGAACACGGAATAGTAAGCAAATTTGGACGAAACGCAGATAGGCAAGTGCTTTCAAATTGTCTGTTGATAAGGTTGTCTATTCGTTTGCTCAAAATTAAATGAATTGCGAATATACCAATACTGTACTGAAACTGACGAATTTGTACATTTTGGCTCTGTTTTTCACTTTTGTTTGTCTCTCCAGGACAAAGGTGGTATTTTTCCCTCGTGCATTCCGAACGCTCTTTTAACCGTTCATGAGGGCCACGGCTGGCTCGTGGGGTCTATTGGTTTCAATTGAGTTCACGCGCATTTTGAATCTTAAAACAAGGGGAAAATATGAAATTACGAACACCCAAAGCGTTGCGACCATTAGTCGTTGCAGGCGCTGTAGCGCTAACCTCAGTGACGGGCGCGGCTAATGCTGCTGACAGCACTGCACCAATTGTGATCCCAATTCATAATTGGTCTAGTCAAGTTGTGATGGCTTATGTGCTTGGCGGCATGTTTGAAAGCATGGGCAGCAACGTTGAATACGTACCCGCTGATTCTCAAGCGGTATATGAATCTATCCGTAACGGTGACGTAACTGTTTCTCACGAAGTGTGGCAGTCCACGTTTGGTAAGTCGTTCTACAACGCGATGGCTAAAGGCGGAGTGATTGATGCAGGCACTCATTCAGCAACCACCCTCGAAGAAATGGGTGTACCTACTTGGGTTATCGAGCAAGACTTATGTCCTGGACTTCCAAATTGGGAGGCACTGAAAGATTGTCATGAAGCTTTCACTACAGCTGATTCTGGCGGCAAAGGCCGTTGGTTAGAAGGCCCTCAAAGTTGGCACGGCACTATGATGCCTGAGCGTATTGAAGCACTAGGTTTAGCGGACAAGTGGACAGTAAAATTCGCCGGTAGTGCTGATGCGCTTTGGACTGAACTAGCGTCTGCCAAGAAAGAAGGGCGCCCTACAGTTGTATTTAACTGGACGCCTAACTTCACAGACGCGGAAGGTTTTACGTTCATTGAGTTTCCTGAGTACACTGCTGGCTGTCGTAAAGAAGACGGTGGTGACGGAAGTTGCGGTTCTCCGAAAGGCTGGTTGAAAAAAGCAGCTAACTACAAATTCCCCAAAACTCACCCTGCTGCATACACTGCGTTCAGCAAATTGGATTTCACTACGACTCAAATTGGTGAAATGGCTGCTCTAGTCGATATCGACAAAATGGATCACAAAGATGCTGCGAAAAAATGGCTTGAAGACAACAAAGATCTTTGGATGGCCTGGACAAAGTAAGGTTTTTGTCTGACAATATTTTATACGCTATCTATAACGTACTGATTATTGGAATTAACGTTGGTTGAGTAGTACTAAGCCCTCTGGCGCGTTTCGCGCCGGGGGGCTTATTTTGTTGTGGAGGGGCGTCGTAAGCCTTAGCCACTTTTTAAACATCAAGAACAGAGTCAGCAGAAAGCTTATGTCCAACGATCCGGTTATCCACTGCAAAAACGTATATAAAATCTTTGGTGATAATGCTAAACGGATGATGAAGGAATCCGGTGGCGATGTAGATGCTGCAAAGTTTCAGGAAGGCGGATGTATTGTTGGTGTTAACAACGCGTCTTTTGAAGTATACCCCGGTGAGTTACTCATCATCATGGGTTTATCCGGTTCCGGTAAGTCAACACTTTTGCGCTGTATATCAAGATTAACCGATGCAACGGCTGGCAAGATCTTCATCGAAGGTGAAGACATCCTAACGATGAACAATAAGCAGTTGATCGAACTGCGCCGTAGCAAGATGGGCATGGTGTTTCAAAGCTTTGCACTGTTGCCGCATAAAACTGTTCTTGAAAACATAGCCTTCCCGTTGCAGGTAAAGGGTATCAGCACGGACGAGAGCATCAAACGAGCGGGCGAGATGATTGAGCTGGTCAGTTTGTCCGGGCGTGAAAACTATTTTCCTCGAGAACTCTCTGGCGGTCAGCAACAACGTGTAGGTATTGCCCGATCACTTGCGATTGAACCAGACATTTGGTTTCTCGATGAGCCGTTTTCTGCTCTCGACCCGTTAATCCGTAAAGAAATGCAGGATGAGTTTCTACGCCTACAGGGCGTGCTAAGTAAAACAATACTGTTTGTTACGCATGATTTTGATGAAGCGCTGCGATTAGCAGATCGTATAGCGATTATGAAAGACGGCATCGTCGAGCAGCTCGATACACCCGCTAACATCGTGCTTAACCCAGCCACTGAATACGTTCGTAAATTCACCGAAGAAGTACCACGCGAAAAAGTTCTAAAAATCGAAACTGTAATGGACCCTGTTAATCCTGCTGTTCCCGTGAGCGATTTGAGGGTTTCTAAAGACGCAATCATTGAAACGGTTGCAGAAGCAGTGCTGAATTCCAGCAAGCCGGTATCGGTGATTGATGCCTCAGGAGAGGTTGTCGGAGTAGTACATGCGTCAAAGGTGGTACACCTGTTGTTCGGAGATCACTCGGCAAAGACCTCAGGAAAACCCTCATAGTGGAGATGCTTCGAGAACATAAGTATTTGCAGTTTTTGCTGCTAATCGCTGTCTTTATCTTGATGTGCATGTTTGTCCCTGCAACAGACGGCAGTTGGCTTTGGCGCTTACCACCGTTATTTAAGCAAGTTCCACTAATAATCAACAATTCGGTCGATTTCCTGATGTTTGAATGGTGGTTGGTTGATGTTTATGACCCGGACATAGAAGAGTACGAACAAAAGCCGGTGATGCGGCAGGTGACACGTGCTATATCGGGTTTTGTATTGTTTATGATTGAGTTTGTTCGAGAGTTGATACTTGGGGGTGTAAAAACCATCGTTACCTTTACCAGCTGGGACTGGGTGTCTGAAAATAAATGGGCACGCTGGCCAGGATTGCCATGGACAGTAGTGGCGGGTGGTGCTGCCATTCTTGGTTATCGCTTAAGCGGCATCGGGCTAGCGCTATTTGCAGGCCTTACGTTTGTGTACATTGCCTTATTTGGGCAATGGGAACCTTCCATGCAGACGTTATCGTTTGTTCTCATTGCTGCTCCACTGGCGATACTGATAGGGCTCGCACTGGGTGTGTGGGGCTATAAAAACAAAACCGTTGAAACTATTTTAGATCCGTTGCTCAACATTGCGCAGATCGTGCCGCACTATTCATACCTAATACCCGTTATGGTATTTTTTGGTATTGGTGATCACGCTGGTGCGATAGCGACCATCATTTTCGCCACACCGCCGATGGTGCGTTTGACTATTTTAGGTTTGAAAAAAGTACCGCCTGAAGTTGCAGAAGCGGGGCGAATGAGTGGTTGTACCGACAGGCAGCTGATGCGACGGGTGCTCATACCCACTGCACGGCGAGATATTCTGATTGGCGTGAATCAAGTCATCATGCAGTGTTTGGCCATGGTGGTTATCGCATCGCTGATTGGTGCAAAAGGGCTAGGTAATGATTTGTTGATCGCGCTAAATCGATTGCGAGTCGGTTTGGCACTTGAAATTGGTGTTTGTATTGTATTAATTGCTATTGTGCTGGATAGGCTGTCGCTGGCGTGGGCAAATAAGCAAACAGACTATTTCGCTGATCAATCCTTTAAGCAACGGCACAAACATTCCATATGGTTTATGGGTGTATTCCTTATTGGTGTTGTGCTGGCATGGATTGGTTCATTTATATTTAAAGAAGGGTTTAACTACCTTTACTTGATACCTCATAACAAAGGATTTACCACTGAACCGTTCTGGCAGGCTGGTGTCGACTGGATCTTCGATACCTTCTTTTTTGCGATCAAAGCCTTTAATGAGTGGTTCATTGTTGATGTGCTGATACCAGTAAAAACGGCGTATCTGAGCATGCCGGTGATAGCAACATTCACTTTAACAATGGGCACGGGTTTTATAGTTGGCGGCACTCGCTCAGCATTGATAGTTGGCGCTTACTTGTTATTCATTGCACTGACTGAGTGGTGGGATCGCGCATTGATCACAGCCTATTTGATGTCAATGGCTGTATTGATATCTGGTTTTATCGGAATTGTTGCGGGCACATTGTGTGCGCAACATCCAAGGTCTGCGCGAATGTTACTGATCTGGTGCGATACGTTTCAAACCTTCCCATCGTTTATCTACCTGATTCCCGTAATAATGTTGTTTGGTGTTACTGATACATCAGTGCTGATAGCTGTGGCGGTATATGCAACGATTCCGGCTGCTCGTTACACCGTGGTAGGGCTACAAAGTGTGCCTCAAGCACTTCATGATGCTGGTTCAATGGCAGGCGTTAATCGTTTCCAGCGGTACTTCTCAATTGAGTTACCGATGTCGTTTCCGCACATGGCATTAGGTATCAACCAAACAGTTGTATTTGCACTTGCCATGGTTATTATCGGTGCATATATCGGTACAGATGATCTTGGCCAATTAATTCTTGGTGCGATCTCAAGTAAAGAGGGTGTTGGAAACGGATTAGTGCTGGGCCTATGTGTGGCCTTTATTGGCTTAGCGGTAGATCAGATATTACGGACATGGGCAAATCAACGTAAGGCGGCACTAGGTTTGGAGGAGTAAAGTACTTCTTTTTCGTCTAGGCCTCTAGGGCAGGCTGCAACAATTCGAGCATGTCGGTAGCCAACGACGTTTTTTGAGCTTTACTCAAGCCATTGCCTACCGGGCCATCGATCAGTAAATTGGCTAAGCCATGAACAGAGGACCATGCCAGTAGCTCAGCTGAGCTCATGGAGCTTGCATCGTCATCCACGAGTGATGATGCGAAGCCGCCTTTGATTGTGCTGGTGAGTACTATGATTGCTTCCATGTAGGCATCATCCGTTGTGTAGATGGTTTCTTCGCGCCACATGGCCCGAAAGAAAGCGGGCTTTTCTATAGCGAATTTAATATAAGCCAGGCTAACGGCTAAGAATGCGTCCTGGTCTTTGTGCAGGGCTGCTTTGTTCGCGCTGGCAAGTACAGTACTGAGTTGCATTAAGGCACGTGTGGCGAAGGCTGTCAGTAATGTGCGTTTATCTGCGTAATGCCTAAAAGCTGATGATGGCGAGACACCCACACGCTTTGCACAACTTCGCAGGGTGACTGCCTCGAGGCCAAATTTGGTCGCTAACTCATCGACCGCATTTAATAGCGATTCGGCTAAGTCTCCGTGGTGGTAACTCGTTTTTGGTTTTTTCATGGTCTGTCTCAAATGTTGATACAGCGTGCTATCAGCGCATATTTGTAGAGTTTTCCTACTAATAGGCTGTTTGTTGTTATAAATGTGTACATTGTTTACTTTATTTTCCGATATTGCTTGTATTTTTGGCTAATTCAAGTATATTAAATGTGAACAGTGTTCACATACTACCACTTTACTGACTCAGAGCGCTGTTTAAGAGTCATAAAGTTGCTAATAGGGGATAACAAACAATGACATCGTCTGATAACAATGATCTTGGCCACGCAGCAAATAGCAGGGCCAATGAGTATCGTCGTGGTCGCGCCTGCAACAAGCGCAACTGGTCCGGTACCAATATCATCGCTATGGTGCTGGGTTTCGTATTTTTCTGGCCTGTTGGCCTACTGGTGCTTTTTTGGATACTCACTGGTCGCAATGCAGTTGATTTACCTGCAGCGATTAAAGCGAAGTGGGTAGCGTTTCGATCCGGTGCTGATATTGATCTGAACTTAAACGTCGCGGCTTCAAGTGACAACATCGTGTTTAACGAGTATCAACAAACTCAACACGACAAGATCCGCGAAATAAAGCACGAGATTGCTGAACGCAGTAAGCGTTTCAACAACTGGCGAGAAGATGCGCAACGCCGCGTTGATGAACAAGAGTTTGAAGCATTTATGAAAGGTGGTTACTAGGCGACGAAGCCACCCACACCCCTTACGGGGTGGGTGGCTGGCGCATTAGTTACGTTGCCACGCGCGAATGTAGTCTATTTCCATCACCGCTGATGCGGCGCTAGGTGTTCCAACCCATGTACTGCCCATTACTAGCTGCGCAATGATGTTCATAGGTTCATCAGATACTCTGGGGCCAGTCACACGTCGTACTTCTACGTCGTCGATATACCAAATCATTAGCTCTTTTTCCCACAACACACTGTAGGTATGATAATTATTGCTTAGGTTGTCGGTATTGGTTTCCATCGTAGGTGAAGAATGACCTTCACCGCTAGCCCAGCGAGTACGGTTACTATCAAAGTAGTGGTAGGTTTGATTGGCGATGTTTGGGTGTGAGCCGTTATATTCAATGATATCTATTTCAGGCTTATTGTTGTCGAAATCTTGGTTGAATAGATAAAACGCCGACAAGATTGCATCACCTCTAGCAAGCTTTGCGTTCATTTCCACATAGCCGTAAGTCATTTCAAAATGATCTGCGCTGGTAATAACGCCAGATAAATACGGTTGATTATTTGCCTGCGCTAATAGGTCCGAAGGTGTACTGATTGCCGTAATCGCTAAGGTACTGCCATTTAAAACAAATGGGTCATAAGCCGGTGGGCTGTTTCCAAAAATGTTTACCAGGAATTGACTTTCACCGTTGATGACATCGTTGTTCCAAGGTAGGGCTGTTTTCCATTTGTTGCGATCGAGCACGCCTTCTTCAAACTCTTCGGTGAATACACTTGAATAGTTGCTTAAATCTACACTTGAAGATGATGGTGTTACCAGCTTAATGTTAAGTGGTGCAGATGCCGCCGAACGCATGCCCTCGTTATCAATCGCTACTACTGTTAAATTGATTGATGAGCCAGGCGCGGGTCGGTTATTTCTGCAACTGGCATTGCGCGTGTAATCGCAATCCATATGCGTGGTTGTAATCCATGATCGGTAATCTGGATCGCCACTGTCGCCACGTATTGTGTAGACAAGCGAGTTGTCTCGATATACTTCATAGGCTTCAACTGATTGATCATCAACAGATGGTCGCCAGCTAAATTCCACCCAGTCAGCACCAACGAGTAGCGCTGTTAAACCTTGAGGTACAGAGGGTGGGCCAGCGCTGCGGCTGATGTCTTTAATAAATGGCCCTTGCAAAGATAATGTTTCGGTAAGCGTTGGGCTGTCGTTGTCACCACCGGATACATCATTTCCAGGCGGAACAACGTAATCACTGTTGTTGGTATCTGGCGAGCTGGTATTGGTATTAGTTGTGTCTGTATTCGTGGTGTCAGTATCGGTATTGGTGGTAACCGTGTCACCAGTTGTGTCGGTACCCGGGTTGCCCGTAATGTTGTTGGCATCATTTTGGGTGGCTTCGTTGCCGTCATTTCCAACCGCAGGGGCGTTACTGTTATCACTACTGCAGGCACTGAGCGTAAATGTTAGTACTGCGATGCAAGACAGCGCTGTTATTTTGTTCATGTTGCTAGGTCGGGATAATTTGCCAGGTAATTTGTTAGCTGAACAGTTGTCCATAATTGTTGCCATTTGGGTGGGTGCGATTAGAGTGCGATGATATCACCCATCAATCGCAAAACCGTGTTCGGTCTGGCACAATTGACAAATCATAATGAAAGGGATTGTTAAATGAGAAGCTTGGTAGTTATGCAGCTGGCACCTTCAGGAATGCTAAAAGCGGGTATCAACATGAGTAATTTTTTGCTGGTTACTGATAAAGCTGCTGACGGCCAGCCTATTGGCGTGTCGCCGGATATTGCCCATGAACTAGCAGCAATGCTAGGGGTGGAGTCTCAGCTAATCTCATACCCTGGCCCTGGTGAATTAGCAGATGCAATTGCGACGGGTGCTTGGGATATTGGTAATATTGCCGCCGAGGCGGAACGGGCGAAAACGATTCAATTCTCCATCCCATATTGTGAAATTCAAGCCACCTATCTGTTGCCTGCAGGCACAGCCATTAATGCAATCACAGAAGTAGATTCACCCGGTAATCGTATCGTGGTCAAGCAGCGAAGTGCCTATGATCTGTGGTTAAGCGAGAATCTTAAGCATGCCACGATAGTTAGGACTGATAGTGTTGATTCAGCTTTTGATCTGTTTGTGAACGAGCGATTGGAAGTACTGGCTGGGCTGCGTCCCAAGTTAATCGAGCAGCAAACTCAGTTGAAGCACTCAAGATTGTTTGACGAGAGCTTTACCGCTATCCAACAATCGATAGGCTGTGCTCGTGGTATGCCTGAAGCTGCCCAATTTCTCAATGAGCAAATCGAGCAATGGATAGCGGATGGCTTCATTCAATCGCTTATCGATAAACACGGTGTGAGCGGCAAATTGTCGGTAGCCAGTCAGCCCGATTAAGCTATGATTGGCTAGAATAGAGCAAGATGCAATAAGGTTGTCGGATCAAATGACTACACAGATTTCAATATTTAATGGGCCCAACCTCAACTTGCTGGGGCAACGGCAACCTGAAATATACGGTAGCGATTCCTTGGAGGATGTTGAAAATAACTGTAAAACGATCGCCGACACTCTTGGCGTGAAAGTTGATTTCCGTCAATCAAACTACGAAGGAAAATTAGTTGGCTGGATACAGGAGGCTCGTAGTTTATCTGCTGGCATTATCATTAACCCAGCTGCTTACTCGCATACGTCCGTGGCCATTCTGGATGCGCTTAATGCATTCGATGGGCCGGTAGTAGAGGTGCACATCTCTAACATCCATAAACGAGAAGAGTTTCGCCATCACTCCTATGTTTCAAAACGTGCCGACGCTGTTATCGCTGGCTGCGGAATTGATGGTTATGTCATCGCGCTGCAATATATTCATAAGCTATTGAAGTAGAGCGTTCACTCAAGATACTTATGAACTCTTCAAGCGAGCCAGGTTTAGGTGTGTCGTTAAACGAAGCGGTTGCACTGGCTAATCCGTATACCGGCACCGAGCTCCATTTGACGATCTCACATGATCCCATCTAGTAACGTGATCTAGTAGCGACGTGTAGTAAGGGCGTTAGTTGAAGGCGACGTTAGTAATTAAAGCGCAACTGTTCTATCGTTACCGGCACGGGTGATTCATCCGAGGTGTGGCGAAAGCTTGCACGGATGCAGGGTGCAAATACGATTGCCTCGGCCGGGATTTTGTAAGCCATAAATTCTTCTTGTACTCTTACAGCACGAGCATGCGCTGATTCATCCTCACCATCGGCATCAGTACAAGCAGTAATTGAGTACACATCATTGGGCTGGTGTTCACGAGCTAATAGGCTAATTGCTCGCTTGTTGCCACGCCCCATTACACTGGTGGTGCGGTTGTCAAAAATCAACACCGTGCGGCGCATTCTCGTGTAGTCGTTTGAATTGATATTAGCTGCTGCCTTACCGAGCTGTTGGTTTCGTGCATTTCCCAATACGATTTCTTGAGTGGTGCGTTTATTATCTGGTGTTAGATTGTAGTCTCTCACTTGCAGCGTTTTTATTTCGCTTTGGGCATTTTTTACGCCTGATATAAACAAATCGTTGCCGCCTTGTTCAATAAATATGTTGTCGTCCAGTATCACCTCCGCAGCCGACTGTGAACCGACAATAGACATTAACGACGATGGAAAAATTCCTGATTCATTGGTGATGTATTCTCGACGAAGTTTAATCATGCCAATTGATAGGTTGTAGTCCACCACGAAGCCAGCTTCGGTTTCGGAGTGGCGCTTACTATAGCGTACGTAGTTCATTCCTTGATCAGCACTTACGTGCTGCAAGCTATAACCGGCTTCCTCGAGTGCTCGAACGATAAGATTGCCAAACGCTGTGCCAGGTGTTGACACTTGAAGTGTTATTGTAGAGGGGTTGGTTTCGGGTAGTTGAAGTAAAGCTGACACTAGATTGGTTGAGACCAGCTGTAAGTTATCAAGCTCGGTTTTCGACATGCCTGCCACTGTGTCGGCCGTAGAGTTTAATCGTGGTAGATACGGCTCAACGTTTGGTGTTGGCGTTTGGCAAGCTAGCTGCAAAGCCAGCACTGGGGTAGCCAGGCATAGTGCGGCAAACCGTTTGCGATCCTTGATCATGATTCGCTCCGCATAAGATCAATCACTACACCTCTGCTTGGAAAATCCACCCCCGTACTTTTTGGAGACCAGCATGCGTCATCGAGAATGCTTCGGTTAGGTACGCCTAATGTTAATAACTCTTCAGTGATTCGGTTCGCTCTACCTAAGGCCAAGCCTTCGTTACCGATGGCAAGCTTAGTAGCGCCGTTACTGCAACCAATTACATTGATCAAATCGCTGGCTTCGGAAAATTGATTGAGTAACTTGTTGATACGCTGCTTGCCTTCTTCGCCTAGCCGCATCGAGTCATTAGGAAAAATAATGACTTCGCGAGCGACACGCTCACGATCATTAATAAGGTTTGCAAAGGTGCCGTCTACATCGTAAAAGCGATTTTTGACTTCAAGTTTTGTTGAGTTAATAGTGGTTAGGCGTGGCCCCTGCGTAGCTTGGTTTACAACTCCCTGGATGATGTCTTCTGATAATAAGGAGATCGTTGGTATACCGCCTTCGATTGGTGCAATCGATGTGTATTCAACGTTGTTAGCTATGGCGTCGTTACCAACTTTT
Source organism: Granulosicoccaceae bacterium (assembly GCA_036478595.1). Classification (GTDB taxonomy): domain Bacteria; phylum Pseudomonadota; class Gammaproteobacteria; order Granulosicoccales; family Granulosicoccaceae; genus Granulosicoccus. The sequence goes on from JAZGEF010000011.1 coordinate 43,217, forward strand.
GATCCTAGCATGCTCTCGCTGGGGTCGATTTGGGCTCTCGTGCCAGCCAATTCGAAAGGGCCAGCTGGTACGATTATGCCTCCTTCGGTGGCGTATTCCCTAGTGATTTCGAGCTCGCCAATACTAACGCGCATGGTTTGAATGCCATCTTCGTTTTCGAATTTATCAGCCCTAAAAAAATTAACACCCTGGTCCGCACTGACACGTTGGATACCGTAGCCAGCTTTTGCTAAATTTCTTGCTGCGATAACATCGAGCTCATCTACCTTGGGACCAAACTGAATGGAGTTTATCCGTGGTTCAATTAACTGAGGCAGGACTGACAGGACGTCTTCGAGCATACTGTCGCTTGTGCCGGCATTAACGATACCCGATTCGTTTTTAGCTTCAGTGCTGACACAACCAGAAATAAAGCCAATGAGTAGGAGCACGGCCGCAATAGCTTTATGTTGAGAGCCAGCTGAGTGTAAGCTGGCGGCTAGTGTTTTTGTCATGAACGCTTTTCCTTGCTTGGGGTGTCGCTTTGGCAACATTCTCGGGTTTACCTTGGGCAAATGTTATCAGGCAGCTTCTTAACCACACCGCGACGGGTTCAAAAAGACGACTAGTCGTTTAGTCGTGTACCGCTCATTAACTTGGTTTGTGACCTTGAGTGTGACGCTAGTCAAGTATGCCTTTGAAACCTGGTGGTAGCCAACCCTTGAGAGCACCGCATGGTGGGGCGGCATGTGCTATTTTGATCTGTTTGGGCCAATTCATTGTTCCCTGCTTTAGAAATCTCATTGAAATGCTAGAAAAATCAGTCGTTTATAGTTTAATTGTGGTGATCAATATGTTGATCGCCAGCGTCCAAGCGGGCGTGGGCGATTACATATTGCTGCAGTCCACTACGTCCACACAAAATTCGGGCTTGTTCGATCATATCCTCCCGATTTACCGGCAGCAGACGGGTACCGAGGTGCGGGTGGTTGCGGTTGGCACAGGGCAGGCTTTACGTAACGCCATGAATGGTGATGGTGATGTCTTGTTCGTGCATGCAAAGGAGGCAGAGGAAGAATTTATTGCCAATGGCCATGGGGTTAGCCGGGCTGATGTGATGTACAACGATTTCATCATAGTAGGGCCGCGGTCCGATCCGGCTGAACTAAAGGGCATGGACAATGTGGTTGAAGCGTTTATCAAAATTGCTTCGCATAAAGCGCTGTTTGCATCGCGTGGCGATGACAGTGGTACAAACAAAGCTGAGCTAAAACTATGGGCAATGACCGATATTGATGTCAATGCTGCGTCGGGTGGCTGGTATCGAGAAACCGGCTCGGGCATGGGTGCAACACTTAACACCGGCACTGGCATTGGTGCCTATGTGATGACAGATCGTGCGACATGGATTGCATTTGGGAATAAAGGTGATTACCAAATTGTGGTTGAGGGTGATGAACGCCTATTCAATCAGTACGGTATCATTTTAGTTAACGTAGAAAAACACCTCCACGTAAAGGCGGCGTTAGGGCAATCTTTTATTGATTGGTTGTTATCGGAAGTGGGTCAGCAGGCAATTGCATCGCATACGAAGGATGGCCAGCAGTTATTTTTTCCTAACGCTAACTTCTAGCTTTTGGGAGTGATTGCTTTGAGCTTATGAGAATGAGCTTGTCAGTGATCTTCTTATCGCGCCCTACCAATCCAAAGCTATTAAACACGCGGTCGCGTGCGTCATCTGGTAGGCCAGATGACATCACTGCGATGTCGCTGCTGTAGTTTGATACCCTTGGCGCTGCGCGCGAGTTTTGTAATTGATGAAGTGCGCGGCGAGCGACGGCTTCGGCAGGGTCAAGCCAATCTACTGGCCATGGTGCGAGCTTACGCATCTCGTTAACTAGAAATGGGTAATGGGTGCAGCCCAGGGTAATGATGTCTGTCTTGCCTTGCGGCGTTTCAACAAAGCAGGGTGCAATCTCATCTTTTAATACTGTCGCGTCAATTTTTCGCCCGAGCATGTGGTCTTCAGCCAGGCGCGCCAGACAGGTTGCACCAACCAAATTGACACTGCAATCACCAGCAAATTGTTGAATCAGCTCTTTTGTGTGTTGACGTGTGATCGTGGCCGGGGTGGCTAGTACACTAAATAAACCACTTGCTGTGCGTTCAGCGGCAGATTTGATCGCCGGTACAATACCGATAAAGGGCGTGGTATACCGCTCGCGCAGGGCGGGCAGGATTAACGTTGATGCTGTGTTACAAGCTACGATGACTGCATCGGGGCTGTAGTGGTTCATCAGTGATTCGAACAGGGATAAAATACGCGCAAGTAGAGGCGCTTCCTGCCAGTCGCCGTAGGGGAACCCGGCTTCATCGCCTACGTAGATGAATTGATGGCCGGAGAGTACAGCACGTGCTTCTCGCAGCACACTCAATCCACCCACACCAGAATCAAAAATCAGTACAGACATGTAGCTGAGTGTAGGACAGTGCTCGAATTGATAGTGCAATCGATCGCAATATCAGGAACGTCTTCAACGTCTGGATCGGCAACGCCACGTTCAGAATTTGTCTCGCAACGAATACCACATCATAGCCAGCACCAATAATGGTGAACGCAAAGCCGTGCCGCCAGGGAAGCTGTGACTTGGCACCTTGGCCATGATATCGAAACGTTCGGCTTGTCCGGCGATGGTCTCTGCCGCAATCTGACCCGAAAGTGTGGCCATCGCCACCCCATGCCCCGAAAAGCCCGATAAAGACAGGATGTTGCCACTCAGTCGCTCGAAATGTGGCATACGATTCATGGTGATGCCTAGTGTTCCGCCCCAGGCATAATCGATGGCAATGCCATTGAGTTGTGGAAAGATGTCCTGTAATGGTTTGCGGACTTTTGCAGCGATATCGGGCGGGAATTTGTAGCGATAGCTTTCGGTACCGCCAAAGAGCAGGCGGTGATCGTCGGAAAAGCGGAAATAATTGACCACAAATTTACTGTCGGCTACGGCGTAATTGTTGCGGATTACATTCTCTTGCTCGTCGGGCGTCATGGGTTCGGTTGCGATAATATAGTTGTTGATCGGCATGACTTTGCTCGCGACTCGTTTTTGTAACGTGCCAAGATAACCGTTACAGCCCAGCACAACATAGTCCGCTGACACCTTGGCATTTGCCGTTTTGACTTGTGCAGGATTACCTTCAGTTAGATGGTTTACGCGAGATTGTTCCAAGATCCGTACGCCGGCGTTAGTTGCAAGGCGGGCCAGACCCAGGGCAAACTCCAGCGGATCGATATGCCCAGCTTCAGTGTCCAGTGTGCCACCGTAGTAGACTGAGGAGTTCACAAGGTGGCGGCACTCTTCCTGGTTAAGTACACGCACTTTGTCGTATCCATACTCGGCCAGGCTATCCACATGTTCCTGATTAAGCGCCGCATCCCGTTTGCGATGAGTCGTGTGCAGAATACCGTCGTGAAAATCGGCGTGCACCTTATCTGAACTTGACAAATCCCGCACCAGTTGCACAGATTGCCGCGCGATATCCCAAAGCTGGCGCGAATGATCGTTGCCCAACTTTTTTTCTAGTTCTTTCTGGTCTACCCGCTGGCCCGCTCCAACCTGACCACCATTGCGGCCAGAGGCACCAAAACCGACTCGCTGTGCCTCTAGCAGGATCACATCATAGCCACGCTGCGCCAAATGCAATGCCGTGGAAAGCCCTGTGAATCCGCCACCAATGACGCAAACATCGCAGTTAAGCTGCCCGGTTGCTGAGCCAAAGGCATCAAGATGCTGAGCGCTCGCCGCGTAGTAGGAATCCGGGTAAGTGCCTGGACGGTCGTTTGCAGTCAGCAGGTCCATCGTCGAGCCTCGTAAGAACAGTCAGCGCTTGATTTTAGACTATAGGTTGTGTAACAAATGCCGACGCTCCTAGGGCGAAATTTCGCGCTGGTGCTCTTTGTTCGCAAATAACACCTACAAATGTTGAATTACCTAAACAGTACGACTGGTACTAAGCACGTGCGCAGCATTTCTGTTGTGGTTGAACCAATCAACATATTTCTAATGCGTGAGTGACCGTAGGCGCCCATAAATAGTAGGTCTATGTCGTTGCTTTCAACGTGCTCTGCAATGGCTTTTTCTACCGTTCCATCTTTGCTTGTTGATTGAACGGTGTAACCTGATTTTTGTAACTGAACCACTGCTTTGTCAATGAGTTTGTCTCTAACGGGTGCAGGTTTGCCTACGTAGAGTAGCTCAACTTCTATATCGGCAAATCCTTCGTTGTTGGCGAGCATGTTGATTGCTCGGTTGCAGCTTGGGCCGCCATCATAGGCAATCAATGCTTTGTTGATCGGCTTGAATGCGCGTGAGGCCACTAACATGGGTGTGTTACTGGAGCGTGCAACACGTTCCAGGCTCGATCCAATATGCATGGTCGCAAAATCGGTTGATTGGCCGCGCTTACCAATTACTATGGCATTGGCGTAGGTTTCAAGATCGTTGAGCGTGTCTGATAGTTCATCGTGTCTTAGTACAACTGATACCTGCTCAACGCCCGCTTTTTCTATATGCAATTTGGCATCTTGCAATAATTCACGACCGTGCTCCATCGCAATCTTCGCTCGCTTGTTATCGAGCTCGCTGAGTTCATCGAGTAATGTGCTGCGCGCGCCCACACCGATACTGCCACTTAAATCGTGGCTGGCATTGGGCTGATCGCTACGATTGATGACATGAATAATCTCGACCTCGCTGCTGAGTCTTATTGCTAGCCAAGCCGCGTGATCACACACGCTTGCAGCGTAGCTTGACCCATCAATTGCAGCGAGAATCTTGTTCATGGTGTTAATGTCCCAGCAAGCGTTCTAGGGCGCCTGGCTTATCGTGAATACCGAGTTTACCTACGATAGTCTCACTAGCCTTGTTTAGTCCAATGATTTCTACTTCTGCGCCTTCACGACGGAATTTCAATACCACCATATCAAGCGCTGCCACGCTGGATAAATCCCATATGTGGGCGTTATCGACATCCAGTATCACTTTGTCCAGCGCCTCCTTGAAATCGAATGCCGCCATGAAATCCTCTACTGAAGCAAAGAAAAATTGCCCTTCCACTTGATAGGTTCGAAGTCGACCATCATCAGATAAGGAACTGTTAATTGCAAATATGCGAGATATTTTCCAGGCAAAAAACAACCCTGAGAACAATACACCTACGCCTACGCCAATCGCTAAATTATGCGTGAAAACCACCACAAGCACCGTCGCGATCATCACGATAGATGAGCTAGTGGGGTGATCACGCAAGTTTCCGAATGAAGCCCAGTTGAAGGTACCGATACTTACCATGATCATGATCGCAACCAATGCAGCCATGGGAATCTGTTTAACCCAATCCCCTAAAAAGACGATCATCAGTAATAAGAAAACGCCAGCACAGAAGCAGGATAAGCGGCCACGCCCACCGGATTTCACATTGATGATTGATTGTCCGATCATCGCGCAACCCGCCATACCACCAATAAAACCGGTTGCGGTATTAGCGATACCTTGGCCAATACACTCACGGTTTTTATCACTCTTTGTATCAGTTAGCTCATCAACGATCGAAGCAGTCATTAATGATTCGAGTAATCCAACTGCCGCAACCGCAAGTGAGTACGGTGCAATGATACGTAAAGTCTCAAAGTTAAGCGGAATGTCCGGCATCAAAAATATGGGCAAAGTTGAGGGCAGCTCACCCATGTCGCCAACCGTACGAATATCCCAACCGAATGCCATGCTGGCAAGGGTTAGTGCAATGATGCAAACCAGGGGAGAGGGCACGGCTGATGTAAAACGAGGGAGAATATATATGATCGCCAAACCACAAGCCACCAAGATATAAGTGAGATTCGGCACGTCGATGAGTTCGGGCAGCTGAGCCATAAATATTAAAATGGCTAGTGCGTTTACAAAGCCTGTCATAACGGATCGAGATACAAAGCGCATCACGTAGCCCAATTTAAGTAAACCTGCAACAATTTGGAATAACCCAGCCAGCACGGTGGCGGCCAGTAAGTACTCCAAGCCGTGTTCTTTTACTAGCGTTACCATCAACACAGCAGTGGCGGCAGTGGCGGCAGAAATCATGCCTGGCCGGCCACCGGTTATTGCTACAATCACGGCTATTGAAAACGACGCGTACAGGCCAACCTTGGGGTCGACTCCAGCGATAATACTAAATGCGATGGCCTCAGGTATGAGCGCAAGTGCGACGACCAAGCCCGCTAGAATATCAGCGCGCGTATTCCCAAACCATTCGCTTTGCAAGCGTGGCAATATGTCAGATTTCAAGCGTGTTCCTGTGAACTGCGTGGTGGGTTTGATTGCTAACGGATACTAGACGCTCTCACGCCACAAAGGAGCCTCTAATTCGGCTATCGGCGGAATGAGACTTGTGATGAGTGCTTTGGTCGGGAATTGTGCGCGATGTCTTCCACCCCCCCAGAGGCGCCTTGTCTGCTAACTCCAGCTATGGATCGCCCGCAACCCCATAACTAGGCGCAGCCGAGGGGTTAATAGCTCGATTCAGATAATCAAGCATCTGTGGTTCATATTGAGTCCATAGCTTGCGCAGGGTGGCCACGGGGTCGTTGTCATCCCAATCAACGCGTAAATCCACCAACGGAAACGGCATTCTCTCAACAACGTACAAGCTTGCTGAGTGGGTAGGGCCTTCTTCACCACCTGCGGCTATGCCAGCTTCGAGGCCAGTCAATAGACGTTCGGCTAGGTGAACGTCTGGATTAGACTTAAAGCCGTCGACCATTGCGCGTGGCACGTCAGTGCTGGACAACAAATTACCGGCAGCCACACAGTTGTCACCTTCAACAACTTGATTGGTGCCGAGTATCTCGGAGCCCGTGAAGTGCGCCGTTGCGCCTTCGTTGTCAATTACGGTGAGTTGTCGGTATTGGATGTGTTCGCGGTCTTTGATGGTTTTTTTAAGCGCATCACTGGCGGATTCACCCGCTTCTAATTGTTTGAGTACTAATGTGGCTAAGTTTGGGTCAGTAATATTTTGAGTAGCGACTGCACCACAACCGGCTTTTGCATGCGGGCATCGTGAACCCACGGCGATGGATGACGTGGTTATGGCAACGCCAAACATGCCCGTTCTGTTGCAGTGGCCGGTAATTGAAAACGTCACGGTTGGATCCTTTAGTTGCAATAATTAGTGATTGATATAGCTTATGTGGTCTAACGACACAACCGGTTAGCAAGATATTGCTCGAAGTCGTGAATTTCGCGTTCTAGCCAGCTTAGTGGGCCCGGAGTTGCGTATTCTGACTTTGAGCCTTTGAAGATACCTTCAACAAGTTGACGATCTTCATCGTTTACTTTATCAAAAAACTCGATAAGATCTTTTATTGCTTCTTCGCGGTTATCAAGTGAACAATAGAGCTCTGGCGCCAGAGAGGCACCAAAGCGTACATTTATTTGCCCTATGCCCTTGGGCCGCAAGGATAGATACCACATATGATCCGGGGCGCATACGTACATATGTGATGGAAACACGGTTGGCATAACTGAGGTATTGCGCCATTCGTTTTTCAGTATGGTGTTGTCGGGATGCGCAATACCATACGCAGCGCCATCAGCTTTAGTAAACGTTTGGTAGGTAAATGATTCGTGTACTTTATCTGGAAAGACAGTGTCTTTTAGGCCAATCCAAGCACCCACGGTTTCTTTATGGGCAACCGGTAGGTGGTAGCCTTCCATGAAATTTTCAGTCAGTAGCTTCCAGTTGCTATTCCAAGTGTGGTCTTGAGTGACAACTGGAATGTAGTTTTGCATTTCATAGCGTGCCACCTGATCAGCTAATGGTGTGAGCAGTTGTTCCACACTTGCGGCATCATTGTTTAGCGTAACGTAAATAAAACCATTCCAAATTTCTGTGCGGAATTCGGGTAAGCAAATTTTCGTTTTATCAAACACACTGCTTTCTCGCATTTGACCGGCAACCACAAGTTTACCTTTTAGGTCGTAGGTCCAAGCATGGTAGGGACATATAATGCGTTGGCTATTGCCGCGACCCTCTACCAACTGCATCATGCGATGGCGGCATACGTTGGAGTAGGTACGGATTTCACCTTTGTCGTCGCGAATGCAATAGATGGCTTCGTCAGCAATGCTATACGAGAGATAATCGCCCGACTTGGGTATATCTGCAGCGAGGCCAGGGCATACCCAATCTTGTTTCCAAATCTTTTCGTGTTCAAGATGTGCTATGCCGGGATCCCGACATAGGTTCGGCGGCATGTTGGTTGCATTTTCGAATTTTTGCGACGCAATCGCAGCAAGATCGGCAAGTAAGCGCTGAGTTTCTTCAGTCGCTACATCTACGTTTATTCTGTCCATGATGAGTGCTCATGTATCTTTGTAATCAGGACTGCCTAATCAGGAATGACTGCAGTTATTTCAATTTCAACGACCCACTCTGGACGTGCCAGTGCGGGTATCACTATGCCGGTAGAGCAGGGATGAACGCCCTTTAACCACTTGCCCATTTCCTGGTACACGGCTTCGCGGTAACGAATGTCAGTTAGGTAAACAACAATACGACAGATGCTCTCCATTGTAGTGCCAGCTTCTTCAAGCAGCATCTTGACGTTTTGCATGGTTTTTTCGGTTTGCTTCGCAGCATCACACTCATGCAACGATTCGCGTGTATCCAGATCCTGTGATACTTGGCCACGTAAAAAAACCATCGTACCTTTGGCCACCACACCTTGAGACAAATCGTTGTCTAGATTTTGCTCCGGGTAGGTCTCTTTTGTATTGAATGGCCGAATTCGTTTGTGCATAGTCATGGTGACGCCTTCTTCGTTTTAAATGGCATAATAAAAACTACTTGTTATAGACGTTGTCGGACAAACCCGCGGCTTTGTGAGCAAGCTCTAAGGGCCCGCTCCAATCGAAGTTTCGGTATACCGCAGCGCTTTGCGCAAATGGTGGTGATTGTGCAAATAGCTGAAATGTTAAGCGGTGGCCAGCATAGTCGGAGTTTAATAGGTCGCGGGCCAATGCTAAAAGCTTTCTGCGATCATCTGCCACCCAATTGTCGTTAATAGAATAGAACTTGTCCATCCAAGGTTTGGTGCCAGAGGCTTGAAAAGTGGCGGCATCTGGCGTTACGCATATTTGGCCACCACAAAGCTCGCGAGCCTTATGCATCATTTGAGGTAGATTGTTGAGCGCGTGGCATCGGCCAGACATTAGTAACGACTGGTTAGGCATCAACAAGCCATTTGGGCTCTTCTCGCCCATCGTAATCGCCGCCGTCAGGTGAGCATTGATGCCTTCACGCCACACAGCCAGTTCAGAGAGTTTTTCCTGCACAGCTTGCTGTTTTTCAAGGCCAGTTTGTTTGACGTTCCAAAGGGCGGCACCGATAATTAAGTCAGCGTATGACAGGGTGCGTTGCACAAATGGGAATGCAGAGTAACGATGTAACGTTGTGCGAATAAAAGACGCAGCCTTAGTGTGTTGATAGAAGAGCACATCTTCCCAAGGAATCAATACGTTATCCAGTATCATAAGCGTGTCTACTTCGTCGCAGCGATTAGACAGTGGGTAGTCATCGGCGTTTGTGCGCCCGGCAAAACCTGCGCGGCAAATATGCCTAACACCAGGTGCATTCATTTTAACGATACAACCCAGAGCGTAATCTGATAATTCGGCATTACCCCAATTAGCAATCGTCGGTTTTAGGAACGCTTGGTTAGCATAAGCTGCGGCGGTTTCGTACTTTGCACCACGAATCACAATGCCTGCGTCGGTTTCTTTTACAACATGCACCAGCATGTCTGGGTCTTGATCTTGTGGCGCTTTTGAGCGATCGCCTTTTGGATCGGTATTTGCTGATACATGAAACGTATCAGTTTTAATCACCTCCATTATGTGTCGTTCGATGTTGGCTGAAAACCGTGGGTCGATTTCGTTAAGGATGTCTGCACCATCCCAAAGCGACCACATTTCACCGACTGTTTCATCACCCATGCGAGTCACAACGCCACCGATGTCTTTCATGACATGGTCAACCGCTTTACGCTTGTCAGTCCAGTCTTTTGCTTCATAGGGCAGGCGTGAGCCGATAGCAAAACGATTACCATATTCTTCGTAGGTCATTATCGATTGCGATTTCGCTTCGTGCTGTAAGTCGTAGATACGGACACGGGCATCAATCACTGGTTTAAATGCTGGATGAGTGGTGACATCCTTTACTCGTTCACCACTTATCCAGACTTCACGATCGTCTTGTAGGGATTCGCGGTATTGCTGGCCAGTTTTGATCATGCTGTCTGTCTACCTGCCGTAAAACGGTCTTTTAGTCTATTTAGTTTGACAGTATGGTTCATTTCACAAGATAAATAAAATAGATTGAAGCTAATATCTAAATAGATGTAGGCTATTCAGATGTTACGCTTTACCTTACGTCAGTTGGAATACCTAATTGCCTGTGTTGATACCGGTTCACTGGTGGCCGCTGCGACCCAATTAAACGTATCTCAACCCACCATATCTGCCGCTATTGCCAAGCTTGAAATCCAACTGGGCGAACAACTGCTGATTCGGCACCATGCTCAAGGGGTCGTACCCTGTGCATCAGCACAGCTACATATAAAAACGGCACGGCATCTGTTGCAGCAGGCTGCGGACTTTCAGCGTGAATGTGATTCTAGTGGTACTGAGCTTGCTGGTGAATTAACCCTGGGGTGCTTCGCTCCACTAGCGCCTACATATTTACCAGGGCTCATTGCTCGATTGAACGATCAATACCCAGGTGTTGTGCTGAAAGTATTTGAGGGCACACAACGAGAAATCGTCGAAGGCCTGCGTGCTGGCAAACAGCAGTTGGGTCTGGTTTATGATTTGGATTTACCAGGTGGATTATTCAAGCACGAGCTGATAAGTGTTCAGCCTCAGGTATTGCTACGTTCTGACCATAAGTTTGCAGCTAAAAAGCAGCTATCCATCAAGGAGCTGGCAACCGAACCAATGGTGCTGTTGGATGTCTCACCCAGCAGAACCTATTTTACGGGCTTGTTTGAATCACAAGGGTTTGACCCTATTATCGCTTACCGTTCGTCATCACTAGAGCTAGTACGCGGCTTGGTAGGCAGGGGATTAGGATATTCGATATTGGTTACGCGGCCCTCTGGGGATACCACCTACGATGGACAAAAGCTGGCCATTCGGCCTTTGCGGGACAAAGTAGAACCTAGCCGTATTTCACTCTGTGGTTTAGAATCGTCACGATCAGGCAAAATAAGTGCAGCGTTCAAACAAGTGTGTACAGAGTATTTTAATGAGCTTACCAGTCCTACAAATTGAGCTTTATAGTTAGTCGACATTCAACACTGCGTTAACCAATGTTAGGAGTAAACCGTTGGACTATAAAAAAACAGACGAAGCGATTGCAAAGTTGAGCCCTGAAGAATTCCGAGTGACGCAAAAGAGTGGTACTGAGCGAGCGTTTACCGGCAAACTTAATGACAACAAGGAGCCGGGCATTTATGTAGATATCGTATCGGGCGAGCCCTTGTTTGCAAGTGCGGACAAATTTGAATCCGGTTGCGGATGGCCCAGCTTTACTAAACCCATTGTTACTGAAAACGTATTAGAGCTTAGTGATAGCACGCTAGGCATGCGCCGCGTAGAAGTTCGTTCGCAGCATGGTGATAGCCACTTGGGGCATGTATTCCCTGATGGTCCAAAAGATAGTGGCGGCTTAAGGTATTGTATTAATTCAGCTAGTTTGCGTTTTGTTCATCGTGATGACATGGACGCACAAGGCTACGGCAAATTCATCAATCAAGTTGAGGAAGTATCATGACCGAACGAGCGGTTTTAGCAGGTGGTTGTTTCTGGGGCATGCAGGATCTTATCCGCAAAGGTCCCGGCATCGAAAGCACACGAGTTGGCTACAGTGGCGGTGATGTGCCCAATGCGACTTATCGCAATCATGGCACGCATGCAGAAGCGATAGAGATCATGTTTGATCCTGCCACCATCAGTTATCGCGAAGTGTTGGAATTTTTTTTTCAGATACATGACCCAACCACTAAGGATCGTCAAGGTAACGATCGAGGCAAAGGCTATCGATCTGCCATCTATTACACTAGCGACGAACAAAAAGCCATAGCGGCCGATACGATCGCCGATGCAGATGCTTCAAGAATATGGCCGGGCCCAGTGGTAACTGAGCTTGAACCAGTGAGTGACTTTTGGGAAGCAGAGCCTGAACATCAGGACTACATACAGCGTATTCCTAATGGGTATACTTGCCACTTTATACGGCCTGATTGGGTATTACCCAAACGTAGGGCGAGTGCTTAAAACTATTAAGATAGGCGGCTACTAATGACAACGATTGCTCTCAAGTGCCGATGCGGTGAAGTACAAGGCAGCGCGAGTAACATCACACCCTCTAGCGGTAATCGTGTGGTGTGTTGTTGCTCTGATTGTCAGGCATTTGCCTCGCATCTAGGCGCGAATGCAGACACTCTGGATGAGTTTGGTGGTACTGAAATATTTCAAATAACACAGTCACAAGTCAGCATTCAACGTGGTCACGATAAATTGCAAGCGATGCGCCTGACGAAAAAAGGTTTGCTTCGCTGGTATGCAAGCTGCTGCAACACGCCCATTGGCAACACCATGAACGCAAGCATGCCTTTTGTAGGGCTAGTACATACATTTGTTGATGAGCCTAATCGTGACGACGTGTTGGGGCCAATAAGGGCAGTTGTGCAAACACAACACGCCATCGGCGTACCCAGCTACCCAAAACATTCAGCTAAGTTCCCCTTAGGAGTGATCGCAAAAATTGTTGGCAAAATGCTGATTTGGAAATTACAGGGAAAGCATAAACCTAGTGTCTTTTTTGGAGACGATGGGCGACCAACAGTAAAGCCGATTATTGCTGATGAAAAAGTTGCCGTGTGAGCGCAACACTAATTGGTTCTGGTGGGGCTGTCATTGGTGCGCCGAAACAGTTTACAACACACTGAAGGCGTAGCTTAAGCCGAGCAGGGGTTTATGCAGCCAATCGCGCCTTACTGGAGCCCGAGATGCGGCACGATTTTTATTCGCTTGTGGGCAATTCGCCGCTTGTGCTGAAAAAAGAGTTATCGGGTTTTATTGCTACCCGCTTGCAGGAAGCATTGCATTTGGTTGTCAGTGTTGAAAACACCTGATAGTATCGGATTTAAACACGTAGTGTCATTTTAATGGCGACGAATATATTTCCACTATTCGAAAATCAAAAACCAGTCGATTTTAAGCGCGAAATATTGTTCCCAGCGTAATTTCTATGAAATTGATTTCATTTCGAGTATTAACAGCAAACGGAACACGCATGAAAAATATTATTTTTTCAATTATCAGTACACTATTTTTAGTCAGTTGCAGCGACACTGACACAACATCAGTAGCAAACCAGGACATCTTTTCACGTGCAGGAAATCAACTGTGTGAAGTTGAAGCGCCTAGTTTGAGTCAAGCTAGAATGAAATTCGCCCGTCAATGTGGCGAACCTCCACGAGACTGCGATCCAGTAAATGGATATTGGATTTGCTCTTCAAGAGTAATCGGAGAATATGCTCCTACACAAACATCACCAATGAGCACAGTTTGTAGTGCAATTGGCGCTACACTAAACAAGGCTAAATATAACTATCAACAGTCATGTTCGATACCCAGACGAGACTGTGATCTGGTGGATGGCGGGTGGCTTTGCTCTAGCGAAAAGATTGGCGAATTCGCACCAGCGTTAACCACTACGGCTCTTACTTCCACAATAACACCCGAATTGAGTTTTCTAGCCGGATTGTCGTTGGTTGAGCAATGGAATGAACTAGGCTTAGCTGCGGTAAGAGATGGGCCAGCCAAGCCGACGATAACCGCTCATCAGTTGTTTATGCTAAGTGCGGCTATGTACGATGCTTACGCCATATACGACGATAAAGCAGCTCCCTATGCGATGGATCTTTCGATGCGCCAGCCTGCATCCAAGAGGACCAATGCCAATGTTAACGAAGCTATCAGTCAAGCCGCCTTCCAAATATTGAAACGATTGTTCCCAAAGTTTGAAGATGAGAATGGGTATTTTCTGCAACAGCTGAAAACCTTAGGCTATCGGCCAGTCTTTACCGATAACCAATCTCCTTCCGGAATCGGTTTAGCAGCAGCATTGGCTGTACTAGCGGAGCGAAGTGACGATGGCTCAAACTACCAAAATGCTTATGCCGATTTTGTTTCACTTACCTACCCGGAACTGTATGAACCGTTCAACAAGCCTGGCTCAATCAGCCAACTTAACGATTTTGGTCAATCCTTTGATCCGAATCGCTGGCAACCATTGCGCGTACCTAATGGTACCGTTATGGACGGATTGTCTTTACCGGTTATAGATGAACTCAATCTGGATTCGTTTGGTGATCAAAAATTCCTGACGCCACACTGGGGTGGTGTCACACCAGTTGCGCTATCTTTTGGTGCAGAGCTGCGGCCGATCGCGCCACCAATGCACGGATCAGATAAACCCTATATAGATGCTATCGGTGTCAAGTCGAGTAACCATCAAGCTTATCTGCGTCAAGTCGCAGAGGTTGTCGCATTCAGCGCCGAATTGACTGACAAGCATAAAGTTATCGCTGAGTTTTGGGCTGATGGCCCTCGCACTGAATCTCCTCCTGGCCACTGGAATCAGCTCGCGCACGGTATTATCGGGCGCGATCATCTGAGCACTGATGCTTCAGTCAAATTATTCTTTACCTTAAATAGTGCGCTATTAGATGCCAGCATCGCCACTTGGGAAGTCAAACGGCATTACGACTATATTCGACCAGCTTCAGCAATTCGATATTTGTTCGACGGAAAACAAATTAAAGCTTGGGGCGGACCCAATCAAGGCACACAGCTTATCTCAGGAGAAGCATGGAGCCCTTATCAAAGCCTCACTTTCGTAACCCCTCCTTTCCCAGAGTATGTGTCAGGTCATAGCACTTTCAGTCGAGCCTCGGCAGAAGTCTTGAGTCTGTTCACTGGGTCAGATCGTTTTTATGACGGGGTAACGCAAACTTCACAAGATGTGAACGGGGATGGTAAATTAGACTTTCTAGGCGAGTACATTGCACCAGCGGGTTCGTTTTTTATTGAAGAAGGCCCTGTGCAGGATGTTGTACTCAGTTGGTCAACATTTCGTGAAGCCGCTGATGAGGCCGGCCTGTCAAGGCTTTACGGCGGAATTCATATTCAAGATGGCGACCTCAGAGGACGCAAGCTGGGCGCGATAGTGGGCCAGCGTGCTTTTGCCAAGGCCCAAAAGTATTTTAACGGTACAATCAATAAATAGACCTATCAAATATAAACTGGGCGGGCTACTAGACAAGTAGTCCGCACCGAAAGAATTTAGCGTAAGCGTGGTAGTTCAGCTCCGGATACACCCTATCGGTTTGTTAGCAGGCAATCAATTTTTCCCACATTGTTTATCTGCCACAAACGTTTCAGTAAACCATCTAACTCTTCAGCATTAACCGCGTCACCTGACAATGCCAATGCGCGTGCTTTTACATCAATCTCAATTCGGCTCAATGTATTGCCAGGATCGCCCTTGGGCTCATCCACGCGCCCTGCATGAGATTGTTGATCCTTAGTGATAACGGTTACTTTTCCGATCCATTGTTTGGGGTAAGCGCTATCAACCTCGGCATCCAGTTCCATGGTGACGCGATCAAGAAATGACAGGGCAGTTTTATCGTCAAGCACTCCTGCAAATTCCAATAAGCCAGCCTTGCGGTGAGTAGCAATTAAGCCCAGCGTGGCGGGCATAGAAAACTTCGCCTGATGCACGCTGGCAGGATTAGTGACAGGCCCCAGCACATCAATTGCACCTTGATGAACATGGGCTGTAACATGGGCTGTAACATGGGCGATATCTTGAGGTGATAGACCATGTTGCATCACCACCTGAAGCAGGGCATCTGCCGCTGGGTGAGTATGGCGGCATGAGGCGTGAAACTTAAATGACGTTTCTAATACACACCAACGTTCGCCCAATTTATCGAGTAACTTGGCAGGATCGGCATCGCTGGACATGCCAGCTGCCATGCCTTGCGAGCCTTCGAGTATTTTTTTAGCGCCGGTGAACCCATTGCTAGCAATCCACGCGGCCATTAAACCTTCCGCGGCAGATTTGCCGGTGTGCAACTGTTTAGAATCGGATGCATCGCGAAGGAACTCCCAAAGGCCCGCCGATTGCGTTCCGGCCGAGCCAAATGCCTGCAACATCTTTGCGGCATCCAAGTTATAGAGTTGTCCAGCGGCAGCGGCAGCGGCGATTGTACCCGCTGTGCCAGTGGTATGAAACACCTTATAGTGTGAGCGACCCAGGAACTCGCCAATACGAATACCTACTTCGTAGCCGGCCACACAGGCACAAATAAACTGCGTACCTGATGCGCCTGTTTGTTGGGCAGCGGCAAGTGCTGCAGGAAAGACGACAGCGGCAGGGTGAAACACCGATCCGTTGTGGACGTCATCCTGTTCAGATATATGCGATGCCGCACCATTAAGCAATGCTGCAAAGAGCGGGGATGTCATTTGTCGGTTAGTCAGTATTTCCGATGTCCCACTGGAAGGGCCCATCGCTGCGGCAAAATTTTCGAGGATGGAAATTGCTTTATGGCCCTTACCCGACAAGGTCGATCCAGTCCAATCGACGAAAAGATCAATGGTGCGACTAACAACGGCTTGGGGTATGTCGTTATAGCTTAGGGTTGCGGCAAACCTTGCAAGTTGCTCGCTTTCATCACCAGCGACATTTTTCATTAGTGGGTTTGTCACGATAATCACCTTGGCTAGAACGAACGTGGTAGATCAAGTATGTGTTCAGCCACATAGGAAAGAATTAAGTTGGTGGAAATAGGCGCTACTTGATAGAGCCGTGTTTCGCGAAATTTGCGTTCAACATCATATTCAGCAGCGAAACCATAACCACCATGAAACTGAATGCAAGCATTGGCTGCCTCCCAGGAGGCGTCAGCTGCCAGCATTTTGGCCATGTTTGCCTGCGCACCACAATTTTCGTTTGCATCAAAACGTTTACAGGCTTCAAATCGCATCAAATTGGCAGCTTCGGTGTTGATAAATGCCTTAGCAATTGGAAACTGCACACCTTGATTTTTGCCAATTGGGCGATCAAATACAATGCGCTCTTTTACATAGTTAGACACTTTTTCAATGAACCAGTAAGCATCACCAATACATTCGGCTGCTATCAGTGTTCGTTCTGCATTTAAGCCATCGAGAATGTATCGAAACCCTTTACCTTCTTCGCCAATTAGATTTTCTACAGGGATTTCCAAGTTGTCGAAGAAAAGCTCATTAGTTTCGTGATTGACCATATTACGGATTGGCCTGGCTTCCAACCCATTGCCGATAGCATCGCGTAAGTCGACGATAAACACGGAGAGCCCTTCAGATTTTCGTTTGACTTGTGCAAGCGGTGTTGTTCGCGCCAGTAAAATCATTAAATCCGAATGCTGAATGCGACTGATCCAAACCTTTTGGCCATTGACGATGTATTTATCACCTTGTCGAACCGCCATAGTTTTTAGTTTGGTGGTGTCGGTACCCGTTGAGGGTTCAGTGACTGCCATGGATTGCAGTCGCAGTTCACCTGCGGCTATCTTGGGTAGGTAGTGCGCTTTTTGCTTGTCCGAGCCGTTGCGTAGCAGTGTACTCATGTTGTACATTTGTCCATGGCAATGACCGGCATTGCCACCGTTTCGGTTAATTTCCTCCATGATGATAGACGCTTCGGTTAAGCCGAGGCCGGAGCCACCAAACTCTTCCGGAATCATCGCCGCCAACCATCCAGCCTCAGTTAAGGCCTTCACGAATTCATCTGGATAGGTGGCGGCTTCATCATGCGCACGATGATATTCAGGCGGGTACTGAGTGCACAGATCCCGTAGTGCCATCCGCAGTTCCATATGACTATCACTAATGCATTGCATGTATGTTAAGCCTTTAGTGCTAAGCGAGTGATTATACCTTCGCTGGGTTTTCAACATCCGCACCGATATCGGCAAGATCCTGATAACGATCGCCAATACGATGATGCGGACGTCCTCCGATGGAACCACCAAACGCGACTAGTAATTCATCGTGAGCAGGTGCGTCATGGATAGACATCTGTATCGTGAGATAATGAGAGCGACGACCGGTATCGTGCTTATCCATTAGCGGGATTTGCAATTGCGAGTTGGCGGGGCCACGTGTATTGGTAAACCCAAGATAGCTCTTGGCATCCACTGCTTGGCGGTAGAAGTTTCCGTAGTGCAGTGTGTGGATCAATGCAGAGGCATGCTCGAGTTCGCAATCGGTACCGGCCATGCAGGCTTTGCCATAAGCTTCTATTTTGTCTCCGCCGCCAGCTAAGTCGATGATTCGCTCTGTTAGTATTTTTCCAAGCTTTGGCCCAAACTCGCGAATGACGGGCATTAGATCTTCAACATAACCCAGGCCTGCCCAAGGGTTTTTAACCACGGCAGCCACGCCAATCAATCGCATGGCAGGATCAGCGGGTTTTGCACCCTCGTGTAGCGTGTCTTCGTCATACGTGACTAATTTGCGAATGATGAATTCCAAGTTTATCTCCTTAATATAAATATAGGCTTAGTGCTTTGTTACTTCAGCGCGTGTAATACGCCTTCGACCTCATCGCCCATATAAATGGCAAACTGATTGGTTCCGTATTCTTTGTCGAAGCGTTTCAACATAATTTTCAGCGGTTCATAGCTGATGCGCTCCCACGGTATGGCTTTAATTGGGAAAAAGCGATAGCCTGCTGGTGCCGATCCGGTCGCGTGTCCGCGATAGTAGATTGTCACTGAGTTTTCCTGTTTGTCTTCAAAGACAGCATAAACAACATCGATTACACCGAGCAACGGTGCCGCGTTATAGCGCTGCGTTAAAATTTGCAAGCTTACATCACCGCCCTGGCGACCAATTTCGGGAATGCTCAGGAGGCCGGTATTTTCATCTTCGCGCAAAAGCACCGTATCGTTTTGTTGGAATAAGGCACCCATGACCGTGTGTGCATTACCAGCGATAGCATCGACCAGTGTTTGCTCAACCTCCAAATTAAAATAATTACCAGCAAAGTAACCAAGGGGCTGGCCTTCGCGGGCGCCAAAGTCTTCAACCTGCCCCATGAGAATGACATGGTCTCCGGCTTCAACAATACTGTGTTGTGCGCAATCAAACCATGCAAGTGCATCATTGATTAATGGCGCACCCGATTGCGCTGCGTGCCTATTCGCTACCGTAAATTTGTCTGCTCTTTGGGAGGCAAATAAATTTGATACCTCGGTTTGATCATCGCCCAATACGTTTATCGAAAAATGCGATGCGCCACAAAACACATCGAAACTAGCCGCCGACTTAGCGATGCATACCAGTACAAGTGGTGGATCAAGTGATACCGACGTAAACGAATTTGCAGTAAATCCACGTGGTGTACCATCAGCTTCGTGGCTTGAAATAACGGTTACGCCTGTCGCGAATTTTCCAAGTGCGTGGCGAAAGGATTTTATATCGATGCCGCTTTGTGCTTGATTAGCCATGAGTTTGTTCTGCATATACACGATATAAAAAAGCGAGAAGGTGTTTGTTAAATAGTTCAGGCGCTTCAACCATAGCCATATGTCGAAGCCGGGGTAGCACTACCAAGGTTGATCCTGAAATTTCAGCCGTGATGGCTTGCGACATCTCAGGCGAATTGCCGTAATCCTCTTCGGCGGTCATGACCAGAGCGGGACAGTTGATCGGAGGTTCTGGTGCAATTAATTCGTTTACGCCGCTGACTAATACTTGGTAGTTGCTAGGATAGTACTCCTTGTTGTTGGCAAGGATTGTTGTGCGAACCCATTGCATGATCATGGGGTTGGCATCATGAAAAGGTGAGGTGAACCAACGAGACAGCGCCGCGTTCACTGTTGCCTCGGGGCCATCTTTTTGTGACTGGTAAACACGGTTTTGAATGGCGTCATGAGCCGCGGCATCGCGTTTGTGAGCAGAGTTTAAAATGGCAACAGCCCAAAGCTTGCTTGGAAAATCCATGGCAAAGCGCCTGGCAATCATGCCACCGAGGGAGAAGCCGGCAACGGCTGCATGTTTAATGTTAAGTTCGTCCAACAGTTCGGCAAGTTGTCTTGCGAACATTGTTAGGCTGGGTGTTTCAATAGGGGGTGAAGACTGGCCCATTCCGATTAGGTCGTATGTGAGCACGGTATAACATTGGCCAAGTGCATCAATTTGCCAGCGCCACATGCCCTGATCAAGGCCAAGGCCGTGGATTAACACAACAACAGGCCTACCACTTCCATGGACTTTATATCGGGTGCCATTGGCAGCTGTGCCTAAATCAGTTGACATTCGGATTGTAAGCCACCACTTCAACTTCAACGCGTGCATCAATCAGCAATTGATTGAGCACGGCTGACCTGGCAGGTGGATCTGTCGGGAAATATTCGCCGTATACGGCATTGAACCCTGGAAAATCATCGCGCTCACGTAGCCAGACCATGGCCTTCACCACATCGCTCATCTCGCAATCGGCCAAAGCCAGTGTTGCCTTGATCTCTTCAAGCACCGCACGGGTTTGCGCTTCAATGGTGCCTTCCAGCATTATCTCCCCGTTATAAAAAGGCAGCTGACCGGTCAGAAAAACATAATCACCGGCCCGGATGGCTCTTGAAAGCGATAGTTTTCTGCCGCCTATTTCGATAGGGTCGCCAATAACTTGTTTTGTCGACATGGTTTCCTCCCGTGTAAACTGCGATGGTAGACAGACTTGTAGCCAAGGCTTTGCATATTTTTCGACAACCGTTGGCGAAATAATTGTGTCATATTTTAATACTATCACCATAGTTATAATCCTAGAGATAGCGGGAGAGAAGGATGGGCAAGCTTACGCATTATCAGATGTTGATTGATGGCAAATGGGTGGGCGCTGAAGATGGAAAAACATTCGACAGCGTGAACCCAGCGATTGGAGCAGCATGGGCGACGATTCCTGAGGCCACAGCCGGTGATGTGGACCGTGCAGTTAAAGCGGCTCATCAGGCTTTCAGCGAGGGCGAATGGGCAAATGCCCTGCCCACACAACGCGGCAAGCTACTGCGCAATCTGGGTGCTCTGTTAGCAGAAAAATCCGAAGCACTTGGCCGCGTGGAGACTATCGACACCGGAAAAATGCTTAAGGAGACGATGTGGCAGGCGAAGTATATCGCTGAGTTTTTCGAATTTTATGCAGGCTGTGCAGATAAGGTCCATGGCGAAACACTGCCAATCGACAAACCGGATATGTTGGCCATGACTATTCGCGAACCACTAGGTGTATGCGCTGCTGTTGTTCCATGGAACTCGCAGCTGTTTTTGGTCGCCGTGAAAATTGGCCCGGCATTGGCAGCGGGTAACACCGTGGTGCTGAAATGTTCGGAGCATGCGTCAGCGCCGTTACTAGAATTTGGTAAGTTGATTGAAGAGGCCGGTTTTCCACCAGGGGTGGTCAACATTGTCACCGGTCACGGCGACCCCTGCGGCAAGACCCTAACTTCCCATCCGCTTGTTGCACGAATTAGTTTTACTGGTGGGCCCACTGCGGCGAAACACGTGTTGTATAACTCCGCAGAGAACTTCGCCGAAGTGTCTCTCGAGCTAGGTGGAAAATCGCCCTTTGTCGTATTTGAAGATGCTGATATTGAAAGTGCCGTTAATGGTTCCATCGCGGGTATTTTTGGCGCGACAGGGCAAAGTTGCGTTGCTGGCTCCAGGCTTTATCTACATGAGGATATCGCCGATGAGTTTCTAGAAAAAATGGTGGCCATTGCAAAAAATATTCGCATTGGTGATCCGCTAGCGGAGGATACGCAGATGGGGCCGCTTGCAACTCAGGGACAGATGGATTGCGTTGAACGCGAAGTGGCTTATGCGTTAAAAGAGGGTGGTAAATTAATTCACGGTGGTAAGCGGCCAGAGGGGCAGGTGGATGGCCTGTATTATGAGCCGACCATTATCGAATGCCCGCAACAGTCGATGCAGATTGTTGATACGGAAATGTTTGGCCCAGTGCTTAGTGTGCTTCGTTTTAAAGACGAAGAGGAGGTGATCCGTATGGCAAACGATACCAGGCATGGTTTGGCGGCTGGTATATTCACGCAAAATGGTGCGCGTTCTATGCGAGTCATGAAAAAAATTCGTGCAGGCATTGTATGGGTTAATACCTATAGAGTAGTTTCACCCATTGCAGAATTCGGTGGATTTAAGGAATCCGGCTATGGCCGCGAAAGCGGCATGCAAGCAATCTATGACTACACCAGACCAAAAACCGTGTGGATAAACATCTCTGCCGAGCCATTGGCAAATCCGTTTGTAATGCGCTAATAATAGTTAAGGACAACAATGAAAACATCAGCTTTATTAAAACGACTAAACGAGGGTAATTAACCACTAGCACCCAGTAGGCTTCACCATTTTTTGACTGAAGCTTATTTTAAGTTGTATTGACAACTTGTCTGATTTCTGCGTATCCTAGCACAATCAGATTCTAGGATCCCCTGTGGCCCTAAACGCTCAATCGCCGATTCCTCTATACCGCCAGCTGGCAGACGTTCTATCGTCTGAAATTGAAGCTGGCGAGCATGCTGTTGCAACGAAGATTCCCTCTGAGCATGAGTTGGCTGATCGATTTGAGATCGGACGCCCTACCGTTAGGCAGGCTACTGACATATTAGTAAGGCAGGGGCGCTTGGAGAGGCGACGCGGATCAGGCACCTATGTGTTGCCACCAAGCCATTCCCTTGATCTATTTTCGCTTGCTGGTACTAGTGCGGCTTTACGCAAGAGCAGTAAGGATGTACGGCTAGAGATGATGGCTGAGCCTGTGGCGGCGAGCAGTCAATCACTATTGGCCAGTGGCATGTCGGTGCAGGGTGAGCTGCAGATGGACTGGGTGAAACTTGAGCGCCAGGCTTCGGTTGATGGCGAGCCTGTGTTGTATGAAACGCTTTGGTTTGATGCCAGTGTGTTTACAGGAGTTGAGCAGCAGCCATTAAAAGATCGATCCATTTCGGCGTTAGTGCGTGATGTGTATTTTCTTGAACCCAGCTCGGCTGATCAAACGTTTACGGTGATTGGTGCAAATACTGCGATTGCTAAAAAGCTTAAGGTTAAAAAAGGAACACCATTGTTGCGGGTGCAACGGCAATTACACTTTGGCCAAAATAAAAATGCGCTGCTGGCAGAAATTATCTGCCGTACCGATCGTTTTGAATTCTCACAAACACTGTACCCAAGTCAGGTTGCAGATGCAGCGTTATAACATCTGATTAGATTTGGGAATAAGAATAGCAGATAGGATAGGCAAATGAAAAACAGCGGTTATTTTAGTCAATTTGGTGGGGCGTTTATCCCTGAGATACTGGTGCCCACATTTGATGAGCTTGAAGCAGCGTACCTCACTGCAAGGGATGATCCAGACTTCTGGCAGGAGTATCTCGATATTATGACGACTTACTCTTGCCGTGCTACTCCAATCACGCGATTAGATAATCTTTCCGAGCAGCTTGGTGGCGCTAACATTTATGTAAAGCGTGAAGATTTAAATCACACCGGGGCACATAAGGCTAATAATGTAATGGGCCAGGGCTTGTTAACTAGGCGTATGGGTAAGAAGCGCGTTATAGCGGAAACCGGTGCCGGGCAGCACGGTGTAGCCACCGCCACCATGGCCGCAAAATTTGGTTTTGATTGCACCATTTACATGGGTGCGCATGATGTTGCTCGTCAGCGTCCTAATGTATTTTGGATGGAGCAGTTGGGTGCAACCGTTGTGGCGGTGACAGAAGGTAGTCAGACACTCAAAGATGCCATTAACGAGGCGTTTAGAGATTGGGTGACTAACATGGACGACACACACTATGTGCTGGGCACGGCTTGTGGTCCGCATCCGTTCCCTGAGATGGTTAGCTGGTTTCAATCGATCATTGGAACCGAAGCGCGCGAGCAAATGCTTAATCGCACGGGTAAGTTACCCAAACGTGTTTACGCCTGCGTGGGTGGTGGCTCAAATGCGATGGGTATCTTCAGCGGTTTTATGGACGACAAAGACGTGGAGCTTGTGGGAGTTGAAGCCGGTGGCCGTGGTAAAGGCATGGGTGAGCATGCAGCGCGTTTGGCTTATGACGACGCAACTATTGGTGTTGCCCAAGGCTACAAGACTTACTTTTTGCAAAACACCGATGGCCAAATGCAAGAGACGCACAGTGTGTCGGCTGGGCTTGATTACGTCGGGGTATCTCCGATCTTGAGCCATTTGCATGAAACTAGGCGCGTACGGTTTGAAGCTGCAAATGATAAAGACGTAGTGGCTGCGATGCAGCGAACGGTTCGTAATGAAGGCTTAATACCAGCGTTGGAATCATCCCATGCTTTTGCTCAAGCCTACCTTGAAGCACCAAGCTTAAGCCGCGACGACGACATTTTAATAAACATGTCAGGCCGTGCTGACAAAGATATATTCACCGTAGCTGATGCAGTTGACGATCCCAAATGGCGTGAATTTATAATTGATAAAGCGGAAGCGTATCGTCAGGAGATGAACAATGACTAGAATACCAAGCAAGCTGGAAACGTCGATTCGGCAAGCACTCACCCAAAAAGACTTATTGTTAATGACCCACATTGTGTTGGGTTACCCCTCCTTCGATGACTCGCTAAGGGTGGTTGAAGACATGGTTGAAGCGGGTGTGGATTTAATGGAGTTGCAAATACCGTTTTCAGAACCAATGGCCGACGGCCCGGTTATTCTAAAGGCTAATGCCAGTGCTTTAGAGCGCGGTGCAACGGTCGATCAGAGCTTTGAGATGGCACAACGGATTACCAAAGAATTTGATATTCCATTTTTGTTTATGACTTACTACAATATTTTGTTTTCACGCGGTGTGAGTAACTTTGTCGAACGTTGCGAACAAATTGGAATACAAGGTTGTATCGTGCCTGATTTACCGCCGGCAGAAGGGCAGGAGTATCTAGAAGCTATGGACAAGGCAAAGTTGTCTGCAGTGCATATCTTTACACCCAATACTCCAGAGCCACGGATGCAGGCGCTCAGTGATAAAAGTGCAGGATTTATCTATAGCGTTGCACGCAAAGGTGTCACCGGAAAAGACACAGCGTTCTCAACGGGTATCGCTGATTACTTAGCCGTGTGCCGTGCCAATACTGATTTGCCGTTGGCAGTTGGGTTTGGTGTTAAAACACGTGAAGACGTTGATTTTCTACGTGGCAAAGCCGACATTGCCGTGGTTGGGTCAGAAACGATTCGTGTGATGGAAACCGAAGGCGTCAATGCCGTGAAGCCATTTATCCAGAGCCTTGTGGCTTAGCCGACACAGTAAAGGTAGCAGGCCATGCAACAAGCAATAGCCGGGTTTCACACCGATGAGCTTAATGACTGGGTCGCGGATCTGGCTTGTGGGCATACACAGCATGTGCGACATAATCCACCATGGCAGAATCGACCGTGGGTTGAAACAGCCGAATCTAGACAAGAGATGCTAGGGTCGATGCTGGAATGTAAGCTGTGTGATCCTGTCGATGGTGATGCACACAATGTTGCACACGACGCTGCACATGGGTTAAATCAACAATAAGTAACAAATTTGAAGGGTTAGCGTGGCCGAATTAAATACTGAATTACTCAATAAGGTGCGTGATAAATTTGCGCAAATTGATACCTGCCCAGTGCAGGGCGAACGTGTATTTTTTGAAAACGCAGGTGGTGCACTGACTCTGAAATCAGCCGTTAACACCTCGATGCAATACGCTGCGATCCCTGATAACCAAGGCAGAGATAATCCGGCGTCACATGAACTAGCTCGGGTTATAGATAAAGCCAAGGCGGACATGGCCGAATTCATGAACGCGCCTGGTGGGCAGTTCTTTGTGGGTGAGAGCGGTACCGAGCTGTTGTTCAGGTTAATTTCCAACGCCTGTTTGGGTACGGCTGCGAAAGGTATTGTATTGGGAAGCACATTAGAACATCCCGCCACCCGTAGTGCCTGCGCACGCTGGTCAAAGATCGCTCAACAAACGCATGTGTTAATTGAACATGATGACGTGACAGGTAGCATCACGCCCAATGCGTATGCAAAAGCAATTTCTAAAGATACTGTCGTTGCGACCATATTGCATACATCGCCGGTTACCGGCATGGGTGTTGAGCTTGCGGCAATCGCTGCAGAAGTTCGTAAAGTCGCACCTGATTGTTTTATTATCGTTGATGGTATTCAACATGCTGCGCATGGTTCGATGGATCTAACTAGTTATGGTGTTGATGGATACGTTATTTCGCCCTACAAGGTATTTTCCAGGCATGGCTATGGCGTGGCTTGGATTTCCGATCGCCTCGCTGCATTGCCACACGATAGCTTGATCGACGGCCCAGATTTTATGTGGGAGTTGGGTACGCGTGACACTGGTAGCTACGCAACGCTAAGTGACGTGGTTGAGTACTTCGATTGGCTGGGTAGCGAACTTGATCCCAACGGTGATCGACAAGCACGCTTTAACGCCGCCGGCCAAGCAATTGCTGCACACGAGAAATCACTGACTGACGCGATGATTAATGGTGCTGGTAATGTAATTGGGCTAGCCAGCATTAAAGGCATGAACATTATTGGTGGACTTGATAATCCAGCACGTGAAGGTTTGATCGGCTTTTGGATTGAGGGAGTTGATTCGACCGATATTGTTAAGCACCTCAACAATAACGGCATCCGTACACATTTACGAAAGGCCGACTACTACTCTAGTAATATTCTCACCCCATTAGGGCAAGCTAATTGTGTGCGTGTATCGATGTGTCATTACAACACTACAGAAGAGGTTGCGAAATTCTTGCACGTGATGCAGCACTTCGCTTAGCGCATGAAGCCGAAGAATACAAACACTACTATTACTAGTAGTGCTGCGCCGCTGATCATTCTTTCTCCGAGTGCCGTGCTAGCGATGTGTTCTTTTTCGATTCTAATTGATAGTACTTTTAATCCCGCGTCGTCTAACTCACTACAATGCGGGCACTGCTCATAGCGTTTAACTAGGTAACGCTATGTACACCGTTCGCATATAATTGTTTTCCTTGGAAAGCGTTTTGGAAGATACATTTTGCATTCTATGAATTCAGCAGATCATCTAGTACCTCATCCGTATGCTGGCCACAAGCCGGCGGTGGCCTGCGGTAAGTAACCGGTGTTTTGCTAAACTTTACGGGATTACCAATCAGTTCTACCTTGCCTGATTGCGCGTGATCATCATCCATAGAAATCTGCATATCTCGTGCGGCGACTTGATCGGATGCTAGTACATCGGGCACGGTATTGATTGGGCCGCCGGGCACGCCTTGTTGCTCTAGTATTGCTTCTAATTTGGCTTTGCTGTGTTTTTTGGTTTCGCTACTCAATATGGGCACCAAGGTGTCGCGGTTGGCGACCCGTAGGCTATTGGTAGTGTAATCAGGATGCTGCGCTAAGTCTTCACGCTGCAGGCCTGCACATAATCGCTGATATTGTGTGTCGTTACCCGCTGCCACTACCACGTGGCCATCAGAAGCTTCAAACACTTGATAGGGCACGATATTCGGGTGCTCGTTGCCTAAGCGTTGTGTTGCTTTGCCTGAGCTTAAGTAGTTGGTACCGGCATTAATCAACCACGCCACTTGTGTATCAACTAATCCAATATCGATATGTTGTCCAAGGCCGGTATTATCGCGATTGTGTAGTGCAGCAAGGATGGCTGTGCTTGCGTATAAACCGCACACTACATCGGCGATAGCCACACCGACTTTCATTGGTTCGCCATCTTTTGCACCGGTCAAGCTCATGATGCCGCCATAGGCTTGCGCTAATAGATCGTAACCAGGCTTGTGCGAATTGGGACCGGTTTGGCCAAAGCCGGTTATTGAGCAATACACAAGGTTTGGGTATTTTGCGAGCAGGCTTGCATGATCAAGCCCGTATTTTTTTAATCCTCCAGTTTTAAAATTTTCAACAACTATGTCACATTTGCCTGCAAGCTCAAGAATGGTCTTGGCACCTTCGTCTGTTGTTAAATCAATGGCGATAGAACGCTTGTTACGATTGGCGGATAAATAGTAAGCGCTCTCAGCAGTAGGTTCGCCATCTTTGCCAGTCACGTAAGGTGGCCCCCATGAGCGAGTGTCATCACCTAAGCCCGGTTTTTCAACCTTGATGATATCGGCACCGTAGTCGCCGAGTAGTTGTGTGCAGGTGGGGCCTGCGAGTATTCGCGATAAATCGAGAACTCGAATACCTTCTAGTGGGCCGAATGATTGGATAGGGTTATCGTTCATGGGGGTGTAATGCGTAGCGAAGGCTTAGCGACATGGTGCCAAATAATAGGTGGTGCGTCAGTATTTTCTGCATATGGAAGTTTCATACAAGCGATCGTTCGGTCGATTTCAATATAGAATGAACACCATAAAATTTGTATTAAGCAAACACGGGTAACGATCAATGGATATCAAAGGTAAGAAAGCACTAGTTTTTGGCGGCACATCTGGAATTGGTTTGGCGACTGTCGAGCAGTTGATGGAGCTTGGTGCCACAGTGGTTGCAATGGGGCGTGATGCTAGCAAGGCTGATGCGTTACCGGCAGGAGCAACCTTCAAACAGTGCGATGTGCGCGATGAAGACGCATTACAAAAACTCTATAGCGATCAAGGCCCGTTTGACATTTTGATCAGTGCTGCCACTGGTGGTGATCGCGCTATCGGCGCGTTTAGCGAGATGGATATGG
This sequence comes from Granulosicoccaceae bacterium, assembly GCA_036478595.1. GTDB lineage: Bacteria > Pseudomonadota > Gammaproteobacteria > Granulosicoccales > Granulosicoccaceae > Granulosicoccus. The sequence continues at coordinate 72,130 of JAZGEF010000011.1, forward strand.
ACGGCTATAAAGGCTCTTTTGACAAGCTCTGGGGGTACGCTAATGTCGTGCGATATGGTGAATCCCATTTGGCCTCTGATGGTGCGATAGTGCTGGTTAGTGGGTCACCAGCTCGAAAATGCGGTAAGGGCCAAGTGGCCTTGTCGTCAGTAGGCGGAGCGGTGGAGGCCATGGTGCGAGCCATCGCCAAAGAGATCACACCCAAGCGCATTAACGTAATGTCACCTGGCTTAATTGATACACCAATGGTGGCGCTCAAGGGCGATGATCGGGACGCGCACTACGAGCGATTGACCGGCAATAACTTGATTCCTCGCCCTGGCACCGCTGCAGAATGCGCAAAAGGCATAGTCTTTCTGGTCCAAAACGACTTCGTCACCGGCACCACATTGGACGTAGATGGCGGCATATTGTTGTCATAGGGCGCGTAATTCGTTCGTTTTAATGCCAGAGGCGGGATGCTCTTCGCATTCAATGGCAACAGCTAGCTAAGCTTAAGGCGTATAATTTGCACCCTAAGCGCTTCATTGATGTTGCGTCCTGCCTTGCAGGCCTCTACTGGCTTTGTTCCGATCGTCAGGCTCTTAGAGCTAGCTAGCGCTCACCAGCTGCGCGCTGAGTTCACATTTTTTTATCACTATATTTTATTGACATCTTGAGTGCTTCTAGGCGCCATCGGGATGCATTGGAGTTTCACAATTTGTCTCAATTACCATCAGGGTTTGATTCTCTGGGTTTGTCGAAGCCGTTGCTACAGGCAATCCAGGATTCCGGTTATACCCAACCTACACCCATACAAGAAAAATCGATACCCGTTGTGCTCGAGGGAAGAGATATCCTCGCCGCTGCACAAACCGGTACCGGTAAAACTGCAGGTTTTACACTGCCGATTTTGCACCACCTATCACAAACCCGTACGGCCAAATCAAAGGCTGGAAAGCCACGGTGTTTAGTGCTGTCACCAACACGAGAGTTGGCTGCACAAATAGGTGCATCCGTGCAGGTGTACGGCAAGCACGTGCCTGTTCATTCCTTAGTTGTGTTTGGCGGCGTAAATATCGAGCGTCAGATACGTTCATTGAAGAAATCTGTCGATATCGTTATCGCCACTCCGGGCCGTTTGATTGACCTAGTCAATCGGCGCCATATTGATTTGTCACAGGTAGAGATTCTGGTGTTAGATGAAGCTGACCGGATGCTCGACATGGGTTTTATCCATGATGTTAAAAAAATCTCAGCCATGATGTCCGCCAAGAAGCAAACGCTTATGTTTTCAGCGACGTTCTCAAGCCAGATCCGATCGTTGGCAAAAACACTTTTAAAAAACCCAGCTGAGGTGTCTGTTGCCAAAACCAATGTCACGACAGAGTTGGTCAAGCAAAGTGCTCATCTGGTTAATAAGGGGGGTAAGCGTGCGCTGTTGTCTCATTTGATCAAAACAAACAAATGGGAGCAGGTATTGGTGTTCACTCGCACCAAGCATGGCGCTAATCGATTAGTCGAGCAGTTAAACGATGACGGTATTCGTTCAGAGGCGTTTCATGGCAACAAAAGCCAGGCCGCCAGAACGAAGGCTTTGGGCAACTTTAAAAACGGCAAGGTTCGCGTATTGTGTGCAACCGACATCGCGGCACGCGGCATCGATATTCACTTGCTGCCACAAGTAGTCAACTTTGATTTACCACTGGTAGCTGAAGATTATGTGCACCGTATTGGCAGGACTGGTCGTGCGGGCAGTAATGGCCAGGCTGTGTCTTTAGTGGGTGTGGATGAGCTAAAATTGCTTACGTCAATTGAAAAATTGATCAAACAATCTGTTGAGATCATAGAGGTTGATGGTCACACCGGGCATACCGATAAGCCCTCACCGGCGGAGCCACGTAAACAACGGCCGGGTAGATCGAGTAGCCAAAAACGTGCTGGTACTAGTAAGAAGAAATCATCAGCTTCGCATAAGCCATCTGGGCGTAATCAACGTAGTGGGCAAGCTAAAGGAAATAGTGATGGTACGAGTGCTCCACGAAGGAAGACGCCGAACGGTAGCCGCAAACCCCGATCTTCGGCTGCATAGGCTGCTTTGATTAAGTAGAACGCATCAAGCAAAGCCTGCGACAGTAGTGTTGCGGGCTTTTTTGTCTGAGCGTGCAGTACTAGCTTGCAGGTGTTACTAACGGTTTGGAGGGCCAAGTGAATCACGCATAACCACTTCGGTTTCAAATTGCACACTGCTTGGCTGTTTTCGGCTGCTGACAAAATCCAGCAATAAGCGCGCTGCTGCTCTACCCATTTGTTCTTGTGGTACTCGCACGGTTGTCAGTTGCGGATCAACCGCGGTTGCCAGGTTAATATCATCAAAACCTGTGATTGAGATATCGGCAGGGACTTTCAAACCGATTTCTTTTGCACGATTTAGAGCACCAGCGGCGATAACGTCATTACCACAAATTACGGCAGTGGGTATATTAGCGCCCCTCATTAATTTGTCAAATGCCTGAGCGCCATCTTCTAGCGTATAAGCGGTTTCAACAATGTTGCTAAGTTGAGCGTCGTTGCCGAAATCATCGATAGCTTGGGTAACACCTTTAATTCGATTAGTAGCGCGATCATTGCCTTGTGATACGCCTGCTAGCATGCCGATGCGGCGATGCCCAATGTCTAACACGGCTTTCGCTATTTCATATGCAGATTGTTTGTTGTCGAAACCGGCATAGAGTTTGTCTGAATCGGCCTGATAACACCATGAAATGATATACGGAATTTTTCGCATCTCTAAAAATTCGTGTGTAGCGTTTGGCCGCTCAGTGCCGATTAATAGCAAGCCATCAGCACCATGAGATAACAGCGTTTGTATTTGTTCGAATTCGTCTTCGGGGTTATAACCGGAGCTAGCCACTAGCAACAGCACACCATGGTTTGCAAGCGCCTGTTGGAAAGCATGTAGTCCGCTGGCAAACATGGCGTTGGCCATGGTGGGGATAATTGCGCCAACCGTATTGCTTTTATTAGACGCTAGGATCTTTGCGCCAAAATTAGGTGTGTACGCGAGTTGGCTTATCGCGGATTGGATTCTTTCTCGAGTGGCGCCAGCAACCTTGTCAGGCTCGTTGATCGAACGCGATATTGTGGCAGTCGACACCTTAGCAAGTTTGGCGACGTCTTCGAGGGTAGGCTTGTTGGCTCTGTTCATGGATTCAAAACATCCCTTTCGGTGTGGCTAGTACAAGGTGCGTGTTGGCCGAACCGTCAGGTTTTCTCCGATGTCGACAGTGTATCGATGTAAGCGCTTGCATTTATCAAGCTTACACCATAGAATGATGCTATAGAGGACATTTAACGAATCCTTTTCCGTCAATCGCGCTAGTTCATTGCCCACTGTCATACTACTCGTCGTTATACGCACCGTTAATTTTTATGCAAAACACAGGCACACACAATGGCTCGTAAGTACCTTAAGAAAGCGCTCAAAACCGCCGCCACTGATGCAAGCAATGTTAGCGAAACAGTTAAAAATATACTCGATGATATAGAGGTTGGTGGCGATGCCGTGGCCATGGAATACGCTGCCAAGTTTGATAATTACGAAGGCAATGTCATGCTAACGGAAGAAGAAATTCAAACAGCCTGCGATGCGGTTCCGCAGCGCCTCAAAGATGACATCGCATTTGCTCACGATAATGTCAAGCGTTTTGCTGAAGTACAAAAACAGACAATGCAAGATGTGCAGCTTGAAGTGGTGCCGGGTTTTATCTTGGGCCAAAAGTGTATCCCTTGCCAAGCAGTGGGCTGTTACGTGCCCGGTGGTCGCTACAGCCATATCGCCAGTGCGATCATGACAGTCACAACAGCTAAAGTTGCAGGCTGCGAGCATATTGTTGCTTGTTCACCACCACGTCCTAATGAGGGCGTAGCCCCAGCTATTGTTTATGCCGCTAAGCTTTGTGGTGCCGACAAGATCATGGCAATGGGTGGCGTGCAAGCCGTTGCGTCAATGACCAACGGATTGTTTGGTTTGCCAAAGGCGGATATTTTGGTAGGGCCGGGCAACCAGTTTGTTGCAGAAGCTAAGCGTATTTTGTACGGCACAGTCGGTATCGATATGATCGCAGGCCCAACAGACAGCTTAATATTGGCTGATGGCGAAGCTGATGCTCATATCGTTGCGACCGATCTAGTTAGCCAAGCAGAGCATGGTTATAACTCTCCTGTTTGGTTAGTCACGGATGACACTGCCATGGCGGAAAAAGTAATCGAAATGGTGCCAGGCTTAATTGCGGATTTACCAGAACTCAATGGTAAAAATGCGGAAGCCGCATGGCGTGATTTTGCTGAAGTCATCGTATGTGATTCTCGAGAAGAAATGGTGGCAACATCAGATGAATATGCGCCAGAACATTTAACGGTGCAATGTGCCGATCAACATTGGTGGCTTGATAAGCTCAAGTGCTATGGCTCGTTGTTCTTAGGCGAGGAAACTACCGTTTCTTATGGCGACAAAGCATCGGGCACTAACCACGTGCTTCCAACTTCACGTTCAGCCAAGTACACCGGTGGATTGTCAGTGCACAAGTACATGAAAATCGTTACTTGGCAGGAAGCGACACGTGAGGGCTCCAAAGATATTGCTGTGTCAACTGCGCGCATCTCACGTCTTGAAGGTATGGAAGGGCATGCACGTAGTGCTGATGTGCGGCTTGCAAAATACTTTCCCGATGAAAAATTTGAGCTAAGCCCAGAATAAAGTTTGACGTAAGATCCAAACCAAACCTGCAGGGCAGTACCGGTAAGCCCGTGCGGTGTTAGGCATTCTGCACACCTGATTGGCTTAATCGTTAAACTACTAAGTATGGCAGCACAGCATAAAATCCATTCCAGTACTGACGCCAGGCGTTTAGCTCGCAAACGCCTGCCTTGGATGGTATTTGATTATATCGATGGTACTGCAGGTGAAGGTGGTGGCGAAGCCTTAGGCCGGTCTGCATTGCAAGCTATACGCCTTAAGCCCAGAATACTACGGGATGTATCGCACCGTGATCTTTCGGTCGAGGTGTTTGATCACAAAGCAAGGTGCCCCATGGGCATCAGCCCGATGGGCATGTGCAATCTATCAGCACCGGGTGCTGATTTAATGTTGGCCAGGTTGGCAGCTGATAAACGTTTCCCACTGGGGGTATCAACGGTTTCATCTACTTCGCTTGAAAAAATCATAGAAGTTGCGCAAGGCCATGCTTGGTTTCAACTTTATTACAGCGGAGATGGGTCGTCCGTCACATCGCTAATTGACAGAGCCAATGCGTCAGGGTATCGCACATTAGTGCTTACATTGGATGTGCCTGAGGTTGGACGTAGACCGCGTGAGCTGCGTCGCGGTTTTAAAATGCCATTTAAAATTGGTGTATCTCAGTTTACCGATTTTGCATTGCATCCGCGGTGGTCAATATCTGCCTTGTTGAAAGGTAAACCCCACATGGCGAACTTTGGTGGCAAACACGGTACTTTTGACCGCACAGAATCACGTGCTGGCGCTACTTGGGATCATCTAAAACATATCAGAGAACTATGGCAGGGTAACCTTGTTGTTAAAGGTGTGCTCAATGTTGAAGATGCACTGCAACTTAAAGCGGTGGGCGTGGACGCCATCCAGGTATCTAGCCACGGAGGCAGGCAACTTGATAGCGCGCCGGCGCCAATATTAATGCTACGAGACATTCGTAATGCCTTAGGCCCTAATTATCCGATATTTTATGATTCGGGAATCCGTACAGGCGAAGATATCGTGAAGGCTTATGCCATGGGTGCCGATTTTGTTTTTATTGGGCGCCCAGTGCTATTCGCTATGGCAGCGGCTGGTGACGCGGGCTTGAAAAAAATGTGGAACGTGCTTGAGGATGAAACCAGTATCACTCTGGCGCAGCTTGGGCAAACAAGCATGCCGGGACCGTCTAGCAAGGTGATGTGCGAATAAGTATTAACACGCTCGTAAGCAATAGGTAGTAATCATGTTCAATCTAAAAGGCAAAACTGCGCTAGTTACTGGTGCAACTTCTGGTATTGGCAAACAGCAAGCAATTGCTTTAGCAGCGGCGGGTGCCAATATTGTTGCGGTAGGCCGCCGAGTTGACCGATTAGAGGAGACATGCGGTGAAGTATCTGCCGCTGGGGGGCAGGCAGTCTCTATACGGGCTGATTTAACTCTGGATGCAAGCCTTGATGAACTTGCCAATAACGCTGCATCTCATTTTGGCGATATTGATATTTTATGTAACACGGCAGGTGTTAATTTGCGCCAACGTGTTGATGACATCAGCATTGAGTCATGGCAACAAACCATTGATCTAAATCTAGCGATTCCGTTTTTTCTGGGGCGTGCGTTAGTGCCTGGTATGCGCGCAAAAAATTGGGGGCGAATTATCAATGTGGCATCCCTGCAATCAACACGCGCATTTGCCAGTAGCGTTCCGTACGGTGCTTCCAAAGGCGGCATATCGCAACTCACAAGAGCGATGGCGGAAGCTTGGTCGTCCGATGGCATCAACACTAACGCCATAGCACCGGGTTTCTTCCCTACAGAGCTCACAGCACCCGTTTTTGAAGATAAAGCCGCACTTGAACGTTTGGCGGCGAGCACGGCGATTGGTCGAAACGGTAATTTGCAAGACTTAGACGGCATCACCGTATTCCTTGCGAGTGATGCGTCGGCATATATTACTGGGCAAGTAGTTGGGGTGGACGGCGGGTTTACCGCTAAGTAGTTTTTGGTGGCAACTAGCGCCAATCTTATTGTTATAGCGCTGCTGGGGCATCGCAATGATTAAAGCCGCGATCATTTGCGGCTTTAATGTAGAACAGGCATAGCGACTAAAACTTAGCCTTTAGGCAGCCATGCTTTCCATGGGTGATATATTTGCGGTTCAGGATTGCAGCCATGCCGTTACTAGCTGATACCTTGCACTGGTGGAAGGTGGTTGATGCTTGAATCAATTGCGAAACTGGCTACCTATTGCTACCATTTTTCTTTATTATCCCAATTAGCTTCAATATCAAGATCGGTTATTCGCCATGCCCAAGTTTTTAACTAGTAGTCAAATTAGCGAATATAAAGAGACGGGCTTTCTAAGCCCGATCACTGTGATGTCGGAGTATGAAGCGGCACAATACCGGGCTCGATTTGAAGAGGCAGAAGCTGCTTACCCTGATGATGTGCACGGTGAAAACCGTAACAATGCCCATCTTGCATTCAAGTGTTTGGATGAACTGGCTTATCACCCGCTGATTCTGGATGTGGTGGAGGATCTACTGGGTGCTGATTTTTCATTGTGGGCAAGTGTGCTGTTTATCAAAGAGCCAAATTCCAGTGGTTTTGTGAGTTGGCATCAAGATGCCACCTACATGGGAATGAATAACAACACGTTTTTATCACCATGGATTGCTTTGTCACCGAGCAATTTAGAGACAGGTTGCATGAGCATGATCCCGGGAAGTCATCACCAACATATCGTGTCGCACGAAGATACCTACGGTGAAGACAACATACTCACCCGAGGCCAACAGGTTAGTGATGTGGATGAATCAAAAGCGGTGAATTTAATCTTAAGGCCTGGTCAGATGTCAGTACATCATTGTGAGCTGATACACGGCTCGCGACCTAATAAAAGCGACCAGCGTCGTATTGGCTTTGCATTGCAATCTTATGCCAGGCACGATGTGGTGCAAACCATTGGTCAAAATCAATGGCAGCATTGTCGCGGTAAGCCACGCAAGGATGCTGATCTGCGACTGCTTAATCGGCCGCGCTACGATATGGATCCAATCAGTGCGGCGGACCGCGAAGCATCAAAAGCTAACTACGCCGATATCTTATATAACGGCGCCGCGCAAAGGCGAGCCTATTAGCTCGCATCTGTACCCGCTAGCAACGATGCGTTACCGCCCGATGCCGTTGTATCAACGCACACGTGGCGCTCTATTACGCAACGATCAGCCATGTCTCGCTCGGTAATTAATGGTAGCAGCGCGCCATCCCTTTTTGCTAAAGCCATACGCGCAAGTTGCAAGTCTTTATCGTTACTCCATAGTGCTACCGCATCGATACCTTCAAGCGTTGTTAGTGATTCGCGTTTAAGATATCCCGCTATCGAATCTGGCCCGATAGCATCTGGGCAAACCATTAACACTGAGCAACCTTGGGCGGATGCTATCGCGGCTTGTTTGCTCGCATTTGCGGTGGTCGGGCCTAGGCACAGTACAAGGCCCCGAGGATACAAGGACAAACGATTGGATTCACCTGTAGGGCCGGGCAAGCTAATAGTTTGCAATGCGACTTGATCAGCTTGAGCTAATGCATGAATGGCGCTCTGCACTTCACAAACTGATGCGGTTACATCGGCAATCGCCGGTGTGCCAGCTTGCTTGGGTTCACGTGTAAATCTTTTTATATAGTGTGGGCCGCCAGCTTTTGGGCCAGTGCCTGATAAGCCTTCACCACCAAACGGTTGCGATCCCACAATTGCACCGATCTGATTACGATTGATGTAAAGGTTGCCAGTGTGAAGGCGTGAGCTAAGCAATTCTACTCGATCATCGATACGTGAATGTAAACCAAATGTGAGGCCATATCCGCTGTTGTTGATGTCATCAATGATACTGTTGAGTTCATCTGATTTGAATGTCGCCAAGTGAAGTACTGGGCCAAAAATTTCTTCCTGCATAGCTTGCATGCCTGAAACGCCGATCACAGTCGGTGCTATGAATAAGCCCGTCTCTGGCACCGGTAGCTCTTTTAATAATATGCCGGAGTCACGTGCCGTATTGATGTGTTTGATTATGCCCTGCTGTGCCGCTGCATTAATTATGGGACCCACGTCAGTTGTTAATTGCCAAGGGTCACCAAGCTGTAGCTCATCCATTGCGCCAAATAGTTTCTCTTTAAATGGCTCTGCAATGTCTTCTTGAACGTATAACAGGCGCAATGCTGAACAACGCTGGCCTGCTGATTGAAACGCAGATGCCACAATGTCCTTGATGGCTTGTTCGGGCAGAGCAGTCGAATCAACAATCATTGCATTGATCCCGCCGGTTTCGGCGATCAACGGTGCAGTTGGGTTGAGGTGTGCTGCCATATTGCGGTTAATTTTAAAAGCTGTGTTAGTAGAGCCTGTAAAACAGATCCCCTTTATCAGTGGGCTAGATGTTAGTGCCTCTCCAACGATGGATCCGCGACCAGGTAATAGCTGCAGTACAGAGGGTGGCACGCCAGCTTCATGTAACAAGCGCACCGCCAAATACGAAATAATAGGAGTGGGGTCTGCAGGTTTTGCAATAACACCATTGCCTGCCGCTAGCGCTGCCGAGATTTGGCCTGTGAATATCGCTAGAGGGAAGTTCCAAGGTGATATGCACGCCACAATACCTCGTGCTTGTCTGTCATCATCAATTCTCTGGCAAGCGTAGTAGCGTAGAAAGTCTACCGCCTCACGTAGCTCAGATACCGCATCCATTGCAGTTTTTCCAGCTTCTCTTGCTAAAATTGCAAATATTTCTGCAGAATGTTTTTCGTACAAGTCAGCTGTTTTTTCAAGGATGGTGGAGCGTTTCGTGGCAGTAGCGGTATCCCACGCGGTGGCCGCTTCTAACGCTGTATTAACATCATCAGCGGTTGCGCCAATAACGCTACCAACAACATCATCGGAATTGGCAGGGTTCACGACTTCGTTTTTTGGTGTGCCGGAAAAGCCATTAACAAGCAAGGGCTCAACATGCCATTGATTTGATGAATACTTGTTACGGTTTGATTCGAATTGATTCCATTCATCAACATTGTGTAAATCCCAGCCTGCTGAATTCACGCGATTAGGGAAATATAGCTGAGGTGGTTTGGCGATATAGTTGTTTGCGCCGTCCAAGCTGGGCAGTGCTGATACGAATGGATCCTCTGCCATGGCGTTAGCAGGGATTGACTCATCGACTAACTGGTTCACAAATGAAGAATTCGCACCATTTTCAAGTAAGCGCCTTACCAAATAGGCTAATAAATCTGTATGGGCGCCAACCGGTGCGTAGATTCTACATTGAGTTTTTTCTTCCTCAAGCACTACACGGTGTAGTGCTTCGCCCATGCCGTGCAAGCGCTGAAACTCAAACGGCTGCTTATCAGCAGCAAGCTCTAGCACCGTGCTGATCGTGTGCGCGTTATGGGTTGCAAATTGCGGGTAGATACGATCTGGCATCGCCAGTAGTTTTTCAGCACACACCATGTACGAGGCGTCAGTAGCGGCTTTGCTAGTGTAAACCGGGTAGTCGGGGAGCCCTTCAACTTGGGCTCGCTTTATTTCTGAATCCCAATAAGCGCCTTTCACCAAACGAACCATAATTTTGCGATCATGTTTTTCTGCCAATGCATATAACCAGTCAATCACGGCACCAGCGCGTTTACCGTATGCCTGAACCACAATGCCAAAACCATCCCAACCTTTAAGTGCAGGGCTTGCCAATACTGCCTCGATAACATTGAGAGAGATTTCTAAACGTTCTGATTCTTCGGCATCAATATTTAGACCCATATTGGCATCCTTTGCTAATACTGCTAATGCCAAAGTGCTGCCTACTAGTTCCGTCATGACACGCTTTGATTGCGCAAACTCGTAGCGAGGGTGTAGTGCTGATAGTTTGATTGATATACCGGGGTTGCTGCGTATGTCCTCAGACTGCGCGAGCACTGCCAGAGTATTGATAGAATCTTTATATGCGTTGAAAAAATCCGTAGCATCAGTAGCAGTTAACGCTGCCTCTCCAAGCATGTCGTATGAATAGGTATAACCCTTGGCTTCCATTGCTTGCGCACGCTTGGTGGCATTCTCGATAGTTTCGCCCAATACAAATTGATTACCCATCTCTTTGATAGCACGGGTTACTGCGACGCGGATAAGGGGTTCGCCCAAGCGTCGAACAGCTCCACGGAGCACCGACGTCACTGCAGATGAATGTTCATCATTGAGTACCTTGCCTGTTAGCATTAGCGCCCAGGTGGACGCATTGACCAGTGATGATGAAGATTGGCCCAAATGATCACCCCAACTCGACGGCGCAATCTTGTCTTCAATGAGTTGATCAATCGTGTCGGCATCAGGCACACGTAACAACGCTTCTGCCAAGCACATCAGCGCGATACCTTCATCAGATGATAAGCCATATTCGGCTAGAAACTCTTCCATCAATCCGGGTTGATCATCTGCTCGAACCGACTTAACCAATGCTTCTGCCCGCAATGAGATGTTCGCTCGATTGGCTTCTGAGATATCGGAGCTTTCCAGCAAATCAGCGATCAAACCGGTTTCATTGGCGGAATGTAAAGATCGGACGGTAGCTCTCAGTGCGTTTAGGTTTGGCATATTGCTTGTTCGAGAATAATTTTTAGTGTTTTAGCATCAAAACGGCAGTGTGCAAAAAAAATCGACACGCGTGGCCTGAATAATACAGTTGATTATACCGAAATGATTGCGCGTTTGTAGCGCATACCTGATAGCGCATTTAAAACGATAGCGGTAACAATTGCAGCCCCTCCAATTAATACACTGGTATTGGGAGTTTCGTTGAGTAGCAGCCAGGCCCAAATTGGGGCAAATACGATTTCGGTCATGCACAGTAAGGATAGTTCAGCTGCAGGCACGACCTTTGATCCGATCGAACACAAGATCATACCCACTCCAAGAATAAACGCGCCTAAACATATTCCTAATATGATTTCATGGGTGGGTATCGAAAACCCGGTGCCTGTAGTTAAGCACATCGCCGCCGCCGCAATGACAGAAAAAACCGCCCCTAGAAACACAACCGGTAAGCTGTCATCAGTTTTGTTGGCCCGCAGAGACACAACGAAAATCGCAAACCCAATAGAGGATAAAAGCGCTAGAAGATCGCCTAGCCAATTGCCGGCAGTATAGCTTTCAAACACCATGAAGGAGGTGCCGAGCATAGCGATTGTTAGCGCAATAACTGTAAAGCGCCGAATGTTTTCACCTAAAATTATCTTGCTAAGTACAGCGGCGAAAAAGGGAGCCGTTGCAAAAAGAAACGCAGCATTAGCGATGGTGGTCATGCGCAGTGCAGAGATGGCGCAGGCATAAGCGATTACTAACCCAATAGCGCCAAATACGGACGTGTGACCAGTCGCCCTGATGGCCGCAATTGGTGATCCTTTGGAGCTTCTGGCGATTAGTAAATATACCAAAGGCAAGACACCTAAGGATCGATAGAATAGGATTTGCCAAACGTTGGCATAGCTAAATTCGCGCACTCCAATAGGTACGAAAGACCAAAATAGGCCTGCCAGCACGATGGTAATAACGCCTTGCTTGTAAGAGATAGCCATTTCTGCAACGCCTTCAATGGGTCGAAGAGTTTATTCGTAGTCGGACACTAGTTGATGATAGTGTGCAGGCAAAGCGAGGGATGTCGCTATTCAAATAGCGACTCAACTAATAAATATTTGAGAACGATGATACCTATTGGCCCAATTATCATTTTGGTGTGTCAAGTTGACGTACCTAGTACACATACAGCAGCGGATCGTGATCAACATCTGGCGGATCTGCAGCACCGAGTAGCGTCACAGTTACAAAATAGGGCAGCGGATCTAGTTGTGCTGCCTGAACTTGTCAGTATTGAATATTCAATCGATGCATTTGATTGTTTAGCCGAATTATCCGAACCGTTGAAGGGCGTCTCTTTTGATACGTGGCGTAATGTAAGCCGAGACCATCACTGCCATATTGTTTACAGTTTTGTATTGCGAACAGATAACAGCCGCTATCAAATAGCGTCGGCTATAGTGGACCCAGCAGGGGATCTGGTGGGTGTTTACAGAAAACAGTACCTAGCGCAATTTGGTGCGTCATCCGAAAAGCAATATTTTGAACCAGGCAATGAGCTATTGGTGTTTGATGTCAAAGGGTTTCGATTTGCGACCATCATCTGCGCTGATGTTCGATTTCCTGAGCTATGCCGGGCCTTAACTGTTAATCACAATGTTGATGTGATTTTGCATCAAGGTGCTTACTCACGAGATAGCACTTTTTTTAGTTGGCATAGTTTTGTATGCACTCGAGCGCTCGAAAATCAGATTTATTTGGTCAGTGTGAATCGTGCGGGCGCTGAGTATGGGCAATCGATTGTGGTGCCGCCTTGGGTAGACGAAAATCACCCAAGCGCGACGCTTAGTGAGCACGAGGAGCATTTCGCCTACATGAAAATTGACAAAAACACAATAGACTGTGTACGTGCCCGATACCCGTTTTTAAAGGACAGAAAGGACCACATTTAGCAACACTTTTGAATTCTACGGGGGAAGTGCGTTTAATAGTGCTAAACACTCCTTGCATTCTCGCCCACCACCGGGCAATCTCAACTAGCAATTAATAGATTTCCGGAGAGAGGACAATGATCAAAAAAACGACCTTGCTATTTGCAATTCCAATGGTGTTTGCAGCCAGCTTGACCACACCTGCACAAGCAGCTGAAAAGCTTACTTACTATTGCAGCGCACAGGAAGACTGGTGCCAGTTAATGGCAACAGGTTTTGAAGAAGCCACAGGCATTAAAGTCAACATGACGCGTAAAAGCTCCGGTGAAACGTTAGCCCAAATTAAAGCTGAGGCCAGTAATCCAAAAGGCGATATATGGTGGGGCGGTACAGGCGATCCACATCTTCAAGCAGCAGAAGAAGGCTTAGGTGATGAGTACCTATCTCCGCTACGCGGTGAGCAAAATGATTGGGCCATCAAGCAGGCTGAATCGGCTGGTAACCAAACCATGGGTATTTATTCTGGTGCCTTAGGTTATGGCTATAACGAAGACGTGTTAAAAGCCAATGATTTACCTGTTCCAGCATGCTGGGCTGACCTTCTAAAGCCCGAATATAAAGGCCATGTACAAATGGCTAACCCCAACTCGTCAGGTACTGCTTACACCACGCTAGCCACGATCGTACAGTTGTTTGGCGAAGACGAAGGTTTTGAGTTTATGAAGGGTTTGCACAAAAACATTAATCAATATACCAAATCTGGCTCCGCACCCATCAAGGCTGCAGCCCGTGGCGAGAACACTATTGGTATTGTGTTTATGCACGACGCGGTAAAACAAGCAGCCTCTGGATTTCCAATTAAAGTGGTTGCACCTTGTGAAGGTACGGGTTATGAAATTGGTGGTATGACCATAATAAAAGGCGGCCGTAATCCAGAAAACGCGCGCAAATTCTATGATTGGGCATTGTCTGCTGATGTGCAGTCGCGTTCGCTTGAAGTTAAGGCATTCCAGGTTATGTCTAACAAGACAGCACAAAGCTCACCAATGGCGCCCGATCTATCAAGCATCAAATTGATTGACTATGATTTTGCTAAATACGGATCATCTGCGGAGCGTAAGCGATTGCTGAAAAAGTGGGATGACGAGGTTTCTGTATTACCTCAGTAATAAGGATGGTTCTGGACAAGCCAGCATCGTCTGACAAGTAAGAGAGCGTTACAGTGAATAGAACTGTAGGCATGTGGTTAATAATCGGCTTGATTGGTTATTGCGTGCTGCCATGGTATGTGTTGGAGGATGGGTTCTGGCGTTTCGAATGGTTATTCGATGGCTACCCATTCGACACCGACTACGCACCGGCGCTTTTTTTAATCACGCAAGGGGAGAAGCTCTGGCTCTCCCCATTGCTCCTGTTTTTGCTACTTCCGCTCTTAAGCCCTCTCTTTGCACACAGTCCTAAGCAACGCGCCAACGTATTGATTGTTGCTGGCGTGGCCGGTTTAGCGTGGATTGTTATACAGGGCTTAGGTATAGGCTTGAGAGGCTGGAATTTCGAAGCACTCAGCCAACTGTTCGGCGAACTCGATGATCGCCAATTCGGTATTGGCTTTGGTGGACTGTTTTTAACTGCAAGCTTTTTGTTTTATCTAACCACCGGTATCGCCGGGCGCGGCGCCGTTAATGGCGATGTGTTTGTTGTTGGCTCGATTGGTTTGATAATCGCAATGGTGGGGGTATTTATATTTTTCCCCATTGTGCAAATGCTATCGAGTGCTGTTAGAGACAACGATGGTGTGTATTCCTTAAGTGTGTTTACCACCAAGTTTTTTGAAAACAAGATTTGGGGCCTGGGATGTGTGACGGGTGGCACGCGCTGCGGTGTTGCCTGGAACTCATTGTTTTTAGCTATTTCAGTGGGTTTCTCCACAACCTTGTTGGGTTTAGTATTTGCACTGGTTGCAACACGTAGCGGTTTTAAACGTGGCAACTTGTTACGAGCGCTTACCGTGCTGCCCATTATTACACCACCTTTTGTTATAGGCTTAGCCATCATTCTTCTTTTTGGGTTGTCAGGGTCGGTCACAAAATTGGTGGCCGATATGTTTGAGCTGCAGCCGACGCGATGGGTATACGGCTTACCCGGTATATTAATCGCTCAGCTGTTGTCCTTTACACCTATAGCATTTTTAGTGCTGATTGGCGTGGTGGAAGGAGTAAGCCCTTCAATGGAGGAAGCTGCACAAACACTGCGTGCCAATCGATGGCAAACCTTTAAAACGGTGTCTTTGCCATTAATGCGACCCGGTTTGGCTAATGCATTTTTACTTGGCTTTATTGAAAGCATGGCGGATTTTGGTAACCCTCTGGTGTTGGGAGGTAACTACGATGTCCTGTCGACTGAAATATTCTTTGCCATTGTGGGTGCTCAAAACGATCAAGGTATGGCTGCCGTGCTAGCGATCGCGCTATTGATATTCACGTTAACGGCGTTTTATGCTCAAAGACGATGGTTGGGCAAAAAATCGTATACCACTAAAACAGGCAAGGGGGATTCTGGCGCACATGCTCTGATGCCAAAGCGTGTGATGTGGCCATGCTATACGATTGCCAGTATCTGGACTCTATTTACATTAACCGTATACGGGATGATTCTGTACGGAGGCTTCGTCGAAACATGGGGGCTAAACAACACGCTTACGTTTAAGCACTACATCACGGCTTTCGGTATCAGCTTTAACGATTACGGTATTCATTTTAAAGGTTCGGCTTGGGATTCTTTTTGGACAACGCTTAAAATTGCGGGTACAGCTGCGCCACTTACGGCCATGTTGGGATTGCTCACGGCTTGGTTACTGGTAAGACAAAATTTTGCGGGCAAACAAGCATTTGAATTTGGCACCATGTTGAGCTTTGCTATCCCCGGTACCGTAATAGGCGTAAGTTATATCTTAGCGTTTAATGTGCCACCAATCGAGCTAACGGGCACGGGTGTTATCCTGGTCATTAGTTTTATATTCCGCAATATGCCGGTTGGCGTGCGTGCGGGTATTGCATCGATGTCTCAACTGGATAAAAGCCTTGATGAGGCATCGTTAACACTGGGTGCTAATACTTGGCGTACCTTTACAAGAGTTATCTTGCCGCTAATGCGGCCTGCAATACTAGCAGCCCTTGTATTTAGCTTTGTGCGATCAATGACGGCGATCAGTGCCGTCATTTTCCTAGTTAGTGCTGAATATAATATGGCCACAAGCTATATTATTGGCCGCGTTGAAAATAACGACTATGGTATCGCCATTGCGTATTCGTCTATGTTGATTGTGGTGATGTTAACGGTGGTGGCGCTTATGCAATTCATTATTATCCGTAGTGGTAAACGTGTTCGCTCGGCACAAGCAATCTAATGGGTAGCCAACAGGATATGACCATTCAACAGCAAACAAGCAAAGCGGCACCAGTCGAGTTTAAGCAAGTTACAAAGGTGTACGGGCGTGATGTGACGGCGGTAGATCAAGTGTCGTTAAAAGTCGAGGCAGGTGAGCTGATCACACTGTTGGGCCCATCTGGTTGCGGCAAAACCACCACGCTACGCATGATAGCGGGTTTAGAGATGGCCACGACAGGGCAAATACTTATTGGTGATAGCGACGTCACTAAGCTGCCAGCCACTGAGCGCGATGTGTCGATGGTGTTTCAGTCTTACGCTTTGTTTCCACATATGTCGGTGTTAGAGAATGTCTCTTACGGTTTACGCATCGGCAAAATGAAAAAAGCCGAAATAGTAGAACGTACAGAACGAGGTTTAGAAATCGTGGGTTTAACTGGCTACGGGGACAGGTTGCCAAGCGAGTTGTCTGGCGGGCAGCAACAGCGAGTGGCGGTGGCTCGAGCCTTAGTTCTAGAGCCACAGGTACTGCTGTTTGACGAGCCGCTATCTAACCTGGATGCCAAGTTACGGCGACAGGTGCGTGAGGATATACGGGATATCCAAACCAAGCTAGGGCTAACCGTTGTGTACGTAACCCATGATCAAGAGGAAGCACTAGCCGTATCTGACAGAATTATCGTAATGAATAATGCCAAAATTGCACAGATTGGCACTCCACGAGAGCTATACGATGCACCAGTAGATGAGTTCGTCGCAGACTTTATTGGTGAAGCTAATTTGTTTGATGGTGTCATCAATGCTGTTGAGGGAGACATTGCGACAGCCTCGGTAAATGGCATATCGTTTACCGCCGCGGCACGAGAGCTATCTATAGGCCCTGCACGTATCGCAATACGCCCAGGTAGAGTTCGTTTATCGCCTGCGGGCGCTACAAATACTATGCCTGGCAAGGTAGCAAAAGCGACCTATGCCGGTAGTCATATGGAATACAAGGTCACTACGGATGCTACAGAACTATTTGTTGTGTCAGATGTTGAGAGTGGATTTTCAGAAGGTGAAGCTGTGAGTGTTGGCTTTGCTGAAAAAGGCCCAGTGTTGCTACCTGGCGCTAGCATTTCGAAAGCTATATCTAACTAGAGAGCTCTATGGAAACCGCACTTCAACAACGCCATGACACCGCGTTAGAAATCGTCCAACACGCCTCCGTTACCGCGCACAATTATTTTCGTGATATCGACAAGCTCGTTATTGAGCAAAAAGGCAAACAAGATCTAGTATCAGATGCTGATAAGGGAGTGGAACTACAGATTCGTGCCGCACTACAAGAGAATTTCCCTGGGGACGGTATTATTGGTGAAGAGCATGGCCGAATTGCATCCGAATCTGGATACACGTGGGTTATTGATCCGATAGATGGTACCACCAGTTTTGTTTCGGGTATGCCCGGGTGGTGTGTGGTACTCGCCTGTGTGAAGTCGGATGAAACAGTACTGGGTATTATCATCGACCCTATCGCTCAAGAAACCTACATCGGTATCAAAAGCGAAGGTGCAACGATAAACGGCAGAACACTTCAGGTGTCCAAGTCACAAAGTTTTGCTGACGGTTCCACTGCCGTTGGGTATTCCATGCGTGCAGGAATTGACCCTACCCTACAAGCACTTAAAGCTATTATGGATGCAGGTGGTGTTTTTTATCGCTGTGGCTCTGGTGCGCTTATGCTGTGCTATGTGGCCGCTGGCCGTCTGGTTGGCTATTGTGAACCACATATGAACGCCTGGGATTGTATAGCAGCATTACTCATAATTAGCGAAGCGGGCGGTGAGCTTGATCCATTTGATATGTCGACTATGCTCGATGAGGGCGGTAGCGTAATAACGGCGTGCCCAGGCGTGTACCCAGAATTACTTAAGATATGTAAGCAGGCATTATATTCGTAATCGTCTGTGTCCTTTTGTCGTTTAGCCTGCAATCTTTCTCTCAGTGCTTGACCTTTCCCACTACCACCTTACTCACGGCGCGGCGCAGGCAGCAGCAGCGTAAAACACGCTATGACGATTTGCTAACTGATTCAATCAAACACAAGGGATATGAGGTATGAGTGTAGAGAAGCACGTACAAGAGGGTAATGGCGCAGTAAAGAAGGCAAGCCTTATTCTCTCTGATCGAGATGCCGAGCTAGCACGTCGTTGGGACGCTTATCCAGAAAGTCGCATGGGTATCGCAAGATTATTCGCATTTCGTTGGTTACTGGGCCGAGATCCAGGATGGACGTCGCTTCACCCCGATACGATTTTTACTGGAGCCCAATTTTCCAACACCAATATGCACGGCGTTATCTTAGACCAATCAATGCTCAGTGATGCAGGCACAACAACCCACGCGAAGAGAGCTTTTCAATAAAGATTCTGGAACAGTGGCCAAGTGATCGTTATCCCAGTGGCTATATGAAGAGTGCCGCAAGGCGACCCATATTGCCAAACCGGCTAAAGGATCATTTAAAAACCTGTAAATGGTGTCATAGTACTGCACTACGCCGCACCTGACCAATAATGCCGGATCTGACAACTGATAATAAATTTTCTGAAAATGGCTAAACATAGAGATTGTGGGGTGTTCTGCGACACAATGGGGTATGGGAAGGCCGTGAGTTAGGGCGAATGAGAAAGATGAACACCGAAATATACCGCCTATTACCACAGTTAAAAGCGCACATCAAAGCCGATCTCAATTTGCAGCCAACCAGTATTGAACAGTTGCATAGAATGAGTAATGAACTGGGCATTCACCTGCTTGCCAAGCGTGATGACACCGGTTCCTTAGCCATGGGTGGCAATAAGGTACGGCAACTGGAGTATTACCTGGGCCCAGCCATGCAAGGCAATACTGATACCGTGCTTATTACAGGCGCGATCCAATCTAATTTCGTTCGGCTCTGTGCCGCCGCGGCAGCTAAGTTGAGTTGGCGAGCAGTGGTGCAACTTGAAAAACGCGTCAGTAACGATAGTGCCAGCTATAACGAGTCGGGTAACGTACTGCTCAATCATTTATTAGGTGCCCAAATTCATTATTTCGATGGTGGTGGGGATGAAGTGGCAGCCGATGCAAACCTTGACAAGTTGGCTGATGCGCAACGCGCTCAGGGGTATAACCCCTACGTAGTGCATTTAGGCATTAATCATCCGCCTTTGGGTGGATTGGGTTACGCCCAATGTGCTGTTGAGTGTTTCCTACAGTTAAAGGCAAGTAGGCAAATGCCTGACCATGTTGTGATTCCATCAGGTAGTGGTTTAACTCATGCAGGGTTTTTGGTGGGTGCAAGGGCAATTGGATGGGCTGTGCCAGTGCATGGTGTTTGCGTACGGCGCGATGCGTCACTGCAACAAAAACGTATAAGCCTGCGTGTAAATGAAATTAATCAAATGTTATCAGGCGCGGCATCCATCACCAGCAACGATGTTGTGGTTAGTGATTCAGTGCTCGCTCCTGGATATGGCCAGATGAATCAACAGGTCACTGACGCATTGACTGTATCTGCGCGCCTTGAAGCTTTGTTGTTAGATCCCGTTTACTCTGGCAGAACGATGGCTGGGTTGATTGATCTGGTTGATAGAGGCGTTATTGCTCAGGGCGAATCTGTTTTGTTTATCCATACCGGTGGATTGCCGGGGATATTTGCTTATCAGGATGATTTGATGCGTGGAATTGGTGCGCTTTGATTGGGTTGGGTTGGATATTTCAATTTGAACTGAGGCTCCAATACGCCGAATATAGTGTCTCTTTTACCCGTTTTCAGGCAGCAGTGCCGACGGTACTTTCGAATGATATTGTCGGCTTCTACATGCCATGCACTGCTATTGATATATAGCTGATGACACCTATATAGAACTGGTCATTAATATAGGCGCGTCCAATGGGCACTTTAAGCTATCCCAGTTTCCCCACCAGTAATGGGTATCTGACAGAAACCATTCGTAAGCAATACATCAGTAAAGCCATTGATAGTAAGCTGTTGCCTGAGAATGCCTATCGTTTGGCGCATCTTATTTCGCTAGATGCAGCTAACGATGAATCCAAACCCATCCAGTTTTGGCAATTGTATTCTGTGCTAGGGCAGGATCGTATAGTCGACATTGTGCATGCATTCTACAAGCGCGTGTTTGATGACGAGAAATGGTTTAGTAGCGTGTTTGCTGCTGTGGGTGGTATTGGGCATCATGTGAATACTCAGGCTTCCATGTGGATCGATGTGATGGGCGGTGGTTTGTATTATCACGGTGGCGAATACCGTCTGAACTTCCATCATACTCACAACGCGATGGCGCTGATGAATGATAAAGGCGCTGAACGTTGGGTAGAACTGATGGTGAAAACGTTAAATGACTCATCACTGGATTTCACTGCTGACATAAGGGTAAGGCCGGCGATCAATACTTTTTTATCTCACTTCTTGAGTAAGTACGCAGCTGATTTTCAGTTTAGAGATGATCGTTCGTTTGGTGAGGTAAACCAGGCTGTCAAACGCTCTTTCAATTTTTTAAATATGACGAGTGATGCGATAGAGGCGCTTTCGCAAGAAGAGCTAGGTGATGCCTTGGTGGCAAGGGGTGTGGATATTAGTCCATTAGATAGCAAGGAGCTACTGGTAAATAAGGCTTTGAGTTTGTAGCGCTGTTGATAGCAGCTAGTTTGAAGGCAGCTAATTTGCACGCGCCTCGACTGACGGTATCACTGAGTGGTATTACCGAACGGTTTCAGTCTCGGCGGTTGTTGTTGCTGCCTTACGATGATTGGATGCTGTAAATGTGTGCTCTACACCCAAGGCTCCCGCAGTGTCGTTGCTTGTCCAATCGATAAGCAAATTGTCCGCATTGCTGGCCATATCCATAACGGTAGGCTTGTCATCCCATTTACGTGTTCTGTAAGTAATTTTTTCAAACCGCAAGTTGGCGAATAACTCGAGGCTCGCAGCATGAAACTGCTCAGCAGCTTCTTTGTCTTTGAAGTCGGCGCTAGTAACTACTAGGTTCCTAAATCCCTTGCCTACGGTTATCGCGCTCTTGGTCGTTTTAAATTTGGCAAATTCTGCTCGGATAAGCGGCCCATATTGATCTCTTAAAACAGGCAAAGAATTTTGTTGTAAGGTTTGAATCGTGCCATAGAGCTTTTTTAGCTCAGCTGACGCATAAGCGCTGAGATTCATGTCAATCCCTTTGCCAATGAAGGATGCCCAGCTATCAAACTTCTTTAAAGCATCGTCTAGATCTGTTATCTGTGTTGTGTGGTTCTTTACATCGAATGTCTCTACTGAACGCTTGACATCTTTAATTAATTGCGTGTACGCAGCAACTTCGTCTGGTTTGCTTAGCATCACGAGAGTGATAGGGGGAGCAACAGCATTAAGCATTGGCTTGGCTACGCTAGTAGTCTCCGCTTCGTTGTGACTATACAAAGACAAACCCACCCCAGCTAGTATTATTAAAAAGCAACCAACCAGGCAGCTTATCAGCAGGTTTTTAACTGATGGTTGTTGTGTTGCTTGCATTGTCTCGAATTCGCTTATAGCATAACGATTACTGTAATTATGGCTATGGCCTATTGCCATAAATAGCTCGAATAAACGAGCATTCACCACGTACGTTATCGACAGCTAACACTGAATTCTTTAAAAAAGTATGGCGAATTAGGGGCGTATAACATTTCCACCCTAATTTTTTTGTTTGAATTAGATTCTATGCAGGCATCTCTTTGATGTATAAGTCTCGTTTTGGGAAAGGGATCTCGATATTAGCGCTATTTAGCGAATCATAGATCTGTTTGTAAAGCTCGTGCGTAATGCGACCTTTATGCTCAGGGGCTTCGATCCAGCCCAGTAGTTCAAAATCCAGGCTCGAATCGCCCAAGCCGCGCATACGTATGCGCGGTGCTGGGTTATC
This sequence comes from Granulosicoccaceae bacterium, assembly GCA_036478595.1. Taxonomy (GTDB): domain Bacteria; phylum Pseudomonadota; class Gammaproteobacteria; order Granulosicoccales; family Granulosicoccaceae; genus Granulosicoccus. The sequence continues at coordinate 94,750 of JAZGEF010000011.1, forward strand.
GCAGATTTCTTTATGATTGACTGCAATGGCTTGCAGCACTCGTTCTGTTTCGTGAATATCGCTGCCATAGGCGACACCCACAGCCAACCTTAGTCTCATCTTCTCGTGTGGCCCGCCACTTTCGTTAATGATTTTGGCATTGCCCATTACTGAATTGGGTATCGTTATTTCTACATCGTCTCTGGTAAGCAAGCGAGTGCTGCGCATACCAATTTGTGTGACGATGCCTCGCTCGCCACTATCTAGGTTGACATAGTCGTGCACCTTGTAGGGTGAGTCGATTAATATAAAGAAGCCGGCAAAGAGGTTTGCCAATGTATCTTGAGCTGCAAAACCTACCGCTAAGCCCACGATACCTGCAGAGGCTAACCAGCCAACAGGGTTAATGCCCCATGTTAGTAATAAGCTGTAACTACCAAACAGCAATATCATTAGCTTAGCGATGATATCGAGTAGTGGTACTGTGCGTTCTTCTATCGCTGCAAAGCGATGATGGTTGCGAGCCAATGCCTCAAGAAGTTCTGTGGTGATAAAAAATGCTGCGCGAATGAGTGCAAGCAGGATCAAAGAGACCAATATCTTGATAAGAAGCTCGCTGCCCATAGGCAGCTGGGCAGCGCGTACTGCTAGTGATAAACCAAACAGAAACACAATATTGAATATCGGTTTTTTTAACCCACTGAGTACACGATTATCAAGATCGGTTTGTGTGTTATGGGCAAAGCCTTCTAAGCTACGTACAATTAGCTCGCGCATCACAAATGCCAGTACATAAAAAATGGTTGCTATTACTAATGCACCGATAATGGGGTACTGAGCGACGGTGTTCCAATAGGGCAATACTGCGTCGGGTAGCCAATCGGCAAATTCTGGCAGGTTTTCGGTTACCGTCGTTGGGGCATTTACATCAGCTGGGGTAATCGTTTCTTCGTTGGCAACTGGGGTGTCAGCCATTGTTGATGCTCTTTGTGTACTTGTGGTGGGTCGGAAATTAATCCGATGGACACCAATATTAATAGTACAGATAGCCAAATACGGCCAAATAATGGCCCGTAAAGATAGGCAAAGCCAGCTCCTTACACCGTTATAAAGAACCCGTAATAGTCCGACATACGAAGGGCCAGACAATAGCTGCCATGCTGCTGTACCTAGTTTGGTTCAAACCTGCTATCGCCGATAAGAAATCTTCTGACATTAGATCATTCTCGTGAAAGCACGCCTACACGGGGCGACTCTGTCGCCACGAAAATGACGGGTGATTGAGCTTTTCGGTCGATTGCCCGCAAGAACCTGGAACCACCCCAAGAATCCGGCAATAATCCCACTATCGCGGGCCATGCACGAGTGTTTGTAGTGGTCAAAAACTGGCCAATGGGTTAGTCTGCGGCTGTTCCACTGGTTTGCCGAGTCCCGGCCGCCAGCTTAAACGGGTGAAACCACCCCCCAAGATATCAATGACTACACAAGACCTTATTGCTTTCAGCGACTTAAATCTTAGCCAGCCTGTTCTTCAAGCAATCACCGACATCGGCTATGAAACGCCATCGCCGATCCAGGCGCAAACTATACCCATGCTGTTAGAAGGGGTGGATTTGGTTGGTCAGGCTCAAACCGGAACCGGTAAAACTGCCGCCTTCGCTTTGCCGTTGTTGTCCAAGATGGATGTTTCAGTCAAACCAGTACAAGCGTTGGTACTCACACCAACCCGTGAGCTAGCCATTCAGGTTGCAGAAGCATTTCATCAGTACGCCAAAAACATCAAAGGTTTTCATGTATTACCTATCTACGGTGGTCAGGATTACCGTACTCAATTGCGCGCGCTTGCACGTGGCGTGAATGTCGTGGTGGGTACACCAGGACGAGTGATGGATCATATGCGTCGCGGTACACTAAAACTTGATGGATTAACGACGTTAGTGCTTGATGAAGCCGATGAGATGTTACGTATGGGCTTTATCGATGACGTCGAATGGATCCTGGAGAAAACACCGGCACAAAGACAAATCGCTTTGTTCTCCGCCACCATGCCTTCGCAGATAAGACGCATAGCCACAAAATACCTCAATAATCCTGAACACGTCACCGTTGAGAGTAAAACTCGTACGGCAAGCACGATTCGTCAACGCTATTGCACGGTTAGTGGTGCTGCTAAATTAGATGTCCTGACTCGTATTCTTGAGGCAGAGATTTTTGATGCGATGCTCGTGTTTGTACGAACTAAAACATCAACCTTAGATTTATCCGAAAAATTAGAAGCCCGCGGTTATGCGTGTTCGCCTCTTAATGGAGATATCCCGCAAAATCAACGTGAGAAAACGGTAGATAACCTAAAGAAAGGCAAGATCGATATCATAGTTGCAACTGACGTTGCCGCACGTGGTTTAGATGTGTCACGCATTAGTCATGTTATTAACTACGATATTCCTACAGACATAGAAGCTTATATTCACCGTATAGGTAGAACAGGCCGGGCTGGCCGTCACGGTGATGCGATACTTTTTGCAGCACCTCGCGAGCGTCGATTACAGTACGCAATTGAAAAAGCCACGGGTAAAACCATTGAACTAATGGAGCTGCCGACTAATGACACTATCAATGACCGGCGCGTCGCGAGATTTAAGCAGCGTATTACCGATACGCTTGCCAGTAACGATTTAACATTCTTTGAAGAGCTGGTTGAAACGTATCAAAAAGAGCATGATGTGCCCTCTGAAAAGGTAGCGGCAGCGCTTGCGCAACTCATGCAGGGCGACACACCATTCCTGTACTTGAATAAGCCGCCACGTGTTGCAAAAGAGGGTAACAATGCTCGTGATCGTGGCAATGAGCGTGATCGATCAAAGCGTGGACATGGTGATGAGTCATCTCGACGGCAGCGCAGTGCTGATCCATCGGGTGAAAGTAGTTTTAAGAAAGCTAAATTTGACAAGTCAGAGCGAAAGTCGCTTGAGCCGGTTGAAAAAGGCATGGAGCGCTTCAGGCTTGAAGTGGGCGCAGACCATAACGTAAAGCCTGCCAATATTGTTGGCGCAATTGCCAATGAAGCCGGTATTGAAAGTCAATACATGGGCCGCATCGTTATTGAATCTGATCACAGCTTGATTGATTTACCTGAAGGTATGCCTAAAGAGATTTTTTCGGATTTGAAAAAAACACGTGTGTGTGGTATCCCAATAAGGATGTCGAAGCTTACCGATAAAAAAGGGCCGAGCTACAAATCAGATACGCCAAAAAAGTCTAAAAACAAAATAGATAAAAAGGCAAAGGCTGCTACTGATAAAAGAGCGAAGCTTAAGACTAAACTTAAGGCCAAGGCTAAAGAGAAAATTAAGAAAAAGAAGAGGAATAAGCAAAAAAATACTGCTGATGCTTAGTTGTATATGCGTAGCTTATTCCGTTACATACTTATCGATAGCCGCTGTACGATACCCATCCTCTCTCCAGATTATTGGGAAATAGTTTTCATCTAGCACGTTATCCCCAAGCCGTTTATAGCGGCTGTATATAGGGCCAATACCTTGTGCAAAATTTGCGGGCACATACTTGGCATCAGAGCGCATTGCGTGTAGTACTAATGCACGTCTTGGCTGCTCGCCAATGTTTTCGCCCGAGCCATGCCAGAGGCGACCGTGATGAAACGAACCACCGCCTGCTGGAACTTCTATGTAGACGATGTCTGGATCGACATCTTGAACTGCGGCGGCTTCGTTCATCGGCGCTCGGTAATCCTTCGGGGCATGAAATTCACCTTTGGGTTCGTGTAGATCCCACACGTGAGATCCGCGGACTAGTTCCATAGTGCCTCCATTTTTTGAGGTGTCGTCCAGTGCAATCCAACAGCTTATTAGGTCAGACGGTGTAAACCAGGATAGAAATGCGCTGTCTTGATGGTAGCCAAGAGTACGTGCACCAGGCGGTTTCCAGAGCACGTTATCTATCATGATACGCACGCCGCTCCAACCGCCAAGTTGCCCAATGGCAGCTCCCAACGATTCTTGTAGAACCGTATTGGCAATGGCACGGTTGGCTTTCCACCCGTTGCAGATCTGGCGAGTTAGGGATGGGTCGCCACTTGTGTACTGCCAGTTAACCTCATCAGGCGTGACGCCTGTTTCAAACTGCCCATTAAACACGGCTTCAAATGCAGGCTTTAAGGCTTGGACTGCCGACGGTGTGATCATCACGTCTTTAGTGATGAAGCCATCAAGCAAGAATGTCTGTTGTTCTGATGTAGTGATGGTAGGCAATGTAACTCCAACAAGCGTTAAGTGCTTAGTGTGATAGAGCAATCCTACAATGCGAGCCAGTATTATAAGTTAATTTAACTACCGAGTTAGGCCGAGCCGTAGGCGTTCAGTTGCGAAGTGTAAGTTTATAGGTTATTGGCTGGATTGTCGTAAAGCTACAAATATGTATTCGAGATTGCCGATACTGTGTTGATGGCATGCGATATACTCATTAAAGAAACTACACCATTTAAACTATGACATTTTCCATTCACACACACCGCTGGCGGCCAGGTGATGCGCCCAGACAAAGTCGCGGTGTATACATACTACACGGAGCGGGCGAACATGGGATGCGATACGATCGCTTTGCAAAGTATCTCACCGGGCTAGGGTATGTAGTGGGTGCACATGATCATCCGGGCCATGGGAAGAGTGATGGTAAGCGTGGCATTATTGTGCCTGAACAATCGCTCGTTGAACATGCGGCTGAAAAACTCAAAGAATTTACACAAGAGACGGGTGCTGCCCCCATTTTGTTTGGCCACAGCCTTGGTGGTGTTGTTGCAGCAACAGTAGCGTTTGAAACGAAAGTGCCATTAGCAGGCTTAATACTATCAGCGCCTGCATTTGAATTATCTATCAGCCCGCTTAATCGATTTAAACTCAATGCGTTTAACGCCATTGCGCCATACCATGCGCAAGACTTACCCTACGATCCGACACGTTTAACACAAGATAAGATTGAGCAACAGATAGCGATTGACGACCCGCTGATGCACGGGTTTAAATCGGCTAGTTATGTTGTGTGGTTGATTAAAGCCGGTGAGGCGGTGTTTGAATTAGCTGCAAGCCTAAACGTGAACACGCTATTGTTAATACCAGAAGATGACCCGGTTGTTAGTCCGGATCGCGCTAAAGAATTTGCAGTCAACGCACCCGCGGCAAAAATATTTGTAAATTGCTACCCCGGCTATAAACATGAAGTGCTAAATGAAATGCCCGAGCGCCGCAACAAGGTTATGTCGGATATCGGCGAATGGTTGCGCAATGCATCCCTGCTTGCATAACGTTTATCTGTTAATGCTGATTATTTTTTGATTCATAGCGACCCTAAAAATACTATCCGGTAATTCCTGGCAATTGTAATCCGTGCGCCCTAGCACAATCCAATGCAATGTCATAACCCGCATCAGCATGACGCATTACACCAGTGGCTGGATCATTCCAAAGCACGCGTTCTAACCTGGCTGCTGCTGCATCAGTGCCGTCAGCACAAATCACCATGCCAGAGTGTTGAGAGAAGCCCATTCCTACACCGCCGCCGTGATGTAGTGAAACCCAGGTAGCGCCTGATGCGCAATTGAGTAAGGCGTTAAGTAATGGCCAATCCGAAACCGCGTCTGAACCATCCTTCATTGATTCGGTTTCGCGATTGGGTGAAGCTACTGATCCAGAATCCAGGTGGTCACGGCCAATCACAACAGGGGCTTCCAATTCGCCATTTTTTACCATTTCATTAAACGCTAAGCCAAGCTTGTGGCGTTGCCCTAAACCCACCCAGCAAATGCGGGCAGGTAGACCCTGAAATTCGATTCTGTCACGCGCCATGTCTAACCAATGATGCAGGTGTTTATCATCGGGGATCATTTCTTTAACCTTGGCATCGGTTTTATAGATATCCTCAGGATTGCCAGATAACGCTACCCAGCGAAAAGGTCCTACGCCGCGACAAAATAAGGGGCGTATATACGCTGGCACAAAACCTGGGAAGGCAAACGCATTCTCTAAGCCTTCCTCTAGCGCAACTTGTCGAATATTATTGCCGTAGTCGAGTGTAGGGATGCCTTGATTCCAAAAGTCGACCATGGCCTTAACGTGGATCTTCATCGAGGCGCGAGCTGCGGCTTCGACTTTTGCAGGATTAGACTCTTGTTCATGCTTCCATTGCGCCACGGTCCACCCAATGGGCAGATAGCCATGTATCGGGTCATGGGCGGATGTTTGATCGGTTACGATATCGGGCTTAACAGCCCGTTTAACTAGCTCAGGAAATACATCTGCAGCATTACCAACTAGGCCTACTGACTTGGCTTTACCTGCATTGGTCCATCTATCGATCATCTTCAACGCTTCATCGAGAGATTCTGCTTTTTCGTCAAGGTAACGGGTGCGTAGCCGCATGGCAATTTTTTCGGGGTCACATTCAACTGCTAAACAACATGCGCCTGCCATAACTGCTGCTAACGGCTGAGCGCCACCCATGCCGCCTAAGCCTGCTGTTAATATCCAACGGCCGTTTAGATTCCCTTCATAATGCTGACGGCCCGCTTCCACGAAGGTTTCATAGGTACCTTGAACTATGCCTTGTGTGCCGATGTAAATCCACGACCCTGCCGTCATCTGTCCGTACATCATCAAACCCATACGATCGAGCTCGTTAAAGTGCTCCCAGGTGGCCCAATGTGGTACTAGGTTAGAGTTGGCGATCAGTACACGTGGTGCATCGCTATGGGTTTTAAACACACCAACCGGTTTGCCGGATTGTACGAGTAGGGTTTCATCGTCTTTGAGGGTTTTCAATGAGGCGACGATGGCATCAAAATCTTCCCAACTTCTGGCAGCTCGACCAATGCCGCCATACACGACTAACTCGTGGGGATTTTCAGCGACCTCGGGATGGAGGTTGTTCATCAGCATGCGCATGGGTGCTTCGGTCAGCCAACTATTAGCCGTTATCTCGCTGCCGGTTGGTGGATAAACATCCCGAGTATTTTTTCTAGAGGGTGTTGAATTGGTCATTGTATTATTTCCAAGTAACGTTAAGCACTTGTCAGTGAAGGCATGTTTATCTGGCCGCAGGCGCGCGTAATAGAACCGCTGCTGATCAATTGACTCGTTTTATCGATATCGCTTGCGATATAACGATCTTCTTCCAAGGTCGGGACTACAGTGCGAAGCATTGCGATCACTGCTTGAATCGGTTCGCTGGACAACAACGGCGCCCTGAATTCGATCCCTCGTGCAGAGCACAACAGTTCGATGGCGAGTATGTTGCTTAAATTGACATTCATTCTGGTTAATCTCATGGCGGCGTGAGCAGCCATTGACACGTGGTCTTCCTGATTGGCACTGGTAGGGGTTGAGTCGGTTGAACAAGGATTAGCTAAATGCTTGTTCTCACTCATTAGCGCAGCACTGGTGATTTCAGCCACCATAAAACCTGAACACAAACCTGGGTTGGGTGTTAAAAACGGTGGTAGATCAAAAGACAAGGCTGGGTCTACCATCAATGCAATACGACGTTGTGCAATAGCGCCGATTTCAGCAATGGCTATCGCAATTTGATCAGCGGCAAACGCAACGGGTTCTGCATGAAAGTTGCCGCCAGAATAGATATGCCCTAAGCCAGGTGTATCGTCATCACTAATCACTAGAGGATTGTCGGTAACAGCGTTAGCTTCAACCTTTAGGGTTGAAGCGGCTTGCCGTAGTAACTCGATACAAGCTCCGGTTACTTGAGGTTGGCAACGAATGCAGTATGGGTCTTGTACGCGGGTGTCGTCTTCGCGGTGGCTATCTCTAATAGCTGATCCTTCCATCAATGCGCGCATTGATGCAGCCACATCGATTTGTCCTTGATGGCCGCGTAGCTCATGTATCTCTGAGCGCAGTGGGGCGGTTGAGCCCATAATTGCATCGGTTGATAGAGAGCTTGTGATGATCGCATTGTTTGCAAGCTTCCATGTTGTGCTTAACGCCATTAAGGCTGCGGCAGTTGAGAATTGCGTACCGTTAATTAAGGCCAAGCCTTCTTTAGCCACCAGCACGATCGGTTTTATCTTGCACTCCCGCATCGCCGTTTCGGCTGATTGCTCTACGCCATGGTAGGTGACGTTACCTTCGCCCATTAACACTGCGGCAAAATGAGCCAGCGGGGCAAGATCACCAGACGCGCCGACTGACCCCTGAGAAGGCACTATAGGCACAATGCCTGAATTGAGTACATTCTCGATGGCTTCGATTAATTTCCATCTAACGCCTGACGCACCACGGCCGAGAGACAGCAACTTTAATATCATCATTAAGCGCACTATTTTGGAACCGCTTGCATCGCCTACACCTGCGCAATGAGACAAAATTAAATTGCGCTGCAAGGTGGCTGTATCTTTGGGCTCAATTCTGACACTGGATAGTTTTCCAAAACCTGTATTAACCCCGTATACGGCAGTTGCTCCATTGGCGACGGCTTCCACGACGGCTGCTGTTTTATCCACCTGATTTTTACAGCTACGATTCAGTTGTACTATGCTGTCGTCGTTGTCCACAGCTTTAAACAACTGATCGATTGTTGTTTTGCCCGATGTCAATTCAATAGTGCTCATTCGATGATGCTCATTTGGGCTGTGTTTCAGTAATTCGTTCTAGCAGCGGGTTAAAACCGACGCGATAGCAAAGTTCTGCAGGGTGCTTGACATCCCATAAAGAGAAATCCGCGAGCATCCCTGTGGCAATAGCGCCGCGATCATTTATGCCTAATGCTTTTGCAGCAACTTGAGTGACGCCAAGCAGAGCCTCTTCGGGTGTTAATCGAAATAAGGTACAAGCCATGTTCATCATTAGCAATAAAGAGGTGACAGGCGAGGAGCCAGGGTTGGAGTCCGTTGCTATTGCGATTGGTACACTATGCTGGCGAAACAAGGCAATCGGTGGCAACTGGGTTTCTCGTAAGGTGTAAAACGCTCCGGGGAGTAACACGGCTACCGTACCGGATGCTGCCATTGCCATAACACCAGATTCATCCAGATATTCGAGATGTTCGGCTGACAAGGCATTGTATGACGCGGCAAGCTTAGCACCGTTCAATAGCGTTAGTTGTTCAGCATGTAGTTTGACTGGTAAGCCAAGCGACTTTGCTTTGTCAAATACTCTGACAATTTGCGCAGGCGTAAACGCAATGGATTCGCAAAAACCATCCACGGCATCAACAAGGGATTCCTTATGGGCTAGCTCTAAGGTTGGAATGCACACTTTGTCTATGTAATCGTCAGCTTTACCTAAATATTCAGCTGGCACTGCATGCGCACCAAGGAAGCTGGTTTTGATGATGACTGGCCGTTTGGCTTGTATCAGCCGGGCTGCACGCAACATGTTTAATTCAGTTTGTGTGTCCAGCCCATAACCAGATTTTATTTCAATCACAGACACGCCTTCAGCGAGCAGAGCATCGACTCGTGGCAGGGCTGTCTCAATTAATTTGTCAACACTGGCTGATCGTGTGGCGCTGACGGTTGAAACGATACCGCCGCCTGCGGCAGATACCTCTGCGTAGCTTGCACCATGTAGGCGTTGCTCGAATTCACCGGCGCGATTACCTGCGTGTACTATGTGTGTATGGCAATCGATAAAAGAGGGTGTAAGCAATTTACCGTTTAGATCGCGCCTGGGAAGTTGTTGGTATTTATCGGACAACTCGTTAGCAGCGCCACACCAAACTATTCGATTGTCAGTAACAACGACTACGCCGTCATCGATAAGTCCGTAGCCGTCCGCGATGGGATTGCAGGTGGCTAAGGTGGTATTGCAAAGTAGGAATGAGGCCATCAGTTGACATTATGTGCATACATAATCACAATAATATGTGCATACAATTGTAGAGTCAACTAATCATGTCCGCACCAAAATCACTTTGGGCTGAGCACGCACTAATGCCCAACGGTTGGGCGTCCAATGTCCGCATTGATATTGATCAGTCAGGTATTATCAATAGTGTGCTCGCCAATCAACAAGCCGCTGGTGAGCGTACCGGCTTGTTACTGCCGGCTATGGCAAACTTACACAGCCATGCCTTCCAGCGCGCAATGGCTGGTATGACTGAAACACGTGGTAGCGACCCAGAAGATTCATTTTGGAGTTGGCGCAAGTTAATGTATCGCTTTCTCAATCACCTTGGGCCTGAAGAATGCGAAGCCATTGCCGCATTTGGTCAGCTAGAAATGCTGGAGGCTGGCTATACATCGGTGGGAGAATTCCATTATTTGCATCATCAACCCAATGGTGATCCGTATACCAATCGCGCTGAGATGTCTGAACGCATGATCGCGGCAGCGGTTCAGTCCGGGATCGGATTAACACTGTTGCCTGTGTTGTATGAACAAGGTGGTTGTGATGGTCGCGAGCTAGTGGGTGGTCAGAAGCGTTTTGGTAATACGATGGATCAATACGCAGCGCTTTTCAGCCAAGCCAGTGCGGGAGTGGCTAACACGGAAAACGCCAATATTGGTATAGCACCGCACTCACTGCGTGCTGCCAGTCAACAATCATTAACACAGTCACATCAGCTAGCTGACGGTAAACCATTTCATATTCATATTGCTGAACAGCAGGCGGAAGTCGATGAGCTTATTGCCTCTTATAAGGCGAGGCCTGTGCAGTGGTTGCTCGAGAATCATGATGTTGATCAAACATGGTGTTTAATCCACGCCACGCAGATGACGCCAACTGAGACCACACAGTTGGCAGCATCAGGTGCTGTGGCTGGGTTATGCCCGATTACTGAATCCAATCTAGGTGATGGAATTTTTGATGGCAAACGTTATTTGGATAATGCTGGCAAATGGGGTATTGGCACAGATTCGAACGTGCGCATCTCGCTTAGCGAAGAGCTTCGAACGTTAGAGTACTCTCAACGACTACGGGATATGCGCAGAGCCGTTTATGCCGAGCCGGATCGATCCAACGGCCGTATTCTATTCGACGCTGCTTTAGCTGGGGGCGCACAAGCATTGCAACGGCGGAGTGGTTGCATCGCTGCTGGTTATAAAGCGGACCTTCTATCGCTGGATATAAATTCGACCAGTTTCTTGGGCGTTGGCAATGATGGGTGGTTGGATGCATGGCTATTTGCGCATGACGACTCATTAGTGACTAACGTATGGGCGAATGGACAATTGGTGGTAACTGATGGCAAGCATATCCGGCGAGAGCAGATTGAATCGCAGTACCGTGCCACTATGAAAAAACTCACGGCTTATCTCTAAGGCTATTTCTATGTCAAATACGCGCACTCATACTTGGCAAGATATTCACGAACGCATACGAGGGAACATTCTTAATCGCACGTGGAGCCCTGGTGAGCTGATTCCGGGCGAAGCAGAATTGGCTGAGAAATTTGGATGTGCACGAACTACCGTCAACCGGGCTATGCGAGAACTTGCTACTGCTGGCGTAATCGACAGAAAACGAAGAGCCGGCACTAGAGTCACCGTGCAGCGTACACGTCGTGTTACTGCAGAGATTCCAATCATACGAACTCAAGTTGAGGCGCAAGGATTGGAATACAGTTTTTGTGTGCAAACGAAAAAACTGTTGGTGCCCAATACCACCATTACACAAATAATGCGGCTACGCGCTCAACAGAAAGCCCTGCACATACAATCGTTGCATCTAGCTAACGGCGTACCGTTTATTCATGAAGATAGGTGGATAAACACGCATACTATCCCCGAGGTGCTCAAAGTTGACTTTAATCAAACGAGTGTGAACGAATGGTTGGTGGAGAACGTGCCTTTAACCAAAGGTGAGTTCGTTATTGAGGCAGTGGCTAGCAGCAAGCGGGTGGCTGCAGCGCTAGAGATTAGCTGCGGCGATTCAATACTCAGCTCTGAGCGCGCTACTTGGTTGGACGATAGGTCAGTTACTCTAGTGACTTTGTACTATGCACCAGGCCATCAAATGGTATTTACGATTTAGTTTTAAAAGCTGCCCTTCCTCCATTTGTAGCTGGGCCCTAGCCAAGCTTCGCATGCGGCGTCAATGGCGGGCGCAGCATAGTATCGTATGTGAATCTTTGGCGTTTCGATGCACAACTTTTGTAGTGAATTCCAAATACGATCATTACCGCCTGCTGCTGCAAAGTGATCAGCTCCACCACCATCTGCTTTTTTCTCTCGTTGAATGATGTTGTCGAATGCTCTTGTTGCGTCGTCGATGCAAGTGATGTCAGTGACAGCGCCTTTAATTACAAACACATCTGCACCATTTTGTAGGATGTTTGCCCATTCAGCCATTATCATGGAGCGAGCCAGTGGCTTGCTTAGATCGATGCCTTTTGCTACAAGATCATAAACAGGGATGTTGCTCTGCGTTGAAGTTGCATTTGGTGTACCTGTTGGAGCAGTGGTTTGGTTGACCAATGACGTGAAGCCTTTAGGCTTGCAGTGATTTTCAGAGTAAAAGCCTTTGTTCATTTTGATCCTGCTGGCGCCTGATTACGTCTAAGCCTTTTAAGTCAGTTTGCCGTCTCTCTCTCTGAATTTTAGCCATCAACACTTATGGCCGAATAACGCCTTTTCTTAGAATCACATTGGCATACAGATTCGGCTCACTGGTAGATACAATCACATGTGCGTGTTTTACCCGCTGATAGAATGCATCACCTACCAGTGGCGTCAATGATTTTTCTGGCTCGTGATCCGCAACAACTTTGATTATTGCGTAGTGGATATCGTGTAAAGCGTCAGCACTGTCACCGACGGTTGATCTGAACATTGCCTCGTCTACAAAATCATCCACTGGAAACACACTTAATATGGCGTTTAGCACTGGAATAAAATGCATGCCATCAAGGCGTATTAGCCTGCGTGCATGCTCCACTGCAGGGTAGTTACCATCAACAATCGCGATCTCATCGCCATGCCCCATCCCGCGTAATGTTGCGAGGAGTTCGGGGCTCAGTACGGGATCTATTCCTTTTAGCATAGTGGGTTTGTCACCTTTGATTAGTTTTGCTGTCGCGCCCTTAGCTCACTACACCAAAGCGCATGACGCTATACAGCATAAATGATGCGCCCTGCCATTTTTTTGCATCATTGCTAATGCCGCAAATTGTTGGTCGTGTTGAGACATTTTGACCAACATCGTACGTGACGTCACTCGGGCAATATGGCATTTGATTTATCGGGCTAAGTGGCGCATTGACACTGGCAATGCTGTATGTAAATCTTGATCTGGCGCAACTATCTTCAAATTTCGAGTTGCACGTCCAATTATTCGACGGCATCTTTTTAAAAAATGCTTACATAACACAATATAATAGAGGGAACGAGAACATGAAAATCACGTGTAAAACAATGGCGCTAAGCGCCGTGGCAGTGAGTGCACTGTTTGCCGGAAACGCAATGGCTGCTGATGTAGCAGCATGCTTGATTACAAAAACTGATACCAATCCGTTCTTTGTGAAGATGAAAGAAGGCGCAACGGCGAAAGCTGCAGAAATGGGTATTACGCTTAAGTCATACGCCGGAAAGGTGGATGGCGATTCTGAAAGCCAGGTTGCAGCAATTGAAACTTGTATAGCTGATGGTGCCAAAGGAATATTGATAGCAGCTTCTGATACTAAAGGTATTGTTCCAGCGGTTACTCAAGCTCGTGATGCTGGCCTGTTGGTTATCGCGCTAGATACACCACTCGAGCCAATTGATTCGGCTGACGCAACGTTTGCGACTGACAACTTTAAAGCGGGTGAGCTAATTGGTGCATGGGCTGCCGCTCAGCTTGGTGATAAAACTGCTGATGCCAAAATCGGTATGCTTGATTTGGCTGTAAGCCAGCCTTCTGTTGGTGTACTACGCGACCAAGGCTTTCTTCAAGGCTTCGGCATTGATCTAAAAGATCCTGCTAAGTGGGGCGACGAAGATGACCCACGTATCGTTGGCAATGATGTAACAGCTGGAAATGAAGAAGGTGGCCGTAAGGCAATGGAAAACTTGATGGCGATAGATCCAATGATAAATGTTGTTTACACCATCAACGAGCCAGCAGCAGTAGGTGCGTACGAAGCACTTAAAGCCGTAGGTCGTGAAGGTGATGTACTGATTGTCTCTGTGGATGGTGGTTGCCCCGGAGTCGCTGATGTTAAGTCAGGCGTGATTGGTGCGACTTCACAACAGTATCCATTGTTGATGGCATCACTTGGTATCGAAGCTATTGCTGCTTGGGCTGCAGATGGCTCCAAGCCTGAAAATACTCCAGGGCTAGATTTCTTCGACACAGGCGTGAACTTGGTCACTGATAAGCCAGCGCCAGGTGTTGATTCAATTGATACCGCTGAAGGCACGGATAAGTGCTGGGGCTAGTAAGCTGATAACGAGTGGCTAGATGAAACTTGCTAACTGAGCAGTTTACAAGTGTTGATAGTAACTGCGTCTGCATTATTGCAGACGCAGTTGGTTTTACCGGAGATAGTTTGTTTTGACCACTGATGATTTTGAGCAAAGCCTAAGCAATAGCGCCTCTGATGTGGCTGACTTTGACAACGATAAGCTAAGCCTTTTAGCTAAACTTCAATCCCTGCTTCACTCCAATCCTTCGTTGGTGCCGCTCATTGTATTAGTAGCGTCGCTGTTGGTATTTGGTTTATTGTTGGGCGAAAAATTCTTCAAACCATTCACTCTTACGCTGATACTCCAACAGGTGGCCATTGTCGGCATCGTCGGAGCAGCGCAGTCGCTGGTGATCTTAACTGCGGGTATAGACCTCTCGGTGGGCGCTATCATGGTGTTGTCCTCGGTGATCATGGGGCAGTTTACGTTTCGCTATGGCCTACCGGCTGAATTTGCTATTTTATGCGGCTTTGCTGTGGGTGGGCTCTGTGGTTTTATCAATGGTTGGCTGGTTGCCTATATGCGCCTGCCACCGTTTATCGTCACGTTAGGTATGTGGCAGATAGTGCTGGCATCAAACTTTCTTTATTCCGCTAATGAAACCATTCGTAGTTCGGATATTGAAGCTACGGCTCCTATCCTTAAATTCTTTGGTGGAAACATAAAAATGGGGGGAGCCGTCTTTACCTATGGCGTAATCGCCATGGTTGTGTTGATTGTTGTTCTGGCCTATGTGCTAAATCAAACAGCGTGGGGCCGACACGTTTACGCAGTAGGCGACGATCCAGAAGCCGCTGAGCTTGCTGGGGTCCGTACCAAACGAGTGTTGTTATCAGTCTACGTGTTGGCAGGCTTGATTTGCTCGCTTGCCGGTTGGGCCTTAATTGGGCGGATCGGTTCGGTTTCACCCACTGCAGGCCAGTTTGCCAATATTGAATCTATTACCGCTGTGGTCATCGGTGGTATTTCTTTATTTGGCGGGCGTGGCTCAATCATGGGCATGTTGTTTGGTGCATTGATCGTTGGTGTATTTTCACTGGGCTTGCGATTAGTGGGTACCGATCCGCAATGGACTTACCTGCTGATTGGTGTCCTGATAATATCCGCCGTCGGTATTGATCAATGGATCAGGAAGGTAGCAACATGACTAAAACCCCAATTTTACAAGCGCGTAAATTGGTAATACGCTATGGGCGAGTGGTTGCACTGGATCGGGCAGATCTCGAACTATACCCAGGTGAAGTGCTCGGCATCATCGGCGATAACGGAGCTGGCAAGTCAACCTTGATCAAAGCGCTATCTGGTGCGATTAGCCCGGACAGCGGTGAAATATTGCTAGACGGACAAAAAGTGAATTTTACTTCGCCGATGCAGGCACGTGACGCGGGAATCGAAACCGTCTATCAAAATCTTGCGCTATCTCCGGCATTGTCAATTGCAGACAATATGTTTTTAGGGCGTGAGATTCGAAAATCAGGATTTATGGGTAGTTTTTTTCGCCAACTTGATCGACGCGAAATGGAAAAACAGGCACGCGACAAGCTAACCGAGTTGGGTTTATTAACGGTCCAAAACATTGGTCAATCCGTTGAAACGCTTTCAGGCGGGCAACGCCAAGGTGTTGCAGTGGCACGCGCATCTGCGTTTGGCTCAAGAGTGATTATTATGGATGAACCAACCGCTGCATTGGGTGTAAAGGAATCTCGACGAGTATTAGAGCTTATTCAAGACGTACGTTCGCGGGGTATTCCTATCATCTTGATATCCCACAATATGCCGCATGTGTTTGAAGTGGCTGATCGTATCCATATACACCGGCTCGGCAGCCGCTTGTGTACTGTGACGCCGGATCAATGCTCGATGTCCGATGCAGTGGCTTATATGACCGGCGCTGTAGAGCCTCCCGGCGATACAATTGCCGCATGAACCTATCATCTTTAGCATCAAGGATAATTGAGCAAGCTGGCAACTCAACTCGGCACATAGTGGCTGTGGCCGGCCCGCCAGCGGCGGGTAAAACCACCTTAGCAGCTCGCTTAAGCAAAGAAATAGCTAATCGTGGCGAAAGTTGTGCTGCCGTGCCGATGGATGGGTTTCATCTGGA
Organism: Granulosicoccaceae bacterium; assembly: GCA_036478595.1. Taxonomy (GTDB): domain Bacteria; phylum Pseudomonadota; class Gammaproteobacteria; order Granulosicoccales; family Granulosicoccaceae; genus Granulosicoccus. Next base: position 111,243 of record JAZGEF010000011.1, read on the forward strand.
TAACCCCATTTTAAAAGCGAAGGGTTTATTTGAGCGTAAAGGCGCACCGGAGACGTTTGATGCCTTTGGATTTGTTAACTTAATTTCTCGTTTACATGATAACGCACCATCTGTTTATATTCCTGTTTTTGATAGAAAGCAAGATCTTGCAATAGCTGGGTCCGCATTGATAGAAGCAGATTGTAAATATGTCTTGGTAGAAGGTAATTACCTGGTACTCAATAGCGCCCCATGGAACGAGCTTGCACGATATTGGGATACCACGATCTTTGTAAACCCTGGTTTGAGTATTCTTGAAGAGAGATTGTTAGATCGTTGGTTGCAACACGGTTTAGATTTTTCAGATGCTATTAACCGAGCTCGCGATAATGATATCCCTAATGCGAATTATGTTTTAGACAATTCTGTCAGTAAAGCAACAGACATCGTTGTTAATAGCTCATTTGATTTGAAGTCATGAAACCAACCGTGCTTTACGATCCCGTACCGAGAAGCACGGAAGACATATTCCGACCTGACGTTTATAAAAACCTCTGCGATGAATTTAAAGTGCTTGAACGGGGCGATCGAGTCGCGGATGAGTTTTACGCTGAGCACCTGCCGACAGCTGATTTTATCGTCGGCCAACCACCACTACCTACTGAGATAATTAAAACTGCAAAGCAACTCAAAGCCCTTATCAATGTTGAAAGCAATTTTCTCCAGAATATGGACTATCAGTATTGCTTCCGCAATCAGATCCATGTGCTTACAGTAAGCCCAGTGTTTGCACAAGCTGTCGCTGAGCTTGCATTGGGGCTAACGCTCGCACTTGCCAGAGACATACCCAAAGCGCACGGTGATTTTGTTAATGGCGATGAAAGCTATGGGCTTGAGGCAAATCAAAATTCAACGCTGATCAATCGTTGCAAGTTAGGGTTCATTGGCTTTGGTGATTTGGGCCGAGCGATATTGAAAAGCTTTAGCGGGTTTAGCCCTGTGGTAAGCGTGTACGACCCTTGGCTTTCAGATGAGCTACTGTGCCGAGAGGGCTTACAAGTTGCGTCTCTTGTCGAAGTACTACAAGACAGTGATGTTGTGATGGTGGTTGCTAGTGTCACTGCTGATAACGCTGGTATGTTGCAAGCAAAACATTTTGCCAAGATGAAGCAAAATGCCTTGTTTGTTTTAATGAGCCGTGCTGAGGTAGTTGATTTTGATGCCATGTTAGACGCGTGCAGTTCAGGTCATATTCGTGCCGCAACAGATGTATTCCCGATAGAGCCGTTGCCGCAAAAACATCGAGCCAGAACCACGCCTAATGTAATTCTCTCGGCACATCGGGCCGGTGCGCTCGAATCAGCCTTGTTTGAGATTGGCGATCGCACCTTGGCGGATTTACGTTTAATGGCAAAAGGCTTGCCGCCACAAAACTGTAAGCGGGCAGAGCATGAGTTAGTTGGTAAGGTTCGTAGTAAGCCGATTGATAAAAGCTAAGCTGTCATTTCCGTGAAAAAGGGTCAAGTACCCAACAGGGTGCGAGGCGCTTTATGAGGTGAATCCATGTGGATCGAAGTTGAGCGCGATAGGTCCGGTATTATTTGGATATATATGGCTATATAGTGGAACTGCATGAAAACTATTAAAACATCTCAACTACAAATAGCCTACTTCGATTATGGTGCGAAAGAGGGTTGGCCGTGCATTTTAAATCACGGTTTTCCGTATGACATACATTGCTACGATGAATGTATCGACTTACTAGTAGAACAAGGTGCCCGAGTGATAGTGCCGTACCTTCGGGGGTATGGCGGCACACGTTTTCTATCGGCCAACACCTTGCGTTCAGGTGAGCAAGCCGTGTTAGCAAACGATTTGCGCGAAATGATGGATGCCCTCGAGATTGAGCAAGCTGTTTTGGCTGGATACGATTGGGGAGGTAGGGCTGCTTGTATTGTTGCAGCCTTGTGGCCTGAGCGCGTGATGGCCTTAGTTTCAGGTAATTCCTATAATATCCAAAATATCCTTCGCTCTATGGAACCATCCTCAGCTAAGGAGGAGGCAAGCTACTGGTATCAATACTATTTTCATTGCGAACGTGGGCGCGCTGGGCTAGATAAAAATCGTCGAGATGTTTCGAGATTGTTGTGGCAAATGTGGTCTCCCACCTGGCAATTTAATGATGCAACGTTTAATCGCTCGGCAGAGGCATTTGATAATTCTGATTTTGTCGATGTTGTTATTCATTCCTATCGACATCGTTACGGATTGGTTGAGGGAGACCCTAAAGTACTAAAAATTGAAGCCCAATTACAACAGCAGCCTGATATAACGGTTGCCAGTATTACGATCGATGGTGAGGTTGATGGCGTGGATGAAGGAACCCGGAGCCATGCTCCAAAATTTACTGGCCCGCATGAACATCGCGTGTTTCGCGATGCCGGGCATAATTTGCCGCAGGAAAAGCCAGAACTATGGGTGCGGGCGATTGTTGATGCTAGGGCGATGGCAGGCTATTAAATCGTGATTCGAGTTTGAGTCAATGCGCTTTAACCTGATGCTGGGTTATTTGAATGGTCGTTACTCCATAGTCACGACAATAGGTATAGTCATTTTAAAATTCCAAATTCAGGCATCTGTACAAGGCCGAGCTGATGACACCGGCTTTGCGTTTTTCGTCTGCAATAACGATATCCAACTTGGTGTCGTTGATAGGGTAACCTGTAAAGGATGGCACTATAACTGCGTATGAAACTAGATTTTGGATTTAATTCAGATTATGAGAGTAATTGTAAGGAAATCCATTGGTGCCACTATAATTGCGCCGATATTAGCAGTGATGAGCGCAGTTGTTATGAGCGTACCTACCTTAGCTGCTAAGCCATACCCCGAAAAGCCCGTTAACTTTGTTGTGCAGTGGGCGCCGAGTCCAATAGAGCACGCGCTTACTCGGATGATCGCTGAAGATTTTGGACGCAGGTACGGCACACCAGCGGCAAGAGTGAACAAGTCAGATGTGAGCCCAAATATTATGGATATTGCGGATAAGCCTGCGGATGGTTATACCGTTGGTTCGTTTGTTATCGGTGTGCCCATTGAAGGCGCTGCCGTTGGTATTCTTGGATTGGTGCCAGATATGTTCGAACCCTTAGGGATATTTTTGACTCACCCCTTCGTGCTTGTCGCGTCAAATGAAGCGCCATATTCTAATGTGACGGCGATGGCCAACTATGCCAAAAACAGCAATGTGGTTTTAGGACATGCAGGAGATTCATTGCCACCTACAAAGGCGGCAATTGCATTTGCAAAGAATGCGGGATTTGAATGGGGCAGCGACGTTGAGTTTGCCAGTGCCGATTGCGACACTTTAGTTTCGGGTGATGCGGATGTTATCAGCACCACCTTGCAGCGAGTTATGCCGTGTTTGGAAAAAATTAAGGTATTGGCGTCAATTACCGGTGGCAGGAATCCACAATTACCTGATACCCCGACCTTGGGCGAACTCGACCCAACACTAGTGTTGGGATTTTGGAATGGATTATTTGTACACAAAGATACACCACCGGATATTCGCGACAAAATTATAGATGTAGCGAAAGCCACTGTTGCATCCGAGCGCGCGCAAACATTAGTAGAAGACACGGGTGCCATAGTATATTGGCAAAATGCTGAGCAAGCGTCGCGACGTATCGTGGTAGATCGCGGTACCTTGGTCGAGATCAATAAGATAATTCAATAGGGCTGTGTTAATTACAAGGCGATAGGAGCATTACACATGAGTGATGATAGCCGCCCTTTAGATAACATCCGTGTATTGGATTTCACTCACGTTCTGGCTGGCCCGTTCTGTACGTATCAGTTAGCAGTGATGGGTGCAGATGTCATTAAAATTGAATCAGCGCAACGCCCTGACATGATGCGTATGGTGGGGCCAGACTTTGAATTGGCCAAACAAGCGATGGGTTTGCACTTTCAAGCTCAAGCATCCAACAAGCGGGCTATGACGCTGGATCTTAAACATGCAGATTCAAGCGAAATACTCGACAAGCTGTTGCTCGATGCCGATGTGCTAGTGGTTAACTATCGTAGGGGTGCCGCTAAACGGCTCAACATCGACTACGAGCGAGTGAAAAAAGTAAACCCACAATTAGTGTATTGCTCCATGACCGGGTTTGGCCAAACTGGGCCAAAGGCTGATCACGCTGCCTACGATAATGTGATTCAAGCGTTCTCGGGTTTAATGGCGGCCACGGGCACAGAGGAAGGTGGGCCCACGAGAGTAGGACCGCCCGTACTGGATTACGGTACTGGTGCGCAAGCTGCGCTCGCTATTGTGAGTAGCTTGTTTCAACGAGAGCGCACAGGTGAGGGCAATTGCATTGATATCGCCATGTTGGATGCGGCAATGATGCTGATGAGCGCAACGGTGACTGATACGGCCATTAGATCAACACCACCGGTAAGGCCAGGCAACAGAAGCGTTAAAGCAACTTATGGTTGTTATCAAACCAATGATGGCGATTTAATGATTGGGGCTTACACACGCGAACAAATAATAAAGCTATGGTACGCGCTAGAGCGAGAAGACAAAGTTGACGAGGTTAATGCATTAGCGCTAGAGAATCTTGATGACGCGCATGACGACGATACGCAGATACTGGTTGATGTGTTCCAAACCAAGAGTGCTGAACAATGGGAAGCAATCCTGAATAGCGCTGACGTGCCAGCAGCACGCGTACGTAGCGTGGATGAATCTCTTAAGGAGCCACAAGTGGAATCTCGTCAGGTTACACAGAGTGTATTATCGCCGACAAAACCTGATGAGCGATTAACGATACCCGTAGCGGCCTGGCAATCGAGCCATGGCTCGCCTCGCGTAGATGCACCTCCACCTTTTGTGGGGCAACACACTGCGGAAATTTTGCAAGAAATCGGAATAGAGCCTGCTCAAATTGAGCAGTATCGAAAGGTGGGTTGTATTTAATATTTGATGTGGGCGTAATTGTTCTTTATGAGGCTGTAAAGGTATATGAAAGAGAAAACGCTTCTAACCACGGGAATTATTGGCACCGTGCTGGCGGCTTTGTGCTGCTTTACCCCTGTGCTCGTGGTGTTACTTGGCGCATTAGGTTTGTCTGCAGTCATTGGCTACCTGGATTTTATTCTGTTACCCACATTGGGCATTTTTGTGGGTATTACCCTCTACGCTCTATGGCGTCGAAGGCACCGTGTTGTTAAGTAAGGTTCTGACAAGCCTTACGATCTTGTGCCGGCAATTGATAGTGTATCCAATTGACACCCTAGTCAGCTTGCAGGCAGCTACGGTGCAGCGATCAACCTTATCGAGGGCAACACTGCGTGAGCCCAGTGTGATAATTGTTGTTGATCGTTTTCTATGATGGTGACTTGTTGCCCTCCATAGTCCAACCAGGCTTCTATGAAATGAGTGTTTACGACGGTCAACACAGGTATGCCAAGTTCAACTGCTCGTTCGATAACACAACAAAAGCCGCCATCAGAACACTCGCGCTTTCCAAATCGGTTAATAATGACCAAGTCGGTATCGTCGCTGATCGAGTCCCTGAGTTTTAAAGCAATGTTCTCCAAGGCTTCAACATCAAGACTACAACTGATAGAGCATGATCCGAGGTCTTGGGATATTGTGTATTTTTCGCCTGTTCCGATACAGAAGAGCTCTGCATTGCAACGGTTAGTTGCCTGAGGTGAAGGTGATTGCAGCACGCCAGCGATGTTGTAGCCAATATCGCCTAGCTCAGTTGTTAAATTGGCCAAGGTGGAATCAGCTTGATTGGTCTCGCTGGCAATAATTGCAGCGATTTTTGGCACTACTACATATTTTTGCATCTGTTTTTTACTCAGTAAAGCATCAGTAATTTGTGAGGTGTTAGTTCGAGCAGCTTGTGACAAACTCATTGCACAAGCCAGGTAGTATCAGTTGGATCGCCCACCGGCTTGGTTTATTGGTGCCACGGATTTGTTAGAGACAGTATTGTTTGTTAGAGGCAGTATTGAATGAAAACGTATGTAGGCAGGTTGACCTAAATCAATTGATCGTCTGATTCGGACCAAATTAGCTGAGAGTTTTGATTTACTTAGCCGTATTCAGCGTGTGCGGCTGATGCTCGAGCTGTTTTGCTACGTGCCTTGTCGACAACTTTTTCGATCTTCTGCGGGCGTGATGCCGAAAGCATCGCGATAGCGGAGTGTCATATGAGACTGTGAGCTAAATCCTACGGCGTCCGCCACAGCAACTAATGGCAGGCCGGAGTGTTGTATTAGGGATCTAGCGCGTTCAAGGCGGCGCTGATTGATCAGATCACTGGGCGTGATACCCGTTTCTTTTTTGATGACGCGTAACAGCGCTCGACGGCTAAGGCCCGCCTTATCGGCTAGCCTCTGTACATTAATTTCACCGTCGATGTCAGTGTCCGTCAAGCGCAGTATCTGTTGCACCTGCGGCGAGTAGTGATGACTACCGTCATAGACTCTTGGTGCGCCTGGTTGGTTAGTTCGGTCGAAATCTTCTAATAACATTTGCCGGGATACACGCCGCGCAATGTCATTGCCTAGGTCTATTCTAACGATTTCAATTGCCAGGTCCAATGTTGCGGCACCACCAGAACAGGTCATACGTTGGCGATCGACCACCCATCGACGATAACGTGCACGTACACCCGGATGTTGCTCGCAAAAGCTGGCGAAGTCCTCCCAATGGGCTGTTGCTGCATATCCATCCAGCAAGCCGCCGGCAGCCAGCACAAAACTACCGTTGGATATGCCGCCTATCATGGTTCGTCTTTTGGCCTGCGACTGTATCCACTCCATTAGCTCTGGTGTGTTTTGATCCCAAGCGGCAAACCCGGCAACTACCAACACCAGATCTGCATGTTTAGCGTTGGCAAGTGGTGTACTCGGATGAAGCAGCAGACCGTTGTTATCAAGAATGATGTCATCAGCTTCAGTCAGGAATGACCAACTATAGGCTTCGGCTCCGGAAAGACGATTTGCATGGCGAAAAACTTCCAGCATGGACACTAGACCAAATAGTGGCAAGCCTGGACAAAGGCAGAAAGCAACATGGCGGGGTATCATGCCCAATTGTTACATAAAAAGTCCCAAATGTTATATCTCCATTGATCCAGAGCTTGAACAATAGGCTATTCCAAGTAGTGGACCCACCAACAATCTTCATGAGCAACCCCTCGGTCGAATTCATTCATAGTGCCAAGTGGGCTAACTTGCCCGCAAGCACGCAACTCATGGCGAAGCAATGCTTGCTGGACCTTTTAGGGGTTGCCGCTAGCGGTACTCGAACTCATCTGTCGCGCATTATCAGTGATCACGCAGCGCAGCATTTTGCCGCAGGCGACAGTGGCCGCGGTGCGCGCCTGTTGTTTGATGGACGAAGCTGTAGCCCGGCAGGTGCTTCACTATCCAACGGCATGACCATAGATTCGATCGATGCACACGATGGCCACAAGCCAACCAAAGGGCATGCCGGTTGTGGTGTATTGCCAGCGGTGCTTGCGATACTTGATAGCGAAACTCTGGCTGCCAATGTTACTGAAGAAGAATTACTGACATGCATCGTTGTTGGTTATGAAATAGCATGCCGTGCAGGGATTGCGTTACACGCTAGCGTACCGGATTACCATACCTCTGGGGCTTGGGTTGCATTGGCCGCTGCTGCAATCGGTGCGCGCATATTAAAACTTAGTGAGCAACAAACACGCGAAGCCTTAGGCATCGCGGAGTATCACGGGCCACGTAGCCAGATGATGCGTTGCATTGATCATCCCACCATGCTTAAAGATGGATCGGGTTGGGGGGCAATGGCAGGGGTGTCTGCCGCATACTTAGCACAATCAGGTTTTACTGGAGCACCCGCTATTACAATGGAATCTGCAGCCGAAGCACCTTTGTATAAAGACTTAGGCAGCAACTGGTTGATCAGCGAACAATACTTCAAACCCTATCCGGTGTGTCGTTGGGCGCAACCTGCGATTGTGGCGGCCATGCGACTACAAGCCGAGCACAATTTTGATATTGCTGATATTTCAATGTTATCGATCGGTACATTTCATGAATCAGGGCGGCTCGCTACGGCAATTCCTACTACAACTGAACAGGCGCAGTACAGCTTGCCGTTTCCGGTTGCGGCTGCTCTTAAAAAACGCCAGCTAACGGTGACTGAAATTGAAGGTGATGGTTTAGCTGACTCTGTCGTGTTGAAGCTTAGCAAGTCTATTGAGCTACACGAGGTGGAAGCCTATAACAACGAGTTTCCTGCCCGCCGCATTAGTGATGTCACCATTACTCTACACAATGGCTGCGTGTTTGAATCTGGACCAACTGAAGCTGATGGTGATCCTGAATCACCACTAAGCAGCGATGAGATGACGGCAAAGTACTTTCGCTTTGCAGCGCCTGTGTTGGGCGAAGAGCGTAGTAGGGCATTGGCTGATAGGGTGGGTAGTATGGGCAATGAATCACGAAATTTGGATGGTTTCTATCCTCTTATCTATACAGCAGGAGCATCATAGTGGCTACCACGCCAAGAAGGCGCAAGCGACGTTCAAAAATTGCAGAGAATGCAAACAAGGCTGTTATTGCGCAGCTTGAGCGTAGCCGTTTGCATAATCGTTTTGCGCCAGTAGAGCCGCTGGACGAAGAGCAGCTGGCGTTGATTCATGATGCGTCAATGGAGTTACTTGAAACACAAGGCATCGAAGTAATGGGCGACCAAGCGCTTGATGTGTTTCGCAAAGGCGGTGCTGATGTTGGTGATAATGGCATGGTTCGGATGGATCGAAATTTGGTGATGGAGTTAATTGCGCACGCGCCTGAAACGTTTACTGCACGCGCACGTAATCCTGACAATGATCTAGTGGTAGGTGGTGACGTTATAAATTTCGGTTTGGTATCGGGCACACCCAATGTACATGATGCTGTTAATGGGCGTCGTATGGGTAATCTTGAAGACTACAAAAAGCTGGTCAGCTTTGGTCAATACTTTAATGTGTTGACGTTCTTTGGTAATCAAGCGACGGCACCGACTGACATGCCGGTTAACTCACGCCATCTTGATAGCACGCTTATTAACCTTACGCTCTCTGATAAACCGTTTTTTGCACAAGGCATTGGCGCGGGCCGTGCGCTTGATGCAGCAAAGTTATGTGCAATAGCGCTGGGATTGTCACTTGAGGATTTAAAAACCAGCCCAGTTGCGATGACGAATATCAATATCAATTCGCCGCGCAAGTTAGATGACAGCATGGCTTATGGCGCTATGCAGCTCGCTATTTTAGGGCAACCCGTAACAGTGACACCGTTTACCTTAATGGGTGCAATGACGCCATCAACTCTTGGCGGTGCCTTCGTGCAACAAAACGCTGAAGCATTACTGGGTATTTCATTATTGCAGTTAGTGAGGCCAGGTACACCGGTTATATACGGTGGTTTTACCTCTAACGTTGATATGCGGTCAGGCTCTCCGGCATTTGGTACGCCAGAAAACTCCGTGGCCAATATGGCGGGCGGACAACTAGCGCGTTATTACAAATTACCGCATCGCACCAGCGCGTGCAATGCATCCAATGCGGTTGATGTGCAAGCAACCTACGAAACACAAATGTCGTTATGGGGCTCGGTATTGGGCCATGGCAACTTGATCTATCATGCCGCCGGTTGGTTAGAAGGTGGCTTGGTTGCCTCGTTCGAAAAAATTATTACCGATTGCGAAATGCTGCAACACATGACGCAGGTACTGCAACCGATCAAAATCGATCTGGACGAGATCGGTTTAGATGCGATTAAAGAAGTCGGCCCCGGCGGGCACTTCTTTGGCTGTGATCACACCAAGGAGCGTTATAAAAATGCGTTTTACCAACCTTTTTTAAGTGATTGGCAGAATCATGAAAACTGGGTTGAGAGAGGGTCGTTAGATACCACGCAGCGCGCCACTAAAATATGGCAAAAAATATTGGAAGAATTTGAGCCACCGCCAAGCGATCCTGCAATTGTGGAAGAGATGGAAGCCTTCGTTGCTAAGCGAAAAGAAGCGTTAGGTAAGCAAGAGCCTGAACTTGAGCCTGAGTGGTTTTAGTGCGAATACAAGCAAACCGCAGAAGTGCAACTCATGGCGCCGTGCACACCGAACCTAGTTTGCATACCCGATTGTGCCCTAGTCTGGCTCATTATTCGTTATAAATCATCATGTTACTTATATGCGCGCGGACGAACCTGGTTACTTTACAGGCACGCGTGGTTATAAAATCGCGCCAAATGGAGGCGAATCTAGACGAAGTGTGTGTCGTTGTAGCCTTGCCTATGTGAGCCCTTTTGGGGCATTATTGTAAAAATAACAACCTTTACTCTAGCCGCTGCTGGTCTAAAAGAAAGGCTATTGTTAGCAAGAAGTATCAATCCACTGGAGGAGTTTGAATGATTTTCAAAAAGAAAAACGGGCAGAAATTACCATCGCAAGTAGTTGATATGGCCAAATCTGTGAGTAAAAACGGCACAGAGGTTAATCGCCGAGAATTTTTAGCTATTGCCAGTATTTTTGGCGCCAGCGCGACCACCGCGTACGGCATGCTTGGCTTAGTTGCACCATCAGATGTTTTGGCCGACGGCCATGCAAAGAAAACAGGCGGCACAGTGCGTTATCAAGCTGAAGTACGCGCACTGAAAGATCCGCGTACTTATGATTGGTCGCAAATCGCTAACTTCTCACGCGGTTGGCTTGAGTATCTTGTTCAATACAACAACGATGCAACCTTTACGCCCATGCTTCTTGAAAGCTGGGACATCAGCGCTGATGCAACCTCATACATTCTAAATGTGCGTAAAGGCGTTAAGTGGAACAACGGAGATGATTTCACTGCTGAAGACGTTGCACGTAACATCATTGGTTGGTGTGACAAGAGCGTTGAAGGTAACTCAATGGCCGGCCGTTTCGCTACGTTGATTGACGAAAAAACTGAGAAAGCTATTGACGGCGCAGTAGAAGTAATCGATAGCCACACTGTTAAATTAAAATTGCCGGCACCTGACATCTCGCTGATTGCAGGCATGGCTGATTACCCTGCAGCAATCGTACACAAAGACTACGACTCTGAAAAAGCGCTTGACGCGCCTTTGGGTACTGGCCCCTATAAGCCCGAGTCACTCAAAGTGGGTGAGAAAGCCGTATTGGTTCGAAACAGTGATCACACTTGGTGGAACGAAGGCAATGGTGCTTGGATGGATCGCGTTGAGTACATCGATTATGGTACTGAACCAGCTTCTCACTTTGCAGCCATGGAAGCAGATGAAGTAGACTTCATATATGGAGCTGACGGCGCTGAATTTTTGGAGTTGATGGATACACTTGAGGAGTTCGAAAGGCATGAAGTGGTCACGGCTGCAACCATTGTTATCCGCCCTAATGCGAAAGCTGAAGTTGACGGTAAATTCCCGTACGCCGATGTTCGCGTTCGTCGTGCTCTGGCTATGGCTGTTGATCCAGCTATCTGTCTAGAGCTTGGCATTGGTGGCATCGGTGTCGTTGCCGAAAACCATCACGTTGGCCCTATGCATCCTGATTACGCTGAACTGCCTAAGCAGAAAGTTGATCCGGCAGGTGCCAAAGCACTAATGGCAGAAGCAGGCATGGCTGACTACGAGCACGAGCTTCTGTCAATTGATTCAGGCTATCGTAAAGACACCACAGATGCAGTAGCCGATATGGTTCGAAAGGCCGGTATCAAAATCAAGCGTACCGTATTGCCGGGTTCTACATTCTGGAACGATTGGGTTAAATATCCGTACTCATCTACTAACTGGAATCATCGTCCATTAGGTGTGCAAATATTGGGTTTGGCGTACCGTACTGGCGAAGCGTGGAACGAGTCTGGTTTTGAAAATGCTGAATTTGATGCAGCCCTTAAAGATGCCGTAGGATTAGCAGATGTTGATAAGCGACGCGAGAAAGTTGCTGTATGCGAAAAACTCATGCAAGATAATGGTGTTATCGTTCAGCCGTACTGGCGTACACTGACCAACTATGCCAAGCCTAGTCTAGGCGGAGCAGAGCAGCACATCACCTTTGAGCATCGCCCGCAAGATCTCTACTGGAAAGCATAGTAAGCATTATTATTATGAAAAAGGGCTGCCTTCAAGGGCAGCCCTTTTTTCGTTAGGTCCAAGACAAATAATCCTGGGGAGTTAGATGGGCAGTTTTTTATTAAAGCGGTCGGGGGTGATGTTGCTCACGGCGTTGTGCCTGACGTTTATTGTTTTCTTCCTCACCAACCTCGAACCCAACCTCGAAAAGCTCACCAAGAGTGAGGGCAATATGCGCATGTCAGATGCGCAGGTGCAATCGTGGTTACAAAAAAATGGTTATCGTCAGCCTTTAATTAAACGATACGGTGAGTGGCTAGGCGTTGCGCCTGGATGGACGCGCACCGACGCAGAAACGGGCAAAGTGACTGGTCGTTGTATCAGGCGTGCAGAAGACCCCGCAAACCCACCCAAATTCTGCGGGTTGCTACAGGGTAACTGGGGTTTTTCGCTAGTCTTCAAGGAAGATATCGCTGGCATCATTTCTGAGAAATTGGGCCTAACCGCTAAGCTGATGTTATGCGTGATGCTAGTTATGGTGCCAACCGCGTTGATCATTGGCATCATCGCGGGTATGCGCGAAGGCTCGAAAACAGATCGCTCATTGTCTGCCCTATCTATCCTCAGTACATCCACACCTGAATACGTCTCGGGCGTTATATTTATTGTTGTGTTCTCTAGCAAGCTCGTCGGACTCAAATGGTTTAAGGGCACAGCGACAACGGCGATGGAAAACATCACGTTTGAAAACTTCACCTTACCGGTGATGACCTTGGCTCTATATGGTATAGGTTATATCGCCCGAATGACTCGTGCCTCCATGGCAGAAGTCATGACCGAGCAATATATCCGCACGGCTAGGCTCAAGGGCTTGAGCTTCCCGGGTGTGGTTTTAAAACACGCACTTCGAAATGCATTGATCGCTCCGTTTACCGTCATCATCTTGCAAATTCCTTGGCTGTTAACGGGTGTGGTGATTGTAGAAACCTTGTTTAACTACAAAGGTTTTGGTTGGACGCTTGTAGCAGCAGTGGGCAACAACGATATCGAGCTGTTGTTAGCCTGCTCGGTAGTTGCAGTGTTTGTAGTGTTGGTGACCCAACTGATATCTGATATCGGTTATGTCTTTCTCAATCCACGTATTCGGATTAGCTGAGGAGCTGAGAAATGGACAGATTAACCGCATCAGAAATAATCATACGTATGCTTGGCCAGTTCACGCCGGTTTGGATCGGGTTGGTTATCATTCTTACTTTGTCGATCATATTCAAGCGCAGGCTTGGGCTGTACGGCAAGCTTTTTGGCAGCCCCATCGGCGTTGCTGGGCTAATCCTCGTATTGTTTTGGATACTGACCGCTATTTTTGCCGATTCCATTGCGACGATGGATCCGCTGTCGCAAATATCCGGAATGAAAAATAAAAAACCGGGCTGGCCTGTTAGTGGAATGGAAGGCCATTGGTATTTACTCGGCGGTGATAACCTTGCGCGCGATGTATTTAGCCGAATGGTTAAGGGTAGTCAGATAGTATTAGCTATCGCACCTGCGGCAACGATATTCGCTTTTATGGTGGGCATTACGTTGGGGCTGCCTGCTGGATTTTACGGTGGCAAGCTTGATACCATCATGAGCTTCTTGGCTAACCTAGTATTGGCTTTCCCAGTTATCTTGTTGTTCTTCTTGTTAGTTACACCTGAGATCAGATCGACCGGTGTGCCATTTTGGTTGGCAGGGGTGTTGTTTTTATTCCCGATTATTTTTTTCTGCTTGTTGTTTCATTCCAAGTTCAGTGGGCAGCCGAGCAAGTTGTACCCGTACCTAGGTATAACGTTAGTACTGGGGCTATGGGCTTATTCAGGCCTTGCGTTTAACAAAGATCCACTCGGTGTTTTCTACATGGATCCTAATCTGCTTAACATTTTTGTGTCTGTTGTGTTCGTTAACTCGCCTACAGTGTTTCGTATCGTACGTGGCTTAACCATCGATATTAAAACCCGAGATTACGTCGCAGCCGCGCAAACGCGTGGCGAATCTCCTTGGTACATCATGCTGTGGGAAGTACTGCCGAATGCGCGTGGTCCACTAATTGTTGATTTCTGTTTACGTATTGGCTACACAACCATATTGCTTGGTACTCTCGGATTCTTCGGCCTTGGTGTTACACCGGAAAGCCCAGACTGGGGCATGACAATCAATGAAGGGCGTAAATTATTAGCCGTGTATGCACACCCAGCCTTACCCCCTACGTTTGCACTAATGTCGTTAGTGCTTGGGCTTAACTTGCTAGCCGATGGCTTGCGTGAAGAATCACTACGAGACTGATACGACTATGAGTGTTGAACCCATACTTGAAATCGATAATTTAAATATCTCGTTTTTTGTGCGTGCAGGCGAGATACCGGCAGTGATGGATTTCTCCTGCAAGGTGATGCCGGGTGAGACCATGGGCCTAGTGGGCGAGTCGGGCTGTGGTAAATCCACTGTAGCGCTTGGCATTATGCGAGACATGGGCAACCGCGGCAAAATCGTCGGTGGTTCTATCAAATTTCGCGGCCGTGAAATGGGCGAAATGAGCGAGCAGGAGCTACGTGATATTCGAGGCTCCAAGATAGCCATGATCTATCAAGAACCCATGGCCTCATTAAACCCTGCAATGAAAATTGGCAAACAGCTTATGGAAGTGTTGATAATCCATGAGAATGTATCCAAGCAAGAAGCCTACACTCGATCAGTTGAGATGATCGAGTCGGTAAAGTTACCGGATCCTGTGCGTGTGATGAATGCGTTCCCCCATCAGATCTCTGGCGGGCAGCAACAACGTATCGTTATTGCGATGGCGCTGTTGTCAAAACCTGATTTATTGTTATTGGATGAACCCACTACTGCGCTTGACGTAACGGTAGAGGCTGGCATCGTTGAGCTTGTTAAAGAGTTGGGACGAGAAACGGGTACGTCCATGTTGTTTATATCGCACAATTTAGGCTTGATACTTGAAACCTGTGATCGCATCACGGTGATGTATTCAGGTGAAGCCGTAGAAACTGGCAAGGTGCACGATGTTTTTGACGAAATGCGTCACCCGTATACGCAGGGCTTGTTTAATTCTATACCGTTGCCTGGTGCTGATAAAAACACACGCCCATTAGTGTCAATACGCGGCCAGCTTCCGTTACCAATGGAGCGCCCAAGAGGGTGTAACTTTGGCCCTCGTTGCGACCATTACGTTGAGAGTATTTGTAATGCAGCTGCCATTAGCATGCAAATGATCGATGAAGCTAAGGATCACAGATCTCGCTGTTTGCGTACCAGTGAAATAGATTGGAATGCAGAGCCAGATCGTCCAGTCGTAACCGATCCAACTGTTCCGGGTGAAGTCGTGTTAGATGTTGATGATCTCAAAAAATACTATGACGTAGCAGCGAACCAAATGTTTGGCGGCAGCGAAACCCGTACCGTCAAAGCCAACGAATCGATCACCTTGCAAGCCCGTGAATCAGAAACAGTGGCAATTGTAGGTGAATCAGGCTGTGGTAAATCTACTCTTGCAAAAGTGTTATTGGGTTTGGAGACTGCTACATCAGGCTCGGTGATGCTTAGTGGTGTGCCAATCGGTGATTTAGAAGTCGGTGATCGATCTACCGATACGGTAGCATCAGTACAGATGGTGTTTCAAAATCCATTCGACACACTTAATCCCAGCCATTCTGTAGGTTCGCAAATTATGCGAACACTCGACAAGTTTAATATTGGCACGACGCAGGACGATCGACGTGAACGTATGCTCGAGCTGCTTGATTTAGTAAAACTGCCACGTGCATTTGCTAGTCGCATGCCACGACAACTATCTGGTGGCCAAAAGCAACGTATCGGTGTTGCGCGTGCCTTTGCCGGGCAGCCTAAAGTGGTGGTGGCAGACGAGCCTGTATCAGCATTAGATGTGTCTGTACAAGCGGCGGTAACCGAGTTGCTGATGGAGATACAGCGCGAGGCTAAAACAACCATGTTATTTATTAGCCACGACCTGTCGATAGTGCGTTATATCGCTGATAGAGTGGTGGTGATGTACCTGGGGCATATTGTTGAACAAGGCACGACTGACGACATATTCGCACCGCCGTATCATCCGTACACCGAAGCTTTATTATCGGCAATCCCGATTGCCGATACCAGCGTTAATAAAAAACATATCGTGCTGGATGGCGATATCCCATCAGCGCTTAATCCGCCATCGGGTTGCCCTTTTCAGACACGTTGTGGCCATAAGTCAATGGTGGGTGATAACTTGTGTGAAAAAGAATTGCCACCGGTTAGAGAGCTTGCGGATGGACACTCAGTTAAATGCCACTTGTCGGATGACTACCTGAGTAAGATGGAGCCGGTTATTAGTTTTGCGGCGAAAGAAAAAACTAGCCAGGCTTGATATCGCACGCTGGTGGCTAGGTCGTCCCGCATAGCCTCCCCGCGCCTGCGCGGGAATGACAGTTTTTTTGTGGGAAAGACTACCTCTACTCCTTGTACTCAGGCAAGCTATCAAGAAATTCTTTTCCAGCGCCTCTGATCCAAATACTACGTTGTTTAAACTTTGCTTTAATCGAGTACGGTAAGCTCAGAATGGGTACGAATAGAATCGCAACAAACGCCATTGATCCATACACGGGTTGATTAAGAAAGCCGGCCACTATCAGACCAGCAAGACATAGCGCCGCATAAGCTACGATTAGTATGAATTGTTGTTTTCTCTTTTTTTTATGCTCTTCGCAAAAATGAACTTCAATGTGATTGAGCTCTTCGCTTTCTATTTTTTCTGAAAAGGTAGCCTCCTCGTTACACACGAAGCATCTGGACGGTACTTGTGTCCAAAACCCAATGACGACACGGCGGCCGCTGCGGCAGATGAAGTTTCGTTCTTCATTTGTTACATCTGGCGGTAGTGCTTGGGATTCAAATGACATGAGAATTCAATGATTATTCTAGAGCCACTCGTCTAGATTCTTTTACAGGATTGTAGCGTTTCAATGGTGGTTCGTCGGTTTTAAACTTCGGTTTTAAACTGAGGATAGTCGGCTGTTCTCAAATCGTGTGCGTAAAAAATCCATCAATGCACGTGTACGGTGAGGTAAGTGGCGAGCAACGGGGTATACAAAGTAGATACCTTGAGTTTTGTGATTATGATCTTTTAATATCTGCACAAGCCGGCCAGCATTTAGTGGTTTTTCAGCCAGAAAATCTGGCACCCTTACAATGCCATGTCCATGCTCAGCCGCTGCTATCAAAAATCCACCATCGTGCGAATTCATCGAAGTTGTTAAGGACACGATGATGTCTTTGCCTTTGGGTGTAGTGAATGTCCACTTGGGCCGTTTGCTTGAACCAAACTGGATAATTCTGTGTGCTTGTACGTCCTGAGGCTTTGTAATAGCTGCGGAGTTAGCGATATAGTCTGGGCTTGCACAAAACACATGGCGAGTCTCGCATAGCTTGCGCGCGATTAACGTTGAATCCTGTAGTTCCGATATTCTGACAACCAAATCGCAATGCTCATTGATCACATCAACTAATCTGTCACTGAATTCAATAGTGAGCCGCACCTCAGGATGAGCCTTTGCAAATTCTAACAAGAGAGAACTTAAACTAACCTGGCCGAAGTAGAGCGGGACGGATATGCGAATCTCGCCCTTGAGCTCCAGGTTTTCATTGCGCACTCGAGCTTCAAATTCGTCAAACGAATGAATGATGCCAAGGCCCTGATCATAGTATTGCCGTCCAGCCTCTGTAAGTGCCCATTGTCGAGTGGTACGGGTGATCAGTACTGTCTGCATCCGTTCTTCCAGTAGACGAAGCTTACGGCTCATTGCCGACTTGGCAATTCCTGCCTGTTCTGCCGCTTTACCGATACTCTCTTGCTCGACAATCTGAACAAACGCGCGGAGTTCTTCGATCTGGCCCATAGTGTACTAATAATTAGAATAATGAAATCTATTATCAGCAACTGTTCAAAATATTGCAACCCACTATAATTCAGTTCTGAGCGTATATCACTCTCACAACCACACTGAAATGGATGAAAATAATATGCAGCCGATTATCGCGGATACCAAACCAGCAGCCGCCACACTGACTAAAGGTGATGAGTATTTTTTCTGTGTTTGTGGGCAGTCAAAAAAACAACCGTTCTGCGATGGTTCGCATGCAGGGACGGCATTTACGCCAAAGGCGTTTACTGCTGAGCAAAGTGGTGAAGCCTATCTTTGTCAGTGTAAACACAGTGGGAATCTTCCATTTTGTGATGGTACACATAAACAATTTAGTGCGGAGCAAATAGGTAAGGCTGGGCCGGGACCACAAACCGATCCCTCAGCGGCTGCGGTAGCAAAAGCTACCGTTGATGAACCGACGGTTGCAATGATTCACCAACTTGCGCGTGATGGCCTTACAAAGGTGGGTCACCACGGGCCGATGACATCCATGGGCGTGCCTAGACATAAGCTTCCGCATTGGGATGATTTGCAGTTGATGGTGGCGCAGATGGCGACGAAGCCGTTAATGGATGGTGCAGCGGTATCCACCGAATTAATTATTGGTCCAGAGGCGAAAAAACCGCTTTCACTTAAAATACCATTATTTGTATCAGACATGAGCTTCGGAGCTTTGTCCGAAGAAGCAAAAACGGCACTGGCTAAGGGTGCTGAGCTTGCCGGAACGGGTATTTGTTCTGGCGAAGGTGGCATGCTCCCAGAAGAACAGGCTGCAAACACGCGCTATTTTTACGAATTGGCGAGTGCGAAGTTTGGCTATACGGAGGAAGCATTAACACGTGTGCAAGCGTTTCACTTTAAAGGTGGGCAGGGTGCTAAAACGGGTACCGGTGGTCATTTGCCTGGCTCTAAAAACGTTGGGAAAATTTCGCAAGTGCGTGGCATACCAGAAGGTACGCCGGCTATATCTCCGCCTACATTTGTGGATCTAAGTTCGACTGCCGATTTCAAAGAATTTGCTGATCGGGTTCGTGAAGTGAGTGGCGGAATCCCGGTGGGTTTCAAGCTAAGTGCAAACCATATTGAGAGAGATATACAGTTTGCGCTGGATGCAAGTGCTGATTATATTATCCTCGATGGTCGGGGCGGTGGCACGGGTGCTGCGCCCGAAATATTCAGAGATCACATTAGTGTGCCAACCATACCGGCCTTGGCACGGGCACGACGCTACCTCGATAAACAAGGTGCGAGCGGGCGGGTCACCCTTATCATCACTGGTGGGCTACGACTACCGATTGATTTTGTTAAAGCCATGGCGCTGGGTGCTGATGGTGTTGCCCTGTCTAACAGTGCAATGCAATCAATTGGTTGCGTGGCCGCCAGAATGTGTAACACGAATAATTGTCCAGCTGGTATTGCTACTCAAAAAGCAGATTTACGACAGCGGTTAGACGTTGAGAAGTCGTCGCAACAATTAAAAAACTTTTTCAATGCATCGGTTGAATTGATGACGGTAATGTCGAGAGCATGTGGGCATGATGCATTAAGTCAATTTAATAACAATGACTTAGCAACCTGGCATCGTGATATAGCATTGTTGTCTGGCGTAAACTATTCTGGATACGAGAGTTTATAGTTATGGGACTTTTGCAAGAAGGAAAATGGGTCGATCAATGGTACGACACCGAATCATCGGGTGGGCACTTTGTTCGCAAAACGCCGCACTTTAGAAACTGGATAACGGCAGATGGCTCTGCTGGGCAGAGTGGGGAAGGTGGGTTTAAGGCGGAAGCCGGGCGTTATCATTTGTACGTATCACTTGCCTGCCCATGGGCGCATCGCACCCTAATATTTCGAGCCTTAAAAGGATTGGAAGATATGATATCGGTGTCTGTTGTGCACTGGTATATGGCCGACAAGGGTTGGACATTTGAATCAGGCGATGGTGTCATTGCGGATTCTGAAAACAAGGCTGAATATATGCATCAGGTGTATACCGTAGCTTTGTCGGATTATTCAGGCCGTGTCACCGTACCGGTGTTGTGGGACAAGCAAAACAAATCTATCGTTACCAATGAATCCTCTGAAATCATCAGAATGTTTAATACAGCGTTTGATGATATTGGTGCAACGAAGGGTGATTATTATCCCGAAGCATTGAGAGCAGAGATCGATTTACTAAACGATCGTATCTATGACACGGTTAATAACGGCGTGTATAAATCTGGATTCGCGACGTCTCAAGTAGCCTATGATGAAGCCATCGTACCCTTGTTCGAGACACTGGATTTTCTCGAT
>JAZGEF010000012.1:0-7416 GCA_036478595.1 Granulosicoccaceae bacterium
TGTCTGCTTAGTAGCACAGCAAACCTTGCGCAAGCGCATGGTAACGAACAACATCAAGCAGTACCGGCAACACCTGTTACGCAAAGCCGTGCTTTGCCAATACTGCAATCAGCGCCTCAACCGGACATGCTTCCAACTTTGGGGGGGGCTTGGTCTGCAGTTTATGACTGGCCTATTGTGGCGGTTCATGCAGCCTTACTTGCCAATGGCAAGGTGCTGGCCTGGGATGCAACTCCCGATGATGCCGATGATGATCCTCACACCACTGATAATTTCACTACTCGAGTAACGCTTTGGGATCCGATCCAGGATACTCATACCGCCACTAATAACAATACAGATACCGATTTATTTTGTGCAGGTTCTGCCCATCTCTGGGATGGCAGAATTTTGTTTGCTGGCGGTGATGGTGGTAAGGCAGGTGCGAACGGCCCCTTGTCCAATAGTAATATTTATAATCCGCTTACCAACACTTGGCATCGCACCTCTAATATGCAAGCACCGCGCTGGTATTCGTCGGTAGCAGCGTTATCCAATGGCGAGATGCTGACTTTTGGCGGTAGCTACTCTCCTAATCCCAGCGGTGAGGTTTTTCAGTTTGATCAAAACTGGCGGCCTCTTAAGCTCAATACACCTTATGCATTTGAAGGTGACTATCAATGGTTGCAGGCAACCCCTGAAGGTGCAGTGATGTCGTTTGGGCCGCAAAATTTACTTGCCATGATCGATACCGAAGGTGAAGGCTCTTGGGCGAATGTGTCGGAGCGTGACGACGTGACATTGCGTGATTACGGTAGTTACGCTATGTACGATATTGGCAAGATACTGGTTGCTGGTGGCGGTAATTCGGTGGCTACTGCGGTAGTGATCGATACCGCTACCGGCCAGTCGAGCAGTGCTGGCAATCTGAACATAGGCCGTCGTCAACACAATCTTACTATTCTTGCCGATGGTTCAGTATTGGCAACAGGTGGTAATACCGATGGCACTCGGTACATCAGCCCAGAGGCTCCAGCGCTCCAAGCTGAACTCTGGAACCCTGCGACCAGTCAATGGCGATTGCTTAACCCGATGCAACGTGATCGGCAATATCATTCCATTGCCTTGTTGATGCCTGATGGCACCGTGCTGTCGGCAGGGGGTGGCATATGTGGAGACTGTTACAGATTGGGTTACGAAGAGCGTAACGCTGAAATATTTACGCCACCGTATTTATATAACAGCAACAACATGCTAGCCACTCGGCCGCCTCTTACTGATGTGCCGGCATCGATCGACTATGGCGACACCATGTTAGTTGATGTGGGAAACGCTGCAGCAATAGACAGAGCGCATCTAATTAAGCTGGGTTCAACAACCCACTCAGAAAACCAGGACCAACGGTTGGTCCCGCTTTCGTTTAGCCGTAGTGGCAGCAATATAAATTTGAGCTTGCCTGATTCAAGAGACGTGGCACCGCCAGGCCATTATTTATTGTTTGTTGTGGATCAGCACGGAGTGCCATCACGCGGAACCGTTGTTAAACTGGGCACGCCTTTGCTTGCAGGCAGTGGCCGAGTTGTTAATACGCTTGAGCGTGGTGCCATTGATAATTATCGTATTGCCGCTGAGCCCGGCACAACTGATTTAGTGTTGAGCGCTGCGGGCGATATCAGCTTGGCCGTGCGAGCGGATGCATCGGGGGCGAACAATGTTTGTTCATCTGCAACGGCTAACAGCTCGATAAAGCGTTGCCAATTTGCTAGCTCGGTTGCAAGTGATTGGATTGTCACGATTGATGGGAGTCAGCGTGTCGATTACCAGTTGGACGTGACGTTTGATGGGCAGGCCATTCCAGAACCGCAAGACTCCCTGAGCAATGGCGAGAGTGATGAAGGGGGGGATTCGGCTGCGGATGGAGCTGTGGTGGTGGTCGGAGGTGGAGCGACAGCGATTGGGAGCTTATTGGTACTGTTGATATTTTTGACTGGAACGCGGTTATCACGCCCATATTGCTATACTGCCACATCAATTTTGACCAAACAGCCAGCTCGCGAATGCGTGTGAAAAATTTTTTCAAATCAGATCGTCTCGAACACAAGGATCCAGCTGTACGGCTTCAGGCTATTGAAGCCATGGACACAGCCGACCAGGACCAGCAACGTGCCTTGGGTAATTTGCTTGGGGCCGAGCTCGATGAATCCGTCAGAACGGCAGCATTGCAAAAGATTAGCTCTGCTGAGGTGTTGCTAGAAAATCTAAACGGCCAACAGTTTAAACCTAACCTTGTCACTGCTATTGAGGCTCGACTGGTTCAAGTGCTTGAAACATCGGGCATGCCCGAAGCTAGCCTTGCAACGATGCTGCAATCAACAAACGATGTGACTAATGTGCTGGTTGCATCGCATAGCGCTTTGCCTGAGCAGCGAGCGTTGGTGATGAAATCAATAACAGAAGATCCACTACTACTTCGTGTTGTTGGCGACGCCAAGTATCACGAAACACGTATGGAAGCTGCCGGAAAATTGTCACTAGAGGCGGCTTGGAAAGAAGGCGTTAACCTGTGTAAAACACGCGACAAGGTTGTCGCTAAATTATTGCAAGCAAAGATCGATGAAAAAGCTGCCGCTGAAAGTGCGGAGCAAGAATCACTAGAAGAAATTAAAACAGCGGTGGCGGCCATGAAAGTGCTAGCTACCACCGTGTGGTCTCCGCAACATGCGGGTAAATTTCAAGCATTAATTGATAGATGGATCAACGCTGATCAAGCGCACACCGTTAGCGTTGCCAGTGAGTTTGATGAAGCCAAGTTGGTTGTGCAAAAAATGCTTGCTGAGCATGAGCAACAGGCGAGCATGTCAACTAGCGAATCGCTTGCTAAAGAATCCTCTGAGCAACCGGCGGCCCTTACGGCGGCAGTAAGCAATAAAGATCAACCCAAACTCGCTGATACAAGTGCGGCAAGGCAACCCAGTACAGACGTTATAAGCGGTGACCAGGCTAATGCTATTTGGAGTGTGCTGGCGAGCAGTTCGCTTAGTGAGCTACCGAGTAAGTTAGAACAATTAAAGGCGAGCCACGCATCACCAGATGAGCAAAGCAAAGCACTTTTATCTCACACTGCAGCGATCGCGGTGTTATTTGATCCGCCATTTGATGTTAACAAAGCCAGGCCAGGCGCAGTTCAGGAGCACATCAAACGCGTTACTACGTTGTTATCGCCTGACAAAAAACTCATTTGCGTTGATTTGCATGTCGCGACTTATATAAAGGAGTTTGCTGAGCACAAGCAGGTATTGTTATCCAGGCTTGATAAGGCTCGCCAAGAGTCACAAGACCGCATTAAAGCCACGCATCGGCAGTTTGGTGCATTAGGTGGTTTGGTGTCGTCTGGCAAGTGGGGGCCGGCTAATAGCATGATGCTGCGGCTGAAGAAAAAATTGAGCGCAATGGAGCCTGCTGAGCGCAACAAATTTAATGACAAGCTCAACCGGGCCGATAAACAACTCGATGAGATGGCCGACTGGCAAGACTTTGCCGCCAAGCCAAAACTACTTCTCATTTGCGAAGAGATGGAAGTCTTGCCTGCCAGGGAACTCAAGCCGCCTGCATTGGCCAAGGAAGTTAAGCGGCTGCAAGAGAGTTGGAAAACGCTAGGCGTAAGCCGCGCATCAAACGAGCTGTGGGCGCGTTTTAAAACAGCTGGTGATACGGCGTACGAGCCTTGCAAAGCCTTCTTTGAACAGCGGCAACAAGAGCGTCAGCAGAAAGTTGATGCTAAAGGCGATATCTGTAAGGCATTGGATACTGAATTTGATGCCACTGATTGGGAGGCGCCTGATTGGAAAGCGATTGCTCGTCTGGTGGCTAACTCCAAGCGCAGCTGGAGCCAAAATCGCGTAACTGATCGTAAGCCTGATAAGGCGCTTGAGCAACAGTTTTCTGATTGCCTGAAAAAATTCGAGTCGCGGCTAGCCGAGCAATTTGATGCTAACGCTGTGGTCAAAAAAGAGATGATCGAGAAAGCTAAAGCGCTTGCTGAAGGTGAAGTTAATCAGCACAGCATCAACCAGGTTAAGAAACTACAAACCAACTGGAAGCAGGTTGGTGTTATGCGTCGTACCGAAGATCAAACGTTGTGGGAAGAATTCAACGGTTACTGCAGAGTGATTTTCAAACAACAGCGTGATGTCGAAAAAGAAAAATACAAAGCCAGTATGGGCCATGTGTTTCGCGCTAAGGACATCATCAAAGAGCTGCGCGCATTGTCAAAAACAGCTAAGCCCGATGACAACAAGGTGCAAGAGCTCACTACTGAATTTAATGGCTTGGAGGATTTCCCTGATAAGGAGAAGAAGTTCTTGCTTAGAGATTTTCGTGGAGCGCTTGAATCGGTTGGCACAGCAGCCGCTAATCAATCACGAAAAAAGGCCCATGCCGAACATGAGGAGCTGCTGCGACAGGTGGCATTGTGTGAACAAATCGAGGCTATGGTAGAGGCTGGAAACGCTACGGACAACGCAATTGAGGATATAAACCATGCTTGGGACGCCTCAGAGATTACATTGGCCAAGGAATTTGCCGCTAAATTGTTTAAGAGGCGGGATAAAGCGCTAGGCCATATAAAGGTCAAGTCGCAGTTTGACTACGCCAAGTCGGAAGAGATTCGTCGTAATTTACTGATCAAAATGGAAATTGTTGCCGACATAGAAACGCCCAGCGAGGACAAGCCACGTCGTATGGCTTACCAGCTCGAGCACTTACGCGATGGCATGACCTCCTCTGCTGTGGCTGATAAAAAGAAACAGTTGCGGGATTTAGAAATGGAATGGTTCATGGCTCCACCGGTCAAATCAAAACTTAACAGCAACTTGCAATCTCGCTATTTAAAGGCACTGGGTAAGTAAGCCTTGCTGAGTTTTGTAACATGTCTAGTGATCTGACCGAGAAAGCACTTGAGCAAGCGATTGCCAACGATGACCTGGAACTCTATTACCAGCCTAAGGTTAGTCTGTTGCATGGCAAGTTAGTTGGCGCTGAAGCACTAGTCAGATGGAATCATGGCGATCGACAGTCGATAGCCCCCGATTTCTTTATCCCCTTAGCTGAACGTACTGGTTTGTTGCACGATTTGACCATCCAACTGTTGGATAAGGCGGTGAAAGCGTGCGTCAAAATCAATGATGCTAAGCCTGGCCTTGCAGTCTCGATGAACGTAGCCCCCGATGATCTTGAATCACACACCATAAGCAAACTCATTGGACAATATCTAGAGCAGGGTGCGATCACCGCGGACGATTTGCAGATCGAAGTCACCGAAAGTGCTGCGATGGGTAACTTTGAGCGTATTCACGATGATCTGCAGCAGCTTGCTAGCATGGGTATTAAGATTTTGATGGATGATTTTGGTACGGGTCATTCGTCTATCGATCGCTTGAGCCAACTGCCCTTTACATCTCTAAAGCTTGATCAGGGTGTGGTGCGACGCATGGGCACTTCACAGCAAAATTTAAATGTCGTGAAGTCGTCTATCTCTATGGCACGTGAGCTACGCATGACATCAGTAGCTGAGGGGGTTGAATCCTCCGGTGCCTATAATTTTTTGATCGCAAACGGCTGCGAAGAAGCCCAAGGGTTTTTTATTGCCCGGCCAATGGCGCTGGATACGTATCTTGCGTTTGTTGCTGAGGAGCCCTATCTTGCCGGTTCTCCGATTGGGCGCGTGCATCAGGCCATCCACAATTTGATGTATTTTCGTAAGTGCCTGCTCGATGCTGCCTTTTGCCGAAAGGTGGATATGAATGATTTTTTGCCATCAGTGATGCAGCCTGATAGTGACCACAGCGTGGAGCATTCACGATTTGGTGCTTGGATGACTAATAGCCGAGAGCAGCTAGAGGATTACCACTCTTACAGAGAATTGGAGCGCCCCGTTAAACAGCTGTTTGAGCAGGGTGAAGTTTTCATGGAGCAATTACATGCAGGCGCTGATGATGCGCATCTAAATGAGCTAATCACAAACTTTGATAAGCAATTTGGTTATATCACGCAGTTGCTACACGAACTTGAGCGTGCATTGCTGCTGGATACCAAGCAGCACGTCTGATGTTTTTGCCTAGATGACTTAGCTCAAACCGTAAACAGATCAAACTGTCCAAACCGCTGAACTAGGCGTAAAATAGGGCATCCTATTAACGTTATTCTATCGGCTTAAATTCAGGACAACTCTATGCACGCTGACAACCTGCGCTATCGTAACGATAAAGAACAAAGCGACGCTCTACTCACAGAGCGTGATGTCATCAAAGTCAACGAAGCGATTGAAAAGCGCGAAGCAGATGGCCCCACTGGCCTTAGGCGGCAATTGCTGTCTACCTCGGTTAGGTTAAGCCGGAAGATGGCAGCTGATATTCATAAATTGTCTGATGAGTGCGTCGAACGCCTATCAATGGATATCCCACTTGAGCTATACGTATTTAATAGCCCTCAATTTAATGCCATGTGCTTTAAACCAGAAGAAGGCAAATTGTATGTGATGTTCTCGTCAGCCTTGCTCGAAGGCTTCACGCCAAAAGAGCTGCAGTTTGTTATGGGGCATGAGTTTGGTCACCATATTTATAACCACCACGACATCCCTATTGGTTATCTGGTTAAAGGTAAACAACGCCCCGACCCAAGATTAGCTCTGCGCTTATTTGCGTGGTCACGTAATGCCGAAATCTCAGCTGATCGTGCTGGTGCATACTGCGCTCAGGATTTGCAAAGCGTGGCCAGTGGTTTGTTCAAATTGGCATCTGGCTTGACTGGCTCCGTGGTTAATTTTGACTTGGATGATTTCCTACTTCAAGTTGATGATATGCAGTCGTTTGATGAGGAACCAGGCCAGGGAGCACCTCAAGGTGATTGGTTCTCCACTCATCCGTTCAGCCCATTGCGGGTTAAAGCGCTTCGTTTGTTTTTTAACTCCGAGCTAATGAGTAAAGATACCGCTGCGATGAAGATAGACGATCTTGATATTGGTGTTCAGCGCATTATGAGCTTGATGGAACCTAGCTACCTAGATGCTAAAACAGAAGCAGCGATTGCTATGCGGCACTTATTGTTTGCAGGGTCTATCGTGGTAGCACATGCCAGTGGTGATGTAACAACAAAAGAAATTCAGAGTTTTGAGCAATTTTTTGAAAAGGGCGACTTCAGCGATAAGTTAAACGTAGAGCGTATCGAGCAAGAATTACCTTCGCGTATAGAACGCGCTGTTGAACGTAGTACGGTTACACAACGTATGCAGGTAGTGCGTGATTTATGCGTGATCGCTATGGCTGAAGGCAATGTTGATGATGACGAACGCGAAGTGTTGAACAGTATTGCCGATGGTCTGGGTGTTTCTCGTACCTTTATCTGCCAAACCATTGAACAGGATTGTGAGCCAGACTAAGA
>JAZGEF010000013.1:0-50709 GCA_036478595.1 Granulosicoccaceae bacterium
CTCTTGACTCTGTTACGTGCAAGCAAGCAACAAGTGGCGATGATGCTCTAGCACTGTTTCGTCAGCGACCTGATTCCTACTTAATCACTGATATACAGTTACCGGGCCTAAATGGCGTGGAGTTAGCCGCGGAAATTTGGAAGCTCGAATCTTCAGCCCGTATTATTGTTTGGTCGCAGTTTAATGATGAAATATATTTAAGATCGTTAGCTCAGAATATCCCTGCAGACGCACTATACGGATATGTGTTGAAAAATAATCCATCCCAAACATTAAACCGTGCTGTTCAGAGCGTATTCTTTGAAGAACAATGCTGGATAGATCCTCAGGTTCGTCCGGTGCAGGCTAGAAATCGTAGTGGCCAGATATCCATTACCGATGCAGAATTTGATGTGCTGATTGACATAGCGCTGGGAATGACAGATCAGCTGATCGCTCAAAGACGATTTATTTCACGGCGTGGTGTACAAAGCCGCCTAAAGACGCTCTATTCAAAACTGGAAGTAGATCGATCGGCGGCTAATGAGGGCATAAATCCGCGCTCGCGTGCAGTAGCAATTGCTTACACACGTGGGCTGATAAATCAGTTTGAACTAGAGAAGGCGGAAACCGAATTTAGGGTGTGGCAGGAATCAAACAAATATTTTTCTCAATGAGGCGTATTGGCAGCAAGGTAACCATCAATTGCAGGACACACTGTTACACACCGAAGTGGATCACGCGTAGCGGACAATCACCTCATCCCATTGCAGGCGACTAATCAATGGTATCAGGGTAAAGAATGATGGTATCGCACCACTTAGAAGACAGCGCTTTGGTTGGATTTCTCGAAGTGTCGTATTTTTATTCTAGTACTTTGCTTATTGTGATAGGTTACCTTGCAGCCATAGGACGTGTCTTTTTTCAGTCCGCATCAAGTAGGTGATGTTTCAGTGGTTAAATGATCTTAATGAGTGAACAAACAGAGTCAATAATAAATGGCAATATCAAAAAACGCCCTACTACTCGCCGCATGTTTTATGACAGGCTGTAGTGGAGGCGGCACAACACCTAATACCAACGCAAACCCCGCTAACAACAGCACAGGAAGTACCGATACAACGACGGGTAACCCTGCAGGAAATAGCTCCAATTATCCTAAAATGTTCCAAACCTTTGATAATTTTCAAACAGGTTTAGGCTTCCCGGTTGATAGAACGTCCGACATTTTTGTATTGGAGGTCTTAGTGCCCTTATTAAGTCAGGAGTTATTGAAATCACAGCTAATTGGCGAAAATACTCTGCTACAGCGTTCTCATTGTGAAAAAGGTAGCGCATCTGCAATCGGATTTTATGAATACGATGCTGGTGAACCGACGTATACGTCTGCTGATGGATCTATTTCGTTCATTACTTCAAGTGGTATCACAGCGGAGCAGATCAACGTTCCAGAGGAAGGCTGTACTTACAGTGCGTTTTACGATGGTAATATTATTTTCGACATTGATCGTTTTGAAGATGACGTCTCCGACACCGGGACCTCCCTCATTACAGCGACACTTGGGTCATCAGGCGCTCCATTGTTTGTAGAAGCCAGCGGTGATGGCAGTTTTGATGGAGTACTGGCATACACTGGTACTTACAGCAGTAATAGCTCACGTACATCAAGTACCAGTAACTTAGCGCTATCGACACCTTCGATGGAAATATTTACAGTTGACTCTAGTGCTAGTGAACCTTATTTGAAAAACGGATATTTAAAAGATGATTACACCAGCTATAAAAACTACACTCAAGAGATCACGACCACCGGTGAAGATACTAATAACAAAATCACCTCTATCACGCACTCTTATGATCAACAGTTCGAAGAAGATGGAGAGCAATACCTACTCCAAGTAACAAAATCTGCTATCAGAAAGTTTGGTGTAGATAGTCTAACTACCTCTGAAAGCTATAACTTAGTAGTAGCTGGTGATAACAGCAAAACGGTAGTGGGCACTAAAATACAAGAAAGCACGGACACTAAACTTTCGTATACGCATACCTTGACAAAAGATGGCATAACAGAGACCGACACTCAATCCGTTGGCAACTAAGGGCGGCCTGTACTAGATTCCACCCCTATTGCCGCAACCAGGTATCGGCCGCCCGGATTTCACCTACGACATGCTTTCTGGAATTTTCTATTTGCGGGACTACATGCGCTTAAAGCTGTGATTTTTCTGCGTTGCTCAGGACGCCTAGTGAGCTTGCGGCAGGCATGTGTATATGCCAATCCAAAACCGCGGGTATATGCAAAAAGCTTATTTGTCGACCGGGTAGTTCCAAGGCAACCATTTTTCAGGCGCTGCTTTCACCAACAGCTGGTTACGTTGCAACGATGTCAGATACTCGTGCCGAATTGGGTGGCTCCAAATTTACACATGCAACACAACAATGATGGATAGACATGTTTTAATACACCCTTGCTCATTGGGGCACATTTATTATAGCCGCTGTTCTCATAAATCTTTCGCCGGGACCAGATATCGCGTTTATCCTGGCGCAAACAGCAAAAAACGGACAACACTCTGGTTTTGCCGCAATGTTCGGAATTTGGAGCGGCGCTTTTTTGCATGTACTACTTGCAGCGGTCGGATTGTCCGCAATCATAGCTACTTCCGCCTCTGTTTTCACTTTTGTCAGATGGGTAGGTGCGGCCTATCTTATTTGGTTAGGGATTCAAGCGTTCAGCTCTGATGGCGCTTCCTATTCATCCGCTGCGGATGTGAAAAAAACATCGAACATAAAGATTTTTCAGCAAGGCATTCTTGTGGCAGCACTGAATCCAAAAGTTGCTATTTTCTTTTTGGCATTTTTGCCCCAGTTTGTGGTTACTGGTGCAGGACCTGCGAGTGCTCAGTTGTTTCTACATGGCTGCCTTATCATTGTCATTGCAGCATTCATAGAGCCGCCTCTAGTTATTCTAGGAGCAAAGTTAATGAGTAAATTAAATCAAAACTCGAGGATGGATCGAGGTTTAGATACAATAGTCATTGGATTAGGCGTTCGTTTGGCCCTGAGTGAGCAAACCTGAACCATGCGTTCGTAGATGAGCTAGCCAGAGATTCTTGGTAGTGGTTAAACGAACATGTGTTGGCCGATCTAGTGTCTACAATTTCGCAAAATTCACCGGATAAAACTACGGCGTAATTCACGCGGCGGCCGAATTGAGTTTCGGAGGTATCGATACAATTTTTGTATCCGATCAAAACAAATTTTCTGCCGACCCAACCTTGGTGTTCAATCATCTTGTTATGCGTCGCACCGACACGCGAGACATTTTCCAGTGCTAATGCGGCAATCAGTGATTTTGTCACTTTATGATATATTTTTAATGTACATTAATAGCATGCCTGGCAATATCAATCTGTTCGACACCGGTGCTCAGGCGTTGGCGAGTTGCTCGAGATCGGAAAAGTTCAGTATCTCGATTACGCCTCGCGACTGCTTAATCCAGTGACGCCGTTGAAACTCTGACAACTGACGCGAGATCACCTCGCGCGCCGTGCCCAACTCAGCAGCCAACTGCTGATGGGTGAGTCGAATGAGTGCCTCGTTCTGCGCCAGCTCAAGAATTTTCTCAGCCAAGCGAATATCGATTCGTTGAAAAGCAACATCCTCGATGATCTGAAACAGTTCCACGATGCGTGTCGAATAGGCTGTGAACACAAATTCCCGGAACTCGGCTGACTCGCCGATCAGTTGATTAAAGATTTTCATAGGAATCGAAACCGCTTTAACATCGGTTTCTGCGATTCCTTCAGCCGAATAACCCTTGAAGGCAATCATGCAGGCTGACGTCATTACACAGCTCTCACCAGCGCGTACTCGATATAGTACGATCTCGCGCCCTTTGTCTGAGAGTTGTTGTACGCGAACGGTACCCTCAAGTAACAGCAGTAAATGATCAGGAATCTTTCCGGGGCCGAAAATCGCAGTATTTTGCGGTACGTTCATTACCGTACTCTGCTCCACCAACAGCGTTCGAGCGGAAGCGCCTAGTGAAGACAGGCCAGTGAATTGCTCAATCCAGTTCATTGGGCAGCTCCCTTTACGTCGGATTCAGGCGGATTGCCGTGATCAAGTAACTCCAACGGATACAGTGGCGCAATTCGATTGAGCAACTGTGCTTTGTTGGATGCGATATCGGCGATGGTTAAGTCGTCCAACACCGACATAAACGCCGCAGTCGCCTGCTGAATCGCCTGAGATAATTTGCACACGCCGATTAACGGGCAAGTGTTCGTTTTTGGGTTGAAGCACTCGACCACATCCAGCTGACCCTCAGTTATGCGTATGACATCCCCGACAACAATTGTATTCGCCGATCTTGAGAGTTGGAATCCGCCGCTGCGTCCACGATGCGTGATCAACAACTCGGCCCGTCCCAGCTCATGGACGATCTTGCGTACATGTGGTCTGGCCAATCCGTGTATCTGTACCACGTCATCGATTCTGACCAACTTGGGTGCATTTAAAGCGGCTAGCTGCAGAGAGCGTAGCGCGTAGTTAGTGTAGTTGGTCAGTCGCACTTTTGATCCTTCTCAGTAATACCCATAAACGTGTACATACAATCGATCTATACTAGCTATTTTTGGTGAGAAATATTTATATATAAGCATTTTTACTGTTATTTTAATTATATAATAGTACATTATAAATAGATCTATGATACCATGCCGGCGAAACGTATGCCTGATTTATACCATATAAGAGGTTGTCATCATGGATTCCCTGTCCGCCGAGGCACTTGCAAGAGCCCAGTTTGCCTTCACTGTCTCGTTCCACATCATATTCCCTGCGTTTTCGATCGGTCTGGCCAGTTACTTGGCTGTGCTCAATGGTTTATGGCTAAAGACCCGAGATCAGACCTACCTCACCCTGTATGAGTATTGGAAGAAGATCTTTGCTGTGGCGTTCGCGATGGGGGTGGTATCGGGCATTGTCATGTCTTATCAGTTTGGGACTAACTGGAGTGTGTTTTCCGACAAGACGGGACCGGTACTGGGCCCACTGCTCGCCTACGAAGTGCTTTCGGCATTTTTCCTCGAGGCGGGATTTCTCGGCATCATGTTGTTTGGACGAGAGCGTGTTGGTGACCGACTACACATGTTTGCCACCGCCATGGTGGCTGTCGGTACGCTGATGTCCAGCTTCTGGATATTGTCAGCGAACTCCTGGATGCACACCCCTGCCGGTTATGGAATCAACGATGTGGGCCAGTTTGTACCCACTGATTGGTGGAGCGTGGTTTTTAACCCCTCATTCCCCTACCGATTGATACACATGGTGCTAGCAGCCTACCTAACCACCGCTTTTGTAGTCGCAGGCGTTGCCGGGTGGCATCTACTTAAGGACAGCACTCACCTGCCCTCGCGCCGCATGTTCTCCATGGCGATGTGGATGGCCATAGTCGTTACGCCCATACAGATCATCGCCGGGGACTTTCACGGCCTGAATACACTAGAACATCAACCGGTTAAGATCATGGCGATGGAAGGCCACTATGACAGCCATCCAGACGGCGCGCCACTGATCCTTTTTGGTATACCCAACAGCGAGGAGAAGCGTATCGACCACGCACTGCAAATTCCTAAACTGTCGAGCCTGATTCTCAAACATGATCTGAATGCGCCACTGGATGGGCTGGACACTGTTGCCGATGAACTGGAGCCACCAGTGGCGATCCTGTTTTGGAGTTTTCGGATCATGATCGCCATCGGTTTTGCCATGCTCGGTGTCGGCCTCTGGGCCTTGTGGCGCCGCTGGAAGCGATCTTTGTATGATGATCGCTGGCTACAGCGTATCTCTGTGCTCATGGGGCCGGCAGGTTTCGTTGCCGTACTCGCGGGCTGGGTCACCACCGAGGTGGGCCGGCAGCCCTACACCGTGTACGGTCTGTTGCGCACCGGCGATTCGTTGGCCCCGGTCGCCGCCCCGGCCGTTGCGGCCTCCTTGATTGCATTTATCATTGTCTACTTTTTTGTCTTCGGTGCCGGCACTTTCTATCTGCTCAGATTGATGAACAAGGCACCGGGTACGCCGACACTTGGACTGAACGATGGACCGATACGCTCGGCAGGCCTGACACCGGCTCCGCAGATCATTCCCGATAGCTTAAGACCGAACCGATAGGAGCACATTGATGGAATTGGATTTGGCCCTGATCTGGGCAGGCATTATCAGCTTTGCTGTACTGACGTACGTGATTCTTGACGGGTTTGATTTGGGTATAGGCATCCTGTTCCCGTTTGCCTCTCCAGGTGCTGATCGGGATCTCATGATGAATACAGTTGCCCCTGTGTGGGATGGAAACGAGACCTGGTTGGTGCTCGGTGGGGGCGGCCTGCTTGCCGTGTTTCCATTGGCCTACGCGGTGATTCTCCCAGCGCTTTATATGCCTATCACTCTAATGCTTTTGGCACTGGTGTTCAGAGGCGTGGCCTTTGAATATCGGTGGCGCACCGTTCGCTGGCAAGGTGTTTGGGATATTGCGTTCTCTGGAGGCTCCATGGTCGCGGCCATGATGCAAGGGATTACACTGGGTGCGTTGGTTCAGGGGATCGAAATAGACAACCGAGCCTACAGCGGTGGTTGGTGGGACTGGTTAACACCATTCAGTCTATTGGTTGGTGCCGGTGTGATTATCGGGTATGCCTTACTGGGCTCTACGTGGCTGATCATGAAAACCGAAGGCGTGATCCAAACACAGATGCGACGCTACGCTTGGTTTACGGCCATCGGTACCTTGATGTTGGCAGCAGTAGTCAGTTTGCTTACACCCTTTCAGGATGCTGTCTACTTTCAACGTTGGTTCACCTGGCCAAGTGCATTGATCAGCGTAATCATGCCAGTACTGGTGCTGATTGTTGCAAGAGGCTTGTTCGCAGGTTTGAATGATCATCGGGACAATAGCCCCTTTATTTATTCGTTGTTGTTCTTCGTGTTGTGCTTCGTGGGTATTGCTATCAGCTTCTTCCCCTATCTGGTGCCCCCCTCATTAACGATATGGGACGCCGCAGCACCTGATGAGAGTTTGTGGTTTGCGCTCGTGGGTACCGTTGTGCTGGTACCCATCATCTTAATCTACACCGCTTATGCATACTGGGTTTTCCGTGGCAAAGTTAAACCCGGTGAAGGCTACCACTAATGCTCAACGCAACAGCAATACGAATACTGTGGTTCCTCGGGCTATGGCTTGCAGGCGTCGGTGTTATGCTGATCATAGCCTTCGTGATTCGTTTAGCGCTGTATTAGTTGTTGTGATATTGGGGAGCGCCGTAAATGGCCTACAGGCTCGGTGAGTTTGTCACTGATCTCACGCTTAATAGCGGTTAAGCTTCATTTTTCAAATGAATCTTGATGTTTTCTCATAACGCTTGGTGATCAACAACAAACGCTCAACCTACACACAACTCTAAGGAACATTATCAATGAGTATTCGAATTGGCGACATTGCTCCAGACTTCAATGTTGATAGCACCACTGGCCCGATTCAGTTTCATGATTGGATGGATGGGTCCTGGGTGTTTTTTTTCAGCCATCCTGCAGATTACACGCCTGTCTG
This sequence comes from Granulosicoccaceae bacterium, assembly GCA_036478595.1. Classification (GTDB taxonomy): domain Bacteria; phylum Pseudomonadota; class Gammaproteobacteria; order Granulosicoccales; family Granulosicoccaceae; genus Granulosicoccus. Next base: position 7,592 of record JAZGEF010000013.1, read on the forward strand.
TACGACTGAGATGGGTCGCACATCGCAATTGATTAAGGAATTTGAAAAACGAAACTGCAAGCCACTTGGCCTATCCACCGATACTGTAAAGGAACACCTTAATTGGATAGACGATGTTAACGATACGCAGAATACGGTATTAACATTTCCAATCGTCGCTGACCCTGATCTTACGATCGCCAAGCTTTACGAAATGATTCATCCCTCAGAGAGTGAAACAGCAGCGGTGCGCTCTGTCTTCATTATTGATCCGGACAAGAAAGTGCGTCTGACCATGACCTATCCAATGAGTGTTGGTCGAAATTTTGATGAAATTCTACGTGTCATCGATGCCCTGCAAATCGGTGATGAAAAACAGGTGGCGCTGCCTGCTGATTGGCGTCCCGGCGACAAGGTCATCATTCCGCCTTCAATTAGCAATGAGGAAGCTAAGGATATCTTTCCGCAAGGCTGGGACGAAATTCGACCCTATTTAAGATTAACCAGTGTGTGATCTAGGCATTTCTGCCATATTCAAAGATAAGCAATAAGACAGGCGCATGACATGAACAGAAGAGATTTTTTTACCAAAAGTGCTTTAATGGGTGGCGCCAGTGTCGGCTTGAGCAACTTAGTATCTCATTCGGCATTTGCTGGCACGCGTGAACTGAACGAGGGTCGGCCATTGCCCATTCCTGCGGTGATTGAGCCGGGTACAGGTGCAAAGGGTCAACTGGACGCGATACGTGGTACCACGGAATTTATCGCAGGTATTCAGACTCAGACTCAAGGGTTCAACCAGTCTTATCTAGGCCCCGTCATCCGCTTTAAGCGTGGGCAGTCAGCTACGATGTCCGTTAGCAATAAAACAGACGCGCTGATAACCGCGCACTGGCACGGGATGCATGTTGAGGGAGCGGTCGACGGTGGTCCTCAGACAGCATTCGCCCCCGGCCAATCAAGGTCTCCTGAGCTGGAAATAGATCAACCTGCCTCAACACTGTGGTATCACTCCCACGTGCATGGTAAAACAGCGGATCAGGTGTACGCAGGACTCGCTGGCATGATCATCGTTGATGATCCCGATGCGCCTGACAGCGGTTTGCCGTCAGCGTATGGCGTCGATGACATTCCTATCATTGTTCAGGATCGTGCATTCGATGAAAGTGGGCAACTGCTTTACATTAAACGTGGACCGTCACTCATGCATGGGTTTCGAGCAGGCGAAATTCTTGTCAACGGTGCCGTACGCCCGACCGCGTCTGTGCCTAAAGGAATGGTTAGGTTGCGGCTTTTGAATGCGTCAAACGCACGAATCTATAATTTCACCTTCGATGATGATCGCGTATTCCATCAAGTCGGAACTGATGGAGGACTATTGCCAAAACCACTGCCAAAAACGAGCCTGATGTTAGCACCGGCGGAGCGTGCAGAGATTATCGTGGATTTCGCTGATGAGAAATCGGTGCGATTGCTCTCAACACCAGACGCTAACGACCCGATGGGCGGTGGCATGATGAGCCGGATGATGGGAGGCAATGTGAAATCTCCTGAGGCAGTGCTCGACGACGGACGATTTGAAGTAATGGGTTTTACTGTAGATTCAAGTCGCTCTGCGAACCTAACTCAATTGCCGAGCACCCTAGCCGGTTCGCCCTCGCGACCTGACTGGGGTGAACCACAAGTGCACCGGGAATTTTCGCTGGATATGCACGTCGGTGGCGGCGGAATGATGAGCCGGATGATGGGTCGCAACGGAGGTATGGGCATTATGGGTATCAACGGGCAATCAATGGATATGGCTGTTATTAATGCCGAAGCCCGTTTGGGTGAAACGGAATTGTGGCGGATCACCAGCAGTGAGATGGCGCACCCATTCCACATTCACGGCACGTCCTTTCAAGTGCTGTCGCACAATGACATGCCGATGGCTTATGAGGATGTTGGCTTGAAAGACGTGTTTCTGGTAGACGGCGAAGCTGAGCTACTCGTGAAACACGTGCGAAAAGCGGATAGTAAAACACCGTTTATGTACCACTGCCATATTCTTGAGCACGAAGATGCCGGAATGATGGGCCAATTTACAGTGAGCTAAAAACCGGATGACTACAGGCGCCACCATCTTGTTTTCGGCTGTAGGCACCGTCACGTTTCTTACCTCGCTCGCTTACGCGTTGAGCAGAAAAATTGAATTCGCCTGGATTTTAAGACCTCTGCTTCTTCAGCCTATGCTTTTATCCTCCGTAAACAAAGGTTGTGAATTAAAATAGGTATACGGTTAGGCTCTCGGCATTCAATACCGATCTACATAGCTGCATCAGCGGTTAATTCGAGCGCTTTGCAATTCACAATTCAGATCTCTGATATCGACTTTAGACGGATGTTTTTCGACACCTTGAGTATCGTTTGGCCAAAGGCGATAAGGTTAGATCTTTTGTGATCGATAAAGACGGCAAAATGATCATTGAAGAAATCAAAAGCGAGTAACTTTATTGGAAGCTCGCTGGCAGCCTGTTTTAAGCTGCCAGTGCAACTCTTGACTTATTTATACCAAAAGTTGCGCAACTTGCATTTAATTATCAGAGGTAATCGGCTGATATTTGCCACGGGCATTCTTAATTATCTGCCCCTTCCCCACCAATCTTTTTAATGCACGGTATACTGTTTCTTGCGCCAATCCAAGAAGATTAGCCAATTTTGAAATATCATCGACTAATAGCCCTGAATTAATTGCAGATAAAACTCGTTCATCTGCTGAGCGAATAGACAGTAGCTCGATGTGGCGCCTACTCTCTTGTATGTGTGTTGCAAACCTTAGTACCACTGCTCGCGTGAACTCCAGATTGTTTTGTAACAGGTTTAAGATGATGTCTCTACGGCACTCGATGACCGCAGTATCTTTTGTAGCAATCGCGGTGCAGTGGTAAAGGTTTGTGAATAGCGATGCCTCCGCAAACATGGCTCCTTCATAAGCGCGATGTATAACGATACTATGCCCTGATGATGTCTCTCTGGTTAATTCGATTGCGCCTGAATGCAAGTAGAAGAGGCCTCTCGTTGTGCTGCCTTGTAAAAAAAGGGCTTCTCCAGTATTGATTTTTTTTTGTTTTTTATGAGCCGGTTCAATTCTATTGAACGGATCGGGCAGTTGTATATTAGACATGACTCAAATCATATCATTGATAAGAAACATCATTCAGTATGAGTCTCCAATTAGGATCACAAAGCAAAATGTTAAAGCAGCTTTCAATTATCACTGGGGCACTACTTTCATCTGTGTGGGTAGCATCGTATGCTCAAAGCCAGCATGCAGAACATACCCCTGGCATGTCTCACGGTGCCATGACAGCAGGTGTGTTGCCAACAGAAGGTGGGCAGTCTAGCTTCGCGGCAATTATTGAGATTGTAGCGTTACTTGAAGCGGACCCAGAAACGAAATGGGCTGATGTTGAAATAGATGCATTGCATTCGCATTTGCTAGATATGAATAATCTCATTCTTTCGACGACGGCCAGAACCGAGGTGCTAGATACAAAAACGGTTCAATTCAATGTTGAAGGTGCTGGAGCATCGTTAGAGGCAATTCATAGAATGGCACCAGCCCATACTCGTTTTTTACAACAATCACGGGGATGGGACATTCGAACGGATTTAACAAAAAATGGTGCGACAGTACAGATAGCTGTTAATAAAGATTTGTCAAGGGAACGTTTAACAGCTTTGGGTTTTTATGGCTTTATGTCGTTAGATTCTCATCACCAAGCCCATCATCTTCGTATCGCTACGGGTAAAGGACATTAAAGGTTGCACACAGCGTAGTTAAAGCGTGATGCATCCACATTCGTTTGTCAATACGGTTTGGTGCGGCGCTTCGGTGGGAAAATCGGTGTCGCTTGCAACCCCGTTGGTGAACGCTTAATCAGCTGCACAATCCCACCCAACGAATGCATGATTTGCTGGACTAGTGCCAGCCCTAAGCCAAAGCCTGTTGTTGTTCCGTATCGATTCGATAGAATCGTTGGAATGCAGCGTTTTGTCTATTGTCAGATATGCCGGGGCCGCTATCGTTAACAGGTATTATAAGGTTGTGTTTATTGTCGCTGTTAACCTTTATTTCGACTGGCCCTGTACTGTATTTCAGGGCGTTGTCGACACAGCTTTCAATATTATTCAGATAGTGCTCCTGTTCAGGTAACGTCGATATACATCGTGCCGCGTCCAGATTAGCTTCGATGCCTGCTAGTGGTTGTCCTTAGTTCATGGGGATGCATCAGCACTAAACCGTCGCTCTGAAGCTAAGCTGGTGCTAACTCGTGTAATGAGTTTATTGAGTGCAACGATCATGGGGCGTAGCTCCGTTGCTTTTCCTCGCAGGTCAACCGTGTCTAACCTTGTTGACGACCTCAGCAACCGAGGCCGGCGGTGGGCGCCGCAATACTCGCCAGATAGGGTTTGGCGAAGCAATAACGTTTAGTCGATGTTAGGTTATTTTTGTAAGCAATGAATCCAGCGATGCTTTGGCATCACCATAAAACATACGCGTGTTTTCTTTGTAAAATAACGGGTTTTCAATACCGGAGTACCCCGTGCCCTGGCCTCGCTTAGAAACAAACACTTGCTTGGCTTTCCATACCTCCAGTACCGGCATGCCAGCGATTGGCGAGTTGGGATCCTCTAGCGCTGCAGGATTCACGATGTCGTTGGACCCGATAATGATCACTACATCTGTCTCGGGAAAATCATCATTGATTTCATCCATCTCTAGAACAATGTCATAAGGTACTTTAGCTTCCGCCAACAGTACATTCATGTGTCCTGGTAATCGCCCTGCCACGGGGTGTATGCCAAACCGTACATTCTTACCCTTGGCACGTAAGCGACGTGTCAGCTCCGATACCGACTGCTGCGCCTGAGCAACCGCCATACCGTATCCTGGCACGATGATAACGCTGTCCGCATCTTCAAGTGATGCAGCAACTCCATCGGCATCTATGGCAATTTGTTCGCCTTCGATCGCTTGTTGTTCACCACTAGGGCCGCCAAAGCCACCCAGGATGACTGACAAAAATTGTCGGTTCATGGCTTTGCACATGATGTAAGACAATATCGCACCTGAGGAGCCTACCAAGGCTCCTATAACAATCAGTAGATCGTTGCCGAGTAAAAACCCGGTGGCAGCCGCTGCCCAGCCTGAATACGAATTAAGCATCGACACCACTACGGGCATGTCAGCACCACCAATGGCCATCACCAGATGCGCGCCAAGCACAAAGGCCAACAATACCATTACATAGAGCGTCCAGCTTCCAGCGTGGTTCATATACATCATAAGTAACGCAATACTGGCAACAACAAGCAAAAGGTTCCACAAATGTCTGCCAGGCAATATCAGTGCAGAGCCACCGACTTTACCGGCAAGCTTGGCATAGGCAACGATCGATCCAGTAAAAGTTATTGCACCGATAAACACACCAATAAACACTTCTATTTCATGGATGACGACTTCAGCAGGCAGTAGGTTTTGTGGTGGGCTGAGATCAGAGTTAATACCGATAAATACAGCGGCCAAACCAACAAACGAATGAAGCGCCGCGACTAATTCCGGCATGCCAGTCATTTCAACACGCGTGGCTACAATTACACCTACCGCCGCACCAATGACCAGTGTAGTAAGCAGCACCGGGCCAATGCTGACACCGGGGCCAAATATGGTTGCCAGCACCGCAATAGCCATTCCCACTATGCCAAACCAGACACCGCGCTTAGCGCTCTCTTGATCAGACAAACCACCGAGAGACAAAATAAATAACACAGCCGACGTGATGTAGGCCGCCACTTGAAGTTCGTAGGTAAGAGTCATCTATGTCACCCCAATTATGACTTTTGAAACATCTGCAGCATCCGCCGCGTCACCATAAAACCACCCACAATATTGATCGTTGCGATCAACACCGAAATGCTAGCTAACACGGTGACCACGCTATTGCCCGTTTCAAGCTGTAATAAAGCGCCCAGGATAATGATGCCGGAGATGGCATTGGTTACCGCCATCAACGGGGTATGTAAGGCGTGGCTGACGTTCCAAATAACTTGGAATCCAATAAACACAGCCAACACAAAGACGATGAAGTGCTGCATAAAGCTTGCTGGAGCATACTGACCGAGTAACAACATAAACGCCGCACCAATGCATAACAAAGCGATTTGACGCCAGCCTGCTTGCTTGGTAGCTAGCGCTTCGGCGGCGGCTATTTCTTCAGGTGTTTTCTCAGGCACATTTGCAGCCGCAGGTTTTGCGATAGCGAGAATCTTGGGTGGTGGTGGTGGAAACGTGATGTCGCCTGCAAAGCTCGCGGTGGCGCCACGGATGACATCATCTTCCATATTGTGATCAATTTGGCCGTCTTTTTTGGGCGTAAGATCTGCAACCATATGCGCAACGTTGGTTGAGTAAAGCTCGGAGGACTGTGCTGCCATTCGGCTTGGGAAATCGGTATAGCCAATAACCGTAACGCCGTTGTCACTTACCACCTTTTTATCCGTTTCGGTTAGATCGCAATTGCCACCGCGTTCAGCGGCAAGATCAACCACAACAGAGCCTGGCTTCATCGCTTTAACCATATCTTCCAGCCAAAGCTTGGGCGCATCACGGCCTGGGATCAATGCCGTGGTGATGACGATATCCACCTCTGGCGCCTGCTCACGAAAACACGCTAACTGCTTTTCACGGAATTCCGGGCTTGATGGTGCAGCGTATCCGCCATCGCCCGCACCATCTTCGTTAAAATCTAGAAACAAAAATTCAGCGCCCATGGATTCGATTTGCTCCGCCACTTCTGGGCGCACATCAAATGCTCGAACGATCGCACCAAGTGATTGCGCGGTACCAATAGCAGCAAGGCCTGCCACGCCAGCGCCAATCACTAACACTTTTGCAGGCGGTACTTTACCAGCTGCCGTTATTTGGCCGGTGAAGAAGCGTCCGAAGTTATTTCCCGCCTCAATAACTGCTCGATAACCCGCTACGTTAGCCATCGACGACAAGGCATCCATTTTTTGCGCTCGCGAAATTCGGGGCACCATATCCATTGCTACCACAGTGGCATTTTGGGCGTTGGAGTCGGCGAGCAATGATTCGTTTTGAGCTGGATAGAAAAATGAGATGAGCGTTTTACTTTGATCAAGCCGTCCTATTTCCTCGGCCTCTGGTGGTCGTACCTTGGCTATAACATCTGCGGCACTCCAGAGTGCCATGGCGTCGGCCACCACTTCCGCACCGATTTTTCGATAGGTATCGTCACTAAACCCGGCTGCCTCGCCTGCCCCACTTTGTATCAGGCAACTGTGTCCGAGTTTTTGCAGCTTGGCGGCAGATGCCGGCGTCATCGCTACGCGAGCTTCATCTGCTGCTAATTCTTTCGGTGTACCGATTTTCATTGCCTATTCCCTAAATATTGTGAGAAATCAGCATGGCTCTCACAAGCTCGTTTGCTCACTAATATAGAACATCAATAAAGCATCAGAATCAGTATTCATTAGATTCTATCTACTCAAATTACTGGAGGCTGTTGCAGAGTATCATTTTCATTCGGCGTCAACCGCTAAGCAACATAGTATGCGCCAGACACCGTAGAACGTTACAGTCACTTTTATTTAATGATTAAGTAAGGAATCCCTTAACTTAGATTGATCGCTAATCTGAATCGCCTTAATAAGCGTAATCGCAAATTTACCGACGTCTTCACTTCCGCTAGACACGCGGGCATCCTAACCGCAGTTTTCAACACTCGGAACTGCAATGACTCAACTCAATATCACAAAACGCCAGCAACAGTGGCTTGATCACATCTTGGCTGCCGCAGCGAATGACGGCAGCATCGTCGAGTATGCCAAGGCCAACAATCTCAAAACCAAAGATATCTACCAGTGGAAAACGCTGTTAACCAAACGCGGGTTTCTTCCGGTGCAATCCAATCCCGAGAGCGTTGATTTTGTACCGCTGCACAAAACCAGCGATACGGCTCCCTTATCAGCCACAGATGCAAGTTGTCGTATCACATTACCTTGTGGCTCTGTCTTCGAACTCTTCTCGCCTATCACCGCTGAGCTGCCCCGATTGTTGGCGGCTTTTCAATCTGGCCAATGATGCGACTGGGTCCGGAACACGTCATCTACCTTTACCGCCACCCATTGACGAGAGACTACAGGTTCGCCAATCCAGATCAGTGCTACTTTTGGAAGAGTTGCGAGTCTGGCTGGGTGATCACTTGTTGCTTGTGCCGCCCAAATCGGCGCTGGGCAAAGCGATGCGGCATCTGGACAAGCAGTGGAATAAGCTGACGGTCTACACAAGAGATGGTCGACTGCGCATCGACAATAATCTCACAGAGAACGCGATACGCCCCTACATCATTAGGCGCAAAGCATGGATTTTTTCTAGTTCCGTGGCCGGTACCAACGCCAGTGCGAATCTTTATGGTCTGGTCGAAACGGCAGTAGCGAACGGATTAGAGCCTTACGCGTATCTGAAGTTGGTATTGACTGAATTGCCTTGCCTGCAGCGAAAATGTTGGAAGATATTGAGCGGCTATTGCCGCTCAACTTGAAGCAGGCGGTAAACAACGCCGCTTAAAATGTTAACTCACCGCTTACAATAATCTATCAGGGAATATTGCCTAAACGGGTAGTTCATAGAAATGTGATAACTGAGCCAATAAAGCGAACAACAACCTAGTGTTACAGTCCAATTTGTGTTACCAATGTAAGCAGATCTCTTGACTTGGGGGATTTATTTTTCAAATTTTTTAGTTCACAGTTGAGCAGGGACTATTTCAGCAAAGGAGCTTTTCATGACACTAGGCATGTCTAAAATGCTAGTCCGAGCTAAGCACGCGATTGGGTGCAAATCACAGAATCCGTCCCTGAGGCTCCAAAGCATTCTAATGATCATCGCGTTGGTGTTACTGGTGGGGTTACGGATCTGATTATTGTTCGCTTAATCAAGAGGAGTTGTTTATGTTTGAAAAAAAGAGCTCAATCAAGAACTTGTTGTCTGTTGTTTTTGTATCTATATCTTTGTCCATTAACGGTTGTGGGGGTGGAAGTTCTGGTTCGGATAGCGGACCCGGAGCGCAACTTATAACTGATGATCCCGATCCGGCCTCGTTTGTGATTGGCACAACTTTTGATGTTCAGGGAAGGGAAGTTACAATTCTTCTCGGAAGCGCGTTTGCGATTGATGATCGACTACTAGCAACTAATGCTCATGTTACCAATGGGGTACTAGATTTCGCACGCCGGTTTAGCTCGAATCAAGTGCAGCTTACCCGCGTTTCCGCCTTTCAGTCTTCGACCGGAGAAGAGTTTCCACTGTTGGAGGCTCTAGTTCATCCATCCTACACTGGCGATACACGTAGTCCGGACGTTGGTCTATTTGTGTCTCGTACTAGTCTTCCGGCCCGGTTGGCGCTAGCGACTGGCCAAGAAGCCAGTCAACTTATACGCGGTGATGCGGTGCAGGTTAGCGGTTTTCCGGGTGACGTATCCAGTCAAATTTTCCAGGTTGGCTATGAGCCCGGAATCAGCGTTCCGCTGGCGTCACTGTTTAGTGGAACCATACAGGCGATCCGTAATTTTGACGAGCGGGTGGTACTTGATCCACCTACCCTGGCAACGATCGATATGTGGGAGTATTCAATGGATACTTCAGGCGGGACGAGTGGATCTCCTGCGTTGGCTAACGGCAAAGTTGTTGGTGTACATAATTCCGGTGTAGTGGATATCGTTGTAAGACCAGGTGCAAATGGTCAACTAGTGATTGATAGAGAGATTCTAGCGACAGCCTCTTTCGGAATACACGTAAAACATTTACTCAATCTGATTGATGAATACAACACGGGTGTACTTGAGGCAGACAAGCGATTTCGTTTACCCCCATCACAGGCTTTGATTTCGGCAGGAGGTGGACAATCCGTTGATCCTACAAGTAACCAAAATTTCAGCGGCAACGTGAGCAACCCGGATAATGGCAATGTCGCGCACCAACTCTCAGTCACTATCGATCAAAATTTACAAATTTCAGGTACCAGCAATTGGCCTGAAAATTCATCGCTTGGTTTTTCCGCCCGGTCATTTAGTTTGCTAGGATCGGCTCAAGGAACAGGCGAGCTGGAATTCGGTGATAACACCCCTGAAGTGTCGCCAGGGTTTAGAAAGGGTGTCTACACTGGCAATCTGAATCCCGCAAGCGGTGTTATGAGCGGTAAGTATTTCGAGCTTAATGAGACCACTAATGAGTTGTTTTACTTTGGAGATTGGACAGCACGTGCCCAATAAATTCAGTTAATATCTGCAATACCACCGGCTAGCATACTAGCCGGTGCCATCAAACGATGCCGTTGTATAGTGAATTCAGCGCCGCAGCTCCAGGCTGTGTTTAGTGGGAGCCAGCATCTCGTATCTATACTGGAGTGCTTTTATGAAATCTTCTCTTATTTTTCTAACCGCAGTTTCGTGCTTCGCATCGATCGTCCCGTCGCTGGCTCAATCACGCGGCGAACTGGTGAATGTCAGCATCATGGATCAGCGCGGTTTTGAAAAGCCGATGGTGGCTTATACCAAGGGTATCCCGATCGGGTGGGAAGCCGAGGGTGGGATCAGTTGGCAATTAAATACGTCCGGGTGCGGACCCAGGACACCACACGTCAACTGGAGGGCAACCGCGCCAGATGGTATCGGCATGATCTCGATCCTGCCGGAAGAATCATGGTCCGGTCACAACACACAAATGCAGCAACAAGGCGGCTGCCCGAATGTCCGTATAACGGATACAAAACAGTTCATCACTCATTATGCGCAGCGCCATCGCCCGAATGCCAGGATCATGGATTATCGCGACTTGACCCAGGATGTAGCCCCACTGCAGCAACAGATCAATGCACAGCAAATGCCGTCAATGCAGGGCTATGACATTAAGCAATCCGTCGGTGCGGGTCAGGCGCTTATCGCTTATCAAGTTGAAGGTCGCGAAGTGCGTGAGATTATCGGTACCGCGGTGATGTTCAATATTGTACGGATGCAGAACCCCATGTCTGGCGGGATTGATCAGTTTGTCGACATGATGGTGTTTCCCGGATTTGCAATGCGGATGCCCGAAGGGCAACTTGATATCGCGTATGCGGAAAGCATTCGTCTGAATGGTGCCGAAGCACCCGAATGGGGTAAGCGGATGGCACAATTTCACCAAAAACAGGCTGCTGATACCGCAAAAACCAATAGAAAGATAGCTGCTATCAATGCCAAAGGCGCATCAGATAGAGCCCGGATCAACGCGCAAGGGCAGCAACGTTTGAACCAGACCTACAATGAAATTTCCGACATCCAGATGCGGACTTACAATAACACCCAGAGTGGTAGTGACCGTATCCAGCGCGAATCGGTAGAAGCTATTGGAGGTTATGAGACCTTTAATGATCCGTCTAACGGTGGAACCGTGCAGTTGGATCAGGGCTACAACTACAATTACCAGCTAGGTGATGGCACCAACGTCCAGACCAACGATGGGTTTTATAATCCGTACACAGATACTGGACAGGGTTATAAGGAACTGGAGGTGACGCAATGAGAAATTTTCGGAAAATCGGTTTGAGTATTACATTAGGTATGGCGGGGCTTACTCCCGCTGCTCAAGCGCAAGACAGTTTTGGTGGCGCTGCGCAACCTCAGCAGCAGCCGCTTTCCCAACAGCAGCTCCAGCAGAAAGCACCACAGCAATCCTTACCACAGCGGCAACAGCCGCAGTTGCCTTCTCAAAGTGCGCAAGGTAGTTTTGGCGGCCAGAACGGTTCGCAAAGGGACTTTTCCCGTGTAACGCAAATTGAGACACGGGATTTCGGAGTCGCCCCCACTACGCAGCTTCATAGTGGTGCCATGCACGGCCCCACTCCGACGAAAATACCGGGTGGTCTGGTGATTACCACAGAAGCGCTGTTCATAGGTTTGCAGCAAAATCCGCAAAGCCTAATGGTTTTTGATGTGCTGAATGGCCAGGACATTCTACCTGGAGCCATCGCAGCAGCACCCGCATCTGCACCGGGGAATTTCAACGACCAGTCTCAAAATCAGTTTAGCCAATTCCTGCATCAGACAACACGCGGCAACAATAATCAGGCGCTTGTTTTTTACTGCCAGAGCATCCAGTGCTGGATGTCCTACAACGCCGCCTTGCGTGCGATCAATATGGGGTACACGCAAGTGTTGTGGTATCGCGGCGGCATCGAAGCTTGGAAAATGGCAGGCCTGCCGGTTCAGAGCCGTTATTGAAAAATGCATTGATAGCAGTCTTAATTGCCACCGCAATTGAAAGTTACCACATTATATCTCCGGGACTTCAAGAATGCGAAGATTGACTTGCCAACGATGAAATCGGAATAGGGGAAGGTTATCCGAATTGAGATACCGTGGAACACCCTGTTTGGAAATCACGCGGTTGAACATATAGCACATGCGCCAGTCCTCCACCCTACCCGAGAGCAACCAGGGGACAGCTCCCTTGGTTGAATCACCTCAAACGAAAGCGCAGAACTTGTTATTGGTAAAACTACGCATTCGAGATTGTCACGAAACGCTAGCGTTGTACCGCTTTCTAAGCGTATTTTGAGTAGGTCTGACGAAAAAATCTACCCTGTTAAAATCGCATACAGTTAAGTACCGGCCATTATTCATACGCAGGTTAATATCAAGATCGTTGGGCAATACAATGATGCTAACTTCATTTGACAGACTGTCGGTAGCAATGGTCGACCGACGCAGCGCAGTGACTATTACAAATAAAAATCTCAAATATAGGTCCATTGTAGGTCTCGCTCAGATGACTTAGCTCGATAATATATATAGGTTGACAAATACTATTAAGCCGGCCACAAACAAGAAGGTACCAAGCAAACCACCCACTATAAAATGGATAGGCTTACCGTGTGTAAAATCCCGCTCTTTATTTTTGCTAGATTGCACCCCGATACCGGCGGCCAAAATACTTTGTACTACGGCCCAAAACCCAGTGCCTTTATTGGCGTTTTCATTTTTCATTAGAATGGCTTTACCAGTTTGATCAGTACCGTTATAGGCTTTCTTGTAATGTTGACTAAGCGGCAGTATTAGAGTCGACCCAAAGGCACCTTCAAACTTAAGTCGCCCTCCTCATCTTTTGGGATGGTTCCTGCGCGCATGTTGACTTGCAAAGAAGGTAATATCAGTTTGGGGACATCCAATTGCGCATCACGCGCCTCGCGAAACTCAATAAATTCTTCACGTGTTTTTCCACTTCCAACATGAATGTTGTGTTGCTTTTCCTCAGCGACCGTAGTTTCCCAACGAATATCCCGGCCGTTCGGGGCGTAGTCGTGGCACATAAATAAACGCATGTCATCTGGCAGTGCTAACACTTTTTGTATCGAATCATACAAAGTGCCGGCATCTCCACCGGGGAAGTCGGCACGTGCAGAGCCACCGTCCGGCATGAATAAAGTATCTCCAACAAATGCTGCATTTCCAGCAACATGCACCATGCACGCGGGTGTATGGCCTGGCGCAGCCAATGTTACAACCTCTATGGAGCCAATTTGATAGGTATCACCGTCGGCGAAGAGCCGATCAAACTGACTGCCATCTCGTTCAAACTCAGTACCTTCGTTAAATACCTTTCCGAAGGTTTCTTGAACCACGGTTATCTGGTCCCCTATCCCAAGTTTTCCGCCCAATTTAGCCTGTATATACGGAGCAGCGGAGAGATGATCAGCATGAACGTGCGTCTCAATCAGCCACTCCAGCTGCAACGATTCACTTTCTATCCAAGCGATCATTTCATCGGCCTGTTGATAATTAAGCCTGCCGGCGGCGTAGTCGAGGTCTAGCACTGGATCGATAATCGCGCAGCTGGCGCTGTTTGGATCACTGACTACGTAACTTATGGTGTTAGAAACCGTGTCAAAAAATGCATTAACGTTTGGACTTTGAACGCTCGAATTGCGGGACATAGTTGGATTACCTTAATAAAACAGAGAACTCGACTGGTATAGTGTAGATAGCAGAAGCAGTTGTCAGTGACAACGTCACATTGGTATTATTAGGGCGTGGCTTGGGCCCAGCACGCTTCGCAATACAGTCGATATTTGGTACAGAGCCTCTAAGCATGCGCATCTATTCAAGCACAATTACTCGTTTTTCCTTTTTTCTCATAGCAACTTGGATCGCATTGCCCGCTCATGCAGAGGTCATCAATATCAATTACGCGGAATTGCGGAAATTGATTAGCCAGGGCGTCCCTGTAATCGATGTGCGCCGGGACGACGAATGGAATGACACCGGTGTAATTGAAAACAGTCATTTGTTAACGTTCTTTGACGAAAAAGGTAAATACGATGCGACGCTGTGGCACGCTGCATTTTCAACCATTGTAAAAAAGCATGATCCCGTCATTTTAATTTGCCACTCCGGCGCAAGAACCAGCATGATCAGTCAATGGCTCAGCGACAAGGTTGGTCACGCCACTGTTTACAACGTGACAAATGGAATAGTGCCTTGGCTAAAAGAAAACAAAGCAAGTCGCCTGCTACAAAGTAACCCAGAGCAGTAAGCTTCGTTTTATACCTAACAGCATAAAGTGCTGTTTGTACACGGTCAATACGCTATCAAACTTCATCTTGTGAAGCAGAACCGACTATGAATTGATGAGAGGATCATTTTTCATTTATTGGCCAAGTAAGACTCCACCAAAGGCGCGCGGGTTCATCGGTTTGACGATCCTCTAAGCCTATCACCATTTTCTCATGACCCTTTTCTGGCTCTGCGTTGTAAGTACCAAATAAAACGTCCCAAATGGACAAACAAAATCCGTAGTTGCTGTCCGTCTCTCGCTGGATGACTGAATGGTGAATTCGATGCATATCCGGTGTGACCAAAACCGTTCGAATCACCTTATCCAGCTTCGTTGGCAACTTGGCATTTGCGTGATTGAACAGTGCTGACGCATTGAGTAAAACTTCGAATACAATAACGGCAGCACTGGCTGGCCCTACCACCAAAATCCAAAACATTTTATAAATCATGGAAAACAGGATTTCAAAGGGATGGAATCGTACTCCAGTTGTTACATCCACATCACGGTCTGCATGGTGTACTTTGTGGATGTTCCAAATGAACGGAATTTTATGAGAAAGTACATGCTGCCAATAAATAATCATATCCAGGGCAGCTACTGACATTATTATTTCAAGCCACTGCGGCCAATCCACAAAATTGAAAAACCCCCAACCCTTCTGAGCCACAAAACCCGCTAACCCAATGGCCATGATTGGAAGCACCAATCTTAAAACAATAGAATCAATCACTACCAAGGAGATATTAGTAAACCACCTGCCCAAGCGAGGTAGCGCTCGTCGTCTGCGAGGTAACAATGTTTCTATCGTTCCCATCAGCCCGAAAACGAATACGAATGCACCCAAGCGTATTAGATTCTCGTAGTTTGTTATATCTGTCCATTCCATCGTATTCTCTAATGACAATGAGTTAAGCTACATCTACTGTATACCTCTCAATATGTATGTGCATATACTTTTTTGGTGTAGAAGCTAAATCAACGGCTTTGCACTTGCCCGCCACTTTGGTCATTGTAATTCACCGTGTCGAACTTAAGCTGTGATCTAATATTCGAAGTGACAGTGCCACTAAGACAGGTAGCCGCCGTTGATTCTAACAAGGTGAATAAAATTAGCTAAAAGATTAGATTAAGCATTAGCAAACTAACCAGCATAAACAAAATTGTCATGACGCCGCCGGCGCGCATAAAGTCAGCCACTTGATAACCACCTGGGCCCATGATCAAAGCATTGACCTGGTGGGTAGGGATCAAAAAGGAATTAGAGGTAGAAATAGCCACCGTTAGTGCAAACACGGCAGGGTCAGCACCAACAGCAACAGCGATATTAACCGCAAGTGGCACCAGCAATACGGTTGCACCGATGTTAGACATGACCAATGTAAAGAAGGTGGCAAGGCCTGCAATAACGGTTTGCAACACCCAGATAGGCACATCCCCTACCAAGGTTAATATCTTTTGTGCTATCCATGCTGCGGTGCCGGTTTGGTCAACAGCAATACCCAATGGGATTAGGCTGGCAAGTAAAAATACGGTTTGCCAGCTCACCGCCTCATAGGCCTCATCAATAGTCAGTACGCCTGACAACACCATGCCCATCGCACCAGTGAGTAGTGAAATACTTAAACTGTCGGTAATTAGAAAAAGGATGAGGGCTAAGGAAAAGAACAGGCTCGCTTCTTTGATTTTATGCGTGCGCAGATCTTCGTATTTGACGTCTGTTGCCAATACGAAATCTCTATTGCGTGAAAGTTTGTGGAGATCCTTCCAGCTAGCATGCACCACTAAGGTGTCACCTGGCTGCAATATCTCATCAGAGAAATCACGTTTAATGATGTGATCAGTACGGAAGATCTGCAGTATATTGGCACCGTAGTTACGGCGCGGCTTAATTTCTTTGATCACCTGGCCAATCAAGGATGAACCCGGTGGCACTACTAATTCGGCAATACCACTATGTTGAGAGTTAAGTACATCAGCGAACCGATCGGGCTCACCGAGTAGTTCCCATTTGTTCTCTTCACAAAATGCTTCTATCTGGTGTTGATCCCCCATTAAACCCAGCTGCGTATTTACCCAGATCATCTCTTCGCGATCGGGTGGTACCTTGACCACGTCGCCGCTATACAACGCCAGCATCATTGGCATGTTCGGGTAGTTGTCTTCAACCTGGCGGATGGTCATGCCGGCCATGGGGCTGTCGTCCGTGACCTTGGCCTCCATCAACTCACCTCGAATGCCGTATAGTTTTTCAAAGTAGTCTTCTGCTCGTGAAGTGCGATTGGCGTCTTGCTCGCTTGCCTTTGGCAGTACAAATTTGCCCGCGACAACAAAATAGATAATACCGGTAGCAACCAGTGCGATGCCTATCGGTGTTACTGAGAACAAACCAAACGTTTCCATTTGTTGATCTGCGGGCAACGTTTTATTGGATGAGAGCAATAGATCGTTGAGCAGTATCAATGGGCTGGAGCCGATCATGGTGGCGGTACCGCCGAGGATGGCGCAAAATCCCATTGGCATGAGTAGCCGAGACATGGGTATGTCAGTGCGAGCAGAGATACGATTAACGACCGGCAAGAATAATGCGGCTGCACCGATGTTTTGCATGAAGCTTGAGATAAACGCTACTGTGCCGGACACCAGTGGAATAATACGGCCTTCAGTTTTGCCGCCTTTTTTCATGATCAAGGCAGCAAGCTTACTCATGATGCCGGTTTTATCTAAACCTGCTCCGATAATCATCACGGCGATAACTGAAATTACGGCGTTACTCGAAAACCCTGAGAAGAGATCTTGTTGAGAGATCAGAGGTTCGATTCTGGGTATGAGGGTGCTTAGGCCGAGTGTCACCATCACGCAGATAGCGGCAACATCCACCCGCAGTATTTCAAATGCGAACAGAAATATGGTGACACCAAGAATACACAACACCAAAATCATTTCGAGGCTAAGGCTTAGTGGCTCCATGAAAATCTGACTGCCTTGAACTGAAAAGTGAGATGAAAAACCACGCGGTAAAGTATGGCCGCGCTGTTTGAATCGAGTAGGTGATCACCAATCAGGCAGGCTGTATTACGCCAATCGCTTGCATTAGAGGACACTCTACTTTTAGCGCTTTGTTAGAGTTTCGATAATAAACTCTAGACACACGATACCGCCGCTAGTTATCCAGTACCCAATTAAATGCTACTCCGATAGCATTCTGTTTCATCGTCAGGTTAGCTTCCCCGCCGCCGAATGGCTGAACAATCGACCCTTGACCATTAATGTCATTTGATAGCGCGTGCATGTATGACACAGTAATGGATGAGGCTGGGTTGATTGACCAACTTGCACCTAGTGTCACATGATCCTCAATCGTTGCAGGCGCAATGATGTTGAACAAGGTTTGCGAATTGCCTATCGGTGCGTCCCCGTGGTTAAATCCTGCTCGCAGCGTGAGCTTAGGATTAACTGCGTAGCTGGCGCCGAGTTTAAACACGGTGATATCTTCCCACCCAAAACCTGGCCCATTATCCGAACCCAGTTGCGCCTGCACCTGCCCGGAATTAGCAATGGAATTCACTTCACTGTAGTTGATGCGTACTAAATCAGCGGCTAGTACCAGTTTATCGTTAGGCGAAAATGCAGCGCCTACACCTAAATTTGATGGGATATCGAATCCACCCTGTTCAGCGAACAATCCAGAATAGGAGTCAAATTCGCCCATATGCGAGCGCGTCTGGTAGGTAGCGCCGAGCGTCCATTGAGGGCTTAACTGCCCAATCCAACCCAATCGGATACCGCCACCGTAGGCCCAGTCCGTACCGTTGTTGGTGACATTGCCAGGGCTGGCTGTAGACATAGGGTTGTCGAAACTGTTTAAACCTTCCGCCTTAAACCCTTGTGCAATCAAATTAAGGCCAATCCCCACTGAGTGCTTCTGGTTGATCTTGTACGACACCGATGGCACCACAAACAGTTGCATCAGATTCACTCCGGTGCTCTCGGCTGTGCCCCCGTTAAGCAGTGGAATCCCGGTTTTGTAATCGGTGTTCATGCCACCATGCCCGAATACCGATAGTCCAAATGCTGCAGTGTCGTTTATACCTCTGCGGTACCCGATTTCAGGTATGAGGAAAGCGCTGGTGTCGTTACCATCAAAGTCCATGTCTACTTGTAAAGCCGCATTTTGCACGATGCTCGCGCCACGATCGGGTTTGAACACGTCTATCCCAGCATCGAAACGGTTTTGCATAAACGCTGAACCGGCTGGGTTGCCACCTACGGCTACACTGTCAGCTTGATAGGCAATCGAAATACCGCCCATTCCTTTTCCCGCTATTCCAATGCCGTGTGGCATATAACCATTGGTGGCATTAGCGGTGGTGCTTAGAAAAGCACCGGTGAGTACTAAAATTTGTGATGTTTTCATTGTAGATACGTTCCGAAATTGAAGACAAATGGAAGTCACCAACACGCCTTTATATATGGCGTGCGCGAAAGCATGCAGAAAATTCTACACACTGCAGTTGCTGTTAACTTCCCTATATTGCTTCATCCAACGCAGAAACAAGCCCCATAGACACTATGGTGACTTTGCTCAAGCAAGTTATTATTCAGCGGACAACTAGATAAAAAGACAAACGTCAGATTTGCGCGCTTCAGGCAAAAATGAAGTAGCACCGACCCATTCCGAAATTTCAGGAATGAAGTCTTCTTTTTTATGACCGAAAAGATCAACCGTCATCTGGCATGCGATCATATTAACATCGCCCTCCAGACAAGCCGATCGTAATTCCTCGACAGACGCCACGCCTTTGGATTCGATCGTTTTTTTCATCATGCCGGTAGCCAATTTTTCAAACCCCGGCACATTACTCATCAGCACGTTAGGAATTGGCCAATTGATGTCTTTGAACCACTCGGGCCCAATTGGCATCTTCATGGGCATGGCTGGATTTCCTAAAGGAGAGACTTCTAAATCAAGATTCTTTTTCAGCAAATCTAATCCGTAGAAGGTAAAAAATATCGACACTTCCCAATCAAGTGCAGCTGCGGTAGAGGCCAGGATAAAAGGTGGATAGGCCATGTCCATGGTGCCTTTTGTCGCGATGATAGACATTCGCCCAACCGCGTTGTCCTCTCGTTCTTGCATTTTTTCAGCAAACCGCTCGTCAAACCAATTATCAAATTTAGCTTTGTCGATTGAATCGAGTGATGCAGGTAAATCAAGTTCTTTATTCATGGAGTACCC
This sequence comes from Granulosicoccaceae bacterium, assembly GCA_036478595.1. Lineage (GTDB taxonomy): Bacteria > Pseudomonadota > Gammaproteobacteria > Granulosicoccales > Granulosicoccaceae > Granulosicoccus. The sequence continues at coordinate 27,463 of JAZGEF010000013.1, forward strand.
CTTGTTTGGTGTTCACTAATTGTCGAGTGTGGCTTTGCCTTAATGTTGTATCTGCCTAGTTGCTGGCCTGCCAAAAGAGGCTTACTTTTCGAGTGCCTCAATGGAAAACGTCATCTTGCGTTTTGGTTTCAACTGATCAATCTCTCGCATTAGAATCGTGCAAGAATATCGACTGCCGATGGCGTTATCTATTCTCGACACCAGTGGAAACTAACCTGTGTTGCGCATCACTGTATACGATCAATGCCAAGTTCGCAAATATATAAATATTTGAATGAGTTAGGCGATAGCGAATATGCACAAGGGAATAGAAAAACGCCAATCTTCATATATTTTGGCTATATTTATTGTGGTTATGTCGTACCCATGGAGCTAAAACTTTGCACCCTAGGCAGTTGCAGCTGTTATGTGTTTTCAAATACCTGCAGCATGCTGACGCGAATTGTGTTAACGCGTATTCATTGACAAGGTTATGAACTTGCTTGGTCGTTAGATAAAATTGAAAATTTCCACCTCCTAAAAAACGCACGCAAAAGTGTATCTCATCGTTATAGTGGAAAACGATCGAATCGTTGTAACGATCAATCTTTGCCGCTTAGCTCGTCACAAAGATTTTCCGAAATTGCCAGCACAGCTGCCTGCACGCGAGATTGTACGTTTAGTTTTCTGAGCACTGCTCTGACGTGTAATTTCACTGTGCCGTCAACAATACCGAGTGCTGCTGCGATATCTTTATTGCTCTGACCCAGCGCAATATGGCGAAGAATCTCCATTTCACGAGGCGTTAAATTGTAGGTATCTATAGCCTCCGGCTTCGGCTCGAAATCTCTTGATACAACTGCCCGCGCCAAAAAACTGGTGAGATCCGGCGCCACTACTGTGCTGCCAGATTTTGCCTGATGCAGTAGTTTGACGAAGACATCGAGCTCCATGTCTTTCAAGAGATAGCCCATCGCTCCAAGCTGCAACGCACTGAGCAGGTCGGGCTCTTCGATACTGGTGGTCAAAATGACAACGCATTGCTCAGGCATAGCCTGTCGCAGTCGAGTTAACACTTCTAGCCCGCCCAACTCTGGCATCCGCAAATCCAACAGCACAACATCTGGCTCGCTAGACGAAACCAGATCGATCGCTTCAGTCGGGTTACCGGTCATCCCAACGACATCGATATCGCGACTCGTCAGCAACTGGTGTAATCCGTTGCGGAACAACGCATGGTCATCAACAATCACTACGCTTAAGTTAGTCATGCCGATTTACTCCTGGATTCAATCAACGGTGGCATTGTGATCGAAATTCGTGTTCCTTCACCGGGCTCAGAATCGATCGTCAACTTTGCAGCAATAGTCAGCGCACGTTCTTTCATGATTGTTAATCCAATGTGCTCAGCACTGTCAGTGGGTTCAGTTTGCGATGGATCGAAAACCATCGATGGCTGAAAACCGATACCGTCATCCTCGACCAATATACGCCGTACACCGGATGACTCACGTTTTAGATACACGCGAATCATATTGGCATCAGCATATTTACGCGCGTTGTTAAGCGCCTCCCCGATAATACGGTGTAATACCGATTCTTCACGAGGTGTAAAGCGTATCTGCGAATCTTCAGATTGAAAAAAGACGGTTATGCCGCTGGTGTGACTAAACTGATCAATGACCTCCTGCAGAGAATCAGCGTACCGATGCTCAGCCAATGGATTGCGGTTCTCACGAATCAATCCCCGGACCTCTTGATTCGCCTCCTCAATCGAGCGGTTGATTTTTAGGGCATCTTGATAGGCGCCATCACCCGTGTGCGAAGCTAGTTTTTCACTCAGAAGTGTTGTTTGGTAGCGAACAGCAAGCAGTGTTTGTGCAAGAGAGTCATGAATTTCGGCCGCCAGCTCATTGCGATCACGGCTCAATCGTGACTTTAGAACCTGTTCCTGAACAAGCTGCTTGCCGCACAGAAAACTGAGTTGCTCTGACACGGTCGTGAGTACCTGTTTTGTATCATTGCGCTCAAGTCGTTGGGGTTCTTCCATTTTTATAATCACCACACCGGCGGTCTGTGAACCGGCGAAAAACGGCACCCAGATCATATTTGCTGATGAGTCAGTTGTTGATCGCACCGTTGACACGGTTTTAGGGATTCTATCGAGAGTGACGCTACCGATGCCACGGTCGGAGAAATCTTCAGCGGACGACCCTACATTGCCATTTTTGTCAGAAATACGGCTGGTGACACAACGTAGGACGCGCTCGTCATCAACAATGCGATGACAGCTAACGTTGGCTGCCCCAAACCACTCCGCTAAATAGTGGCAGACGGTAACATACGCCGCTTCCTCTTCGGCCTCATTTGAAACATCAGCTGTGAGCTTAAAAAGCAACTCTAGTACTTGTTTCTGATCGTTAAGTTTCTGCGTCTGCGATTCAACCAGCGAATCCATATCATCGGTAAGCAGCCGTAGCGAGGATGCTAGGTTGGACGTGTGAAAATTGATTTCTTTATAGTGACGATAATGTTTATCAAGATTAATCCTCGCATCCAATTCACCATCACACACTTGTTGTAGCCAGATACGAAACGCCAAGCCGGGTTTGATAAAATGCCGATTAGTGAATTGATAAATAAACCACAAGCCCAATACGACAACTAGAAAAAGCAACAGTATACTAATCAGAAACGGGGATTGCGGAATAGGATGCGATAAGGCGAGCATGAAAAAGAGCGTTGCAATCGCCGTTCCGCCAACAAGCAGTATCAACCAACGCAAGCGCTTCGATGACGCTACCGCACGCCCATAGGCTGAAATCTCACCTCGCCTGACGGTGTAGTCAGGCGATGAACCTGCTCTATTGTCCATCACCTTTGGTAATGTTGTCATCGTCGCTCTCTTGTGGTGCGACATACGATGGATCATTGGGATTTTTAAATATAAAGTGCATACCGCCTTCGTCGAGCTCAACGTAATCAAGTACAGTCCCATTCACGATGGGCTGATGATCTTTTGCTATCACTACATCAATACCGCGACTTGACACCATAGTATCGCCTGGCCCCGCTTCATCGAATCCCATCTGGTATTCAATCGATCCATCAGCGATTCGTTGTGCAGCAACTCGCAGCGGCATATCATCAAAGTCATGATGCTCCATATTGCGCTTGAGTTCGGCGCTTGCGGCCTTGGTTACCTTAAACATGATTTGCCTTCTTGTGATGGCCCTGTTTCGCTTGTAGGATGGAGTCTAAAAACCAGTCTATCCAGGGTGTAGCTGCAGTATGGCGAAAATGCGCGTAGCTGGCAACGACGTTGTGGACGCAAACACCATCGTGCATGCCGTCTAGGCCATGCCCACGCTCCACCTGATACGCGTATTCGGGTTCCGTGTCGAAGGTGATTTTGGAGTGATGGAATTCGTGCGCTGGCAGCGTATTGCTTGATGTTTTTGCGCTTGGCCGGGAGGGATCGAATGTTAATTTCATATAACCTCGACCCTGAGGCGACGCCTGCATGGTTACCGCGCCAGTTATGGCCCCCACCATGGTCCACACCACATTGTCTATTTCAATCGATTGACTCAAATACATCAAACCACCACATTCGGCACGCACCGGCAACCCATTGGCAATTGCGTTCGCTAAACCCTCTCGGCAAACCTGATTCTGTGATAGCGCTGCGGCATGACGTTCAGGAAAGCCACCACCAATTAGCACGCCATCCAACTCCGTTGGTAACGGATCGCGCAACGGAGAGAACGGCACTAGTCTCACACCACGAGACTGTAACTCTTCTAAATCATCTTCATAATAAAAATGAAATGCTTCATCTTTTGCGACGCCAATAGTGAGCGTACTCGACGACTCAATCACCACTTTATCAGCGATCGAATTGTTACGATAGCTTATGTTATCTGCATACAAGGCATCGAGATCACACGATGCTTCAAGCATATCGGCAGCGCAATCTAGGTAAGTGTTTGCAGCGGGATGATCGGGTGCAGGTACTAATCCTAATTCACGTTCCTCAATGCGTAATTGCGGTTGCTCAGGAATGACGCCCATCACACTCACATCACAATACGCTTCGATAGCGCGCTCAATTTTGCTCCCGTGACGGGCAGATCGTATGCGATTCAGTATGAGCCCTGAAAAGTTTAACTCTGGGTCGAACTGCATAATACCATTCACCAGTGATGCAATAGTTCGGTGCATACCACGGCAGTCGATCACGAGCAATACCGGCAATCCCAATCGTTTGGCTATCGCCGCATTACTATCTGATCCATCCACCGCTAACCCGTCATGCAGGCCCATGGTGCCCTCAACCAACACCACATCATTAGCGTGCTGGCGATACACACCGAGAAGCTCTTCGTTGCTCTGAATGTATGGGTCAAGGTTGTAACATGGATTATAACTTGCTGCCTTTAACCACAACGGGTCGATGTAATCAGGCCCTTTTTTAAAGGTTTGCACTCCGAGTGAGCGACGCGTGGCGGCGCGTGCTAAGCCCATGCTGACCATGGATTTACCACTCGAGCGCCACGGAGCAGAAATGAAATGTGCCGCGAGGCTATTCTCAACTGTGTTGCTTGTTGTCACTCTGATGATACATTTTCGATTCGCTGCGACTCTGGCAACAGCGGCAGCACGCGCAGCACTAACAAACAGGACAGAACGGCTAACGCTAAACCGCCAATTCCCAGCCCCCATTCCCATACACTCGGATGGTAGGTCGGAAACCCTGCATCACCGAATCGACTGGCGAGAATCGTTTTCCCAGGAAAGAGCATTTGTGGGGTGCTTTGCGATCCGATAATAACGACGTACAAAAGCGCCAAACCGCCCAGCAACGCAAGTGATGCGCTTATCACTAACCGACCTGTGTTACTAAGGCGCATCGTTGGCAAGAGCAGCACGCCTAACGGCAACACCACGCCGACAAATATATGGCCAATCCAGAACATCCCCGATAGCTGACCCATCAAGGTATAGCGTTCAACACTGTGGTGCTCTGTCGCGTATAAATTTGTAACATGATGCACAATTGAAAAATACACCAGCGCAATCAGAAACCAGACAAACAATCGACGCAATGAGCCCAATAGTTGATCGTTCAAGAGAGTGGCTTGCCAGCGATCAAGCATGACTAGCACTAAGGTTAACGCAGCGGTACCCATGACTAAAGACAGTGCGACAAAAAGCGGCGCCAGCAGAGCAGAATCAAGCGCATTTCTGCCGACTAGAAAACCAAAAATACTACCCGTACCAGTGGTGAGTACAATACGCCAAGCAAAGGCGACACGGCCCATCGCCTTAATGTGATGATTAAACCGCCTCTCCATCATCATCCACAGGTAGCATGCGCCAATGAATAAAAAACCGGTGTATAAAAAAATGTTCCAGGCAAAGATTGATCGAAAATTATAGGTCGTCATCGCAACGATTAACCGATCAGGTCGACCCAGATCCAGCACCAGCACTAACAAGCCACCGACCAGTAAACTCATGGCCAATGCAACCGATAAACGCGCAATCGGTTTGTAGTAAGACAAACCAAAAACCGAAGCTAATGACGCCCCGTTTAACGCACCCGAGGCTGCCACGATTAGTGACACTGCAAACACATGTGGCAACCCCCAAACAACATGGTTATTCATGCCAGTAATAATGTGGCCCGCGTGCTCCATCGTCAGCGCACTGTAACCGCCCAACACAACCGCGGCGATGCAGACAAGCAAGACCACCCCATAACTCAATCTGCCAGGTTTTAGCGTTGCATATCGAAGGTGATCAATCATGGTCATGCCCACTCGCTGTGCATCGCATCGATGTGTGTTGTCGGATCACAGGTTTAAATACCTCACGCCGGTGTTCAGCTCTAAATCCGATCGCACCTCTTGTGCATGGCGTTTGTTCATCGCTTTTGCGATATCGCTTTGCGGATCGCTGAGATCGCCAAACAGTATCGCACTGTGGGCTTCGTCAGTACACGCAACGGCACATGCCGGTTGTTGCTCGCCCTCTGCATCAATTCGATGCACACACAAGGTACAACTCTCAACCGTGCCTTGCCCGCGAGGAGCCCATGACTTTTGATTGCTTACCGGCTCATGAATAAAGGATCGAGCTTTGTACGGACACGCCATTACGCAATAACGGCATCCAATACAGGTGTGCTTGTTAACCAATACGACGCCATCAGCGCGTTTAAATGATGCTCCTGTGGGGCAGACATCCACGCACGGCGCCGAATCGCAATGCTGACACATCATCGGCAGAGAGGACTGCTTTGCTGTTAGATCATCTTGTAGATCGATCTTACGGATCCATTGAGCATCAGTGTGATCGTTGCCCGTACCATTGATGCCATGCTCTTCGTGGCAACCGCGGACGCAGGCATCGCAACCTGAGACGCATTTGCTGGTATCGATGAGTAAGCCCCAGCGGTGTTTGTTCGATGCACCTTTAACGGGCGTGATTGTGGCGCCACTGAGTGCCGGTAACAACGCTGGCGCAGCAACAGCCACGCTAAGCAAGCCCAAGCGTTGCAGAAAACGGCGGCGCGCCGCTAATGAATTAGTCGGGTTTGGCGGTTCGAGGTTCATTTTGATCATGACCCAATGCTCGTTTTAATGGTGCAGAAAAGCGAGAGGATAACGCCATCAGGCGTTTATTCGGAATCCAATGGTTGCCGTCAACGCTTTCTTCTTGGTTGGTATCAGGTACCGCTGCATGACAGCTAAAGCAATCAATTTTGGCCGCTACAAATGAATGGCAACCAGCACAAAACTGCCCTTCTTCGTCTACTCGTATGTGCTTGTTTTCGGCATCTCGTTGAACGTGGCAATCTACGCATTCAACCAAACTAAACGGCTCATCGCGGATACCACGAATAACCGTATCGTCTCGCTGATGAACAATAAGATCCATGTGGTTTCGACGCATGTAATCCGTCTCCGCCGCACATTGATCGCCTTTACCTTTTGGGATCACCGGCCCTGGTTCACCAGCTATGCTTAAGCAACCGAGAGTCAACCCTGCAAGTAGCAACAAGTAATGACTTACCCTTGATGGTAAAACAGGCCGCATTAATCAGTGTCCCATTCCCATGTCGATGTAGCCCGACGGACACACGTCGGCACAGATATGGCAACCGATACACTTCTCGTAATCGGTATCCACGTAACGACCCGTAGTGCTTTTTTCTTTGTTGACTCGAAAAACTGCATCTTGTGGACAATAGATCACACAGTTATCGCATTCGAAACACATACCACAGCTCATGCATCGGCCCGCTTCTGCAATCGCCTGCTCCTCAGTGATACAAACCATGCGTTCCTGGAAGTGACCCAACACTTGTTCGCTATCGGGCACCCGTTCTTCTCGCTTATGGCGTTCTTCTTGTTTCCAGTGCCCTAGAAACAATTCATCGGCGGCAGCGATTTCATTCGCCGAACGATCTTCATAATTGTGCACAGCACCCTCAGATTGATCGGTTCCCCACTGTTGCTCTGATATGCCTTCTACTGGCGCAAGATTAGACTCCGTGAGTTTCTGTAGTAAGTTAAAATGATGGACATCCACCTTCGGACGTTTTTTAGTCTCTTCGCCCTTTAAATATAAGTCGATGGTGTTGGCCGCCACCGACGCCTGGCCGATGGCCGTGGTCAGCAAGTGCGGTCGAATGATATCGCCTGCCACAAAATGCCCTGGGCGATCAGTGACTTGATACAGTTCATCACTATCGATAAGCCCACGACCGTTATCCAAGGCTTCAAGCCCCTCCAGGTTTCCACCTTGCCCAATCGCCGACACGATAAGATCCGCTTCAATTTCACGCTCAGTGCCTTCAATCACTTCAGGCCGGCCATTTTTATCAACGGTGCACTCAGCCACAACGATTGCAGTGGCTAGACCGGCATCATTGGTAATAATTCGTACTGGTACCACGCCGTTAAGAATGGTGACACCTTCGGTTAACGCGTCATGTACTTCATGTTCTGCAGCGGTCATTGCAGTACGGGGCAACAATGAGGTTAAGGTTACGTCCGCGCCACTTCGTGATGCAGCCATAGCCGAATCGTGTGCCACATAACCATGCACAACCAATTCAGGGCGTTCCATTGCGTTGAGCTTGTTAATCTTACCAAGGCGCCTTGCAACAGACACCACATCTATGGAGGTATCACCACCGCCTACACACACCACTTTGTCAGTAGCCACCTGCAGTTTGCCCGTATTAAAAGCCTCAAGAAACTTTACGCCACTAACACAGTTTGGTGCATCACCACCTTCTACTGGCAACGCTCTGCCGGTTTGACAACCCAGTGCCCAGAGAATCGAGTCGAAGTCTTTTTCAAGCGCCTCAATGGATATATCTTCACCGACTGTTACGCCAAGCTTAACCTCGATGTCTCCCATTGCAAGAATCCGATTGATCTCGGCATCAAGGTGTTCACGAGGCGTACGATAGCCTGGAATGCCGAAACGCATCATGCCGCCGAGCGCATCATGGTTGTCGAATATTGTGCAGGCGTAACCTTTTCTTCTTAGTTGATAAGCTGCCGCCATACCCGCCGGCCCACCACCCACGATGGCGATGCGCTTGTCCGAGGTTAAGGGAGCGGTTTCGAATGCAAAACCCTCCTCAGTGGCGGTATCGCCAATGTACTGCTCAACCGCGTTGATACCGACAAAATCATCAACATCATTACGATTGCAGCCTGCTTCGCACGGTGCTGGGCACACACGTCCCATTTGCGACGGAAAAGGATTAGCATCAGTGGAGCGTCTGAATGCATACTCTTTCCAGCTCATTCCATCTGGCGCTTTTTCAACGCCGCGGGCAATGAGTAACCAGCCACGGATGTCTTCACCCGAAGGACAACTACCCTGACACGGTGGTGTCCGGTTTACATACGTTGGGCATTTGTGCGACTCATCGGCCACAAAAATTTGCTCAGTCCAATTTTTCCAACTGGCATCCCCGTCCGCATACTTGCGCATCGTATGCTGCTCTGCTTTGAGAGTTTTACTCCAAGGCGTTGTCATCGCTATCTCCCGATTTAGTGCTCAGTGTTCATTACCAGCGCATCGCCAACCAGCTGATGAACACTAATTATTTGATCCATTTCAAAACCATAGTAAGGCAACACCTTTGAAAACTGGCTTTTGCATATGGCACATATCGCCGCCATATGCGTGATCTGGTGTTGATCGTTGACTTCCTTTAGCGCTTGCATGCGAGGCAACGCGCCTTTGGTTCGTAATTCTATTAAATCATCGGTCAGCAATCCGCCGCCGCCGCCGCAGCAAAACGTTGCCTCACCAATGGTGTCAGCACGCATGTCAAAGAAATTATTACAGGCTGCTTTGATCACATCTCTTGGTAATACAAATTGTCCGCCTGCCTTACTGCCCATGCGTGAGGCGCGGGCCACATTGCATGAATCGTGAAACGTTACGCGTTTATCATCATTGGCTTCGGGGTCGAGTTTGATGCGCCCTTGTTGAATAAGATCGTGCGTGACCTCTATAATGTGTTGCGGAACCGGGTAATTTGAGTCAAGAAAATCAAACGGGCCTGCCAGTGTGTTGAGGAAACTGTATCCCACTCGCCAAGCGTGACCGCATTCTCCAAAAACGATTCGTTTAACACCGAGCTCTAACGCCGCTTCTCGTATACGCATAGCGACTTTTTGCATGTTGTCGTAACTGCCTATAAATAAGCCAAAATTAGCGGCTTCCGAGGCGTGCGAAGAAACCGTCCAACTTAGCCCAGCCTGATGAAATACTTTGGCGTAGCCAATGAGTCCGTCAATATGAGGCTCCGCAAAAAAATCGGCCGACGGGGTGACTAATAAAACATCGGCGCCTTTCACATCCAGCGGGAATTTGACCGCTACGCCATCGTCCTCTAACACATCCTCTTCCAACCCTTCTAAGGTGTTAGCCAACGCTTTTTCCGGCAGGCCGAGGTTGTTACCGATTTTGTGCACTTTGCCAATGATTTCGTTGCAATACTTTTGACCTTTACCAATCGTATCCATGATCTCGCGCGCCGCCATCGATACTTCCGCAGTGTCGATACCATAGGGGCAATACACTGAACAGCGACGACACTGGGAACATTGGTGATAGTACTTATACCAATCGTCCAGCACCTCTTCGGTTAGATCCTCGGCTCCGACGAGTTTAGGCAGGTACTTGCCAGCCAGTGTGTAGTAGCGACGGTACACTTTGCGCAACAGATCCTGCCGCGCTACCGGCATATTTTTAGGATCACCTGTACCCAGAAAGTAGTGGCACTTATCCGTGCAAGCGCCGCACTTAACACACGAATCGAGATACACCTGTAAGCCACGATATTTTTTGGTTAGCTCGCCCAATTTATCAATCGCGACTTCTTGCCAGTTATCGACTAACTCACCCGGGAAACCGAGTGCCTGGTTGTGGGTATCTTTTGCAACGAACGGTTGACTGTGAGACATCGAGTCGGGCATCACAGGAGGCGTGAATACGTATTCGCCCAAATCTGGTATATCAAACTTGGGTGGTTTAGCCACGAGGCTTCTCCGAACGGTCGCTTTCAAGACGCTTTGCCCATCTCGAGATGTGCCGTCTTTCACGGGGGTTATCAACCTGATTTCGACTTGGACTAAAAAACAGGCCTGGCGCGTGCAATAATTTTGAAAACGGGAAGATTAACATCAGCACAGCCACCAAAAACAAATGCATTACCAAAACCGGGTTAAACGAAAGAAAGCCAAATTCAAACGATAATAAGCTCAGTGCAAATTGTTTGACCTGCACGATGTCTGCATGAAACCAATAACGCATAACCAAGCCTGATCCCGCGATGGCCATTAGAAATACGAGCATCAAGAAATCCGATGGCGCCGAGATATAGCGGACGCGGCCCACCGCGAAACGTCTAATCAACAATCCTGCCAGACCAACCATCATCATCATTCCGGCATACGGACTAAATTGCGCAATCAATGCTACCCACCACCAAACCGGTTCGGTGAAATAACGCATGTGTGCTAAAAGCACCAAAAATAAGCCAGCGTGAAACAACCAGCCGAACAACCAGGTCCATTTAGATGCTTTAAACAGGCTCTCAAATAACACCACCTCGCGACCTAGACGAAATACAACGCCTGTGCGAGTCGTAGGCGCAGGCGTGGTCGGTATTTTTAGTGGAGCTGGCGTTGTCGCATAACGCAACATTCGTCGCAGGGTACCAAGAACAAAAACGATCAGCGTGGCATAGAGAATGAAACTGAGCAAGGTTCCCATACGAACGGCCTGATAGTTAGACGCAACCCGTTGGTTTCGGCAAGCCTGCGTACTTACAGGCTTGTTTTGCCGGTCCGTATGGATAGAGCTCATACAGATATTTGCTACTGCCTTTATCTTTGCCCAACTTTTTGCCGATTGCTTTGGTTAACACTCGAACGGCTGGTGCAATTTGATACTCTTCGTAGTATTCGCGAAGAAAGTTAATCACTTCCCAGTGATTGTCGGACAGTTCGCATTCATCAATCTCGGCCATCACCGTAGCGACTGCCGGATCCCATTCGCTCAGATCCGCCAGATACCCTTCTTCATCAGTTTCATACGACTTACCGTTTACTTCAATTGGCATTAATTTCTCCTAAGAATTTTTGCACACGCTACTTAACAGCGATCAGCGTGTATCAGTTGTTAGAGCCAGGAATGAACTCGATCATGAGTGACGACTAAATTAACAAATCCTTCGTAGTCCACCTGTTCCATCGAATCTAATAGTGCGGCTTCGGCAAATCCCCTCGCCTGTAGATCTGGCTGCAACACATACAACTTGGACTGCTTTGATGCTGCAATCAATTGCTCAGCGTATGCGGTACCCGCCACTGCGCAAATGGCTGCGTCTTCAATCAACAAAACGCTGTCGCCTTCACCGATGCGTTTCAAACATTGATCCAGAGTTCGTTTCTCGAACGGGGATTTATTGATTATATTGAGTGTACTCATAATTAAAAACTCAATATCACATCTTGCTGATCGACTAAGGCCTTCACCTCAGAGCCGGGTATAAGCTCGACCACCACTAGCAGGTCATCAGTTGTAAGCCCGCGCTCTTCCAGTGACTCGCGCTCGACATACAATTTTTCAACATCGTACATTTCAAGTGCTCGATAAGTTTTAGAAAAGTTCTTAAAATCGATACAATCAGGTGCTTGTTCCTTTTTCAACTGGTACACCCCGTCATCAATAAAAAGCATACTGACATCTTGATCAAACGCCGCGCCAATGAGTACCGTCTCAAGCGATTCGATCGCGTAAGCGGTGCCATGCGGTAATCGTCGGTTCACATAGAGAAACTTCTTTATCTCTCCACCTTCTTGATACTCGTCATCTTCCATCAGCTATTCGTCACGTTATAATTTATAAAAAAGGATGAACCGCTAATCGCCAAAAGTTACCAAACGATCAGCTTCAACGCCTGCTTCAACCAATTGACCCAAACCAGAGATACGAAAGCCTTCAGCGATGTTGGACGCATCTTTGCCGTTACGCTTCATCTCTTCCTCATCCACTATGCCACGACGCTGACACGCCGCTACACATAACACAAGATCCACCTTGTGCTCATCGGCCAGCGCGGACCAACGTTTTTGAATATTACGATCATCCTGTGGCGGTGTCGTCAACCGGGTGCCATTGTTTACCCCATCGTGATAAAAAAACACACGCATGACTTCGTGCCCGGCCGCAAGCGCTGCCATGACAAACTGGTAGGCTGAATCAGAGGCCTGGTGCTGATACGGCCCCTCGTTTACAAGCACAGCAAGCTTCATGGTTAATCCTAGAATCGAATGTGAGTCGACGAGTTCAAGCTCTTACGCGAACCACGCCAATTATCAATATGAAACTTTGTGAATGGCAGTTCGGTTACCTCGAAAAACCGTGGCCAGCCAATACGATCGATCCAATCGTTAATGCGTTCCCAATCTTTGGCATCTTCCTTATAAGCGAATAATATTTTTTTCACCACAGCAGTGGCTTCTGGCCAACGCGGTGGGTTGTTCGGTATACCTGCGGCAACCAACTTTTGAAACGATGGCTTACTGCGTGCGTTGGAATGGTTGCCGCCAACCCATACCGCCAATTTAGAATGCTCTGGATCATTGATTTGCATTGGTGGGCACGGTGGATAACACGCACCGCAACAAATGCATTTTTTTTCATCGACTTCTAATGAAGGTTTGCCGTTGACCATCGCTGGGCGTATCGCCGCGACTGGGCATCGAGCCACCACCGATGGGCGTTCACACACATTGGCAACCAAATCATGATTTATCTTTGGCGGTTTGGTGTGTTGTATGTTGATCGCTATATCACCCTGACCACCACAGTTTATCTGGCAGCACGAGGTGGTGATATGAACACGATTTGGCATCTCTGCATGAGTAAATTCATGGATCAATTCATCCATCATCGATTTAACGATACCGGATGCGTCGGTTCCTGGTATATCGCAATGCAACCAACCTTGTGTGTGCGAAATCATCGCTACTGAGTTTTGAGTGCCGCCAACAATAAAACCGGCGTCAGTCAGGGCTTTTATGAGTGGCTCAACCTTATCTTCACTGTCGATCATGTACTCGATGTTTGATCGAATAGTGAACCGAACATGACCGTCGGCATATTCATCACCAATATCGCAAAGTTTGCGCAAGGTAAACACATCTAGAATGCGTTGTGTGCCCGCTCGCACCGTCCAGATGGCTTCACCACTTTCAGCGATATGGCATAGCACACCAGGCCGTGGGTGGGTGTGATTGGCCCATTGACCAAAGTTGCGCACCATGACCGGGTGTACATACTGCATACCATCTGGGCAACCGCTTTCAATCGCCTCACGCATGACTCTCTTGGCAGGTTTAGTCGTCGACATCAGGCGCTCCCTCCAGTAGCAGTTTCTGTGCGTCGTTCAAACCACTTCGCGGCCTCCGCATCCCAGTCATCCAAACGAACATACGAGCTCTCACGAGGATGAGACACCATGTTCGGGTCAACATCTACACCAATACCTTCAAGAAAATTCACTAATCCAATGCGTTCGATCATTTCGCCGGTGCGTTCATGCTCTAGTGCGTTTTCAGCAAAGAAATCGATTGTTTCTTCAGCGATTTCGACGATCCGCTCGTAATCTTCTTCGGTGTCCATCCGCATGAACGGCACGATGACTGTTCCGAACAAATCACCAATTTTTAATGTACGTTTACCACCGATTAGAATGCTAACCCCTTTGTCATCACCCGGACTGAACGCCGAGGGCACAACATTTAAGCAGTGCATGCAGCGTACACAGTTACGATTGTCTACCTCTACTGTATCGTCTTCTTTGAGCGAAAGAGAATTTGTTGGGCAACGCGTAATGATGTTATCGATCACGTGCTGTCGACCCTTGGTAGCAACGTATGATTTGAATGCCTCTTGGTCTACTTTCATGTCATCGCGCCACGTGCCAATCACTGCAAAGTCGGCGCGCTCAATTGAATTCATACAATCGTTGGGGCAACCCGACACTTTGAATTTGAATTTATACGGAAGCGCCGGACGATGCACATCATCGGTGAAATTGTTCACCAGACTTCGATGTAACTTATGCTCATTCGCGCAGGACATTTCACAGCGTGATCCACCAACACACGACATAGCGGTGCGCACACAAGGCCCGGCGCCACCGAGATCAAAACCGTACTCGTTGATTTCATCGAAAAAATGTTGTGTGTTATCCGATGTCGCACCAATAAACATGATGTTGCCAGTCTGACCGTGAAACGTAACTAGGCCAGAGCCGTGTTTTTCCCAACTATCGGCTAAATCCCGCAGCACGTCCGTCGTGTAGTGATTACCGGCTGGCGGTTGAACTCGCAACGTGTGAAATTCTCGGGATTTTGGGAACATATCGCCCACTTCCGAGAATCTAGGGATAATGCCGCCACCGTAACCGTAGACACTAATCGTCCCACCTTTCCAATAGCCTTTTCGCGTTTTATACGAGTGTTCGAGCTGACCCAATAGATCATTGGCCATGCCGTTGATACGTTCACTTGGGTGATCATCGCGTAAACGCTTGATTCCTGAAACAAAACTGGGCCAAGGCCCTGTTTCCAAGTGATCGATCATGGGCGTAACGTGGGTCTTGCTAAGGTCTTTATCGGTCATCAGTATTGGCTCCTAACCGCCAGACGAAATTAAAGTCTTGAGTCTTATAAGGCGTATTGTAGTGCGTTGCGATAAATACAGCTATCCACCTTTGTGCACACTTCGCAAGAGGTGCCTATCTCTTAAGTAATAGAATCTGTTGGTTCGATCGACGATGGCCTTTAAATCGGCTGAGATTTGTATTCCCCTCGTAGGTTACTAGATGCACAAATGCGCCCATTATCGTCATCACCAATTCGCACCAGGAGAACTTAAAGCGCTGGCAGGTGAGCACTATGCATGTTCGGCAATTTGCATAGTGAGCCGAACCACAATTTATTACGAACAAGCTCAATCGATTAATATGAGCACACTAAGTCAACAAACTCAATATCTCATCCGCGTATTACTGCAGGCTGATCCAATTTCTATCATGAGCAACTCCACATCAATTTTTCGCGCAACGATGCACCCCAGTGGCAGAGAGTTCGATATTTTGCCAGGTCAAAGTTTGCTGGAATCAGGGCTTAGTGCCGGGGTCGCGTTACCGTTTGCTTGTGCTAACGGAAGTTGTGGAGACTGCTTGGCCAGATTAGAACAGGGGCAAGTAAACAAGATTCGGCATCATGACTATTCATTAACCGAGGCACAAAAATTAGCGGGTTATTGCCTACTCTGCTCATCCACAGCCACAACAGATGTGCAGATAGAGGTACATGAAGCCACATCGATACACGATATACCGCAGCAGCATTTGCAGGCAAAACTATGCCGTGTCGAACGCGTACAGGATGTTAACATTGTTATGTTCAAGTTCATTCGCGCTAAAGCACTACGATTTCTGCCTGGCCAGCGGGCCAATCTTATCTTCCCCGATGGCGACACAGCTGAACTGCCGATTTCTAGCTGCCCTTGTTACGCTCAGTACGTCGAGTTTCATCTGCCAGTGGAGCCTTTACGCCACCACGTGCACCACTGGGTTGCGGCTAAATTTCTGCGTGCAGCGACATCACGTGATCGCATTACCATCAGCGGGCCAGCTGGACACTTCACATTGAGCAGCGCTTTGCGTAAACCCAAACTGTATATCGCAGAGGGTCTCGAATTTGCGCAGCTACAGGGTTTGATCGAACAAGTATTGAATTTCGATATGGGCACACGGTGCTGCTTGCTGTGGAAAGCTGCCGACAATGACAGTCATTATCGGCTAAATTGGTGTCGTTCATGGAGTGACGCTATCGATGAATTCGATTTTGTACCTGCTGCCAAAAATTCCGATGTACTCAACACACTTCCCAATGAGTGGGAGGTACATCTCGAGAGCTGCGAGGTATACCTCGGCACAAAAAACCCGGTACTTGTACAGCAGCTTGTCAGACGCAACGTTGATCCAGCATCGATTTTCTATCCCGAGCAGCAACTGGCGTAAGGCAATGGCCCGCTATACGTCGCTTAACCCAGTGATCAGCTCTATACGATTGATTAAACGCTTGGCGCTATCTCAAAAGAGATACACCGGATTACTTCGTTTTCCAATTGAATGGACTGAGCAGTATTTTTGGTTTTGCTCATATGCGCATAACAACTTATGATGGCAGATATGAGATCGCTTGGATCCAGCACATCTGCATGCCTAAACCTCCTTCATGACAAACAGTACAGAACAAATTCTCACCCGCTTGTTTAACGGTGAGCACGCTCGGATGTCAACATGGACCGAACAGACGCAAGCGCGTGCTGCACTCTGTGTTAAATCATCAGCACCTAAGCCGATTGCGCTGCCATCGAGATTGCACTCAGCCAATGACGAGGCGAGCTTAACGCAGCTATGTGACAGAGTTAAACGCAATGGGTTTGCGTTGTATACATGGATTGACAAGCCAACAGACATCACTGATGCAGTAACCGGGCTAATGCATGCATTAGGCCTTCATAGCAGTGATCGCGGCGTCATACGAGACGCTGGAGAACTATCGCTGTTGCAGGATTCCACAGGCACACCAAAAGGTCGATTCCCGCCCTACCAAGCGAAGGCAATGAACTGGCATACCGATGGGTATTACAATGCTACGTCGGAAGTGATTCGGTGTTTTACATTGCATTGCGTAGAACCCGCCGCTGAAGGCGGTGCGTTGATATTGATGGATGATTCATTTGCTGTGCTGGCACTGTTGCGTGACGACCCACAATGGGTTGCGCTGCTCTCACACCCCGACGCCATGACGCTGCCTCACAATCAGGATCTTGAGGGACATGATCGACCCGATCGGACCTTGCCGATGATCTACCAAAACGCCGATGAATCGCTATCGTTACGCTTTACTACTCGCAGCCAAAATATACGTTGGCGGTGCGAATCGACTAAGCTTGCCGCGCTACGGGCCACAGAGCTCATACAGGTTCACAATGAGTGGCATATACGCCTAAGGTTAGAAAAAGGCCAAGGCGTTATCACACGTAATATCTTGCACACGCGCGAACGGTTTGCGGATGAACCCGAGAGACCCAAAAGACAGATGTTGCGAGGCCGCTTTACCTGCCTTCCGTGGCCGGCATCACGTCAGCAGTCTGCACAATTAACCGGGGAACACACCCATGCTACACGTTAGCGATCTCTTGCTCCAACACAAAGATATCACCACTTTTGCCGAGCTAATCGACGTGGTGAAACAACGGGCTAAAAGCGAGCGATTCTTTCGCATGGATTTAAAACCACCCTTTCCCGATACGCCAAATAACTGGGAAATGGTACTTGAAGGCGCGTTCAGCGGTGTGCTCAGCGATGATTGATCTTCGTGACACCCCGCACTTGAGCGATGAAGAGAAACGCTTGCTGGACAAAACACCAGACGCGGATCGTGAAACGCGATTGCAAACACTATTGGACGAGCTAGACCTGATTCCAAACTCGAAGGAAGATGCGTCATCCAACGATCTGGCACTGCAAAAAGCACTCATTGGAGTGGAGATCGCTGGTCTGCTATTGGATTTGGATAGAAAGACCGACGCTTGGGGATACGCACAGCCCGCCATTGCTGCACTCGTTGAACACGAGGTGTTCGAAGATGCAGCACTGGCCTGTCAGTACACCTATCTGGCCGATAAGTCAGACGCCATACCGGCAATCGGGCAAGCAGCGTGGCTGTCAGTGACCTTCCCGATCGACCCACACCTAACAGCCAATATACTCGCGCACATTATTGATGAGACCCCGGACAATTCCGATGGCGCCGCGGTGGCGGCTGCTACGGCGCACTATGTTGTGGATCTTCGAAGTGATGGCGCAAAACGCGATGAATTGCGGCTTTTTACCGGCGCCAACCTTGCGCGTGTGGCCAAACGACACGGCAATGTGCAGTCACAAATGCAATTCGAGCTTTGGGTTGAACGCCTGGAACTGGATGTGCCGGATAAATTTTTGGTACGCCTTAGAAACGTTATCGACGTCATGGTGCAGGAAGACTGGTGGTTTGATCGAGAAGCGCTGCAACAAACTATCCCGGAATGATTCAAGCACAACACAGGAGTAGCGATTGATCATGTGGCAGGAAACCGATAACAACCACCAACCATCGAACGCGAATATGACCGATGTGGTCTTTCGTATCAACTGCGCTCGCCTACCCGTCGATCACGCCGCAGCCTTAGCTCAAGCCGTTTGTGATCGCGCGCCTGAGCTCAAACAATCCAAGCGCGCGGGCATTCATCCAATTCACGTCGCTGGCTCTCAAAATGGATGGGAGCGGCCAGCTCATCTGGGTGACTATCTACTACTTTCAAAGCGCACACGCTTTAAAATACGCATAGACGTTGAGAGCGCTGCGTCTCTAATTTCGTCGCTTAGTGGTGTCACCTTAGATGTTGATGGGTCTGCGCTACAAATTGTGTCTGGGCAAGCGCGCGCACTCATGCCCGTTCAAACGCTTTTTACTCGCAATTTGTATTTTGAAGGTTTAGACACCAAAATTGAAGAAACGATGTTTGTCGAACAGGTTATCGATCAATGTGGGTTATTCGCTTTTTCACCGACCAAAATCCTGTGCGGCCGGGAACACACCGTTAACACGCCCAAAGGGCCTCGATTAACTCGTAGCGTACTGTTAGCGGATGTGCCAGTAATGCAATCATTGCAGTTGCAAGAGAACGGCCTCGGTGATGGCAGAACCATGGGCTGCGGTATATTCATCCCCCACAAAGACACTGGCGCGGTCAACGAAGTTAACGGCTGATCAGTTGCAAGTGAAATCGCCTAGGCGAAATCGTCCGGGTTGAAACCCGCTTTTTCATAAAAAACACGGGCTCGGTCAATGTCTTTTTCAACACCTTCCCCATCCATGAACATCATGCCAAGGGTTGACCACGCCCCAGCCAATCCACTTTCTCCAGCTCGCTCCAACCAACGTATGGCTTCATCGGTATCCTTGTTTACCCCTTCACCAAATAAGTACATGACGCCTAATGCATGCTCTGCCAAACCCAAATTTTGTTCTGCGGCGCTTCGCATCAACTTTGCTGCCGTACTCGGTCTGGCTATGACACCTAGTCCATTTTGTATCATGATCGCACATCGGTACTGTGCGGCAGCAACGCCTTTATCTGACAAGGGTTCGAGCATCTGCCAGGCGCGACGAAATTCTTTCGCTTCAAATGCTGCCACTCCGCTCACCAGTTGCATGCCTTCTTCGTTTATTTCTTCGCTCATGGCTTACTCTGTTTAAATCAATCTATCTTCGATGGTGCCAACCATCATCTCGATCAGCATTACACCTTACATTGGGTAGCTGAACGCTTCTGAGCAGTATACCGGCAATCCTCGCGCCTATAGATATCACTAAAGGCATATAAATAGTCGTCACGTTTCGACTGCACAACCCAAAATAGGGGTAAGGGATAAAACCGGCACCGCGTGCTTGGGATACAATGAATGTTGACACTACACAAACTGGATCGTCCAACTGTGTTCGATCTGGGAAGGCACATTTATCCATGACAAGCGAACCACTTATTAAAGTCTGTCACCTCAGCGATATCCCTGAAAATGACATGCGCTGCGTGTCACTTGCTGATCGAAACGTGCTTGTCGCAAATACCGCTGATGGTGTATTCGTTGCCGATGAAATGTGCACGCATGAGGACGCCAGATTATGCGATGGGAATCTCTCGGGCACGAAAGTGAAATGCCCACTACACGGTAGCCGCTTTGAATTAACCACTGGCAAAGTGTTGGATGATCCGGCTCACACGGATCTTGCCATCTATCCTGTAACCGTTGTCGATGGTGATATCTACATCGCCATAGAAAAACAATAACTGGGTCAATACTTACCATGAGCACTAACACCTCTTACACGGTCGCCGATGCAGAGCTAATGCGCTCGGCAATACAGCGTGTTGCGACAGGCCCCGAGCTTAGTAAAAATCTTTCACGCGAAGAGGCACGCTCCGTCATGCACGCGCTGCTCGATGGCTCGGCGGACCCAGTCCAGGCCGGTGTCTTTCTAATCGGGCTTCGCATGAAACGCGAAACCGAAGATGAAATCAAGGGCGTGATGGATGCACTGCAAGATCAAACGGCAGTTGTGCACGCAACGGTTGACGAGGTAGTCGCAATTGCTGACCCATACAACGGTTTTAATCGCACTCTACAAGGATCACTGTTTGTACTTCCGGTACTGGCCGCCTGTGGCATCTCTGCCTACTCACACGGGGTTGAACTTGGCGGTCCAAAATTTGGTGTCACACATCACACGATAATCAGAGCCTTGGGAGGCGATCCACTGCGCAGCACAGAGACCGTGGCAAATCGTATCGCTGATCCTGATATCGGCTGGGGTTACCTCGATCAACGGAACATATGTTCGGGCTTACACGCACTAAATGATTTACGCGCTCGCATTGTCAAACGCCCCGTACTGAGCACCACCGAAGTACTGGTTTTTCCCATCAAAGGCGCGCGCAAAACACACCTAGTCACTGGCTACGTTCACAAACCCTATCGCGATACCTATTGTATGCTCGCACGCCATGTAGCTTACGACTCGCTACTACTGGTGCGCGGTACCGAAGGGGGCGTCATACCCTCCTTCCGTGCGCCAGCTCACATCGTTCGTTATAACGAGCATGTGAATTACGAGGAGCTTGATCTGGATCTGGCACCGATGGATTTAGTACGGGTGTATCGAGCGCAGGATATCCCCGACACCCTTCCGCTTGCCTCAAAAGAGACAGATCCTGTGGGCATGAAATGGGATATTAATGCCCTCTCTGCACTGTGTGCAGAACAAGGGCGTGAAGCTCTTTCTGGTAAAAGCGGCGCTTTACTTGACGCCGCAGTGCTAGGTGCCGCTATGGTGATGTGGCACACCGGCAAGGAGCAGGATCTCAAGGTAGCCGCTGACAAAGCACGCGCGGTGATCGCATCAGGTGAAGCCATGCGCCGACTTGAAGCTGGTTTGTAAGGTATTTGGAACCAATGAACCGCACCCCTATGGATATAATTTTCATCACCGACTTGCGAGCAGATGCCATCATTGGCATCTACGAACGAGAACGAACAACCAAGCAAACAATCAGCGTTGATTTGGAGTTAGGGACATCGGTTAAGGACGCAGCACTAAACGATAATGTGGAAGATACACTTAATTACAAATTACTCTCCAAGCGGGTCGAGGCCTATATTCAACAAAGCGAGTTTCAACTCATTGAAACCTTAGCAGAGCGCCTAGCTGAAATTATATTACGTGAGTTCAATGTGCCGTGGCTTAAATTGACATTGCACAAGGTGGGCGCATTGAGTAATTCGGGTGATGTTGGGGTTCGGATTATTCGGCACAAAACGTAATGACGATGGCGCGAGTTTTTTTAAGCATCGGGAGTAACATCCGACCCGAAGCCCATTTCCGACTCTGCGCATTGGCACTAGCAAACCACTTCAGTGATCTAACGTGGTCACCCATCTATCGCTCAGCAGCAGTGGGTATGGCAGGCGATGATTTTTTAAATGCCGTGGTATCGGCGCGCACAAACAAAACAGTCGAAGCAACACACAAGTTACTCAAACAAATTGAAGATGAGCACGGGCGCGTACGTGCTGCCAATAAGTTTACCAGCCGCACACTAGACATTGATCTTCTGCTCTATGACGATGCTGTGCTCGGTACATCGAGCCTGACACTACCAAGCCCCGATTTAACCAGTGCAGCATATGTGCTAGTGCCGTTGGTGGATCTCGAACCAGCCGGTGTTCATCCGCTACTAAATAGAACGTACCAGGAACTGCTGTACGATCTAGAAAAAGTGCAGCCAAATTACAAAAGTACTTTATCCGCCGTTGCGATTAGAATGGCGTAGGTTTGCCACTATGCCAATTGATATATGCACTTTGGACAAAAAAACCCAACCAAAAAAACCTAGTATTTACGTTTCTGTAAGCGATGGGTTGTGCTACTTTAAGTTAACCACACAGCCCGTTGAGTTTGACTATGATAAAAAAAGTTTGCGTATTATTTATATGCGCTCTTATCTCGCCTGTATTGTTTGCTGCTGAGTTTATGGATGCTAGTTGGGCTGCACTTGCCTGTAAAGCCTGGAACAACAATGACACGCTAACTCAAAATTTACTACGCACAAGTAGTCGTGAAAATTCGTATTCTTGGATGAAAAATGATGCAGACAGAGGTTACAAGCTTATACAAATATACCGCAGTAATTGTGGGGCGAAGTCAGCCGTTCAACTGAATATCGCCGAACAAGACGGCCAAGCAATGTGCGTATATGGGGGTGAGCCAGATGGTAAAAACATGAATTACTCTGTTGACTACGTTATGCATGCAACTGACAAAAACTGGACCTGTATGGGTACGGGGGATTGTGGTGTGATGGGTTCGATGATGACAAGAAAATTGAAATTCAAAGGGCCGAAAATGGAAGCCATGCAGGTAATGGGGCCCTTTTCTGCTTTTTTACGCCTCACCGGTGATATACCCGGCGATAAAAGTGAGTGCGGTACGTAAGCATTAACTCAGTGGGCAGCAGACAAATTAGCCTCTAACT
>JAZGEF010000014.1:0-86147 GCA_036478595.1 Granulosicoccaceae bacterium
TACCGAGCTGCTCGATGTATCGGTAAAATCTAGGCAAGATCTCAGTATTCCTACGATAAACGACCCCGCCAATCAGGATCTAAATAATCGTTTTTGTGCATCGCCCACGTTTCGTAACTGTGATCAGCTAAAGCATGATTATCAGATGGCTCAGTTGTCCGAGTGTGTTTATGAAAACACCCTATGTGGCAATGGTTATGTGAAAGTTAATCCTAAGAGTGTTGGGTTGGATGTAGTGGATTTCGAAAAAGACGGGTTTAAAGCGACGATGTATAAGAGCCCGAATGGTGAAATGATATTAGCTTTTAGAGGGTCGCGTGAAGCGGAAATTGATTGGGATAATAATATTGCTCAAGGGAAAGGAGAGTCTTCTGATTATTATGAACAAGCGAGGTATTTAGCGTGGAGGCTTAATAAAAAGGGAGTGAAATTTCATATGACTGGTCATTCGCTTGGTGGTGGTTTAGCTAGTGCTGCAGCCTTAGATAATGAGCTTAGCGCGACGATTTTTAACTCCGCATCTGTTCATCCAAATACTGTTCCGCAATATTGGCAGAAAGCTAAAAATGCGAAAAAACTGATAACGACGTATACCGTCGAGGACGACATTCTCTCTGATTTGCAAGATATAACATCGCCAAAAACAGTCGACTCCAAAAATAGCGATGGACGGATAAGAGCAACATTGGCTGCTGTTGGAAACCGTATAGTTTTGGACAATCCAAGCAAGGACTGGATAAAGCAATATAAAGACAGCCTGCCAAAAGGCAAGGGGTGGAAAAATTTTCT
The DNA here is from genome assembly GCA_036478595.1 of Granulosicoccaceae bacterium. Classification (GTDB taxonomy): domain Bacteria; phylum Pseudomonadota; class Gammaproteobacteria; order Granulosicoccales; family Granulosicoccaceae; genus Granulosicoccus. The sequence goes on from JAZGEF010000014.1 coordinate 790, forward strand.
TTCGAAGCGCAAGCGTGTTCTCTTACACTCGATGAAGGCTGTGCTGGAAGCCTTAAAAAACAAAGTCAAAGCTCAATGCAATACGTTGATTTAAAAAAGGACCCGATTAATGAATACTAAATTCACCATCAAGTCGATCATTATCGTGATCGTCTGTTTGTCGTCGAGTTACACATTTTCGGAAACCTCGGCTGACCGTGCGATGCTTAAAAGTATCGTTGAGATTGACTTAAAAAGCTTTAAACGATTAATCGCTGAGGGCTACGACGTCAATAGTTTTATGGACCATAAGGACAAATACTGGCTTATGTGCGAAGTTGTAAGGCATGGGCGACTGAAGTTGCTGGATCATGCTGTGAAATCAGGTGGTGATATTAATTTGGTGCGACCAAACACAGCTCAATCGTACTCCTCGCCTTTGATGTGCGCCATCGCATATCGAAATAAAGAAGCTTTTGACTATTTATTGTCGCTCGGTGCAGATCCAAATATTGAAGGTTGTCCAGAATGTGACGCGGAGGATCAGTACTTGCCTTTTCGTGAGGCTCTGGCCAGAAATCAGTTTCAAATGGCTTATGAGCTTATAGGCGTGACCAAAATGACAGAGTTGGAATTGGAAACAACAAGGTTTGCATTGGAGGATGTTCGCTACTTACCCAGGCCAGAAGAATCACAGGAAGAGTATCGTATAAAACTTGCTGGCTACCTTGAAAGCAAAGGCTACCAGCCCAACATTTGGACAATAGAAAAAGAAATTTCTGGTGAATGGATACCCTCAAGAAATCGAAAATAATCTGATTAGAATTCGTCTCGGAATCACATGAGAATACTTCTCGCGATAATAAATATGCGGGTTCTCTTTTCGCATATACGCCTTCCTCTTCGTCGTCGTCTGAGGTAGGGACGCAAGCCGATATTGACCAATCGAAAAGTATCAGGACTAACAAGCTGAACAAATTCAGGGAACTTCTTGCTCGTGTTTTTAATGTGAACAGTACTATAGATGGTATTACCGAGAGGTGGTTGCTGAGTGATGCCACTCGACCTGGCCGACTAGAGTTTTTGATGCGTTGGCTAATAGAAAATATCAAATAGCATATGAACTCTTAGACCTGACAAATATAGCGGGATTGGAGCCACTGGCGATAGGGTTGTCATTAGAGAATTTTAGTTACCACCCTCGGCCAGAAGGTTCGCAAGAAGAGTAGCGCTTGAAGCTTGCTAACTCGCTAGAAAGCGAGGGGTATGAGCTACATATTTGGGCGTTGGAAACAGAAAACTCTGGAGAATGGGTTTTTCCGAGATACCGAGAAAATTTTACTGAGTAAATAGTCAACAACAGACCCCTCCGCGGGGGGCTGTCATCACTATTCCAGCTACCCCAGCCCCTCCAACACCTCAACAATCCGCCCATCCAGCCAATACTCTGGTTTAAACGGGATTTTTCCCTGAATAAATCCAACATGCCCGCCATGAGTCGGTAGTTCCAGCGTGACGCTGGGTGAAAGCTCTGCTTCGGTTGGAATCACTTCAACGGTGAAGAAGGGATCGTCTAGTGCATAAATTATGTGCGTCGGAATGCCGATGCTTTTTAGATATGGCCTTGAGCTGCATCGTTTGTAGTAATCATGCACATCGTCAAAGCCGTGCACCGGGGCGGTAAAGTTGTTGTCTACCTTCCAAAAATTATTATCCTCGTCCGTTAGTATTGGCAAATCTAGTTCGGGGTAAAGTGCTCTTTTGGCTTCGATCTGGTCTCGCATGAGACCAATTAAAAAGCGTTGGTAGCCTCGGGCGATACCTTTGTTGAGTTTGTTGGCGCCCACATGCAGCACCAGTGGTGGACATACCGCGATAGCGGATTGGAACGGACAACGTAAGTCTTGTTCGCCCAAGTATTTGAGCAGTGCATTTGCGCCCAAGGAAAATCCGGCTGCTGAAATAGGCACACCGGGGAACCTCTCTTTTAGCAAGTTGACCATAAAACCGATGTCACCAGTCTCGCCAGAGTGATATGAGCGAGCGAGTCGATTGGGTTCGCCGCTGCAGCCTCGAAAGTGCATAAACACTGGGCGCATGCCTGCGGCTTCGAGTTGCCCGAATGCGCCTTGTGCGTATGCGCTGGTGATGTTGCCGGTTAAGCCGTGCAGCAGTAGCACAATTTGGCCGGATTGCTTGTGGCTCCAACATAGGTCGAGAAAATCGCCGTCTGGCAATTCAAGTCGCTCGGTTTTGAAAGTGATCGGAGGGCGTTTGCTGAGCTTGCTTGCGTACAAGGTTTGCAAATGCGGGTTGCTTAACCACCAACTCGGACTAAATTTACTTGTAATAATCAAAATAACAGTTGAGTTGGGCCACGTTTATGCAAATTCTAATTGCCAATGATGACGGCTACCTGTCACCGGGCATTCGTTCTTTGCAAGCGGGATTAAGCCAGATCAGCACTGCAATCATTGTAGCGCCTGATCGCAATCGAAGTGGCGCGAGCAATTCTCTCACGCTATCGCGCCCTGTATTGGTGAAACCACATGGCGAATTAGTCTACTCGGTAGAAGGAACGCCGACTGATTGCGTGAACATTGCACTAAGTGGCTTGCTCGACACCGATCCAGACATGGTTGTCAGCGGTATTAATGATGGTCCAAATATGGGGGATGATGTGTTGTATTCGGGCACAGTTGCTGCCGCGGTCGAAAGTCGATTTCTAGGACATCCGGCTATCGCGGTATCAATGGGCTCGCATAGGCCACAGCACTATGACGCGGCCGCTGCTGTAGTTGTTCAACTGATTGAGCGTATGCAGAAATCCCCGCTACCGGCTGATACCATTCTTAATGTTAATGTCCCAGATCTAGCGTTTGATCAAATCAAAGGGCTTAGAGCGACTCGATTGGGCACGCGGCATCATTCCACCAATGCGATCCTTGCCAATAGCCCAAGAGACGAGACGGCTTATTGGATTGGCCCTGCCGGTGAGATTAATGACGATGGTATCGGTACTGACTTTGCTGCCATAAGAGATCAATTTGTATCCATCACGCCGTTGCAAATTGACATGACAAGACACGACTCTATGACGTCCCTAGCAAGCTGGCTGGAGCAGCCGGCATGATGTTAAGTCCTGTCCAAATTGCCGGAATTGGCATGACGTCACAACGTACTCGCGATCGAATGATGGATCGCCTGCGTGATAGGGGTATCACCGATGAGAGCGTGGTGTCGACAATGGGCCGTGTGCCGCGGCACTTGTTTGTTGATGAGGCTATGGCCACGCGAGCTTACGAAGATGACGCCTTACCGATTGGTGAAGGGCAAACAATTTCACAGCCTTATGCAGTAGCCCGAATGACAGAAGTTTTGTTGGAAAATGGCCCCGTTGAGCGCGTGCTTGAAGTGGGCACAGGTTCGGGATATCAAGCCGCTATTTTGTCGCAGCTTGTGGATGTTGTGTTCACTGTTGAGCGTATCCGCAGCTTATATGACAAAGCGCGGAGCCGATTTCGGGCTTTGCAATACCGAAATGTTCACACTCGTCATACTGACGGTAGTTGGGGTTGGGCAAGCAATGGCCCTTATGACGCAATTATTGTTACTGCAGCACCGGTTACGGTACCTGAGCCACTATTAGAACAGCTTGCAGTTGGCGGCCGAATGATAGTGCCGGTTGGCAAACAAAAAGCCGTGCAAACACTTAAAGTAATCACCCGCACCGCTACTGGCTACCACACCGTCGACCTAAGCGACGTGAATTTTGTCCCCTTTCTCTCTGGCAAGTCTTGAAATGCCGTCTACACTCTAGTTTCGCGTAGCGTCAATCCTTCTAAGGGATGGAACTAAGGCCGGCAGCGTGTTTTTGCCATAGCCGATAATAATAAGACGCATCGAGAAGACCTTTTTCACCTGGCGGACGTTCTTTTTACGTTTCCGTCTGCAGTTTTATTTGCTGAATAACAAAAGACATGGCGCAACCTGTATTGAGAGGCTGGCTTGTGATTCCGATACTGTTGAGTGTTGGTTGCTCGTCTATGCCTACAGTGGAATCACGTTTAGAGTCGTGGCAATTTCATCCGAATATGTACGTTGTACAAGCGGGTGAAACGCTTGATACCGTAGCGTTTCGATACAATTTATCGTTGGCCGAATTGCGCTCGCTTAATCCTGGTATCGATAATCAATTTAGCCCTGGCTTGCGTATTAATGTGCGTCCCGGTACTCAATTGGCGGAATCGGTTCGCGCTCGTTCAGGATACTCACGGCCTATGCAACCAGAACTCTCGGCGCATCGCCCAGCGTTGACACAGCCAGGTGTATCAGTAAACCCGATAAGCTCGCGAGAGATAATCGTGACTGAAATCCCCGCTGCATCGCGCTTGCCTACCATTCCGCGCATTGCAGAACAACGAACGCTCGTTCGTGATGCAAGCAATATCAATACATCTGGCGCAGCGTCTACTGCCTATCCTACAGAAGAAATAATTCCCGACACGCTTGACCTTGAACAGCCGCAACGCCGAGCAATGACTACAGAATTGCAGCAATACGTAGGTAGCTGGCTGTGGCCAACTGAGGGACAGGTGGCGCGAGATTACGTTCCTGGCACCGCTGGAAGCCATGGTGTGGATATCGCGGGTATACCGGGTCAAGACGTTCGAGCGGTTGCATCTGGGCAAGTTATCTACTCAGGACGCAATCCGAGTAGCGGGGGCGGTAATCTGGTGATCATCCGGCACGAAGACAATCTGATGACTACTTATGGCCATACGGACAAGCTGTTTGTGTCTGAACATGATTTTGTACAGGCAGGGGACACATTGGCGACCCTTGGAGCGAACGTTAGAAACGAGTCGGTACTGGCATTTGAGGTTAGACGGGACGGAAAACAGCAAAATCCACTGGAATTCCTTCCAGTACGGTGACTTAGCGCATGTTTCTAAATAAAACATAACAAATGTTAAACAACGAATTTACATTAGCAAAATGCGCTAAGTTGCTTTAATATCAGCAAAAATTTGTAAGCGTCGTTATACCGACGCTATTGTGGAGAAGGTACCCTATGGCAAACGTTGATCAACCTGGCTGGCAGCAACCTCAAGAAGATTCTGAGGCTGTCGCCACTCAACCCGGCATTGTTGATGATGCTGAAGCTGAAACGGAAGAAGAACCTGAAGAGCAGATTACTGCCAGCAAGCTGCGCGATGCCAGCCGAAAGGAGATGGATGCGACGCGGCTATATCTGAAGGAAATCGAATTCTCTGAGCTGCTTACAGCAGACGAAGAAAAATTCTACACACGCAAAGCCCAAGCCGGCTGCGACAAATCTCGAAAGAAGATGATCGAGTGCAATTTGCGCTTGGTGGTCAAAATTGCCAGACGTTACATGAACCGTGGTTTGGCTCTTCTTGATCTTATCGAGGAAGGCAATTTAGGTTTGATTCACTCCGTTGAAAAATTTGACCCAGAGCGTGGGTTTCGTTTTTCTACTTATGCAACCTGGTGGATTCGACAAACCATCGAACGTGGTTTGATGAACCAAACACGAACCATCCGTTTGCCTATACACGTTGTGAAAGAAATGAACGTGTACATAAAAGCAGAGCGTCGCTTACAGCAATCTCTTGACCGTGAACCGACGGCTGAAGATATTGCAAGTCTGACAGAACGACCTGTAGCTGATGTAAAACGTCTATTAGGTTTACGCGACAGGGTAACTTCAGTAGATGTTGCGATCGGTAAAGACGGCGAACGGCCTTTACTGGATATTATTCCAGATGAGAATAACCTTGATCCATCAATGATACTGCAGGATGAGCGGGTTAATTCAAACATCAACGATTGGCTGCAGAAGCTTGAGTCAAAGCAACGTGAGGTGTTGGTACGTCGTTTTGGTTTGCATGGCCACGAAAAATCGACGCTTGAAGAAGTGGGTCAAGAGCTGGGTGTAACTCGTGAGCGTGTTAGACAAATTCAGATGGAAGCGCTTAAGCGCTTGCGTCGTATTTTGGAAGGCAGTGGCTACTCTGCTGAAAATCTATTTATGGCGTAAGCCGGTAAGACATGCTTAAGTCAATCTGACTCAGGCCCGTCTTGACAAAGTCAGTTTAGCCAAGTCAGTCTGATTAAGAGATTTTGACTAAGTAATGGGTAACAGGGCAGCGGCAACCGGCCGTTGCTCTGATACCAATACACTGTAAGTTCTACACGCGGCTCGCGTGTTCATCACCTCTAACGCCATCCTTTTTGCATGTAGCGCTGCCATCAATTTCATCGGTGGAAATATATGTGTCGTGCCTGTACCTAATATGATGATTTCAATTGGGTCGGGCTCTGGTAGCGCGAACAGGGGCTCAAAATCAGCTAAGGTCAGCTCAGCAGCCTGGCCTGAATACCAGTCCCCGATGAGTTGGCTGGGGGTGATGATAAGGCTACCAACATGGGGTTGGCCATTCACGCTGATATCGCCGATGCCATAGTGGCTGATCAAATTTTGGGCTGAGGATTCAAGCTTAAATTTCATTTTTTTGCATCTCTGGCCTGTATTTTTTGTGAGGCGTTCTTTTCGTGGGTCAGCACTCGTATAATACTCTGCTGAATCAGTCCAGGTAAGCATTCCTGGTTAGCATGAGCCCACATTAGGGAGAGGTTGTTTGAAACCTGTAAAGATCGGTCTGTTGGGATTAGGAACGGTAGGCCGCGGTACCGCACAAATTTTGCAGCGAAACGCCGGTGAATTGGAGCGACGCTGCGGCCGGCAGATCGTCATCCACAGTGCTGCAGTGCGCAACGCCAGCAAAGCGGTTGCAGACGAGATGGGCATTAGGAACACCTCGGATGGTGCAGCTCTGGTAGCCGATCCCGAAATCGATATCGTCTGCGAAATGATGGGCGGCGACCACCCCGCACTTGAATGGGTTTTGTCAGCGATCAAACATGGCAAGCATGTAATCACGGCAAACAAAGCGCTGATTGCGGTGCATGGTAATCAAATTTTTGAAGCCGCTCGTAAGGTAGGCGTTGTTGTGGCTTTTGAACCTGCCGTGGCGGGCGGCATCCCCGTGATCAAAGCCCTTCGTGAAGGCTTGGCTGCTAATCAGATCCAATGGGTAGCCGGTATCATTAATGGCACGGGCAATTTTATTCTCAGCGAGATGGCTAGCAAAGGTCGGGAGTTTAGCGACGTGCTGCAGGAAGCCCAAGAGTTAGGCTATGCCGAAGCGGACCCTACCTTTGACGTTGAAGGTATCGATGCTGCGCACAAGCTAACCATCATGGCTTCGATAGCATTTGGCATACCGTTGCAGTTTGACCGAGTGTTTACAGAAGGGATCAGCAAAATTTCACGTGAAGATGTTAGCTATGCTGAAGAGCTGGGCTACCGAATTAAACACTTGGGTATCGCCAAAAAAACAGATAAAGGGATAGAGCTAAGAGTTCACCCCACATTGATTCCGCATCAACGATTAATCGCAAACGTTAACGGCGTTATGAATGCGGTGTTAGTCAGAGGTGATGCTGTTGGTCCAACTATGTATTACGGCCCAGGTGCGGGCGCTGAGCCCACGGGTTCTGCAGTGGTTGCTGATATTGTTGATGTGGTACGAGTGCTTGATGCTGCCCCTGTTAATCAAGTGCCGCAACTTGCGTTTCAGGCGGAAGCCTTAGCTGATTTGCCTATTTTAGAGCCAGTCGACTTTGAATCAGCGTATTACCTACGGGTGCACGCTGAAGACAAGCCCGGCGTTATGGCCAGTATTACCGGCATATTTGGCAAGTTGGGCATTAGTATTGAGGCTATTGTTCAAAAAGAACCTTCGCCAGGCGAGGGTGTTAGTGCGCAACCCGATGCCACCATTATTGTGCCGGTTATTTTATTGACACGGCTGGTACGCGAAGGCCTAATGCTAGAGGCCATTGTTGATATTGAGAAGCTGGATAGTGTTACTCAATCTGTTGCGATGCTTCGAGTTGAAGCTCTAAACTAATCGATTCCGAACAAACCAAAACCAACTATCACACAACCTCAAGCTGATTTTGTCATGACAACACATTACAAAGGATTGATCGAGCGGTACCGCGATCGTCTCCCGGTTGATAGCAACACCCCGGTAATTAGCCTTTGTGAAGGTGATACACCGCTCATTCAGCTGGTTAATTTACCTGCCACAACGGGTAAGTCTGTCCAGATGTACGTTAAGTTCGACGGCATGAACCCAACTGGCTCCTTTAAAGATCGGGGCATGACAATGGCTGTGAGCAAAGCTGCGGAAAAGGGTGCTAAGGCCATCGTATGTGCATCAACGGGTAACACCTCTGCTGCAGCGGCTGCTTATGCTGCACGCGCTGGCATGACGGCTTTTGTGTTGATTCCAGAAGGCAAGATCCCGATGGGTAAATTAGCGCAAGCCATTGCACACGGTGCTGTGGTGCTACAGATTCGCGGTAACTTCGATGACGGTATGAAGCTTGTGAAAGAAGTTGCAGGTGAAGCACCGGTTGAGATAGTGAATTCAGTTAATCCGTATCGTCTGCAAGGCCAAAAAACAGCCGCCTTTGAAATTGTGGAAGCGCTAGGTAAGGCGCCTGACTACCACTGCATTCCGGTGGGAAACGCTGGCAACATCTCCGGTTATTGGATCGGCTACAGCGAGGCTTGCGGTCACAATACGGCTTCGTGCACGTTGTGTAATGGCGATTGCCCGTACCTAGAAAACAAACTTACTGATTCACGGCCAGTTATGGTCGGTTATCAAGCTGCTGGCGCAGCACCATTTTTACGTGGCGCGCCGGTAAGCGATCCCGAAACCGTTGCCACAGCAATACGCATCGGTAATCCGCAAAGTTGGGATTTGGCCAAAGCGGCTGTTAGCGAATCCAAGGGCTGGTTTGATGAGATCACTGATGAAGAATTGTTAGTCACGCATGGACTACTTGCTAGCCGAGAAGGTGTGTTTTGTGAGCCGGCTTCTGCTATTTCTGTATGCGGAGCCTTGCGTGATATCACATCGGGCAAGATTCCAGAAGGCAGCGTAGTCACGTGCACGGTAACCGGGCATGGCTTGAAGGATACTGACACAGCCATTGCAGGTGCTGATCCTGTGCTCACTATTGATGCTGATTTGGAGTCAGTCAAGTCAGCAATTTTGAAGCATATTTAGATGGGTTGACACTACTTGTCAGCGGTTTTGGTTTGGCGGGCAGCTTCAGTTGAAAAAACAGCTTTGTCTAGGTCGCCCAGCTTTTGCAAGAGCAACAGGTAGTCGTGTCGCGTGATGGATTCAGCGCCCATGCTAAGTAAATGTGGGTTTTCCAACTGGCAGTCGATTAGGTCGTATTTGCCGCACTGTGCAAGATGTACTAAGGCGATTTTAGAGGCATCGCGCTGTCGGGAAAACATCGATTCGCCAACAAACACCCTACCTAGCGCGATGCCGTAAAGGCCACCGGCGAGCTGGTTGTCCATCCACACTTCGATTGATTGAGCCAGGCCATAGGGTTTTAGTTGGCAATAGGCATCCATCATCTCATCGGTTATCCAAGTGCCATTGCTGTTGGCACGAGGCGCACCGCATTGCTTCATAACTTCGCGATAAGCCAGATTTTCAGTTACTTCAAAGCGTTCGCCACGCAGAGTTTTTTTTAAGCTGCGCGTGATGCGGATGCGTTTTGGGCTGATGACACAGCGCGGGTTGGGCGACCACCACAGGATTGGTTCGCCTTCTTCGTACCATGGGAAAATACCTTGACGGTATGCACTGAGCAGCCGTTTTGGGCTCAAGCTACCGCCCGCCATTAGCAATCCGTTTGGTTCTTCCAATGCATCACTCACTGCAGGGAATGCAGTGACTTCATCATCCGGCGCTAGAAACGGTATTGGCATTATTTATTTAGATCCAAGTCAGCTTTGAAAGGTAGCAAATTTGTGAGCCCTTCGCATCTCTGGCGTATGTAACGGCTTTCGTCTTGTAGGAAACGGTTAACTGCATCACGAAAAGCTGGCTCAGCGAGGTAATGTGCTGAGTATGTAATGGTCGGCTCGAACCCACGTGTAATTTTGTGCTCACCTTGAGCGCCCGGTTCAAAAGTTTCAAAACCTTGTTCCAGACAGTACTCAATGCCTTGGTAGTAGCACGCCTCAAAGTGCAAGCTGTTGTGCTGCACCCGACAACCCCAATATCGTCCGTATAGGCACCCGCCACCGCTGAACATGATCGAGCAGGCGATGGGTGCATCTGGTGTTTCGTCGGTGCTGTCATAGGCAAAAACGATCAGCGTGGCTTCTCCCATGGTTTTTCCCATTTGTCGAAAGAAGTCGAGTGTTAGTGATGGGCTACCCCATTTTCGATCGTAAGTTGCACAATAAAGCTCATGTACCCATTGCCATTCCTGATCACTTAGGCTTGCACCCAGTCGTCGCTCCACACGTAGCTTGGCGTCGCTTACGTAGCGTCTTTCACGCTTGATTGTTTTACGACGTTTGGCGGTGCATTGCTGTAAAAAATCATTGAATGATGTGTAACCCCGGTTGCGCCAGTGATACTGACAGTTAATACGTTGCAGATGGTCGCTCGCACTGTGCTCGATTAGCACTGTAGCTTCATCAGCTTCGTTGATTTCGTCTTCCTTAAGCGCATCGGCTTGTGATTTATTTTTGAACGCCGGTGCCTGTTCACACAGCTGATCGCATTCTTCTTGGGTTGGGAATAACCAATGCAAACTCGAATAATCTTGTTCCCTGCAATAGTGTCTAATGCTGGTGGCTAACATTGAGATTATCGGCTTGCGAGGATGCTCAGGGCTTATCAATATGCGCTGACCGGTTGCGGGTGTAAACGGCACAGCGGCCACTAGCTTAGGGTAGTAGCTTAAGCCGTGCTGTTGGTATGATTCAGCCCATGCAAAATCGAAAACGAATTCGCCGTAGGAATTAGTTTTAACAAAGCAGGGCACTGCTGCAATTAATTCGCGCTCTGCATCGTCATCTTTCTCGGCCCCTGGCGCGGCACTGTGGTTATTATTCCACAGCAAAAAATACCGCGGAAACCAACCAGTCGTTTGCCCCAAGCATCCGGTTTGTTCGAGCGCCGCTAAAAATTCATGCCGCAAGAACGGATTCTGGAGCACGTTAAGTGCGTTCCAACTTTGTTCTGTGACATCGCTAAGGCTGTGGCGCACTTCCAATTGAAGTGCGCTGGCAGTGTCTGCATTGCTCAAGTCGAAGGCTCGATAGCGCTACAGCTCATCCAGGTAACGTTCTGCATCCAGTGCGGCCATACAGCCGGTGCCCGCAGAAGTGACTGCTTGTCGATAGACATGGTCCATGACATCGCCTGCAGCAAATATGCCTTCCACACTGGTGGCTGTAGCGTTACCTGCAAGGCCGCTCTTAACTTGTATGTAGCCGCCTTCGATGTCCAATTGATCGGTAAAGATGCCCGTGTTGGGCTTATGGCCAATAGCGATAAATACGCCCATTAGCTCGTGTTCTTGAGTGTCACCCGTGGCAACATTTTTGATACGCATACCGGTCACGCCACTTTTGTCACCGAGCACTTCTTCTAGCGTGTGGTTCCACATAATGGTGACGTTGCCATTGGCTTCGCGATCGAATAGTTTGTCTTGCATTATTTTTTCAGCGCGCAGACTATCGCGGCGATGCACAAGGATTACCTCTTTGCAGATGTTGGATAGATAGAGTGCTTCTTCTACGGCTGTGTTGCCACCACCTATAACGGCCACTTTTTGATTGCGATAAAAGAAGCCATCGCAAGTAGCGCATGCTGAAACACCTTTACCCTTATACGCTTCTTCGGAAGGCAGGCCTAGGTACTTGGCGCTGGCGCCGGTGCAGATGATCAAGCCATCGCAACTGTATGTGCCGCTGTCGCCATTGAGTAAAAACGGGCGCTGGGAAAAATCGACGGTATTAACGTGATCGCTGACGACTTCAGTTTCAAAACGCTCGGCGTGTTGTTTGAAGCGCTCCATTAATTCGGGGCCTTGCACGCCATTTACATCGGCCGGCCAATTATCCACTTCCGTGGTGGTGGTTAATTGACCACCTGGCTCAATGCCAGCGATGACGACCGGATTGAGATTGGCACGAGCTGCATAAACTGCGGCGCTGTAGCCCGCAGGACCTGATCCAAGAATGATCAATTTACAATGACGTCTGTCTGACATGATTCCGATTTTATGGTGGCAAAGCGTAGATAGTAAGCGATGCGCGAAATCCCGGCCACCGCTCTGCTGTCTGCTACACTCTTTTGACCGGCATTTTTATGCCGCGTCCGGTATCAACCCCAAAATTTGTAGGACTGGAATTGGCTCAAGCAACCAAGAAACGCGCGTCGGCGGCAACACGGAAAAAAGTTGCATCGAAAAAGAAAAGTAGCAGCCGAGTATCCAGAGGCAAGGCCACATCCAGTCGCAAAACAGCTGTGTCTAAGCGTGAAGCAACCCGAGCCGCCGCAGCTTCTGCGTTGAGCGATGGCGCAGCGTTGGGCCACTTAGGCCGAGTTGCCCGCGAAGTCGGCGGTATTGTCTGCGTGTTCGCCTCAATTTTGGCGCTATTGGCGCTGGCCACCTTTGATGTGGCTGATCCCGGCTGGTCGCACACAGGCCAAGGTGTCGCCATTGTGAACAGCGTGGGCCGGGCGGGCGCCTGGTTTGCTGACGTTACCCTTTATCTGTTCGGATTTATGGGTTTTTTGGTACCGCTGGTGCTAGCCGTGAGTGGATGGTTGCTATTTCGTGGCCGAAAAACGCAGCCTAAGGGTTATCGCCCATTTGCGTTTATTCGAGTCATTGGCCTGGTGCTGATGCTAATGACAGCCAGTGGCTTGGCAGACCTGCACTTTGGCGTCCCTGAAGGCGCTCTACCTCAAGGCACGTTTGGCGGTGGTATTTTGGGCACAGCAACCGCTTGGCGGCTTGTGTCGTTCCTTAACCCGCTTGGCACGACCCTAATGTTGTTGGCGTTATTCTTCTGCTCGCTGACGATGGCGTTCGGTACCTCGTGGATTCAACTGATCGAAAACCTTGGTGCAGTTGTGTTACGCATTGGTGAAAAATTTGGCGCAGGTTTTGGTAAGGCGCAAGACGTCCGGGCAGAGCGCGCTAAAGTGGCTGCAGCTGACCGTGTCAGGCAAGAGCGCCTGCGACCTGCCAAGGCGAGTGCGCCCATTGGGGACCCGCTGATGGATTCATTCAGTACGGATGGCCCGGCAAAAAAATCCGGTGGCCTAGCCGCGGCCTTTGCGGCAGCTCGTGAAAAAGCGCGAGCCGGTGGAGCGGCCGCTCGAAATGCTGCCCGCAACCTATCTGATCCTGCGCCCACCATCGGCAAGGGCGAACGCTTTGATGAGATGGCTGCCTCCCTAGAAGAAGCAGACGCGCTGCTGGCTTTGGAGCGTGGGGATACCCTTGAAGTCCCAGCAAATGATATTGCGCCTGTAAAGGCTGCAATGAAAAGAGCGGCAGCTGCACTGAGTGCCATAGAACCCGAAGATTCAGCACTCGCGCCGCCACCTGCAGCGCCTCGCAAGAAAAAAATCGCAATCAAACAACGTGCGCCTGAGCAAAAGCAAACTCGCTTGTTTTTGGATGTGCCCGATTCCGAACTGCCACCGCTATCGTTGCTTGATGCACCAGCGCCTCAGCGCCCAGGTTTTTCTGATACCGAGCTTGAAGGCCTATCGCGCATGCTTGAAGAAAAGTTGGCGGAGTTCCGAATTGCAGTGGAAGTAGTGGCGGTACATCCCGGGCCCGTTATCACGCGCTTTGAGATGCAGCCCGCGCCGGGCATAAAAGCTAGCCGCATAACGGGTTTGTCGCAGGATATTGCACGGTCGTTGTCGATAGTGAGTGTACGTGTAGTAGAAGTTATACCGGGCAAGTCCACCATTGGTATTGAAATACCGAACGAGCATCGCGAGATTGTTCAGTTGAGTGAGATGCTGCAATCAGGCGAATACATTGAAAAGCCTTCGCCACTCACGATTGCTCTGGGCAAAAACATCAGTGGGCAGCCGGTTACTGCTGACCTTGGCCGAATGCCACACTTGCTTGTGGCAGGTACTACAGGTTCTGGTAAGTCGGTGGCAGTTAATGCCATGTTGATCAGTTTGCTTTATAAGGCCACGCCAAACGAGCTTCGATTGATTTTGATCGATCCGAAAATGCTTGAGCTCAATATGTATGACGGCATTCCGCATTTGCTTACACCCGTCGTAACCGACATGAAAGAAGCGGCCAATGCATTGCGTTGGTGTGTAGGCGAGATGGAACGACGCTACACCATCATGGCTGAACTAAAGGTGCGTAATATTGCTGGTTATAACAAGAAGGTTACTGATGCAATTAAAGCGGGCACACCGATAGTTGATCCGCTTTATCAGGCAGAGCTTGCATTAGAGCCAACTGCTGCACCACCGACGCTTGAGCCAATGCCATTTATTGTGGTGGTAGTGGACGAGTTTGCCGACATGATGATGCAGGTTGGCAAGAAGGCTGAAGAGATGATCGCGCGCATTGCTCAAAAGGCACGTGCTGCGGGTATCCATTTGATACTCGCCACTCAACGTCCATCTGTTGATGTTATTACAGGCTTGATAAAAGCGAACATACCAACGCGTATCGCGTTTCAGGTTTCACAAAAAGTTGATTCGCGCACGATACTGGATCAAGGCGGTGCTGAATCATTACTCGGCCATGGCGACATGTTGTATCTACCACCGGGTACGGCTTTGCCTATCCGTGTGCACGGTGCATTTGTAGATGATCACGAAGTGTATAACGTGGTGGGACACATCAAAGCGTCAGGTGAGCCCAATTACATCGATGAGATATTGGAAGCAAACACGGTATCCATTCCTGGCTTAGCGCCAGCAGATGGCGAGTCTGGCGGTGAGCAGGATGCCTTGTATGATCAAGCGGTGGCGATTGTGCTTGAATCACGTAAAGCTTCCATCTCCTACGTGCAGCGTCGCTTAAAAATCGGTTACAACCGAGCAGCGCGAATGGTCGAAGAAATGGAAGCAGCAGGTGTTGTAAGCACCGTGACGTCCAGCGGCACGCGCGAAGTGTTAGCGCCACCGCCACTCTAAAATAAACGAGCGCTAGGTTGTATCAATACCCTTCGCTGTTTTTTGTGCGCTGTTTAACTCCCTGTAGTGTTACGTGTCGTATAGCTAGTCAGTTAGAGTTCAGTGTTGGCGTGTAAGCTGCTGAACGTAAGCATGATGGTGATGTCCGACCATTAACAAACAAGGCCTCTATTGTGAATAACACTTTTTTTAATGTCCCAGCCATTGCATTATTGATCGTTATGTCTGTTTTTACGCAACCTGGTATTGCGGCTGACAACGACGAGGTGCTTAGTCGTTTGCGATCATTTGTTAGTGACGTAACGTCTTTCTCCGCAGACTTTAGTCAAACGCTATATAACGCTGATGGCGAGGTTGTAAAGTCCGATGCTGGAACCGTGTTTTTGAAACGCCCCGGCCAACTCATTTGGCGTTACGAAGGCGAGGGTGCACAAGAAATTATTGCTGATGGTAAAAATATCTGGCTACACGATAAAGAACTGCAACAGGTCACTGTTAATCCACTTGATGAGCGCGTTAATGGCACTCCAATGGTCGTGTTAATGGGCACGGGTGAGCTTGAAGAACAATTTGAGATGACAGTGCTTAGCCATGCAGATGGTATTGACTGGATTAAGTTAGTGCCACGTGAAGCAGGTGCTGATTTTGATGCCTTGTTTATTGGATTAACTGGTACAGCCTTAGCCGCAATGGAGCTGCGTGACAGCTTTGGTCAGGCTACACAAATTCGTTTTTCTGATTTCCAGCCCAATATCAAAATCAGTGATGATGACTTTCAGTTTATTCCACCCGCCGGTGTTGATGTTATTGGTGAGCCACTGAACTGAGCTAATGAGATGATGCTGACGTGATGGCAGATTGCCCAATCCCGCCACGATAGCCCGTTGATTGTTTAATACGTGCAGGAAGAGCCCCCTCGTTGCAAGAATCCCTAAACCTGTTCATCATGTGCAGATGAATACACCCCAGCAAGGTCTTTTTAGCCAGGACGATTCGGTTCGCCCTCTGGCTGACAAAATGCGTCCAGCATCGCTTGACGAATTCTATGGCCAAACCCATTTGCTCGGCGCGCAAAGCACGCTTCGACAGGCGCTAGAAAACAATCGCCTGCACTCGATGGTCTTTTGGGGGCCGCCCGGTACGGGCAAAACGACGTTGGCACGCATGATTGCCAAACATAGTGACGCTCGGTTTATTGCCTTGTCTGCTGTGTTGTCCGGTGTTAAAGATATCCGCGAATCAGTTGCCGAGGCTCGCACTACGCTGGATCAGTCTGGGCAACGTACCGTGTTATTTGTGGATGAAGTGCATCGCTTTAATAAATCACAGCAAGATGCGTTTTTACCGCACATCGAAGACGGCACTATCTTTTTTGTCGGTGCCACTACCGAAAATCCTTCGTTCGAACTGAATAACGCCCTGTTATCGCGAGTGCGTGTGTATGTACTGAAGTCTCTAGGTAGTGATGCGATACTCGAGATAATTGATCGTGCACTGCAAGATGAGCCACGTGGGCTGGGTAAATTACCAATCACGATCGGTGATGAACAAAAGCTGCAGCTTGCGCAAACAGCGGATGGTGATGCTCGACGTGCATTGGTGTTACTGGAGTTAGCTGCAGATTGTGCCAAACAAGAAGGCGATTTCTTGTTGATTGACGACGCGGTATTGCAGGAAGTCACGCGTGATACATTTCGTCAGTTTGATAAGGGGGGGGATCAATTTTACGATCAGATTTCCGCTTTGCATAAATCGATGCGCGGCTCTGACCCGGATGCAGCATTGTATTGGTTTTGTCGCATGCTTGATGGCGGATGTGATCCGTTGTATATCGCACGGCGTGTATTGCGCTTCGCATCAGAGGATATTGGCAATGCTGATCCGCGAGCGGCGCAGCTGTCATTATATGCATGGGATACCTATCAGCGCTTGGGTAGCCCCGAAGGGGAGCTTGCTCTGGCGCACGCGATTGTGTTTATGGCCTGCGCGCCAAAAAGTAATGCCGTATATACTGCGTTTAAAAAAACAATGCAATTCGTGCAGCAATCGGGCACAGAGCCTGTGCCTGAATCATTGCGTAACGCGCCAACTCAGTTGATGAAAGATTTAGGCCATGGGCAAGGGTATCGATATGCGCACGATGAGCCAGATGGTTTTGCCGCGGGTGCCAATTATTTTCCTGAGACTATCCCGCAACAGCGGTTTTACGAACCGGTTGAACGTGGGCTGGAAATACGGATCAGTGAACGTTTGCGACAATTGCGTGATGCTAATAAGGATGCAGGTAAATAACGTCATTCGCCTCGTAGGGCACGTAGCACCCCGTAGGGCACCTGGCACCCCGTAGGGCACGTAGCCCGCGGAGGTGCGGACCGGCGGCCCGGAAGCTATGCTGACTAGGGCAGTGAGCCCAATAAGCAACAATTAAAACAAATAGAGAGTTCCACGATGACTGTCAATTTTTATATCGCCGATTACACCAAGCCTGAAGATGCTACCAAGATTGTTGACCTATTGAACGCCTATGCGCAAGATCCCATGGGCGGCGGGGAGCCACTTAGTGATTATGCCCGTGAAAACTTAGCGGATGCTATGCACAAAACAGCCGGTGCGTTTTCAGTGATTGGGGAGTTGGATGGTAAACCAGTGGCCTTGGCTAATTGCTTTCATTCGCTATCCACATTCGCCTGTCAGCCGTTGGTCAACATTCATGACTTGGCGGTTGTTGGCGATGTCAGAGGGCAGGGAGTCAGCCAAGGTTTATTAGCGGCTGTTGAAGCGCATGCCCGAAAGTCGCGCTGTTGCAAGGTTACGCTTGAAGTGCTCACCGGTAATGTTGCCGCACTTGCGGCTTACAAAAAATATGGGTTTGTGCCGTACAAAATGAATGATGAATTTGGTGAGGCGGTTTTTTTACACAAGCGCATTAGCTAGCGTGTTCTTGCAAGGCCCAGGTGACGTGTTCTTTAACAAGTTCTGATGGATCGTTGGCTCTTGCATTCAATGCGTTAAGCACGGCTTGCGTTGTATCAGCGTTGCCTAAGGCTACGGCGATATTGCGTAGCCAGCATTCGTAACCGATACGCCTAATAGCGGAGCCTTCCATGCGCTCGTAAAATTGCTCTTCGCTCCAAGCAAACAGTTCCGTTAGTGGGGTTTTGTCTAATAGATGTCGTGGTTCGAAATCAATTTGTTTGGTGGCGGAGCTGAACTTATTAAACGGGCACACTAACTGGCAATCATCACAACCGTAAATTCTATTCCCTATCGCTTTGCGAAATTCCAACGGAATGCTGGTACGTAGTTCGATGGTGTGATACGAAATACACCGGCGCGCATCCACTTTATACGGTGCCACGATGGCGTTAGTGGGGCAGGTTTGTATGCACGCTGTACAGCTGCCGCAATGCCCTTGCTCTAGTGGTTTATCTACTGGTAGGGGTAGATTAATAAATAGCTCACCCAAAAAAAACCACGAGCCTGCCGTGGTAGACAACAGATTGCTGTGTTTGCCGATCCAACCTAGGCCGGCTTTTTCTGCTAATGCTTTTTCAAGCACGGGTGCGCTATCCACAAACGCGCGGTAGCTAAAATTGTCGCTTTGTTCGCCTCCATGCTCTGTGATTTGCCTTGCTAACTTTTGTAGTCGCTGGCGCATCAACTTGTGGTAATCACGGCCAAGCGCATAGCGTGACACATAAGCCAGTTGATTATCTTGCAATATGGCATCGGCGTTGGCTGCGCCACTGGGGAAATAATCCATTCGCACTGAAACAACGCGCACGGTGCCGACTTCAAGCTCAGCAGGGCGGCTTCGCTTGGTACCGTGGCGCTTCATGTAATCCATGTCGCCATGGAAACCCGCATCCAGCCAGTTCAGTAAATGGGTTTCGTGTTTGTCGAGCTGAGTATCACTAACTGCACAATGGTTAAACCCGAGTGTTTGGGCCCATTGTTTTATTTGCGATGAAAGCGTTGTTAACGCCGTTGTGTCGATTGGATGTTCAGACATGTGCCCATGATAGGGCGTTGGTAAAAATTATGTGGTTTTGCTTCGATTACTGAGTAGTGTCAGGGAAGTGTCCGTTTTTATAGTAAATAAGCGTGCCTGCCTCTGCCGACCACGATTGCCAAGTTTCAACCGGGTTACGTATCCAAGAGCCTGCGTCGTAGTGGCCTGCTTCATCGCAGAGCTTGCCTGATAATACGAGTACTTCTTCGCCACGTGGATCCAATCGGGGCACAAAAGATGCAGCGCTTGTCCAACGCAGCATCATTGAGTTACTGGTGCCATGCATGTGCAGGGGCATGACTTCCGTGCCTTCTTCTGGGCCCGGCAGCCATTTTTTTTCATCACGCGTATTGATGCGTCGTGTCTCACCGTCGCTGGTTGCAAACTGACCTAGCGACAAAAACAATAAGCCTTGATGGATGTCTTGGGCATTGTCTTCTGCGGTACCGAAGTGCAGTTGCTGTTCAGGGCTGATATGTTTGTTGTTAGCGGGGTTACGCAGGTAGAGGCCCGATGGAAAAACGTTGTTTTGATCGCTGACTTCACCAGCCTGGACAAACGCTTCAAAACCTGTATGTGTATAGAGTGATGAGCGCGCACTGGCCGAGCTGGTACGAAGTTGGGCGGTAAGACGAAAATTATCTCCAGGGACACACTCTAAAATGCGGATGTCCAAGCCATCAAATCCGGTGGCCTGCCAATGTATTGCACCAGGCAACATCACAACCCGCTGCGAAAAATCAGCGTTGATTGGAAGTTGATTATCCGGAAGCCAAGGGTGGCCTATTTCGGTATTCATCAGCTTTGCAGGCGGCATTTTGCTCATGGTGCTCTAAATGGTTAACTCTGATTAGCGACCGCAGTATACAACCGTTGAAATTTCTCTAAAAGTTCTCTATCATTAAAAGAGAACTTTTGGAGTACGTTATGACTGTCCTCAACGATCTAACCCACCTTGAAACCCGTGTTTTGGGGGCTATAGAGCGCCATGTGAGCAAGCATGGGCAATCCCCGACCATTGCCGAGCTAGCAGCCGATCTACGCCTCAAGAGCAAAGGCACGGTGCACCGTTATGTCCAGTCCTTGATCGAAAAGGGCCATTTGCAGCGTCAAGGCACCGGCTGGCGTGGCCTGCGGCTAGTGAGCGGCAGCGGGGCAACACCGGGCGTTGCTAAAGATCACCCGCCTTCCAACAAACCAGCGCTAAGCAACGTGATAGCAATTTCTTCGGTGCCAGCTGGCAATTTGTCGCCAGGTAAATTCCGTATTCCATTGTTGGGCCGTATCGCAGCAGGTATGCCGATCGAAGCCATCGAAGATCAAAACCATCTCGATTTAGCCGAATTTTTTATTGGCCCTGATCGTTACGCGCTCAGAGTCACTGGCGATTCCATGATCGAGGTGGGTATTCTTGATGGCGATACGGTTATCTTAAAAAAATCCAATGCCGTGCGTACGGGTGATATTGTCGTGGCACTCATTGATGGGCAGGAGGCCACACTGAAGCGCCTTGGCGAATGTGTAGACGGTATGGTTGAGCTCATCCCCGAAAACAAAGCAATGCAATCGTTTCGTTATTCTGAAACTCGTGTTAGCTTTCAGGGTGTGTTGGTTGGCCAATTACGCGGTTACTAGTTATCGGTATCGAAATTGGCAGAGAAAAATTGCCAAGAGAAAAGATTAATTTCAAATGCTAAAACTAGACGAAGATTCACTTCACGCACTAAAGGTCGCGTTTTGCTACATGCCAAAAGCGATTGAAGTAAACGAATACGACTTCGCTGGTCGAGTAGAAAAAATACTCGAAGACATCAATACTGTACGCGAAATTTTATTGATTAATGATATCGATCCAGACGAAGTGTATGGTGATCTGAACCCTGATGACTCCCCTAATTCGTCTTACTAGTTTTATGTCTCCAATAACCGAAAACCACTGAAATCAAAGTTTTTATACACCCAGTAGGTAACACACAATGCCTCCAAGTAAAATAAGCATAGTCAAAGCAGTCAACCAGCAGATCAACCGTGTTTTTGATCCCTACGTTGTTGCTGATGTTTGAACCGGCGACAACACTGAACACTGGCGATGTTGAGAGTGATCGAACAGTTAGTGATTTAAAGCCATTACAGCCAAGCTGGTTACGCAACTGAATCGCCATGCCATTTATCAGTATCTGGCCTATTCCAGTATCGATTCTGCGTGTGAACCTTCGAGCGCTCTAAAGTGCTGATACCTGTCTCTAAGGCCACTATAACGTCCTGTTGACTTTAGAATGGGTTTAGAGGGGCGGATAGGTGTAGACCTAGCCTAGTGGCTAGTTGTACTATTCATCGGATTAAATGATATTACAGTGGATACTTACTGGACAGTTCAGTCCAACAACAAGGAGATAGAAATGAGAAAAATTCAAAACAAGTATCAAATTGCGATGCTGCTAGGGGCCTTCATTGGTTTACCCGCTGGTAGCATGGCCGCCGATCCTGTGGCCAATGTTTGTCCCGTTGATGGTTGTCAGATAACGATTCTGTCCATTGAAAAATCGGGCGATGAGCTTGAAATTCAATGGGAAGCTAACTTCCTGCCGGACGTATCACGTAATCACGTCCACGTATATTGGGATACTTTTAAGGCAGAAGAAGTCAGCAGCAACGCTGAAGCGAACGGTTTCAAACAGGGTGATTGGGTGCCGACGAGCGATTATCCAAAGTACACCACAGCCGATGCGATGTCCGTTGCTAACCGCGACGGATCGACAACGATCTGCGTAACAGCAGGAGGCCGTGATCATGCAGTGCTGGATCCGCAAGCGGTACATTGCCTTAGCGCCAGTTCGAGTCTCTGAGCCTTCAAGCACCAGGGCATATTCAGTAGTTAATGAACCGCCCTAGCGATGCCCAACTCCCGATAAGAATCGGCCGCTACAAAACCGGCCAGATTCTGGGAGTGGGTGGCTTTGGCATCGTTGTTAGCGCATTGGACGAAGATCTTGGTAGTTCAGTTGCGATAAAAATTTTATCGCCCGACTGGGCTTCTGATCCGCTCACTCGTCAGCGTTTTTCTGATGAAGCAAAACTACTGCGGAATATCCGCAGCGACCACCTGATTAACATTCATGACATTGGCGAGCTGGAAGATGGCCGTCCTTTTTTCGTCATGGATTTGGCTGATAGAGGAACATTTGCGGATCGTCTCAATGATGGTTCTGTCGGTACGCGAGGTGACGTTGATACAGCCTGTCTGGTTGCTGTGGTCACGGCACTTGCCGACTCCTTAGCGGCGTTGCATGTTGCTGGATTTGTTCATCGTGACGTCACTCCAGGTAACTTGCTAATCGAGAGTCGTGCGTCGGCATTCACTGAAGAAGATAGGAATGCCGTCACGATGGTGCGTTCCGGTTTGGTCAGTGTTGATGAGCGTTTGCTTCTGGGCGATCTGGGGTTGGCAAAAGATGTTCTTGATTCAGCAGCAACCATAGTGGGTGGAACCCCTCGCTACAGTTCACCCGAGCAATTTGATCCTGACGGTGAAATAGGCCCCTCTACCGATGTCTTTGGCGCTACGGCTGTTTTATGGCGGGTCTTGAGCGGTAAAGCTCCGCCTGAAAACATCGAGTTAGAGGGCGCTATTAGTTCTGTTGCTGAACGATGGCGAAAATTCATGCTTCGTGGGATGTCCACAAGCAGCGATCAGCGTTTCTCCAGTATGGCTGCATGGAAGGCTGAAGCCATGAAGATATTGGGTGTTGGTACGAGCGAAGTTTCTGCTGATGTTGGCGATCGTTATGAAGTTGAGAGCTGCCCATACCAAGGGCTTGTTGCTTTCCAGACGCGCGATGCAGATCGATTTTATGGCCGCGATGAACTTGTCTTACGCTTGGTTGAGCGGCTACGCTCAAAGCACATATTGGTTGTGGGTGGTTCCTCAGGCAGTGGCAAATCATCGCTCGTCAGAGCGGGCCTAATACCAGCACTGCGTAATGGTGCGTTACCCGACAGCGCTCGATGGCCACATATTGTTTTTACGCCAGGCTCGGATCCGTTAAAGGAACTTGAATACCAACTACGCAGAACCTTAGAGAACCTCCCGGGCGATATCGGCGGTATGGATTTTTCGCGCCAAGATGATCATCGTTGGCGTCGTATGGCTGAGCGTATTTCTGATGTCACAGGTGGACTGCTAATTTGTATTGATCAATTTGAGGAAATATTTACGTTTGATCACGAGCAGAAAGTGCTCGATAGTATATTCGCTGCGTTGTCGTCAATAGCTGACCCATCAGAGAGCCTTTCCCGCCTAGTTTTTATCATTCGTGCTGATTTCTATGGCAGTTCATCAAGGTTCCCGTGGCTAGCTGACGTGATAACTAAAAACCAAGTGTTGGTTGGCCCGATGTCCCGAATCGAGTTGCACAAAGCGATTGCAGAACCCGCTCGGCATTCAAATTTGCGGCTCGACGAAGCGTTAGTTGAAGCCGTGCTTGAGGAGGTTGGAACCACCAGTAGTACGCTGCCTCTGGTCTCGCATGCTATGGCAGAATCGTGGAAGTTGCGCAGTGGAAATCGCTTGACCCTCGACAACTATCGCGCATCCGGAGGTGTAGCTGGTGCCATCGCACAAACGGCAGAAACATTATTCCGAGACTCGTTTAATGCTGAAGAACAACACGCTGCGCGCCGATTGTTACTGCGATTGATCAGTCCTGGTCAGGGAGTTCCAGATACCAGGCGCCCTTATGCAGTTGCGGATTTAAAAGCAGGTGATGATCAATCGGTGATGAGCCCAGTCATGAATGCCATGGTGGATGCGCGGTTATTAACCGTTGATAGAGAGATTGTACAGTTGGCGCATGAAGCTATCATCCTGAGCTGGCCGCGTTTGAGTACTTGGATCAGCGAGTCGCGTGATGACTTGCATTTTATGCAGCGTATCGAACGTGTTGCTGCAGAATGGCAAGAGGCTGATCGTGATCCTGATTTGCTGTATCACGGCGCACCACTGCAGACGGCGATGAGTTGGTATGCAGAACACAAGGAGTCTGTCAGTGGTTTAGAGGCTGCGTTTTTGGATGCGGCTGCGGATGCAGAGCGTGTGGCTAATGAGCGACAACTGCTGAGTGAGAGACGTACTCGAAGAAACTGGCGACTGGCGTTTTCTTCGTTATCAGTGCTTCTCGTAGCGTCGTTGATTTCATCGGTCATAGCCTTTAATGCATTTCGTGAAGCACGCAAGAACGAAACGGATGCCAACTTCCGGCTGGCACAATCATTAGCCTCGCAAGCAGCTGATCTTGCTGATAGAAATCCTCGTTTGGCGCTTGCACTGGCAGCCGAAGTTATCGAACGGCAAGCTAACGCCTCGGTGGATGCGCGAATCGCTTTGGTAAATGCTGCAGCAGCGCTTGAAGCATCCCCTTATACCGCCTTTGCAGAGCTGGCCGTGGGTGATGCAATTACGGTTGCAATCCATCCGCAACGTGAATTAATTGCGATAGGAAATCGTGATGGCAGTGTCAGTTTCTGGGATCCGGCGGGGATATCGCTAGGTTCGCCGGTAAAGGCCCATGGCGGTGCGATCGAAGAAATGGCATTTTCATCTGACGGATTGCAGCTGATTAGCGTCAGCCTTGACGGGACAATCATGAACTGGGATTTACGCGATGCATTGGCCCTACCAGCTCCGCGTTTGTTAGCTGAGTTCTCGACGTTAATCTGGAGTATTGCCATTTCTCCCGACGGAAAATCGGTTGCAACAGCGGCTGAAGATGGGGCCGTTCGTTTGTTTGACGTTGACGACTTTAGCAAGACTAAGCTTTTAACCGACGATGCTCGCGATGTCCTCACCGTGAATTTTAGCCCCGACGGCAGCGTGCTGCTTGCGGGAAATGGTCGTGGTGAAATCTATAGCTGGAATATGTCAGATACTGAAACTATAAATGATTTTTTCATGGCGCATGAGAGTGATGTTTGGGAGATCGTGTTTTACCCGGATAGCTCCAGATTCGTAACCGCTAGCAGTGATGGCAGAGTACGAATATGGGACGTGCGGTCGAATGCATTTATTGTCGAGCCATTCGCCGATGTTGCTGCCAATATACGTGGTATTCAAGTGACAGCCGATGGGCTGTTAATCGCTGGCGATGAAAACGGTGGCTTGCTGTTCTGGGATATCGCTACGGAACAATTATTGGGAGCTTCTGTTGCTCGCCACGATGCACAGATCACCGATGTTGCAGCCCAGTTATCAGGTTCTTTGCTGGCCTCTATTGGTGGCGATCAGGTATTGCGCACCTGGCTTAAATCTGAAGAGAAGTCTTTTCTTTCTCTCAGTGTGCATGGATCCGGTGCCTATGGCTTGGCTATGAGTGACAGTCGGAATCTTATCGCAACGGGTGATGGTGCTGGGCGCGTTCGAATATCCGATGGCCTAGATGGCCAGGTCATTGGTGTGCCCCTGACTCTGTCAGAAGAACGTGTGTGGGCCGTGGCGTTTGATGGTACGGGTAAGCTGATCGCAGCAGCGGATCAAAACGGTACGTTGGCTGTTTGGGATGTTGATAGTGGCAGGCGACTGGCGCGAATTCCGAATGCGCATATCGGGTCTATTAGTACATTGGTTTTTCATCCATCAATGAACTTACTATTCAGTGCTGGATCGGATGGCCAGATAAAACAGTGGGATCAGCAAACGCTGGAGGCGGCAGGCGACGATATGGGTGATCATGTTGGCGGTGTTACCCGGTTTGTGCTTTCCCCGGATAGCACGTCGATTGCCTCGGCAGATTTAGTTGGGAAAATCAGAATCTGGAATATTGAAACCGCATCAATTGATCATGAATGGCAGGGTGACGATAATGCAATCTGGAGTATTGCCTGGTCGCAGGATGGAAGCGAAATTGCGACTGCGCATGCAGATGAGATCGTTCAACTCTGGAACGCGGACTCAGGACAGGCTCTAAGAGATCTGACACCACATCCGGGTGGTGCAACTGACGTTACGTATTTGTCTGACGGTATTACCATTGTCAGTGCCAGTCGCGATGGCACACTTCGACTGTGGGATCGAGAATTGGGTGTGCGGATTGGTCAGGCGTTTGAAAATCCGGCGCAACCCATCTGGCGTCTCGCTGGCAGCCATGCGAACAACTCTTTTATCTCCAGTAATGCCAATGGTCAGGTCAAGGTTTGGAACACACTTAATAAGTCATTATTTTGTCGTCAAGCCAGTTGGGACACTGCAGCGCAGCGGCGGTACCTCGGTGCCGGAGAAAAACCAATGGCGTGCCAGTAGCTTGCGTGAGTGGTGCAGTGAATCGTAAGCGTAAGCTCGAAACTCTTTATACTCAATACAATTATTTCATATAAGCCTGTAGTCATCGAGAAACGAAGCTGAATATGTCCGAACGCTCTTATGTCGTTTTGTTTGCTGATATATCGGGCAGCATGCAACTCTATGAATCACTTGGCGACGCCGGCGCCAAAACGCTGATTACCGAGTTGCAGCGTCAGCTGTCACTCGTCGTTGATCAATGCGGCGGAGCGGTGCAGGAAATCATCGGTGATGAAATAATGGCTCGATTTGTTGAGGTTGACGAAGCGATCCAATGCGCCTCATTAATTCATCAACGTGCTGAATCCTATGCCAGAGAATCTGAATCTGGCGTCATGATGAGAATTGGCATGCATTGGGGGTTGGCTATTGTTGAAAACGGGCGCATGTTCGGCGATACCGTCAACGTTGCGTCCAGAGTGTCGACAATAGCGCAGGGTGGTCAGACGGTCATGACTGAAGCGATGATCGAACGAGCCTCCAGGAGCTGGCAGGCAGTCGCTAGGCGTTTTGATACCGCCAAGGTTAAGGGTAAATCAGAGCCGCTGGTGGTCTACGACATACCCATGAAACCGGACGAAGTAACCGTAATTCAAACGGTGGCACAGGGCGATGCAGCGATCGAGCTGATACTCTACTATGGCGAAAAATCAGTCAATTTTGGATCCGAAGATGGTGTATTCAGCATTGGTCGTGCGCTGACTAATGATCTGGTTGTGGATGCAGACTCCGTCTCTCGCCGCCACGTCATGATAGAGCGAATCCGAGACCATTTTGTCGTCGCTGACAAGAGCACGAATGGTACGCACGTGTATATCAGCGATGGTGAAGCCGTCTACCTACGTCGCGAGCAATTACCGATATGGGGTAAGGGGCTGCTGGCACTGGGGGCACCAACACAGCGGCACTGTGATGCAGTAAGTGGATATGCAGGCAACAGTGCCGAACATGTTGTTCGCTACAGTTGTCGATTAAAAAATGAGATTTCCTGAAAATATTATTTTGGGGCAGGGCACTAAGCCATTTTTTTAAACGTGTAAATACCACAACCATATTTAACAGCATCTACCGCGTCATTAACATCGGCGTCCATATTAATTTCCCCAGCAGCGTCAACCCAGTCAAATCGCTTTAGTTGCATGACATCTGTAATGCCTTCCCACTCAAAAATGCTCATTGGATGAAATACGCGGTGGGCATTAAAATGCACCGAATCAGCGAAGCCGATGGGGAAGCTAATATAAAGCGTACCGTTTTTCTCAACCATTTTTGAGATGTTTTTAACACCAGCCAAATGCCCTTGCGGATCAATTGGATCGCCGTATCGGCCAAGGCCAAAATGCTCAATTGCATGCAGGCACGAAACCGAATCGCTGATCTCGGTTTCGGTGTGATCCATTAGATCTTTTTGTACAAACTTGATGTTGGTATGACGGCTTTCTGGTAGCGCGCGTATATCGAACACTTCTATTGGGCGATATGATGCGACGTGTGAAACGAACCCTTCGATGCGAGAACCGATATCTACGTGCCGGCGAGGCTTGCTCTTAGCAATCAAACTGGCTATTAGTAAATCTTGATGGTAATAATGCCCACGTGCATTTCCAGCGGTATCTTGATAATCAGTCAAGATTCGATACGAACGATTAATTTCACCACCTTGACGAAGCCATTGCTTTTTTTGTGACAAATATTGCGGCAGGTTTAATATCGGAAATTTTCTATGCAACAATGCTTTGGAGAGCTTCTCTCTTGGCTTGCGGGCGGGCGCTTTAGCAGTGGTGGTTGTCTGGGCAGTCATGGTCTCTGGTCCGCAGTTGCTGATTCAGCAATTCTATCTTATTCACAATGGGATGATAGGCGGCCCAAAACTTACGTACAAAAAATGAACAACCCGGCTGCGCTAAAAGCTTGTTATTCGCTTAGCCGGTGACGGCTTCTGTGATACTCAAGCTTCGCCAAACAAATCATCAATCGGCTCCGCCTCTAAGCAGGCTGGCCCTTGGTTGCGTGACGAATTAACATAACTACTTACTTGTTTCAGGCTTAGGGTGTCGTTACTGGCAGCTTGCATCAACGCATCTATCGTATCGGCATCATCGTTATCAATCCAGCTGAGCGCTTTGTCCATTGGCAGAATAACGGGCAAGCGATGGTGTATCTTTTCAAACATCGAATTTGCAGCGGTAGTCACTATAGCGACCTCTGATTTTTTATCCTTACCATCTTCGTTTTTTTTATCACTGGCTTGCTGATACACGCCACCCAGGAACATCGCCGCATGATCTTTAGGATACACATGAAACGGTGTTTTGATTTTCCCTTCGCGTCTCCATTCGTAAAATCCATTAATGGGTACTAACACACGTTGTGTGGCGATCAGCTGCCTGAATGAAGGCTTGGTGCGAATCGTTTCGCTGCGGGCGTTAATCAGTGGCGCTGAAAACTGCCCAGGTTTAGCCCACGCCGGCAATAGGCCCCAACGCATGCTGCTTAGGGTAGCTTGCTGATTTTGCCATTGCACTACATCCAGTGTTTGTGTGGGCGCAATATTAAAGCGCGGCTCACGGCTCGGCCAAGTTTCCATGCCGAGCATTGATAGCAAAAAACGCACGCCTTCGTTGTCGGATACATTGATTCGGCCACACATGGTTTTCTCCTTAGTCGATGCAAGACATATCATCCGGCACCCCGGCGGGCACCTTGGTTTCGGGAAAGGCTCGCACTATCTAGAATACCTGAGCACATTCATAGATGCAGTACAATTGCTGGATGAATGCAGAAAAACGCATAGAGATATTTAAACGCTGGGCTGCGGCTAATCCAGAGCCTGTTACCGAGCTTGAATACTCCAATCCATTTGAATTACTGATTGCTGTGTTGTTGTCAGCTCAGGCGACTGACGTTAGCGTCAATTTGGCAACCCGCACTTTGTTCCCTGCAGCGGGCACGCCAAAGGCGATGCTGAAGCTGGGCGTGCCTGGTGTAAAGGCGCATATCCGCAGTATCGGGCTGTTTAATACCAAAGCCAGTAATGTCATTAAAACCTGTGAGATTTTGCAGCAGCAATACGATGGCGTTGTGCCTGCAAAGCGTGAACAGCTCGAAGCGCTTCCCGGTGTGGGTAGAAAAACTGCCAATGTAGTGCTTAACACAGCGTTTAGGCAAATTGCCATGGCAGTAGATACCCATATTTTTAGAGTATCCAATCGCACTGGTATTGCTCCGGGTAAAGACGTGCTTGAGGTTGAGAAACGACTACTGCGGTTGCTGCCCAAAGAATACTTGCTTGATGCCCACCACTGGTTAATTTTGCATGGTCGTTACGTGTGTGTCGCTCGTAAACCACGTTGCCCGAGTTGCCCAATTGCGGACCTGTGTGAGTTCAAGAAAAAAACCTTGCCTGATGAAGCGGTAAAAAGCGGCAAAACCGGTGCCGATTTAGGGATGTCAAGCGCTAAAGGGAAAGCAAAACGCACATCTGTGAAGAAAAAATCCACTAAAAAGAAAATCTCCACAACGAAGCGCTAATAGCTGTAGGGTTGCAGGGCGTAATACGGTGTATTGCAACACTAGTTGATAACGTTGCGATGTATTGTAACAAGAGGTAGTCCTCACTTATCCAGGCAATTGTCAGCCAAAAAAAGTACCGCGGTAGCCCGTTATCTGCTGATTTAGATGTTTAACTATTGACCAAGCTGAAATTATTCAATAGGGTAGTGGTTCAACTGTTTGTACAGCGTTCGACCCTTGATGACCGGCACACCTGTTAAATCTAGACCGTCTCTGACCCCATCCGGCTCCGCTACGCCTGCTGTTTTATCTGAAACCTTTCAACAAATGCTGAAGTCGGCAGCCATATTGGTGGTTGACGACGAGCCAGGTATGCGTAATTTTTTACAACGAGCGCTGCAAACACGTTGTGCCTTGTTAGAAGTAGCGGCGAGTGCCGAGGAAGCAGAAGCGCTGCGCTTAAGGTACCAATTTGATTTGTTACTGGTCGATATTAGACTGCCCGGATTGTCGGGCCTTGAATGGCTCAAGCAACTTCGTGGAAGAGGTGTACGTACTCATGTCATTTACATGACAGCGTATGCAGATCTGGATATGGCAGTTGAGGCCCTGCGTAATGGTGCTGATGATTTCATCATGAAGCCGTTCAGAAGTGAACAAATTTTTATGGCGATGCAGCGCTCCTTGCAGAAGCGCCAAATACTGCGAGAAAATTCGCTGCTACGGTTGCAACTTGAACAATTTATTGATGATCGCGCGGTGGTCGGTGAAAGTGACGCAATCAAGAAGACACTTAAATTAGCGCACCGAGTTGCACCTACTACGTCAACAGTGCTAATTGAAGGCGAATCCGGGACTGGCAAGGAAGTTATGGCGCGAGTTATTCACGCTGCCAGTAAACGCAGCGGTGCGTTTGTCCCAATCAACTGCGGTACCATCGCACCCGATCGATTTGAAATCGAGCTCTTTGGTTATGCAAAAGGTGCATTTAACGGTGCAACCGAACCTCACGATGGTTTATTTGCGTTCGCAGATAAAGGCACCTTATTTTTGGACGAGGTCGGCGAATTACCCCTCGCAATGCAAGCCAAGCTACTGCGTGTGTTGGAAGAAAAAGTCATACGGCCTGTCAGTAGTGAACAAGAGCAACCGATCAACGTGCGCGTGCTGGCTTCAACCAATCGCGACTTGTCCGCTATGGTTGATCGAGGTGAATTTCGCCAAGATCTGTTCTTCCGTCTTAATGTTTTGCCGTTGATCATCCCACCGTTGCGAGATCGTATTGATGACATACCCTTGTTAGTACAACACTTTCTGGATTCACTTTCTGCTGAAATGCGAGTACATCCAATTGAGTTGATGCATACCGATTGGGAACGGCTGCGTGTATACCATTGGCCAGGCAACGTCAGAGAGCTTAAAAACGTAGTAGAACGTACCTTGTTGCTCGGGAGATTGCCTCCTAACAGCATGCATGGCCACAATACCGAAAACCACTCGCAAAGCGGTTACCCGTCTAGCTGGACAATGGATGCGGTTGAGCGCGCTCATATTGAGCAGGTGCTTGAGTCTTTTAATAACAATAAATCTGCAGCAGCCCGCCAACTCGGCGTATCGCGTAAAACACTAGAACGAAAGCAACACATCTGGAACGATGTTGATAGCCAGACGGCTAGCTAAATAGCGTGCTTCGTCAACTCTGGCACGCCATAAAATCAGGGCTTAGTCTTAGATACAAGTTATTGTTATTGGCGGTTGTGCCGTTGTTGTTGCTCACGGTCACGGTGGTTTACTTTTCCGCAAATTGGTCCACTAAGTATACATACCAGCAACTGTTCAGCAAGGTAAACACTGACTTGCGTGTTGCTCAAAATGAATTCCGTCGAATCCAAATAGACAAGCAAAACAAATTGGCCTCGCTTGCCGGTGGCTCGCGATTTTTGACATCACTAAAACGTGATGATGCTGCGGAGCTATCAACGCTGATGGAACGAATCCGCACCACTGGCGGATTCGATTATTTAAATTTGCTGAATCAACACGGTACCAAGAGGCTAACCGCTGATGGTTGGATACCTTGGCAAATGCCCATATCCTCGCTTACTGAAAAACTGCATCGAACTGCACTTTCTGATGAGCGCAAAAATGGTGTGTCAGGTATAGA
Source organism: Granulosicoccaceae bacterium (assembly GCA_036478595.1). Taxonomy (GTDB): domain Bacteria; phylum Pseudomonadota; class Gammaproteobacteria; order Granulosicoccales; family Granulosicoccaceae; genus Granulosicoccus. The sequence continues at coordinate 32,910 of JAZGEF010000014.1, forward strand.
AATTTACCCTCACCACTATTGGTCAATGCAAAAAACGATATCACCTGAATTGGTTGTGTTTCCGTTAGTGGAAACGCAGCACGCGCCACCCACAGACCGGATGCAAGAAGACAGAGCAATGGTGATTCGGGTTTTGCAACAAGTGGTTGATGCTAATAATGAATCCGTTGCCTTGCTCGAAGGCGGCACACTGCTCAATAGCAATTTCAATGTGGTTGATGAAATCCGCGACCTTGTATATGGCGAAGGCAGTTTGGTTGAGGGCAGCATCGGTACCGTCACGGTGTTTTTGGAAGACGTTCGGATTACCACTAATGTTCCTTCTGATGATCAAAGCCGAGCTTTGGGCACACGGGTGTCTACAGAGGTTCGTAATCGAGTATTGCGCGAGGGTCAAACCTGGATCGATCGCGCATTCGTGGTAAACGACTGGTATATCTCAGCCTACGAGCCGATAGTCGATGTAGAGGGTAACAAGGTAGGAATGCTGTATGCAGGCTATCTTGAAGGGCCTTATCGTCATCAGTTGCACAAAGGTATAGCATTAATCTCTGCGATGTTAATGGGCGGCAGTTTGCTTGCTTTGGGTGCGGCGGTTTATGGCGCTCAATCAATCTTCAAACCGGTCGAGGCGATTGCACGTGTTATCAGAGCAACGGCTCTGGGCGAACGCCGCAGAATTGGCAAGATTGATTCAGGAGATGAAATCGGCGAGGTGGCAGGGCAGTTCGATTTCATGCTCGACACTTTGGAGCAAAATCAGTCGCGTATTGAAAATGATGCGAGGCATCTGGAAGAGAAAGTGCGCTCTCGTACGAAAGAGCTACAGCTGCAAAATGTGCGTTTGCAGGAATCCATGTTGTTGGTTAATGAGACGCGTCAGCGCTTAGCGATGGCAGAAAAGCTCGCTGCCGTTGGCCAATTAACTGCTGGCGTGGCGCATGAGATCAATAACCCGACGGCCGTGATCCTTGGCAATATGGACATACTTTTGGAGGAGATAGGTGATGCGAGAAGCGAGGTGCAAACCGAGATCGATTTGATCATTGAGCAGGTTTATCGGATCCGATCGATTACTGATCGCCTGCTGCAATACTCTCGTCCCAGCGGCGGCAGTGCTCAATTTGAGAGCTTCGAGACTCAAACAGCTGTGTCTGGTACGGCAGCAGGGGGCCTGGATGCAGTATCGCCACCAGATACCATTGTGGATCTGGATATTAACGATGCAGTAAGCGATACGCTTCATCTCGTGCAGCATGAGCTAGACGGTAAGGCCATTAAGCTCGATATCTCGTTCGACGCAAATGCGCTGGTACGAGTGGATCGTCAGGAATTTCAGCAAGTGTTGGTCAATCTTCTGAGCAATGCGATTGATGCTGTAGATCGCGGCGGGCGCATCTCGCTGATGACTGGATCAAATGATAGTGAAGTCTGGCTAATTGTTAACGATGACGGAAAAGGTATTGCGGCCGATGACTTGCAGCGCTTGTTTGACCCTTTTTTCACCAGTGACAAGGAGAGCGGTACCGGTCTGGGATTGTCCGTAAGCTACGGAATTGTAAGGCGCTATGATGGCCACATTGATGTTCAGTCAACACCATCTAAAGGCGCACAGTTTACGGTCAGATTTCCGATCAGCAAGCTGGTATCTGCGAGCGTCAGGCAAGCAACAACACAGGCAACTCTGGTCCAAATGTAAGAGAATGATTACAGCTGCATAACTTGTCGAGTAATTCGGTTCCAAAATTGCTAGAGCTTGCTATTCTTTAGCTAATACTAATTCTGGATCAACATCGTGGCGCGTGCTTATCCGCTGTCCGACCTCGTCAAGCTCGTTCGAGCCTATGGCGTTCTGGCCGGTACTGGTGATACAGAAAGAGTCATAGCCGGGCCTATTTCCCGCCGCTGGATTGCTCAAGAAGTAGAACACCACGTCCCGCTTTCATCCCTGCCGCGAGCATTGTTTGATACGCCGCGTGGTTGGGATCTGCTGGCAAACGAGCTTTTTGCCGATCAGGATATTGATCCTGAAACCATTAAACCCGAAGAACTCGATCTTGCCGAGTGCGGCCGAGATCGAATGATCAACACCAACAGATTGCCCAAACTCGAACCGTCTATACATGCTGCGGTGCTCTCAGCCAATTTGTTGCTGGGTGTAAAACTCTATGGTGATCATGGCAAGGGCATGCCTGGCATGACTCACGACCTGATCATTGCGACGATGTTGCAAGATTCGCTCGGTAAACCCTACAGCTACAGCTCGATTAATGCCTCTGATCACGAAATTGTGGACGACACCTACGTGTTTACGTGGTTTGGCGATACGGTAGCCAGCTATGTGCGTACTTTGCAGGATTACGTTCAACTGTTCGAAGCAGCCGTTGAGAAAGGGCAGACACCTCCGGAGCCGCCATCTTCAGCACTAGCGACAGCGGTGGCGGCCCTTGAAGCCAGTCGATTACGTTTAACTGCTCGCGCGGCAGGTGATCACGTCATCAGCTTTCTCGATATTGAGAGTCGAGAAGAGCTCAGAGCAAAAGGCGTTGATGTTGACAATGTGTTTCCTGAGCGCCCTTATTTGCTGCGTGACTACAAGCGTGCCGTGGCAGCATTCGGTTTGCCGGGTGTTGACCACTATGCCCTACGAGAGCCATTGCGAAATACCTTAATGATGGCTGTGCGGGATGCGCTGGATGATGAGACCAAGCGTGATCGCCTGTCGGGCCGTCGTGGCAAGGCGGTGCATGAGGTACATATTAATCTGCCGGTGATGGAATATTACGTTGCGTCTGAGGCGCCTAATTCAATAGAGACCGTCCATATCGCAAGTTTGGAGATGATGCGTTCTTTAGAAAAGGGCAGGCGTAAGTCATTGAGTACTATGTCTGCTCATGCATTTAGAATCGCCGCGATTTCTGAGCGTGTTCTAGGCCGAGCGATGGAACCGCTAATTATCACCCTGGCGCTGTTGCACGATGTGGTTGAGGATGGCTCGATGCGAGTTACCGGTTACGGTCACTCCTTACGTAAAATTCAGTTTCGATTTGGTGGCCCAATTGCCGCCATGGTATCAGAGCTGACTGATTCTTCAGTGGTTTCCGATGGCGGGAACAAGGCACGGCTGACACTTAGCCACCCGGATATATTGCTGCCGCAAGCTCAATACAATGTCGATCGTTTTACGCAAATGGAGCTAACGCCTACGGAGGCAGAAGTACCGTATACGCTGTCCGGTATCGTTATCAAGTTGCTCGACACAGTGGTATCGCTCGAAGAGGGAATAAAGGATCCTGAGCTGATGAATGGCCACTGGAGAAACAGTGGTGCACGAATCTACTGGGCTGAAAAGGTGCGTGGCGAGATAATCTACCCACTAATGGAACGTTTGCTAATCGAAATCAAAGCCAGCAAGGTCGACCCAAAATATAACCGTAGGCAACACCATATCAATGTGGTGCGCTTGCGTGCAGGCGAGGCGCTGCTGGAACTTGCAATGCAGTATCTGGATCTTTATGCCACACAAAATTTAGCCATTCTTGCATACGAATACCAACTGGACACCACCCAACGTGACACCCTGCTGAGCTTGTTTAACGATAGTAACGTCGATGCCGCTCAATTTAAGGTTCGGGTGTTGGATGATTTACTTAATGATCAAGACTTATTCGCAGCGGTTGCCGCTGAGCGAGTTCCGTGTATTGCATACTCCACCCTGTTTCAAAAGAATGCAGAGATAGGCGACGACCGAGATGAGTCGACATTTCTTGCTTATCGCCAAAGTGCTTTGCGGCTTCAGGAGATACGCAGGGAGTTGCAGTTGGATACCACTGCAAAATTATCCGCACTGGCTATCAGGCGCGAGCAAGTGTTGCGCGTCCTCGATTACACAGTAAAAAAGAACCAAGCCGATGTGGCGCCGATGGTTCGGAATGCAGGCTAGGGGGGCTTAGGAAATTGCAGAAGGATGTACCATTCGGATATTAGAGCAACACTGCTACTGGTACACCGATTCTTTGTTTAGAAACTTTACGATCAAATAGTAAAAAACCGGGCGCAGCTTTTGCCTGTTGCTGGCGCCAATTTTTTCGATCGCGTGTGCAATAGCGGCATCGGCCTGTTCACCTTCCACACTCAACTTTCGCTGGATGAATCGCGCTTTTACGTTTTCAAGTTCTTTTTTTTCGCCCGCCGCTACTAAATTGGCGTCGCGATTGTACAGAGAAGGGCCTAGTCCTTTGGCTACCGACGACAACAATTTTTCGTCGCAGTCAATACCGGCGCTCTTCATTTGTGTTTTGCAATCTTCTATAGCTTCATCGAATTTCGACATATAAAAACTCCGCAGGCAAATGACTGGAAATGCTGCCTAAAAATTTGGTTCATATAAAAAATAGACGTCACTAATACTTTAACAACAAGGGAGCCATAATAGTTGGCCTCATTGCCAGGGTGCAATTCTGAGCGCCCGCTTTCGCAATGATTAACATTCTGTTACATATTGATCGCCAGCCATTGCCACCATTTTCTGGCCTAAAATTTGTTAACCCAATGTGATTAATTCTAAGGTGTTTGGCACACTGTAACCACCCAAGTCATCTGCTAGCGGCTGCGCATCGTTATGTTGAAGCCGTATAATTAAATGTTGCAACAGTGTTCTGAAATATGTCTGTTTGTTCGTGACAAGGTCGAGTGAAACTGATGCTAAGGGTATAAAGCCGAGGTTGAATTCGGATGCTGAGCTCTTTGCACCACACGTTACATCTACTACGCCTTTGCAAACAGCAGCGACGGCACCTCTTTCGCTATTGCAGCGCGCGCCTTCCTTGAGTTTGTTTAGATCAATCTCATGTTCGCTGCAGGTGTCAAGTAACAGTCGGTTATTGCCAGAATCCTCATTGCGCAGTGCCCATGTTAATGTTCGGTCGCTTAATAAGCCCAATGGCGTGGAGTGAGTGCTTGCAAGCGGTGATGAAACGATCAACCCTTGTTGTCGTTGCAGGCCGCGTAATACAACCCAGTCAGAATGATTTTTGTACGAGCGCAGTAAGCCTAAATGTCGGCGCGCGTCTTGGTCACTGGCACCCCAGTTGATAAAGCAAGCATCTGCGCGTCGAATATCGAGCATTCGCAGGCCATGCCGAGTGCCACAAGGGCTATAACTAACGAGTGCGTTATTTTGTACTTCGGCCGAATAACGGTTAAACACTCGGTGTATTAAACGATCATCGCTGCCGGTGACGATCAAACGATCATTAAGCACCCCACTGTGGCAGTTTTCAGTTATCCAATCCTCGATTAGGCGGCGCGGGAATATCCACTTACCGGTGATTTTAGTGCCCGGCAGCTCACCGTCGCCAGCAAGTTGGTAAACCTTTTTTTCGTTGATATGGAGTAGGGCTGCTAGCTGAGGCACGGTTAGAAACGGATTGCTATCGAGAGTAGACGCGACGAGTACGTTCATTGTGCTAGGTCGCGCATACCCTTAGTTGGCGGAGGCGTTCCGCGAACCGGTGGGATGGCGTCAAGCGTGACGTTTTTCTCTCCGTGGTAAACCAAGAAATGTTTGCCTTTAGCTCTGGCGACGATAGTCATGCCGACCTCTTTTGCTAACTCTAGGCCCATCTGTGTAACACCAGAGCGCGACAGCAACGCAGGGATGCCCATAAACGCTGTTTTCATCACAATCTCTGAAGTCAATCGTCCAGTGGTGTAGAAGATTTTGTCTTCTCCAGTGACATCACCTAGCCACATTCTGCCCGCAATTGCATCGGCAGCATTGTGCCGGCCGACGTCTTCAATATGCATCAGGGATTCAGTGGCAGAGCATAAGCCGCAACCGTGCACCGCGCCAGACACTCGATAGACATTGTTGAGCTTGCCCACATTAGCTATGAGTGTGTAGATGTCAGATTGTTTTAATGCCGGTGTACTGAGCTTTACTTCGTAGAGTTTGTCAACGGTGCAGCTAAAAATAGTGCCTTGGCCACAACCGCTGGTGACAATGCGCCGTTTCATTTTTTCTTGCCAATCGCCGATTCCTTCACCAGTGACCGTTTCGACATCAACTATTTCTCTATCCCAATCGACAAGCACAGATTTGATGGTGCGAATATCTTCGATTAGTTGTTGGTTGCGTATGTAGCCCAGGGTGAGCGCTTCGGGTTCTGTGCCGAGCGTCATTAGCGTGACGACTTCCATGCCGTCAACACGAATAGTGAGTGGTAGCTCGCCGGGTACATGAACATTGGTCACCTCTCCATACTCATTGCGCGCTTGCACGCCGTGCGCGGCGGCTAATCCAGCATTTGTCATGCGTGGTGAGTAAGGGCTAAGCGATGCGTTCATTCAGTGTTCTCTCGGGTGTCGAGCCAGTTTACCCAAGCTGTGCCAATGAGGAAGAGGTCTAAGCAGGTGTAAATCAGAACTAGGACAAAATGTCCCTGATCAAAGAATGTTGGATGAATTTTGTACCAAAGACTAGCCTTCATAGTCGTTATTCAGCCCTCGTCGGCTTGCACCGGGGTAGTGTGTCGTGTCAATGTTGCACCGATGAACGAGCAACATTTGTTTCAAGCGATATCTAACGGTACTCGCCTGAGTTTGCCTGTCAGCGTGGTACTACGACAGCGCACCATCCAGCGTGGTCGCTGGTCAGTGCCAGTTTGGGAGCTAGAGGCCGTTGCCATGGGGTCGCAAGCAAAACTTTGTGATGGTTCGGGTGAGTTGGTTCGCCAAACTGACTCTGAAAAGTCCTACTCATGGTCCGGTTGGAGCATCACTTTTTATAAAGATGCCTGCGAGCGCTATTGGCATGCGCTTATTGGAGACAAGCCTCTTGTTTATGTCGTGTGCAGGGATCCGCTTGATGACGATGCCACGCTTTCAACTGAGCCGCTTTTGGTCACTTGTGATTATGACGAAGCCACTGCATACCTGGAAACGGACGACACGGTTTTGTCGATGCCAATCCCTGCGGATATATACCGACATATGGAAGCCTTTGTAATGCAGCATTATCAACCTAAGCCATTTAAAAAGCGTATGCGTAAAAAATGGCTTGATGGAGAAGCACGGGGTGGCCGCCAATGAACGATGAATCATCAATACTTTCTCGTTGGTCAGAACGAAAGCGCCAGGCGGAGGCTGAAAAGCAATCCTCTAAAAATTCTATTCAAGAAGTCGATGAAACCATAGTGCCTGATTTGGGTGCGCAGCTGGAGGCTGCCAGCGACATCGCTGATTTGCCCGAAGTCGTTGCTAATCCGCAAAGTATGACTGAAATTGACGTGGTTGAAGAAGAACCCTTGCTAAGCGATGAAGATATGCCGGCAGTAAAAACGCTCACATCGGAATCAGATATCAGCATGTTTTTTAATCGCGGTGTTAGCAAAACAGCACGAAATGCTGCGTTTAAGTACCTATTCCAGTTACCTAAATACAATATAAGAGATGGGCTAAATGACTATGACGAGGATTACACCTACTTCGAGCCGTTAGGCGATACCGTCACATGCGATATGAAATTTCATAAGGAACGCAAAGAACGGGAAGCTCGCGAGGCTGAAGAAGCTTTGTTGGCAGAGCAGGAGGAAGCTGCTCGCGTAGAACAAGCGGCTAACAGTGAAACTTCTGAAGATGAAAATTCAGCAACGGAAGCGACTGAAGAAACCGCTCAAAGCGAAGAGATGGAGCAAGACAAAGAAGCCGACCAAGAACCAGACACTCCAGATAGGCAAGACGAGATTCAAGATGATGAGGCATTGCATGCCGATTCGCAATCGGTGACTGATTCATCTAAACAAACAGACAACACAATGGGCGTATGACTACAGAAAACCAAACGATCGGCTTCACACCATTGGCTAGCGTCGTCAGCCAGCAGCAACTGATAGAGGCAACATCTATTGTTGCTTATCACTCACAAGGTAACGTATTGGTGATTGGTTCATCAGAAGATGCGCTTGCAGCAGTGAGCCAGCTATCTGGTTTGAAAGCCACTGTTGTGACAATCGATCCTCAGTGCACCAGTATCGAAAAAAAATTAACGGAAGACGGCGTATCGCTATATCAAACTAGCTCGTTACAACTTGTGGGGTACCTGGGCCACTACCATGCTGTCGCCATTGGCGATGCAGATCAACTCGATTTAGGTGTTGGTGTGTATTTGGAAACAGGCCTGTTTGATCTGGTACTCGATTTGTCTGCAGAACCTCATTTGGCTTCAGAACTAGCACCGTTTGGTTACTTGCATGCACCAGATGCCGCCACACTGGCAGAAGCGCTCGCTCAGCTCCCCGATTTAATTGGCGATTTCGAAAAACCCAAGTACTTCAACTATCGAGCGGATGTTTGTGCGCACAGTCGTAGCGAACTAAATGGTTGCACCAATTGTATTGATGTGTGCGCTGCAAATGCCATTACCACACGTGGTGAAGGCATAAGCGTTGATGCGCATCTATGTCAAGGTTGCGGCAGTTGTGCCACGGTTTGTCCAAGCGGTGCAATGAGTTACGCCTATCCTCGAGCCAGTGATGCAATTGGTCGTTCTCGCAAATTGATGGCTGAACTCGAAAACTGTTCGGTGGTGCTGCTGCACTGCGAAGATCATCAGCAACAAGTTGATGATGCGATATTGCCGATAAATGTGCTTGCACTTGCAGTGGAGGAAGTCACCGCATTTGGAATGGACTATTGGGCAGCGTTGCTTGCTTCCGGTATTCAACGTATTTATCTCGTGTTTGGCAGCGAAAAGAAGCGTAGCGATCGTGATGCAGTGCTTGAGCAAGCCGAGTGGTTCCACCAGTTAATGGCGGGGCTTGGCGTGTCGAACGAAATCGTGATCGCCATCAGCGAAGTTGATCTAACCACGCTTGCCACTCGAGTGTTGCCTGAAAATGCCCTGGTCGGCATGCAGGCTGCCACATTTGATACTCACGATGACAAGCGGCAAACACTGCGCATGGCAATAGATCATCTATATGAGCAACTAGGCTGTGTTCAAGATGTGCAGCCTCTGCCTGCAAATGCTGCGCACGGCTTAATCTCAATAGACGAATCGAGTTGTACCTTATGCATGGCGTGTGTGTCAGTTTGCCCAAGTAAGGCATTGCTAGATGGCCAAGAATCTCCAGCGGTTCGCATTATCGAAGCTAACTGCTTGCAGTGCGGCCTTTGTGATGCAGCATGCCCGGAATCGGCCATCACTCTGAAATCTCAATATCGGTACGACAGTATCGACGCGCGCAAAATATTAACGCTGAACGAAGAAGAGCCGTTTCACTGTGTGACTTGCCACAAGGCATTTGCCAGCCAAGGGATGATCCGAAACATGCTGGGTAAGCTCACCAGCCATTGGATGTACCAGGATGAAAAAGCGCTGCGACGCCTAAAAATGTGCGATGACTGCCGTGTAAAGGATATTTTTAACGACGATGGTGATGTAGGCATCGAGATACATCGCGACAGCAAGGTTGAAGAGACGTAATTTTGGCGCATTTCGGGTAGGGTCAAAAAGCACCACATCATGCTTAAACGCTCGGAATCTGCTCGATAACTAGGTAAGAATTGTCGGTATAGACGATCTAAATGAATGGCTGGCGGGTCGGAAAAACCCTGATTACACTATGGAGTTATGACTGCAATGACTGTGGATTCACCCACATTTGAAATCAAGAGCGATGAGCAGTTCGTTAACGATGAGCTGCAGCTAATGCGCGCTAGCGTGTACGAGCTTCTTGGCCGGTTGCTCGCCTCTGAGCCAGATAACAATGTGTTAGCCGTATTGCGCCAGATTGAGGGTGTTGACACCAGCGATGGGCCCCTTGCGATGGGCTGGGAGCTACTAAAGCAGGCCAGCCTTAAAGCCGACGAAGACGCAGTAATCCAAGAATATTTCGATCTTTTTGTTGGCGTGGGGCGTGGTGAGCTAGTGCCATTTGGTTCTTGGTATATCACCGGCTTTTTAATGGAAAAGCCACTCGCAGCCTTACGTGCCGATCTTCGTAAGATTGGTATAAAACGCCAGGACGGCGTGCGAGAATCTGAAGATCACATGGCGGCCTTATCTGATGTGATGAGCATCATGATACGCAGCAATGAGCCAATCGAATCGCAGCAGGAATTTTTTAGTACTCACATTGCGCCCTGGGCTAATGCCTTTTTTAACGATGTGCAAAACGCACAAGCGGCCCGCTTTTATCGGTCAGTCGGTTTTTTTGGCGCAAGCTTTATTGATTTTGAAAAACAACTTTTAGCCATGAAGGTTTAATGGTCCATTTTTGTATTTGATCGGTAGGAATACTCGATCAAAAATAGCACGCAACACACGTGGAGTCGTTATGAGCAAAACACAAATGAAAGGCGAATCAAAAAAGAAACCAAAAATGATTGATGCAAAACGGCGCGGGTTTCTGCAAGGCTCTGCAATGGTTGGTACTGTCGCAGCAACAGGTGTTGCCTCTGCTGATTTACTGGAAACAGCCGGCGCAAAATCTCTAAAACAAAATACCAGTAAACACGCGGGTTATAGAGAAACCGATCATGTTCGTGAATATTACGCCAAGGCGCGTTTCTAAGGAGTAACTATGAAACTCAAGAAAAAACAATTAGATCAAGGTGCAAAAGCACCAAGAGGCCTGCTTGGCGCAACGGTTAATCGACGCTCGTTTTTGAAAAATTCGGGTATTACCGGTGGTGGTGCGGCATTGGCATTTGCTGGCGGCCCATCGATGCTAACGAAGGCCCACGCAACCACAGCTGGCCCTAAAGCTGGCGTCGAAACCAAAATCATCCGTTCCGTTTGCACGCACTGCTCAGTGGGTTGTGGGGTGATGGCTGAAGTACAAGATGGAGTTTGGACGGGACAAGAGCCTGACTTCAAATCGCCTATCAATCTTGGTGCGCATTGCGCCAAGGGCGCATCGGTCAGAGAGCATGGTCACGGCGAACGCCGCCTTAAATACCCAATGAAACTCGTGGGTGGCAAGTGGACCAAAGTATCTTGGGATACCGCGATTGGCGAGATCGGTGATCAAATGCTGAAGATTCGCGAAGAGTCTTCACCTGATTCGGTTTATTGGTTGGGTTCAGCTAAGTTCAACAACGAGCAGTCATACCTGTTCCGTAAGTTCGCTGCTCTTTGGGGCACAAACAACGTTGATCATCAGGCGCGTATTTGCCACTCTACAACGGTCGCTGGTGTTGCGAACACGTGGGGTTATGGTGCGATGACTAACTCCTATAACGACATGCAAAATTCCAAAGCCATGTTCTTTATAGGTTCAAACGCTGCTGAAGCTCACCCCGTTGCAATGCAGCACATCCTTAAAGCGAAAGAGGCTGGATCAAAGCTAATTGTTTGTGATCCGCGTTTCACTCGTACTGCTGCCCACGCCGATCAGTTTATTCAAATGCGTCCTGGTACCGATGTGCCGTTAGTTTGGGGCATCCTGTGGCATATCTTTGAAAACGGCTGGGAAGATAAAACGTTTATTAATCAGCGCGTGTACGGCATGGATGAGATCCGCGCCGAGGTGGCTAAGTGGGATCCAGTTGAAGCGGAGCGAGTTACGGGTATTCCTGAAGCAGGCATCAAAGAGGCGGCTACAACCATGGCGGAAAATCGCCCGGGTACGGTCGTATGGTGCATGGGTGGCACACAACACACCATTGGCAATAACAACACACGTGCATATTGCATATTGCAATTAGCGTTAGGCAACATGGGCGTCAGCGGTGGTGGTACTAATATCTTCCGCGGCCATGACAATGTGCAGGGCGCGACCGACATGTGCGTACTAAGCCATAGCTTGCCAGGCTATTTTGGCTTGTCTGGCGGTGCTTGGAAGCATTGGTCTGCAGTTTGGGATCTAGACGTAGATTGGGTCAAGGCGCGCTTCGATCCAGTAGCCTACGAAACCATTAAAGATAAGCCTGTACCCACGATGAACCGTCCGGGAATGCCAGTTTCACGTTGGATAGACGGCGTGCTTGAAGATCCGGACAACATTGCGCAAAAAGATAATATTCGCGCAATGGTGTTGTGGGGCCATGCACCGAACTCGCAAACCCGTGGGCCAGAAATGAAGAAAGCGATGGAGAAGCTCGACCTGTTAGTCGTGATTGATCCATACCCAACTCATTCTGCTGTGCTACCTGACCGACAAGAAGGCATGTATCTATTGCCTGCCTGCACTCAGTTTGAGACCTCTGGTTCAGTCACGGCGTCCAATCGTTCGTTGCAGTGGCGTGACAAAGTAATTGAACCTTTGTTTGAATCTTTGCCTGATCATACAATCGTTCATAAGTTTGCGAAAAAGTTCGGCTTTGAGGGTGAGCTATTCAAAAACATTCAGGTTAACGGTGAAGAGCCTTTAATTGAAGACATCACCCGTGAATTCAACAAGGGTATGTGGACCATCGGTTACACCGGCCAAAGCCCAGAACGCATTAAGGAGCACATGGCGAATCGCCATACTTTTGATACCACCACATTACAGGCAGTTGGTGGCCCGCTTGATGGTGAGTACTATGGTTTGCCTTGGCCTTGTTGGGGCACCGCGGAAATGAAGCATCCGGGTACTCCGAACTTGTATGACACAAGCAAGCCAGTTGCCGAGGGTGGGTTGAATTTCCGCGCACGCTTTGGTGTCGAGCGCGATGGTGTCAATCTATTAGCCGAAGGCTCTTACAGTGTTGGTGCTGAAATCGAAGATGGTTATCCAGAATTTACTGCCGATATTCTCAAGCAGATGGGTTGGTGGGACGATCTCACGGCTGATGAGAAAGCATCTGCAGAAGGCAAAAATTGGAAAACTGATCGCTCTGGTGGTATCCAGCGCGTGGCTATCAAACACGGTTGCGCACCCTTTGGTAACGCTAAAGCCCGAGCAGTGGTTTGGACTTTCCCGGATCCGGTGCCAATTCACCGCGAGCCGCTTTATACAGCACGCTACGATTTAGTCGCAGATTATCCAACTTACGAAGATCGTAAATCACATTATCGCCTGCCGACTCGTTACGGTTCGATTCAGGCAACTGATTATTCAGGCGACTATCCACTGATCCACACCAGTGGCCGCTTGGTTGAATACGAAGGCGGTGGTGATGAGTCCCGCTCAAACCCATGGTTGGCCGAGCTTCAACAAGATATGTTTGTTGAAATTAATCCAGCGGATGCAAACGATGTAGGTATTCAGGACGAGCAGGACGTTTGGCTTGAAGGGCCAGAGGGCGGAAAAATAAAGGTAAAAGCAATGGTTACTAGTCGCGTAGCGCGAGGAGTGGTGTTTACGCCATTTCACTTTGGTGGCCATTACCAAGGTGAGGACTTGCTGCACAAGTATCCAGAAGGTGCTGCACCCTTTGTACGTGGTGAATCAGATAACACCACGATGACCTACGGCTACGACTCCGTAACTCAGATGCAAGAGAGCAAATGCTCTTTATGCAAAATAACAGCGGCTTAATCGCGAGGAGACCAGCATGGCTAGAATGAAATTCCTATGTGATGCAGAGCGCTGCATCGAGTGTAACGGTTGTGTTACGGCGTGCAAAAATGAGCATGAAGTGCCTTGGGGTGTTAATCGCCGTCGAGTTGTCACGCTTGGTGATGGTGAGCCAGGTGAAAAATCGATATCGGTAGCTTGCATGCATTGCACTGATGCTCCTTGTCAGGCGGTATGCCCGGTTGATTGTTTTTACACCACCGATGACGGCATCGTATTGCACGATAAGAATTTGTGCATTGGTTGTGGCTACTGTTTTTATGCGTGCCCGTTTGGCGCGCCACAGTACCCTCAGCAATCATCCTTTGGTGCTCGCGGCAAGATGGATAAATGCACGTTCTGCGCAGGTGGCCCAGAGGATGATTTATCCGACGCTGAATTTGAGCGTTATGGACGCAACCGCATTGCCGAAGGCTCCTTGCCTTTGTGTGCGGAGATGTGTGCAACTAAAGCGCTAATTGCGGGTGACGGCGATGAAGTTGCTGATATCTACAGAGAGCGTGTACTACAACGTGGCGGCCGACCAAAAACTTGGGGATGGGAAACGGCCTACCAGGAGGGTTGATCATGAGTCAATCCACTAGTCCGCCCGTTAGCCATTCTACTAGTAAGGCAAATGGCAAACACAAAAAGACGATGGCTCAACGCAATCGTATCGCGATGTGGAGTGTATTCTTTGTGCTGGCAACATCGCTTGCGCTACCGTTGATGAGCTATTCAGTTCATTGGTTGGGAATGTCGGCAACGGCTCAAGAGGCACCAGACGCTACTAATCCGCGTGCCAATTTTTGGGGTGCGGTTCGCGACGGCGTGTCTGGGTACTCTGCTGTTAAAGGTGAGGGTGCCAATGTGCTAGTGCAATCTGGTGGTACGGATTGGTTAGCCAAACGTAATGGAGCGCTTAGTCAAAAGCTCCCCTGGATAATTGCGGGCATGGCAGGCGTGATCCTGTTGTTCCATCTACTCGGTGGGCGTAACAAGCTGGATAAGCGCGGTAATCTTTCAGGGCGAAAGATAAAGCGCTGGAGCTGGATAGATCGCTTAGTGCATTGGGTTACCGCCATTTCTTTTATTATGTTGGCCATAACCGGCATCAGTATGCTGATTGGTAAAACTGCTCTGATACCTCTATTGGGAAAAGCCGGTTTTGCAACCTGGGCTGGTTTGGCTATTTCAATTCACAACTATATTGGCCCGCTATTTAGCATTGGTGTTCTGCTGATGATCGTGATGTGGATATGGCACAACTTCCCCACTGGCGTTGACATGAAATGGTTGGCAGCAGGTGGTGGTTTGTTCAAGAAAAACCATCCATCAGCTGGCCGCATGAATGCTGGCGAGAAGATCTGGTTTTGGTTGCTGGCAACAGTGGGTGTGGCGGTGTGTGTTACGGGTTTGGTCATGGTGGCTCCAATATTGGGCTTTCAGTTACCGGCAGGTATAGAAACGGCTCGCGCCAATATGCAGCAGGCCAACTTAATCCATGGTGCATTAGGAGTGATCTGGACGGCTATCGCTTTGGGCCATATCTATATTGGTACAGCAGGCACTGAGGGTGCGTTTGAGGGTATGTCTACCGGTTATGTATCGGAAGAGTGGGCACACCAGCATCACGATCTTTGGGCTGAGAAGATGGTTGCTAAGGGAAAGGTAATCGATCCTTCTGCACCCGTTGCAAGTCGCGCCGAAGTCGCTACTCCAGCGGCTCCGGCTGCACAAAACTAATAAACTATTCCCGCCAGCATCCGCTGGCGGGTTAGCATAGTGGTATGTCTCAGCCCACTACATCCACTAAAAAATTCCCTGACGAAGTCGTCGTTGCGCTACACGAAACGCAACTGACTCTAAGTTGCATTCCCGTCCAAATCGATAATCAAAATTGGCAAGCCGCGTTGTTTTATGTGCTACCACCTGATGCGCCGTGTCTAGGAAAGGGTGTGTTGGTGGGTGGGCCGTTTGCCGTCGGTATCGAAGCTGATACCGTCGAACATGAAAACGCCACGTTAATCGAGATCGGTATTGATATCGCAGTGCCGGTGCAAGCCCTACAAGGCACCTTGTTGTTTCTTACCGGTCACAGTACTCCGCACCACGAAGCATTAAAACTGCTCACCACGCAACAAGACTTACCCTTGTTTTTGGGTGATCAGCATTGTAATTTGTTATGGCAGCAACGGGTGCCCTTAAGTGATGCGCATCGAGATGGTTTCAAACAGTTACTTGATGAGGCCATTGCCAGAGACGCCGTCATCAGAATGACCAGTCGCTACGATCCTGATGCTGCCTTTGCAGATTCTTTGCAGTCCAGAAGATTAATTTAATTGTGTTTGCCCGTTCCATATCAATGCGTGCTCGCCTGTTGTTTTGCTCTGCAGCCATTGCCCTAAACAGCATATGCTTTGCCAGCAGTGATATTAGTAATAGTAATAAAACGATAAGCGACGCATCGTTATGGATCAAAGCCATTAGTAATGATGATGTCGATCAATTGCAGATCTTATTGTCTAAAAGCGATCACGCAAGTTCCTTGCTTGAATCTATTGCGCCGAATGGAAAAACTGCATTGATGGTCGCTAGCAAGCGCGGGGATTTGGCGCTTGTTAAAGCATTGTTTGGTGCCGGTGCATCAGTCAACACAGTTACAAAAACAGGTGGAAACGCTTTTATGTTTGCTGTGCTTGGCAACCATATTGAAATCGCCAAGTGGCTCACGACGCAAAAGGCCAACATTAGTGCGGCGGGCTCAAATGGTTGGAGTGCTGTGACGATTGCAGCAGCAATGGGCCATGCCGATACTTTAAAGTGGCTAACTACATTGGATTCACCGATTGACGTGCCAGATGTATATCGTTTTACTCCGTTAATGCGAGCGGCTGACAATGGCCACTATAAGTGCGTAGAACTACTGTTAGAAACTAGTGCCGTGGATGTTAATGCAGGCGATGAATGGGAAAACACGGCCTTGCACTTTGTTATGGCCAATAAAAATATTCACTTGCTTGAGCTGTTATTGCACTACGGTGGGGATATCAACAAACCGAATCGTGATGGGATGACACCTGCTTTTATGTTGAACCACTGGCCGGAAGCTCAACAGGTAGTTGATCGCTTTCAATGACTTCTTCGATTACAGTAGCGTGCGTTTTGATTAAGCCATGATTAGCTAGTGTTAGCTTGGCTTGATCGTAGCCTATTTCACTTATGCGTTCGTAGCTCTTAAAGTCAAGTAGTGAAATCTCACTAACGTCGGGCTCGATGAGCACGTCAAGCAGCGATTTAGTTTCGTTGAGCCGAATAATGCTTTTGATGTCGGTAGAACGCAATAGTGTCTCAGCAATACGTGGGACATTCATGCGTGGCTTTAACGGGTTAAGGCGGCTAAGTAATGCCTGCCAACCTGACAAAGACGTGCCGTAGTCATACTGCGCACTTAGTTCAGGTATTTGACTGACATTAACCCCGATGATATTGCCAGTACTACCGAGTTTTTCGTTCATGACATCAACTGGGAAGGTGTTTAACACGGCGCCGTCTATCAACAGCATTTCACTATTGATGGGCACTGGTGAAAATATCCCTGGTAGAGAAATAGTGCTGCGTACCACATGCCACAACTCACCACTATCGTGCAACACTACTTCACCGTCGAATAAGTTAGAAGACACGCAAAAAAACGGAATCCACAAATCCTCTATACGCTTCTCACCATAAACGGTTTTACAAAAATGGGTAAGTTTTGAAGACTTCATTAATGAGCTGATGGGGAAGGTGTAGTCAAACAGTGCTTTTTTACTAGCGAAGGTTTTTGAAAGCTCGAATATGGCGTTGGTTGTTTGTCCCATTGCCATCGATGCACCTAGCAGGCCACCCATGCTCGAACCACCAATGTAATCGATGTCTATTTCTTGTTCTTCTATTAGCTTTTGCACACCCAAATGTGCATAACCGCGTGCTCCACCACCGCTAAACACGATGCCGCGTGCAGTTCCGCTCATTCGTCTCGCCAGCCGAGCGATGTGTTCGCTGTCGTCTATACGAATGTGATGATGTGCGTGCAGATTACGTTTCTCTAACCATTTGATAGTGCCGGTAGGTTGCTCGGTGTCGGTGGCATGCAGCAGTACAAGCTCGACGCGTGGCTGATGGTGGTCCTCTGCAAAATGCGAGTTCAAAGCCAGCTCGATGCCGCGTAGTTCTGAGGTGTTGCTGCCATCTGCGTTAGCCACGAGTAATACACGATCAGCGCGGTTGACACAACGCCGTGACCAGGCTGTCCATTCGCGGTTCGCGACGTAGATCATTTGTTGATAGGTGTTTTCTTTATCGTCAAGCCATTCAGTGATCGCCGAATTAAAAGGATCATCAAACGGTGTTTGAGCGGCACCTGTTTTGCCATACAGTGTGTCGAAGCCTCCAGCATGTAAGACCATTGGGTCGCCCGTGCGCTTAATTTGAACTTTTAGCTGGTTTAAAAAGCGACGCAATGGCAGCCGCTTATCCATCGGGATAATAACGAACGTTTGATCAGCCTTAGCGAGGCCGCTTGTTCGTTCGTTTTCGATATGCCGCTGTACAATTAATTTTGATAGCGACATCAACATATTAGGCTTTTGCGCGATTAATTCATTGAACAGGCTTTTACGCAAAAAAGCGACCGCTGATTCACGCATTGCGAATACACTTGCGCTCCTTGGTGTATCAGTGAGTAATGCCAGTTCGCCAACGGTTTCAGGTGCGCGGACTTCGGCAAGCGGTAAACGTTCGCCTTTTGGCGAGAGCGTTTCGACCGAGAGCCTGCCGGACACTACGATGTGCAAGCCATCTGCTTCATCACCTTCGCCAATAATCAGCTCCCCACTTTTGTATTGGCGTATCTCTGTGCCATCGAGTAGGGAATTCATCGTGCTGGTAGTAACCTCACCAAATAAATCGAGAAACACACGCGATAGCATCACTCGCTGAGATAAGTCTGCCGCGGTGTCATAGACAAGTGCCAACACTTGAGGGCTAATATCGACCAGCAGCTCAAAAGCAAAGCGTGGGAATTTGGCTAGCTTGGTTGTTTTGGCCGCGATGGCGGTAACAAGATTCAAACCACCATTAAGCACTGCAAAATCGCCAGCGGTTTCACCTTTGGTGCGAGAGTGTAAGTAAAAGCCTTCGCCCTCGTTGCTAGCTGGCATATACAAGCTGATTTCACCGCTCATTACCAAGTATAAGTTTTCAGATTGTTTGCCTTCGGAGAACAGCACTTCGCCTTCATTGATATCGAGAAACGATATATGTGATGCCAAATTGCGCCAACGTTCATCATCAATATCTTGGATGAAAGGCATTTTTCTCAATTGCTTGAGCAACCTTACGTGTGAATTTAGTGGGTTAAGCGACATGGTTTAGCAACGTATACGCTGTTGGGAAAATTTATCAGCCGGTGTAGCAATAGTTTTTTCGCCAGCGGCCTGCCGAACATCGCTCACCTTGTATTCCATGGCTAGTCTGTAACCAAAATTCTCCAAAAAACGGTCATATTGATCGTCACCTATACTGCCAACGGCAGTAATGTTTCCGTTTGAATCTTCCTCCAGCTCTATCGCCGCTAGCGGCATTGGAGCTGGGCCCGACAGCACTCGGCCAGCATCTGCGGGATCATAGATACTGTGCTCGGAGCAGCAACTGATCAGTTGGGTTCGAGATTGTGCTTCACCGACGCTATCGTAAAAATTAACGGTGTCTGATCGGTAATTAATATGGCTTACCGGTTTAGCCGGATGCGACATCTTGTGGCTGCAAATGGCAGAAAAGGCCACGATGGATTGGTCATTGCCAATACCGCCAGGCCAGCTGCCATTTGCAGTGGCTTGTGTTGACAGGCGAAGTAAAAAACAGGGGGTGGAGATATAGGGATAGCTAAAGATCAGGGACCCTCCAGCTTTTAGCATATGGATATTAACTGGGCTTTGATCCGCTAATACTAGAGCCGATCTAGCATATTTTTTAATCTCGCTGCCGGCGGAATCGCCATGAGCGTGCAAACTAGCAGCGCCTGCCACCAGCCCAGTACAAAGCTTATTGAAGTGTCTTCTTTCCATAGCTCATATCCGTCGTTGGGTTGCCCACGGCAAGATGGCCGAGAGTTGGATTAGCTTAAAAGAAGTGTACACGGACTTATTGCTCACGGTTAAATTGGATTGCGCCAAAATGGGCTACCGCAGATTTACCGGTATTATCGGCATCCACCATTACCGCAATGCCGGCTAGCGATCCAACCTCTACGTTAAACAGTGTTGCAAAATCATCAGCAACATTGCGCGTTTCAAATTGCCATTGGCCTGCCAAAGTGTTACCGCTTTGAACTGCAATCAATTTCGATTTGTTAGTGTAAGGACTATTCCAGCTATCGTCTTTTGGGGTATGTGATGCCCAAACATAATTGATGGCATAGGTTTGCCAGGCAAACCGACCGTAGCGATAAACCACATAAACTCGAGCAGGGAAATCATCACCATCGCGTGTTTGCTCGTTGGTATCGGTAAACACATTGTCAATTTTCCAATGCCAGGAAAGCATGGGGGTGTCTACCAGGGATATATCGAGCTGTTTGTACAGCAGTGAAGCCTTGGCATTGGCGCTTCCTTTTAACACCCGAGTGCCGTTATCAGTTGTCAGCTGATATTGCGTATGGCCAACAAACGAGCGTTGCTGCCAATCGTCTAGAGAGAGGTCCGTAAATGGTTGTAGCTCTGTGTCTGCCATGGCGTATGTGCTGGCGACCAGTAACAGGCAAAAAACACTGCTCAGGGGCCTATCGCTCTCTGTTGAAATCAGACGTTTGTTCATGATTATTGGTCAGTCTGCCTGTTTGTTGGTTCAGCAATACCGGAGCGCCGCCTATAATGTGTGTTCTAGTCTATTTATGGGCATTTTTTGGGCCGGTTGCACACTTGCTCGCGTCTAAAGCCAATATAAAGTGTAAAAAGCGTAAAATATTCGCCACTCATTTGGTTTTATCTCTGCCATGGTTAACGCAAAGGCGCAAAGACGCTTTCTGATTTGTGCCTTAAGTACCGTCGTTATCATATATATGCTGATACTGGTAGGCGGAATAGTGCGCGCCACCGGTGCGGGTATGGGTTGCCCAGACTGGCCTACTTGTTTCGGGCGGTGGATACCACCCACCAGTGAAGCTCAATTACCGGCAAACTACCAAACTATCTACGCAGATCGAGGCTACGCCGACACCACCTTCAATCTGCGTAAAACATGGACGGAGTACCTTAATCGTCTGTTGGGTGTGTTTACTGGTTTCGCTATATTGGTAACGCTGTTGTTCTCCAATGAGTACAGGCGATCCGACAAATCAATTTTTTACCTATCATTTATGGCTTTTATATTGGTTGGGGTGCAGGGTTGGTTGGGTTCTAGAGTGGTAGCCAGCAATTTGCATCCGGGCTTGATTACCGTGCATATGTTACTTGCGCAAGTGATCGTGTGTTTGATTATCATGGCTTGTGTACGGGCATACCAGCACAGCATTGATCGCACCGCCATTCTCAATTTACCAGCAGCCATATACCCGTTGATGTGGTTTGCAATGATTGCCGGCCTTGTGCAGCTACTGCTTGGCACGCAGGTTCGTGAAGCGATTGATCTAGTGGCAAAACAAAGCAACTATGTAAATCGTCATTTATGGATTGATAATCTGCCAATAATTTTTAACGTTCATAAGGTTTTATCAATACCGGTGGTGGGGTTAAACCTGTGGTTTGCTTATCGTATTCGCGGGTCCCTTGCATCCACTTTACTGTCATTTTTGGCTCTGTTGCTAATGGGTTTAGTCACCGGCACAGCGATAATGGGCATGTCTATGGAGCGATTAAATTTGCCTATGTTTGCACAGCCACTACACCTGTGGTTGGCATCGTTGATCCTTGGGGTTCAGTTCGCTATCTATTTGATCGTCAGACAAGGCCGCATTCATGCTGACTTGCAAAACACCGCTTGATTGATTAAATTGTTGGTGGCGCCAGGAAGGCGCAGCCGTACGCGGCCCGTATAAACATGGAGGTTTTTATGGCTATTTGTCAGCATACGTTGTCATTCCCGATATTGCAGATATCATTCAGTGTGTTTTTGAAGTTTTTTGTAACAACGGGCTTAGTATTGGCGGGCTCCGGAACAGCGGCGTATGCTGCCGAACCGCTAAATGTCAATCTCGCAACAGCATCACAACTTGAATCTTATTTGCCTGGTATAGGCAAGGTCAAAGCGCAAGCAATTGTGGATTACCGAAATCGCAATGGCCCATTTGATGGGCCTGAACAATTGCTAGAAATCAAAGGTGTAGGGTCACATACACTGGATCGCATCCGCTCATTGATTAAATTTGATAGCGGTCGAGCGCTGTTTTTCTCACAAGCTAGCCAACAACATCTGGATGCTCGGGATCAAGCCATTCGCGAAGGTATCAAACGGATTGTGACCCGGGCAAAGAAAGCTGCGCATAATTAACAAAGGCGTGCGTTTTTAATTAGCCTAATAATAGCGATGGCTTATTGCATTAGGCTTGCGTGCCTAGTCGCCGTCAAAATTGCACAGCACATGGACAGGCACGTCCAGGGCTTCGATTTTTTTGCGGCCGCCAAGCTCGGGTAGATCAACAATAAAAGCCGCGCCAATGATATCAACACCGGCACGTCTTAAGAGCTTGATGCCGGCCTCACAGGTGCCGCCGGTTGCGATTAGATCGTCCACTATCAGTACGCGTTCACCCTCAATTAAGGCGTCGTCATGAAGCTCCATCGTGTCTTGACCGTATTCCAACTCATATTGCTCCTGCAACACATTGCCGGGCAGTTTTCCTGATTTTCTTATTGGGACAAAGCCAAGTGCAAGCTGATGCGCCACAGCACCGCCAAGGATAAATCCGCGAGCCTCAAGTGCTACAACCTTGTCTATTTCCAGACCGGCGTAGGGGTGTAGCAATCTGTCGATCGCAATTCGAAAACCGCGAGCATTGTTAAATAATGTTGTGACATCACGGAACAGAATGCCGGGCTTTGGGTGATCTGGAATAGTTCGGATGTAGTCTTTAAGATCAGTGGAATGTTGCATGGTTTTACGTTGGTAGCCTGTGGGATACGAGATTGACTCATTTTTGAACAATCCACTGGCTTGAAGAGCCAGCTATTACACGATGATACCGTTCAACAGGGTTTGTGGGAAGCTGCGGGTTTGGGCCCGTGATAAAATTGGTATGAACAATCACATTTTTGGAGCAGATTATGGATCTTGTGGGTACGTTAGGCAAAATGATTTTGAGTGGCGCAATGAAGCGTGGCGGTGGTGCTGATATTCTCGGTGGCTTGCTAGGTGGCGCTGCTCAAAAAGGTCAGGAAGGTGCAGGAGGTTTGGGCGGTTTGCTCGGTGGGCTTTCTGGCGGTGGCAACGCTGACGCAGGTGGGCTAGGCGGCTTACTTGGCAAAGCGACTCAAGGCGGTAGTGGTGGTGGTCTTGGAGATCTGCTTGGCAAACTACAGCAAGGTGGTCAAGTACCACAGCAAGCTCCACAAGGTGCCAACGCTGGGGCTGGTGGTTTAGGCGACTTACTCGGTGGTTTGCTTGGTGGTCAAGCGGGCGCGCAAGGTGGTGGCTTAGGCGATTTGCTAGGCGCTGCACTGGGCGGACAAATACCCGGTGCGGCACAGGTGCCTGCCCCATCTGCACAACAAACTGGCCAAGCAGAATTGCTGATCAAAGCAATGATCAGCGCTGCAAAGTCTGATGGCGCTGTTGATGCGCAAGAACAAGAAAAAATCGTTGGCCAACTAGGCGACATCGACGCTGAAGAAGCGGCGTTTATCAGAGCAGAAATGCAAAAGCCACTTGATCTGGCTGGCCTTGTCAATAGCGTGCCTCGTGGTATGGAACAACAGGTGTACGTGCTATCACTGATGTCAATTGATCTGGATTCGAAAGCCGAAGCTGATTATCTGGACAAACTAGCTCAAGGCTTGAATATTAATAATCAAGTGAGTAATCAATTACACCAGGAACTAGGCGCGCCGTTGTTGCACGCGTAATCCAGTAATCCATAAAAGGGGAACAAAAATGAAACGCTGCATGCTTTTACTCTTGTTGGCATTTCCAATGCTGGCATCGGCCGACGTTACGTTTTACGCAAAATGTGATTATAAGGGGCCGGGCGTCGCCTTGGCACCGGGTGATTACACTGCCAGAGAGATGCTGGAATTCGGTATTCCACAAGATTCCATCTCTGCGGTAGACGTGCCACGTGGCCTCACGGTGACACTTTACGAAAATGATCTATTTAAAGGGCGTTACGGTACTTTGAAACGATCTGATCCGTGCTTAAGCAACGATCGCTTCGATGATATTGTCAGTTCTATATCCATAAGAGAGAGTTTTGAAGTCACGGCTCCGGCGGCGCAAGCTGAAACTCGATCCGACTCGGGCGTTACGCTGTATACCGAGTGCAATTTTAAAGGGCGCTCCGCGATCCTCGGTGATGGTAATTACAACCTGGCGCAATTAAAAAAATTGGGTATCCTCAACAACACAGTGTCGTCGGTGAAAGTGGCTGATGGGTTTTCTGTGACGCTCTACGACAATGATTTTCTTAGAGGTCGATCTGGGCGCTTAGAACGGGATCATGATTGTCTTTCACGGGATCGATTTGATGACCTTGTAAGTTCGGTTGCGGTAGTGCGAGATGCAAATGCGGTGGTGAAAAAGCCAACACCCGTTGCAGTTGCGAAATCTGCAATTACTTTGTATTCCGAATGTAACTACAAAGGTCGCGCTATCAACTTGGAGGAAGGTGAGTTCACCACTGCGATGCTGCTTAAGTTAGGCGTGGCAAATAATTCTATTTCTTCCATCCGTGTATCGGATGGTTATCAAGTTGAGTTATTTGAAAATGACTTTTATCGAGGCTCTTCTGGCACTTTGCGGCAAAATGACAACTGCCTGATTGACGATCGATTTAACGATACTATTTCATCATTGCTTGTGACACGTGACCCACGTGCCGTTGCAGAAGCCGCAGCCGCTGCCAAGGTAAAAGATAACCGTGTTGGTGTAACGGTGTTTGGTCACTGTAATTTCAAAGGTGGCAGTGTCAAGCTCAAAGTTGGCAAATATGATGTTGATGCACTGAAGGCTGCTCGTATCAAAGACGACGTTATTTCTTCTTTCAAAGTAGAGAAGGGTTTTCAGGTCACACTGTATGATTCAGGCGACTTCACTGGTCCAGGCAAAGTGTTTACTCACAATGATAGCTGCTTAGACGATGACAAATTGAATGAAGCGGTATCTTCACTAATTGTCGAGCCACTGCAAGCGGTTAAATCTACTGCAGAATTAACGCAATTCAAAAAACCAACTGTCACTTCTAGTGATAACGACATGGCTGCTGTTAATCGAGCGCTTAAATGTGTTGAACAGTATGCGTCTCGAGGTTTGTGCGACTCTCACCGTTGGGCCAATATCAGCAAACGTTGTGATCTTGCAAAGACTAAGCTGATGACTGATGGCTATTTGCGTGGCCATGTTGATGCGGGTAACTGTAAGACAGAATACTGGGACGAACTTTCCACGCGCGTTGCTAACCCGGCACAACGATAACACTCGTTTTGCAGCACAAGTTGCCACCGCGTAGGCGCTGGCAACTACAATGCCCCATTAACTCATTCAGTTAACACTTCACTAATTAATTCCACTTACTCACCGAAGAGCTTATTTGTAATGAAGACAAACCGAGCAATTTTGTTGGCAGCGATTTCGTTGTCGTTTACCGCTTGTAGTACGGTTAAGTACAACACGCTAGAGAAAATCGGCATACACAAGCGCGATATATTGGTGTCTGATGTAAAAGAGGCACGTGATGCGCAAAAAGATGCGCAGGGGCAATTTCAAGACGCACTGGAGCGTTTTGGCACGGTGATCGAAATTGAAGAAACTAATCTGAAAAAAGCCTACAACCGTTTAAAGGACGAATACGACGACAGCGTTGACGCTGCCGAAGATGTTTCTGATGAGATCAATGATGTCGAGAAGGTAGCCGGCGATTTGTTTAACGAATGGGAAAGCGAAATCAAACAATATTCGGATGCTAATTTGCGTCGCGATAGTCAATCAAAGCTGAGTGATACGCAAGCTCGTTACAAACAAATGCTATCCAGCATGAAGGCAGCTGAGGCGAGCATGCAGCCCGTGCTGGCGACATTTAAAGATAATGTTCTCTATCTAAAGCACAATTTAAACGCCCAAGCGGTGGGTTCTTTGCGCGGTACGTTTAATAACCTGGAGGGTGATATCGAGCGATTGGTTGATAAAATGAATCAATCAATTGAACGCTCAAATGATTTCATCGCGCAAATGAAAACTTCATGAGCGCTGATGACTCAGCAGAGCAAAAATCGCAAGAGCAAGATGTTCAAACCAAGCTTAATGGCGAAACTGCTGTGATTGATTGGGGCGAATTGGTTAAACATTTCGCGCGCGGGGTTGTTATCAAGATCAACCCCTCGCTCGATTTACTTGAAGCCGCAGATGGCTTAGCGTCGGATAACGTATCGCTATTTGAGCAATGGGTTGCTGCAGGTAAGCTCAGCCGCGCAAGCGATGACGATGCGCGCGACTGGACGGCACGAGAACCCAAGTTTTGGTGTGTAGTGACTGCTCCTTGGGTGTTAGTTCAGGAGAAGCTTCCGGGTTCCAGCCAAATTAACTAGCTTAGCGGTCATGCACGAAGTGGCTAAAGCTTAGCCAGCCTTATAGTGCGATTCAACGTAGGTTTGTACAATGCTTTGAAACTCCTCAGCGATGTTGTCACCCTTAAGTGTGACATCGCGTTCGCCATCAATAAACACAGGGGCAACTGGGCGTTCGCCTGTACCAGGCAAGCTAATACCGATGTTGGCATGTTTACTTTCACCGGGGCCATTCACCACACAGCCCATCACCGCAACTGACATATCTTCAACTCCTGGGTGTTTGTCTTTCCAATCAGGCATGCTATCGCGTAAGTAAGTTTGTATGCGCTCGGCGAGTGTTTGAAAGTAGGTGCTGCTCGTGCGACCACAGCCAGGGCAGGCAGTCACCATAGGTGTGAAAGATCGTAAACCCATGGTTTGTAAAATTTCCTGAGCCACAAGAACTTCTTTGGTGCGATCACCGCCAGGCTCTGGTGTGAGGGAAATACGTATGGTGTCGCCAATGCCTTGTTGCAACAGCACCGCCAACGCAGCAGTGGAAGCAACGATGCCCTTGGAGCCCATACCGGCTTCAGTCAAGCCCAAATGAAGTGCGTAGTCGCAACGTTTGGCTAGCGCTTGATACACCTGGATGAGATCCTGGACGCGACTCATCTTGCAGGAAATGATGATCTTATTACTTGGCAAGCCGATATCTACGGCTTTGGCCGCGCTCTCCAGGGCCGATGCAATGACGGCTTCTCGATTAATTTGGTCCAGCGGCTTTGGATGAGAAAGGGCTGCATTTTCGTCCAGTAGGCGAGCGAGTAGTTCTTGATCAAGGCTGCCCCAATTAGCGCCAATGCGAACGGGCTTATCAAGCCTTGCTGCAATTTCGATCATTTGGCTAAATTGTTCATCGCGTTTGCGTCCGCGGCCCACATTGCCCGGATTTATGCGGTATTTGTCGAGCGTTTCGGCACAAGCAGGCACGCTAGACAATAATTTATGCCCATTGAAATGAAAATCACCGACAATGGGCACATGCACATGCATCCGCTCCAAATGCTCCCGTATTTCGGGGACTGCACGTGCAGCAGCTTCGGTGTTAACGGTGATACGAACCAGCTCAGAGCCTGCTCTGGCAAGGTCTGCGATCTGATTAGCGGTGCGCACAACATCTTCGGTATCGGTGTTGGTCATGGATTGCACACCAATTGGTGCACCTCCGCCAATGTTGACCGAGGAAACAGTTACTGACTGCGAGGCTCTACGTGGCATAAAATAGGCTTGTGTTGGCCCATATGGCCATTAGTTGGCCATTAGTTTAGCGTTAAGTGAATGGCATTGTCGCCAAAGCTGCGGAAAAAACCATGGTATCGAACCTGGATCTAGAATTTAACGAACGTGAGCAGCATATTCTTAAATTGCTGGTCGATCACTATATCAGCCAAGGGCAGCCGGTAGGCTCACGCACGCTCTCGCGGTTACCGGGCATCGACATCAGTGCAGCATCTGTACGTAACGTCATGGGTGATCTTGAGCAGATGGGCCTGCTAAAGTCGCCGCATACCTCCGCTGGCCGTATTCCAACCTCCAAAGCCTTTCGGGTATTCGTCGATACCTTGCTTGAAGTACAGCCGGTAGATGAATCCTCAGTTACGCGTATGCGTACTGCACTTGACCCTAACCTCAGCGATCAAAATTTGGTAACGGTGGCCTCAAACTATTTGTCAGGCTTTACGCGTATGGCTGGCATGGTCACAGTGCCACGCCGCGACGAGCCACCGATGAAGCAGGTTGAATTTATTCCCTTGTCTGATAAGCGTGTGCTGGTTGTGTTGATCATCAACGACAAAGAAGTACAAAACCGAATTATCCACACCGAGCAAGACTACTCCAAAGATGATCTGGATAAGTTTGCTCGCATGCTAAATACCGAATACTTGGGCCGCCCTCTACAGGAAGTGCGAGATCTACTGCGCCAAGATTTACAGCAAACTCGCACCAATATGAGCCAAACGATGCAACTGATGATTGATGTTGCGGGCAAAATATTTGACGAAGACGACGATCCGGATAGTATGGCCGATAACATGGTAGTGGCGGGTGAGACCAACCTTATGGGGCATTCTGATCTGCACGATGTGAATAAACTGCGAGAGCTTTTTGAAGCCTTTGAAGCCAAACGCGATATCTATCATTTGCTAGAGCAATGTGTATCAGCTGATGGGGTTCAGATATTTATAGGCCGTGAATCGGGTTACGATGCGCTAGGCGAATGTAGCCTGGTGACAGCCCCCTATGAAATGGATGGCAAGGTGTTAGGCGTGTTGGGTGTGGTTGGCCCCAAGCGAATGGCCTATGATCACGTCATTCCGGTGGTGGATCTAACCTCAAAACTCCTCAGTGCGGCGTTGAACTCACAGAATCTCACTGATAAACGTTGAATTCGCACCTTGAATTCGCAAAATGAAGCCACACAAAAGATCCGCGAGTAAAATCTGCAAGAAATACCCGCAAAAAATTGCACAGACCACTTATATCTATGATGCTTGGCTAAGGCCGAAGGAAATTGAATGACGCCCGAAAATGACGACCCTATTGAAAGAAACGCCGAGAATGATGAGCTGGATGATTCAATAGAGATCGATTCCAATCTAGTCGGCCAGGAAAATGCTGAAAATGAAGCCCAGGCTATTGAAGGCGTTGTGGCGGACATCGGCGCAGATACCGATGATCCATTAGGCTTTGGCAGCAGTCGCATGGCTGATGAGGCCACACCAGCTGAGCTAGCTGAACAGCTCGCAGCGGCCGAAGCCAAGGCTAGTGATCATTGGGAGCGGTTGCTATTAATGCAGGCTGACATGGAAAATCAGCGTAAGCGGGCGCAGAAGGAAGTGTCTAACGCTAAAAAATTCGCACTAGAAGGAGTGGTTAATGAGCTACTTCCGGTAAGAGACAGCCTAGAAATGGGCATCGTCGCAGCTCAACAAGAGGATGCAGGTGTTGAGCAAATTGTTGAGGGCTCTGAGTTGACGTTAAAAATGCTTACGCAAGTCTTTGAAAAATATAATATTATTGAAATCGATCCGATTGATGAGAGGTTTAATCCTGAATTTCATCAGGCTATGTCAATGCAGGAAATCGAAGGCAAGGAGCCCAACACGGTGGCCAGCGTTTTGCAAAAAGGCTACACACTGAACGACAGATTAATTCGGCCTGCGTTGGTCATGGTGGCGAAGTAACGTTTTTGTAGCATTTATGCATCGAAGTTGATGTATTTCCTGACATAGCGCGGCATACTTTGCGCGATTAATCGATACGATGGTGCGGCTGCCATCATGGCTTGGGGGCGAATTTTAGCGTCTCCATAAAATTAATAGGGTTTTTAACGTGCGATAGGCTCAAAATCGGGCCCGAATTGGCAAACAGGCTATTGAATTTGTTTGTCCAAGCCACACGTTAATCCCATCATCGGAACGCCTCCTAAGAGGGTTCCACCTAATTTGCAATTTATACGAGTAAATAACATGGGTACCATTATAGGAATCGACCTCGGCACGACGAATTCGTGTGTTGCGGTTATGGAAGGCGGCAAGCCGCGAGTTATCGAAAATTCTGAAGGCGATCGCACCACGCCATCAATCGTAGCGTTTGCCGAAGACGGCGAAGTTATTGTTGGTCAGCCAGCCAAGCGTCAGGCGGTCACTAACCCTAAAAATACCTTGTATGCGGTTAAGCGACTCATTGGCCGTCGTTTTGATGAGGAAGCAGTACAAAAAGATATCGGAATGGTGCCTTACACCATTTTGAAAGCAGACAATGGCGATGCCTGGGTTGAGGCTGCCGGTGAAAAAATGGCGCCGCCTGAAGTGGCTGCACGCATTTTGATGAAGATGAAGCAAACCGCTGAGGAATACCTTGGCGAGACCGTTTCAGAGGCGGTCATCACAGTGCCGGCTTACTTCAACGATTCTCAACGTCAAGCAACTAAAGACGCTGGCAAGATCGCAGGCCTTGATGTTAAGCGCATTATAAACGAGCCAACTGCTGCAGCTCTTGCTTATGGCATGGACAAGCAACGTGGTAATCAAACCATTGCGGTATACGACTTAGGTGGCGGCACGTTCGATATCTCTATCATTGAAATCGCTGAAGTTGACGGTGAACACCAGTTTGAAGTGCTGTCTACTAATGGTGATACTTTCCTTGGTGGTGAAGATTTTGATAACCGCTTGATCGATTATCTCTCCGAAGAATTCAAAAAAGAAACTGGGATCGAGCTACATAACGATCCGCTTGCATTGCAACGTCTGAAGGAAGGTGCCGAGAAGGCTAAGATCGAACTCTCAAGCACGCAACAAACTGATGTTAATTTGCCGTACATCACAGCAGACGCGTCGGGTCCTAAGCACCTTAATATTAAGGTGACACGTGCAAAACTGGAATCACTGGTTGAAGATTTGGTTCAACGCACAATCGAACCATGCCGCACTGCCTTAAAAGATGCTGGTGTTAGCGGTTCCGATATCCAAGATGTGGTGATGGTCGGTGGCCAAACACGTATGCCTAAGGTTCAAGAAGTGGTTAAAGACTTCTTCGGCAAAGAGCCACGCAAAGACGTAAACCCAGACGAAGCGGTTGCAGTAGGTGCAGCTATCCAGGGTGGTGTTTTAGGCGGCCAGGTTAAAGATGTATTGTTACTTGACGTAACGCCTCTGTCGCTAGGTATCGAAACCTACGGCGGCGTGATGACCAAACTGATCGATAAAAACACTACGGTCCCTACAAAAGCGCAACAGGTATTTTCAACTGCCGATGACAACCAAACAGCGGTAACAGTGCATGTACTACAGGGTGAGCGAGAGCTGGCCAATGTGAATAAATCGTTAGGTCGATTTGATCTTGCTGATATTCCGCCAGCACCGCGTGGCGTACCGCAAATTGAGGTTATCTTTGATATTGATGCTAACGGCATAATGAACGTATCTGCAAAAGATAAAGCTACGGGTAAGCAACAGTCGATCGTTATCAAGGCATCCAGTGGTTTGTCTGATGAAGAGATTGAACGCATGGTTCAAGATGCTGAAGATCACGCTGAAGACGATGCGAAAATGCGTGAGCTAATTGACACTCGGAATAGAGCGGAGCAGCTGGTTCATGCAACTGAGCGGTCGTTGACAGATTTAGCCGACCAGGTTGATGAGGCTGAAAAAGCCGAGATCGAAGCTAAAGTTGCTGAAGTGCGTGAAGTATTAGAAGGCGACGATAAAGACGCTATTGATGCTAAGGCAGCAGCATTAAGCGAAGTAACTGCTAAGTTGGCAGAGCGAGCTTATGCAGAGCAATCTACCGGCGATGATGCTGGTGATGCTGGCAGCGAATCTGCTGATGCATCAGAGGTAGTTGATGATGCCGTGGATGCCGAATTTGAAGAAGTTAAAGACGACAAAGCATCTTGATTGAAGGTGGTTGAAGTCATTACACTAGCAGCCCGGAGCACATGCTTCGGGCTTTTTAGCTTAAACGGTTTGTAAGTACCATGGCACAACGCGATTACTACGAAATTCTAGGCGTCTCAAAAGACGTTAGCGACGGCGAGCTTAAAAAAGCCTATCGTCGCCTTGCCATGAAATATCACCCGGATCGCAATCCCGACGACGAAACTGCGATTGAAAAGTTTAAAGAGGCCAAAGAGGCTTTTGAAATTATCAAGGATCCGCAAAAACGTGCGTCCTATGATCAGTTTGGCCATGCTGGTGTCAGCAACCAACCTGGCGGTGGCGGTGGCGGTGGCGGTTTTGGTGGTGGCGCTGACATCAATGATATTTTTGGTGATGTATTTGGCGATATTTTTGGTGGTGGTGGCCGTAGCGGCGGTGGGCCACGCGTGTACCGTGGTGACGATCTCCAATACAATATGGAGATCACGCTAGAAGAAGCGGTTTCCGGTACCACAACGGAAGTTAAACTTCCTACCACTGTGTCGTGTGACGTTTGTGATGGAAGCGGAGCCAAACGTGGTACATCACCTAGTGAATGCCCAACTTGCCATGGGGTTGGCCAAGTACGAATGCAGCAAGGTTTTTTCTCTGTGCAGCAAACTTGCCCGGCGTGCCGAGGTAAGGGCAAAGTTATTACTGATCCGTGCCCTAAGTGCCGAGGCAAGGGTGGTGTACGAAAAGAAAAAACCTTATCAGTCAAAATTCCTGCAGGCGTTGATAACGGTGACAAGATCCGTTTATCTGGCGAAGGCGAAGCCAGCGATAGTGGCGGCCCGTCGGGTGATCTCTATGTCGCGATCTCGGTTAAATCACACTCAATTTTTACACGCGACAACGCTGACTTACACTGCACTGTGCCCATCAATTTTGCTACGGCCACGGTCGGCGGTGAGCTAGAAGTCCCTACCCTTGATGGCCGAGTAAAGCTGAAGATACCTGCAGGCACGCAGACCGAAAAAACCTTTCGTTTGCGATCAAAGGGCGTAAAGCCTGTGCGCGGTGGTCCAGTGGGCGATCTATTGTGCAAGGTTCGTATTGAAACACCGGTGAATTTGGGTAAAGCGCAGCGTGAGCAGTTGCTGCAGTTTCATGAAATGATCACTGGTGACGATGCACATAAACACAACCCTCAAGCACACGATTGGTTTGGTGGCGTTAAAAAGTTCTTTGACGACCTGCGTTCTTAGGGGCTTCACGCAGAAGGGTACCTATTAAACTTTTGGCTCTGATGCCGTAAAGTTTGATAATGCGATGATTGCCGGCAGCGAAGCAAGGTGCGCAATCGCGTGCATTAACACACATGGTTGAAGCGTATTTCTATTTTTATGGTTCGCGTGATTGCTATACGAGTGATTGCGCTAACTCCCACACGCTCGATTCTATCGTGACCTCCATCGGTTCTATCCATTGAGTACCAGGTAGGCGTGCACCTTCTTGAGAGGACACAGTCGCTGCTAAGGCTGCAATCCGATCATGAAAGGTATCTCCAGACACAGCAGTAGGGTCAATGATTAGGTAGTACTGCCCAAGATCGTGTGGAGGGCCATCAGCGAGCTTCAAGCCTTTGACATCTGTTGATGCGACGCTGCCTGTTACCGCAGCCGCAAGCACTTCAACCATTAATCCAAAACCAAAACCCTTGTATCCGCCCGATGAAACCAGTGAGCCTTTTAGTGCAGCTTCTGGATCGGTAGTGGGCTTACCGTCAGCATCAACGGCCCAACCCAACGGTATGGATTCACCTGCAGCTTTTGCCATGGTTATTTTGCCAAGCGCTACGGCGCTGGTGCTTTGATCAAATTGAAATGCAACGGAGCCATCTTTACCAGGAATGGCCATCGCCATTGGGTTGGTTCCTAACACCGCCTTGTTGCCATTTGGTGGTGATACCACAGCGGAGGCATTGGTAAAGCCGATGCCGATCAAGCCTGCCTTAGCGATAGCTTCAGTGAAATACCCTAGCGATGTGCATGTGTGTGAATGGCAAATGGCTAAGGAAACTGTACCGGCATCTTTTAATGCATCGAGCGCTACCGGTAATCCCTTGGCAAAAGCGGGTTGCGCAAAGCCGAATCCTGCATCCACTTTAACCACGCCAGTTTTTGGTCGAGAAACTATAGGATCAACCGTTCCGCTAACTCTGCCAGATTCCAATTGGATGCAATAACTTTGCAAATAATACAAACCGCAAATCAAATTGCTTTTGGATTCAGCGACACGGATGGCGTGTGCCATTTGCGCTGCCACTGAATCGGCTGCTCCGTGTTTAAGCAACGCAGCTCTGCAGGTAGATTCGATTTCGTCGAGTGTTATTGTTACCGTACTCATATTAAAGCTCTCTTAATATGTTAAAAAATTTATTGGGAAAATCAAATGGGTTTGTAGCAGCGAATTATTTCTTCGCCGAATCCAGTTTTGTTATACAGCGCTCGCGCATTGGTATTATTAGCAAACACATGTAGTGTCATGCTGCCTGCGCCTAGGGCCTTTGCCTCTTTTTCGCAGGCTTCAATCAGTCGCCGCCCAAGGCCTTGCCGATGTACCTTGTCACTCACTGCCAGTACTTCAAGATGAGAGCTGGGTTCGTGGCTGAGCATTTCTTCGCGCATTGTCACAAGCGCTAATCCAACAACGGCGTCAGATTCGTCGGCTGCAACCAGGGTAAACGTATCGGGCGCTTCGCCCTTAAGCCAACTTTCTAACATCACGCGATCGCCCATCCATAAATCATCTGGGTTTCGACCGGCGGGTATATCAAAGTTTGCAAGCAGGGGGAGTAGCGCGTTCATGGCATCTGCATCCTTAGGTGTTGCTTCCCGAATAGTGAATGACATACTCAATCCTGTTAAATGTCGATTGGCTAACTAAGAAAACTATACTGATATATTAACCACTTTCGGGTTGAACCGACCCGAAAGTTGCACTGAGTACCGGATTGTATGAACCATAAACCCTTTGCACCCTCTGCTGAAAAGAATCGTCACGATATTTTGTCAGTGCTTAAGACAGAGTTGCCACCTTCGAGCCATGTGTTGGAGTTAGCGTCGGGAACGGGTCAGCACGCTAGTCACTTTGCCCAAGCTATGCCTCATTTGAGTTGGCAGCCTAGTGATCTGAGCGACAAAATACAAGGAATTCAGCTTTGGATTGACGAGAGTGGTTGCGATAACATCGAAGCACCGCTAGCGCTTGATATCAGTAACGTGCCATGGCCTGAACTCAGAGTGGATGCTTGCTACGCTGCTAACACGCTGCACATCATTAGTTGGGAGCTAATGAACGCATTTTTCGAGGGCTGTGCAAGCGTATTGAAGCCCGCTGGAAAGTTGATAGTGTATGGCCCGTACAGCTTTGATGGAGAGCACACAGCCCCAAGTAACCAACAGTTTGATCTACACTTGAAATCTCAAGACCCGAAAATGGGCATACGAGATATGCGGGAATTGGATCGTTTGGCTTGCCAGCACGGTTTTGCAGCCGCTCGTTTGGTTGAAATGCTAGCCAACAACTTCGTTGCAGTGTGGGAAAAAATCCGGGAAAAATAGTTACTCTACCTGCTTGTCGATAGTAACGAGCACGGCATCCTCTTGAGAGCCCACTTTTACACCGACGGTTTCGCCCATCCAATCACCCGGCTGGCGTATGGCATTGCCAGAAGGTGAGATGCGTGCGCCAATAACCACATCACTAAACGCTGAAATTGTCATATCTGGCACCATCGCCATGCTGTCATCAAGCGTAACTTCGATAGGTAAATCCTTTAGCTGCAACTTTGCAACGGCCAACGGCATCGGCGGGCCGCTGCTAGCACGGGCATAAATAAATACAGAAGTAGTGTCCGGTAAGTTAGGCGCGATTGATGCTGAAAGCACCGCTCTGACTTTAATTGCGCTGCCAGCAACTGCAGGAGCGGTGGTGGGTTTCGCCGTCGCGGGTGCCGCTTCTCCTAAGGCTGCTTTAGATACTGCCAGCATTTCATTAATGCTTGCCAAGGACCCTGCATCGCTTTGTGCCGCTGGCAATAGCGATTCAAATTTCTCGATAGCTGAACGGTGCTCACCTTGCTGTTGATCTGCAATAGCAGATAACCATACGGATTGTTGGTGATCGGGATTTAGGGCTAACGCCGCATTGGCAAGCTTAATCGGCTCACCTTGCATATCGCCCGCTTGTTGCATTGCTACCGATTCTGCCAGCTGCGCCAATATGTCGGGATCCTGATCATCAAGTTCGAGTGCTCGGCGTGAGGCCGCCACTGCCTTATCAAAATTACCGATCATCAGATAGCTGCGCCCTAGAAGCTTCCAGCCTTTAAGGTCATCAGGATTTTCTTGTAATCGGCGCTCAACATTTGGAAGTAGCTCAGCCAGTGGTGGCATGCCTTCAGTTGAGGTAGGCTCGGCTGTTGCTTGTTGTTTTTGGGCCATGGCGTTGATAGCACCAGGTGTACCCAATTTTAAATAAAGAAGCCCAGCAGCTAACGGAATGCCTAGAATCATTAAACCCGCGGCTGCCCATTGGCCGCGGCTATTGGCCGCCATGGTAGGGGCTGCGCTTATATTGTTAGCTAGTGCGCTTTCGAGCTGCTGTAGCTCGACATCGAAACCTTCCTGCGTGAGCTCACCGCTGGCCAGTGCGTGTTCGAGTGCCCGTTTGTTCTCCTTGGCGATTTCGACATTGACATCAACGGGATTGCAACCTGGGTTGACAGGTTTTGTCAGGCCGTACAGCAACACAGCGAGTGATAATACCAGCAGCAAAAATGCGAAGAAAAAGAATGTACTCATGTGAATCAGTTTGGCTAACTTTAGCGCTACAGTATACGCAAAGATCCGATTTGGTTCTTTACACTACAGTTGCAGCAAGTGCCGTGATGTTGTCTATGCCGCCATTGTGATTGGCTTGACGAATGAGCTCGTCACATAGCGCTTCCAAGCTCCCTGATTTGCCAGTCTCCAGGATACTAATCAGCTCAGCTTCGCTCAGCATGTCGCTTAAGCCATCGGAGCACATGAGGATGAGATCGCCACGTTGTAGGGAGATTGGGGTGATATCACACTCAACGCTTTCAAATAGCCCAATTGCGCGCATGATGATATTGCCAGGAGGGGCAGGCCCAGGCTTATTTTTGAGTTGCCACTCCCGCAGCAATGTGTGGTCCTCAGTAAGCTGCGTAAGCTGGCTATCTCGGAGGCGATAGAGACGACTGTCGCCGACGTTAAATACGATGCCGCTATTGGTATCGGGCATGGGTGCGTACAAGCCGACCAAAGTCGTGCCCATGCCATTTCCAGCTTCGATTTTAGATGCCTGATTAGCCTTAAACACATCTGAGTTAGCGCGTCCTATTGCGCGAAGCACCAGATCAGTAACGTCGGGAGAGAGTGTTGCTTGAGCAGCTTGTTCAACTATTGTTTGAATAACATGCGTTGCCATACTGCTGGCAACATCACCCGAGCCGTGACCGCCCATGCCATCGGCAATTGCATATAAACCCAATTGAGTATCGCTAATCCAACTATCCTCATTGACTGAGCGATGTCTGCCACAGTCACTTAGAGCAGCTGTTTGTATGGACAACGGTGCAAGGATCACAGGGTTGCTCGCAAGCCCAATTGATAAGCAATGAACATTAACGCAAGCAGAACAAATACCAGTAGCAACCACTTATTTGTAAGCATTGCCATTATATTTGCTGCAGAGGAGCGTGCGCGATTCTTTTTGCTGTTGTGTTCCGGCATAGCAACCGGGCGTTTCATATCAGGTGCTGGCTGAGAGCTTAGGTATTCCACCGTGTTGCTTGCTTGATGTTCTGTATGTATATCGACTTGCGCGCTGCTTGGCTCGTCCGCAATAATTCTGATTGCAGAGGCGATGCTATCTGGATTAAAGCGTTCGGCTTTGTTGGCAATAACCGTATCCGCTGTGCTGCTCGTGGCTTCGGGAGCGTGTTTCATTGGTGAGATGCTTAGCAAGTATTTATCAGTGTCGAAAATAATGACGTCACTATTTTCTAGCACGTGAGTAGCATCTATCTCAACACCATTAACCAAGGTGCCGTTTAACGATCCTAGATCAGTGATGGTCAGTTGGCCGTCTTTGAAATTAAAACGCGCGTGTTTACGAGAGGCGCCTTCTTCGTGTGAAAGGCTGAGGCCACAGGACGAGTGTCGGCCAGCGATTATTGAATCGCTGATCTCCATCAATGCACCATCTCGCAAACGCTTTAGCTGAGAGGATTTTCCGTGGCTTGGCATGGTTTAACTGTAATCCCGATAACAGCCTATGTGCAAGGCAATAATACCCCTTGTTTGCAAGTGAATCACCGATACCTGGCAATGAGTATGACTGCGTTCAGATTTGCTCAAGTTCGATCAGGCAGCCGTGAAAATCTTTGGGGTGTAAAAACAGTACGGGGTTTCCGTGCGCGCCAATTTTGGGCTTGCCGTCACCTAGCACCCGAGCCCCTTTGTTTTTAAGATCCAGGCTAGCAGCCTCTATGTCATCTACCTCAATGCACAGATGGTGGAGCCCACCATCTGCGTGTTTTTCTAGAAATTTTGATACGGGCGAGCCATCACCCAGCGGGTAGAGTAGTTCAATACGAGTATTGGGTAGATCTACAAACACAACGGTAACGCCATGTTCGGGCAGGGCTTGCGGCTGTGAAACCGTTGCACCCAAGGTATGTTCATACGTATGTACTGCGGCGTCTAAGTCGGACACCACCATTGCCACGTGGTTTAGTTTGCCAAGCATCTTGTTTAACCTTTGTTAGCGTAACCCAAGCGATTCAGTGCTTCTGCAATTTCTTGCAGCACGTCAGGGTCTTCGATAGTTGCAGGCATATTCCAATCGCTGTCGTCTGCAATTGATCGCATAGTGCCGCGCAAGATTTTTCCGCTACGAGTTTTAGGCAGCCGCTTTACTACTGTCACCGATTTGAATGCGGCTACTGGCCCAATCTTTTGTCGTACATCATTGATTAAATCATTTTCAACGTCTGCATTGCTTCGCGTACAGCCATCGTTAAGTATTACTAAGCCAACGGGCAGTTGGCCTTTGAGCTCGTCGGCTACACCCATGACTGCACATTCAGCAACATCAGGGTGGGCGGCTAATACTTCTTCCATCGCACCGGTTGACAGGCGATGCCCTGCAACGTTAATAACATCGTCAGTGCGCGCCATGACAAACACGTAGCCGTCATCGTTGATGAAGCCGGCATCGCCAGTTTCATAATAGCCAGGAAATTTTTCGAAATAAGCGCTACGGTAGCGATCAGGCGCATTCCACAAAGTCGTGAAGGTGCCTGGGGGTAAAGGTTGTTTTACGGCTAGTGCGCCGTGGTCTCCACGTTTAACTTCATTTGCCTCGCTATCGAGCACCTGTACATCGTACCCAGGTACGGCAACTGATGGTGAGCCCGCGATCACGGGAAACTCTTCGATACCTAAGCAGTTAGCGCAAATTGGCCAACCCGTTTCAGTTTGCCAGTAGTGATCGATTACTGGCACGCCTAACTGCTTTTGCGCCCAATGCAGTGTGTCTGGATCGCAGCGTTCTCCTGCTAAAAATAGCGACTCAAGGTTGCTCATGTCGTAGTTTTTAATTAACTTGCCTTCCGGATCGACTTTTTTAATCGCTCTGAAAGCGGTGGGTGCGGTAAACAATACCTTAACTTTGTGTTCACTTATCACACGCCAGAAAGCACCGGCGTCTGGTGTGCCGACGGGTTTACCTTCGTACAGTACTGTGGTGCAACCTTGAAACAATGGCCCATAAATAATGTACGAGTGGCCAACCACCCAACCAACATCTGATGCAGCCCAGTAAACATCTCCTGGCCGCGCATTGTAGATGTTAGGCATGCTCCAATTGAGCGATACCACTGAGCCACCAGTATCGCGAACCACACCTTTTGGTTGGCCGGTGGTGCCTGAGGTATATAAAATATAAAGTGGATCTGTGCTGGCTACTGGCACACACTCGGCAGATTCAACATCTTCAATTGCACTATGCCAATCCACGTCACGGCCTTGAGTGAGGTCGGCGACACATTGTTCGCGCTGCAAAACGACGCAATGGTCCACCTTGTGTTTTGCTATGTCACAAGCTTTATCTAGCAGTGGTTTATATTCAACTGTGCGGCTAGGTTCTATGCCGCACGAGGCACTCACAATCACATTGGGTGCGCAGTCATCAATTCGTACTGCGAGTTCATTTGCTGCGAATCCGCCAAACACAACCGAATGAACGGCACCCAATCGGGCTGTTGCCAGTACAGCAACGATCGCCTCAGGAATCATCGGCATATAGATCAGAACACGATCGCCTTTATTAACACCAAGGGCTTTGAGGCCACCTGCAAAACGAGCGACTTCGTCGCGCAGCTCATGGTAGGTGATGCTTCGTTTAGTATCGGTAACTGGGCTGTCGTAAATGATGGCTGCTTGGTCGGCGCGGCCGTTCTCGACGTGTACGTCTATCGCGTTGTAACAGGCATTGATTTCACCATCGGGAAACCACTGATTAAATGGGGCCTTACTCGTATCGACGCCGATGGTTGGTTTTTTGTGCCAGTGATTATCTTGGGCAATTTTTAACCAAAATTCAGAAGGTGAGTCG
The DNA here is from genome assembly GCA_036478595.1 of Granulosicoccaceae bacterium. Classification (GTDB taxonomy): domain Bacteria; phylum Pseudomonadota; class Gammaproteobacteria; order Granulosicoccales; family Granulosicoccaceae; genus Granulosicoccus. The sequence goes on from JAZGEF010000014.1 coordinate 73,266, forward strand.
ATTGCTTGTTGATGAAGTGTTTTATAGTGGCTCATGTTTTTTTTTGACGGGTCTGGTCGGGGCAGCGTTTGGAATGCCTGTCAGTATACCGTTACCGCCACCTGCTCGCCTTAGCAGCACTGAAAAACCTAATATCAACAGCAGTAGCGGGCCGCCAAAGCCTGCGAATTCAGTGATGATCGCAGCCGACGTCACGCCATCGTGATAAGGCTCGGCTTCCAGTGGCAAGTTACGTAGATTACGAAAAGATTGATCATCCACGCTATCCAGCACCTGGCCATTGTGAGCATCGTGAATATCGATTCGTACTTGATAATCACCTGCTGGATATTGATCAATCAATTGGGCTTCAACTCGGTAGATGTCTGAACCGGAGCGTCCGTAAATCGTGAAGATCTTGCTTGTGAGCAAAACAACGGGTGATTGGTTGCCCAATTGTAGAAATACCGTGGCATAGATATCTTGGCTTCCGTAGGACGTATCAACATCAAAACTCAGGCTGAATCCACCGAAGTAGCCGTCATGGTCGTTGTCGGCAAATAGAGATGTACCCACATCATCGACCCATACATCGCTATGGTGGTTGCTATTGTTCAGATAAACCACATGGCCTTGTGTTTCTTGTTCTGATTTGACTGCTGCCCATTCTTCAACGGATGCGCTGTAGCCTTCTGTGATGCGCAGTTCATTCGATACGGTTTGCAGTCGTACTTGGGTGTCGGCAACTGCTATAACAGGTAGTTGTAAGGCGCAGAACAGCAGTGGCTGCCACAGCGATGGCTGCCACAGCGTTGAAAGCAGGCGTTTGAAGGGTAAGGTTTTAAGTACGCGGCTGTTTGTATTCGTTGTTGTCATGATATTGCCCTTAGTACACTTTTTTGACAGTTTGGGGTCGCGGGGCTTAACCAAGCCTTAACTGGCAGTCACAGTACATGTCGTGATTCGCATTACAAGCACAATAATCATCTACAGTGAATGTGAAATCTGGCCTTGATGGCTTTAAGCGTTTGATGTCTAAGTAATATGGCTTGAGTTTAACGTTGACATAGTGCCTGCATATAGCGACAATCGCCGTATCCGAATGCATCTATCGTAATGTCAATGCATTCATACTGACGCAATCCCAGAAATTGACGCAAAAGCAAGGATATTCCAATGGCAAAAGGGCAGTCTCTTCAGGAACCCTTCCTGAACACCCTCCGAAAAGAGCGCATCCCTGTTTCCATCTATTTAGTGAATGGAATCAAGCTTCAGGGTCAGATCGAATCCTTTGACCAATTTGTCGTGTTACTAAAAAACACGGTTAATCAAATGGTATACAAGCACGCTATCTCCACGGTCGTGCCTAGCCGGCCTGTCAAAGTGCCATTGCCTGGGGAAGATGAATCCGAAGAAGATTGACCTGTGTGTCAAAAATAATCTCTGCGAACGACGATCATTCCCGCGATGGCGGGCTGGGCTATGTGCCCTCCGGGGTACGATCAGCCGCTCCCCTATGGCCTAGCCGCAATTGTTGGCAATACCAATTTGTTTGAAAGACCCTCCTCGAGTGACGGAAACGCACTCCTTGTTTTCATGGATGTTGCACTATCGGCAGAGGCTTCTGCGTACCCGCAATCCGAAGCCGATTTTGCCTGTGACGAATTTGTTGAGCTTTCTGTATCGGCCGGAATGGCTGTAGTTGAGTTGGTTAAAGGCAGCCGTAAAAAGCCCGACCCACGAACCTATATTGGCAAAGGCAAGATCGATGAGATCAAACTCCTGCTAAAAGATCACGAGGTGGATGTCGTGTTATTTGGACAGCGATTATCACCTAGCCAAGAACGGAACCTCGAGCGTGAACTGGAAGTAAGAGTGCTTGATCGTTCGTCTCTTATTCTCGATATATTTGCACAACGTGCCCGCAGTTTTGAGGGCAAGTTGCAAGTTGAACTGGCCCAGCTGACTCATTTATCAACGCGCTTAGTGCGTGGCTGGACTCACCTTGAACGGCAAAAAGGTGGTATCGGATTGCGTGGCCCGGGTGAAACACAGTTAGAAACTGATCGACGTTTATTAAATGATCGAGTTAAGACGTTAAAGCAACGCTTGGTTAAGGTTCGTCGTCAGCGTTCGCAGGGCAGATCACAGCGTAGTAAATCTGGCACGCCCACAGTGGCACTGGTGGGTTATACCAACGCAGGCAAATCAACCCTGTTTAATCAATTAACCGATGCCAACGTGTTTGCAGCAGATCAACTTTTTGCAACGCTTGACCCCACCATGCGGCGCATGGCACTACCGGGCGGCAATAACGCGGTGTTAGCGGATACGGTTGGTTTTATCAATGATCTACCGCACGAGTTGGTGGCCGCTTTTTTATCAACGCTAACTGAAACACGGGAAGCTGATTTACTTTTGCATGTGGTGGATGCCTGTGATGACTTACGCGAAAACCGTCGCGAGCAAGTAAATGCCATATTGGAAGAAATTGGTGCCTCGCATGTGCCGCAACTGATGGTTTTTAATAAGGTCGATAAAACCGAGTTTGCAGCACATATAGAGCACGATCCAGAAGGGTTGCCCGCTGCTGCTTGGGTATCGGCGATATCTGGTGCCGGTATTGATGGACTGAGAGCCGCTATATCCCAAGTGGTTAGCAGGACGCGCAGCATTGGTTGGCTAAATTTATTGCCATCTCACGGTCGACTGCGAGCACAGCTTTTTGAGGCAGATGCCGTGAGAGAAGAAGTTATTAATGATGACGGCGGTTTAAAATTGTACATTGATATGGATGCAATCGATTTTACCAGGCTAGTGCGTGAGCACGATTTAACAGATCGTTTTACGCCTGATTCAATTGAGCCTACTACTGCGCTGCAATAACGGATGCCTCTTTTGCCAGGTTAACGGCATCTTCAACAACATGATTAGCGCGCTCAGCGTTGTAGTCTATTTCTCCAGAGGGGGTTACTTTTTCTGAACAGGCTTATAACCGTCGATTTTGCTCATTAAGTCGTCAAGATCAGGCAGTTTATCGCTCAATTCGGAGTGGCAGGTGCCTTTCAAGTTGATGTTGTACCAGGCAACTGGAGAGGGCTGTTTGACGATTTGGATTTTTTTCTTCATCTTGTTGATATTTAAAGCTGATCAAAAGCTGACTGAGTATCGCCGAGTTGAAGCAGATGATGGCGTTAGTTTTGGTAACCCTGTGCGCTTCAAAAGTAAATCTTTATCTTCCTGCCAGCGTTTTCTATTCACCAGATCAGCGTCCAAAGCTCTATATTTAAGGATATTTGGTAAAGTAAGCTAGCCGTATAGTCGATTGGGGATCTGTAGATACAAGAACCATTCGTGGCGATCTTTATTCATCGCACCGCTCGAGCCCCGTATGAACGACAACTGCTTCTTGGTAGGCAATCGTCGATTTCCGCTTCAGTTAATATCTTGAGTCGTTCTTCGGTAGCCATATTTGTTGCCTAAAGGCAGCGATCCTAGCCAAAATACCTCGAGCACGATTGATAAACAAATACACCGTGCCGTTGGCTGGGTCTTGCGCCAACTGTAATCGGCAAACGGCGGACAGGCCGTCGATGCCTTTTCTGAAGTCTGACGGGGCAACGCACAATAGAATGGGCGTGTCATGGGTGAGTAGAATCACAGCCGATGCTCCGTGGCCGAACCCTCATCTGCTGAGTCGGTTTGAATCAAGCGCATGAGCTGGCTTGCCGAGACGGTGGTGCTCAAGGCGACGCCGTTGGGCAAGGTAATGTCCAACCGATGTACATCGCCATTGATTAGCTCATCATCGACATACACATCTGGCTCGGTTGGCAGCACAATGAAATCAGAGTTCACTTCATCAGCTGCCCATCGTTCAAGCCACAGCTTCAACGTGCCGTTGGGGATGTTTAGCGAGCGGCATATAACCGACTTTGACTGTGCGCCAACCAGGCTAGCAGCTTGCTGCTGCAAATGCTCCTGAGTTGATCTGCGGCTCTCGCCAGAGGTGCGCCATTGATCGAACGCGTCGACGGTTGCTGCCAACGTGGACTGGGCTTGTTTTATTGATGACATAGAAAATCTCTATCGTTGTTGTGAATCGATAGAAACAAGTAAAACAGATCAAGGGTGATTATTTGCGCAGACAGGCCGGAAGGTCACAATTAAGCTACTATATATAGGAAATTCGTGGTTTCTTTTAGTTAATGCAACGATCCACGCGCCAGAGCATAATACCGGCATAGTCGGCCATGACGCCAGAACATCAACGTGTTGATGAGTTGAAAAAACGACGACGTGTTCAGGAGCACATTGAAAATACTTCGCATCCGACCACTAATTAATTGGCTGTACATTTTACAACAGGCTACCAAAGGATATTGTAGTGGAAGACTTATCTCCCTCTGATCTTAAATCAATACTCCATTCAAAACGTGCAAATCTTTACTATTTGCAGCATTGCCGCGTCCTAGTAAATTCAGGACGTGTTGAGTATGTAACCGATGAAGGTAATCGAGTTCTATACTGGAATATACCAATAGCCAACACCACCTCAATTTTATTGGGCACCGGCACCTCTGTGACACAAGCAGCGATGCGAGAGTTGGCCAAAGCAGGTGTGTTGGTTGGATTTTGTGGGGGAGGAGGTACGCCGCTGTTTGCTGGTATGGATGTTCAGTGGCTGTTGCCACAGAGCGAGTACCGGCCAACAGAATATTTACAGCAGTGGGTGAGCCTGTGGTTTGATGATGAAAAACGATTGCAATCGGCAATAGAATTTCAGCGCGTCAGATTGGCTCAAATACGCATACACTGGCTGAAATTAGCAGCAAATCGGGATGAGATATTTAATGTTGATCGCGGTCAACTCGATAGCCTACTAAATTCATGCGAACAGGCTTTGCTGAAATGTCGTTCAAGCAATGACGTTCTGACCCAGGAAGCGCAAATGACTAAAAGACTCTATAAGCTCGCCTGTCAGTCGGTTGACTATGGTGAATTCACACGAGCAAAAAATGGGTCTGGAATCGACTTTGCCAATCGGTTTCTAGACCACGGCAACTATCTTGCGTATGGACTGGGAGCTACAGCCACATGGGTCCTAGGCATCCCACATGGTTTTGCTATTCTGCACGGTAAAACCCGACGCGGTGGGCTAGTATTTGACGTTGCTGATTTAGTTAAAGACGCGTTGATTCTACCTCGTGCTTTTATCGCGGTAATGGCGGGTGATGACGAACAGAATTTTCGCCAGCGCTGCATTACGTCCTTTCGTAAAGCTGACGCGCTGGATGTGATGATAGATACATTGAAATCGGTGGCACAAAAACAGAGCATTACCAGGCCCTGATGAACGTGCTTATCATTTCACAGTGCAACAAACGGGCACTGGTTGAAACGCGACGTGTGCTTGATCAGTTTGCCGAGCGTAAGGGTGATCGGGTTTGGCAAACGGCTATTACTCAGCAAGGGTTGGCAACCTTGCGAAAAATGTTGCGCAAATCTGCCAGGCGCAACACGGCAGTTGCTTGCCACTGGATCAGGGGAAAAGATAATTCAGAAATGCTATGGTTTGTAGGTAATTTAAGCCGATTTAATGAGCACGGTAGCGTACCCACTAATACCACAGGCAATGACATATTACGCGCGGCAGATGAAAACAAGTGGCACACCGCAGAAGCCATTGCTCTGTTGGCTGGCATAGCCGGGTTGTTTCATGATTTTGGTAAAGCAAACAAGCTGTTCCAGAAAAAATTAATGCCCGGCGCTAAACCACCATTATCAGAGCCCTATCGCCATGAATGGGTTTCTCTGAGGTTGTTTGAAGCCTTTGTTGGTGATGATACGGACACACAGTGGCTGACGCGGCTCAGAGGTATTTCTGCGGAAGACGAAAATGAGGTGTTGGCTAGTTTTATCAGGGATAGCGACAACCCTGCCACATCGCCAAATCCTTTTTACAATCTACCGCAGCTGGCCAGAGCTATAGCATGGCTCATTATTTCACATCATCGGCTGCCAAAACTGAAAGACGAAAAACACGAACCAGATATTAAAAAGATTGATGCGTGGTTAACTAATAAAAAGACATTCAAACCCTACTGGAATTCACCGCAGTGCGAACATCAAAATTGGACCGATACGCAGTGGCAGCACGTGTGGGACTTGTCGTTGGGTACACCGATTCGCAGCACCACTTGGTGTCAAAAGGCAAGATCAATGGCGCGGCGTTCACTTAGGCTTCCAGGCTTTACCGAGCAGAATTGGATGTCTGACCTGTTTAGTGTGCACATGGCTCGATTGACCATTATGCTTGCAGATCATACTTATTCTGCAGCAATGGCAACGCCGGTCTGGCAAGACAAAAATTACAAGGCCTGCGCCAATACTACAGTTAATAGTGTTACACAAAAACGCGAGATTAAACAAAAGCTCGATGAACATAATATTGGTGTAGCGCACAATGCTTATCTGCTAGGTAAGAATATGCCCGAGCTCAGGAGATCACTTCCTTCAATTGGGCGACACAAGCGTTTCAAACAAAGATCTACTGATGCCCGTTTCCGCTGGCAGGACAAAGCCTACGAGCTAGCGAGCAGTGTTAGTCAGCGCTCAAGTTCACAAGGTTTTTTTGGTGTCAGCATGGCGTCGACGGGTTGTGGGAAAACCTTCGCCAATGCTCGCATCATGTATGGTCTTGCTGGTGAAAAATCTGGCTGTCGATTTAATGTTGCCTTGGGCCTTCGAACACTAACGCTGCAAACGGGCGATGCGTTGCGCGAACGCCTTGGCCTGGCCAGTGATGATCTGGCCGTGCTAATAGGGTCCGCTGCAGTGCGGGAGCTGCACGATCGCGAACGGAACAAGATCACGGACGATCAGAAATTGAAACATACTTCGCTATCGGACAGTGGATCAGAATCTGCCGATGCACTATTTGAAGAGCATCAATATATTCGCTACGACGGGAGCCTAGAGGATGGCCGTTTAAGCACTTGGCTAGAAAAGTCCCCAAAGCTACAGCAACTACTCAGTGCGCCAGTTGTGGTTTGTACAATTGACCATCTTATGCCGGCCACCGACGGTGATCGAGGCGGCAAACAAATTGCACCAATGCTGCGTTTGTTGACGTCTGATCTGGTTTTGGATGAGCCTGATGATTTTGGCCTTGAGGATTTACCCGCATTAACGAGATTGGTTAATTGGGCTGGACTGTTGGGCTCGCGTGTGTTGCTGTCTTCTGCAACGCTGCCGCCGTCGCTGCTAAAGGCGTTGTTCAGTGCTTATAGCAGCGGTAGAGCTGCTTTTAATGCGGCTTGTGGAGAACCTGTAGATGCACGAGGTGTGTGCTGCGCCTGGTTTGATGAGTTTAGCTGTGACCAGATTGATATCGCGGAGGCAGATTTATTTGCCGCTACGCACAAACTCTACGTTGAAAAGCGCATCGTCAAGCTTAAACAGGCTCCCGTTTTACGATTGGCAGAATTGCTACCGGTGAAAGCATCGGCTAACGATGTTGAGTCGGTTGTAGAGGCCATGTCCCAAACCATCACAAAAGGAATATCGCGCCTACACAATCAGCATCATCAAGTTGATGCTGCCACGGGAAAACGAGTTTCTATAGGATTGGTGCGCATGGCAAACATCAATCCAATGATTGCAGTGGTGCAATCGATACTGGCGCAGCCACCACCGGGTGATAGTCGGATTCACTACGTCGTCTACCACAGCCAGTACCCCATGCTCCTGCGTTCGACAATGGAGACGGCATTGGATAGCGCACTGACAAGGCATAACCCAGAAGATCTATTTCAAGTACCGCAAATTAAAAAAGCGCTCGAACATTCTAATGAAATCGACCAGATTTTTATCGTGTTTGCTACTGCTGTGGCAGAGGTGGGCAGGGATCATGACTACGACTGGGCCATAGCAGAACCTAGTTCGATGCGTTCGCTTATCCAACTGGCAGGGCGTATACAACGGCACCGCTATATTACACCGGCAGCAGCTAACTTACTCATTTTGTCAAATAACTTTAAAGCGCTGCAAGGTGCGGAGGTTGCGTATGCACGACCAGGTTTCGAAAGTGTTCGCTATTTGTTAAATAGTCACAGTTTGGAAGATATTCTTCACACAGAACAATACGAACGTATCAGCGCAATACCTCGGATAACCGTAAATAACGAGCTGAACCCGACCAATAACCTGGTGGATCTGGAACACGCGCATCTGAGCGGTACGCTATTTGGTGATCCAGAAAAACAGATGGTGGTGCATGCGGGACTATGGTGGCAGCATGCGGCTACGTGGTGTGCGGAGCTTCAGCGTTTGATGCCGTTCAGGCGCAGTCAGCCCGATGAGGAGTTTGTACTGCTGGTTGAAGAGACTGAAACCGATGCCCGATTTCATTTGGTGCACGAAAACGGTGAAATTGTGATGGCTGAAAAAGACCGCTTCCGGCGCACCGACCCTGTTTGTCATGATCGTGTTCAGGCTTGGTTGTGCCCCCGGGTAGAAAATTTGATTGAAGAAATTGCCGAAGAAAACGGGTTGGATCTTTGGCTAGCCAGCCAGCGTTATGCCCGACTGCGGTTGCCAGCTTCGGAAAGCACGCTAATTAAACAGTGGCAATTCAGCCCAACGCTTGGCGTGTGGCGAGAACTGTAAGTCGAATGCAATGAGACTAATATAAAAAAGGGGTTAAAACCATGGACGAAAATCCGATCTCAGCTCTGATCGAAGAATACATCACTAATCGATCAGTAGCCCGGCTGGAAAAGTTTGATAAGGCAACAGAAAAGAAAAAACGATTAGTCGGTTCCGATGATTTAGAAGCAGTCGCTAGGTTCGACCTTGATAGTGCAGAACAGCGTAAAATTGAACTAGATAGATACCGGTGTAATGCATGGCTGAGTGATGCAGCTGCTCGTGCGGGGCAAATCAATATGGTGACACACGCGCCCAAATATACACACGGCGATGCGCGAGGCAGTGGTGTGCTGGATGACGACACCATTGAGTCTCTGCAAATTGGTCAATTGTGTCTCTGTACTGCTGCGGTTGCTAACCCAACAATCGACGTAGTGGGCAACGCGGCGGCGCTGGATGTGGCGAGTTTGCTGAAGCTGAATGCGGGAAGAGATTCGCTTATTCAGCAGATAGCACTTGATGACCTTAGCGCGCTCGCCCCCTTTGGTGATGACCAGAAACAGATAGAAGACTGGGCGGCCGGATTTAGGAGAGCATTGACGCCACAGGAAATCAGTTCCCATAAGCTTTCAAAGCAGTTGTATTTTCCGGTGGGGGCTAACAAATATCATTTACTAAGTCCGCTTTTCGCATCTTCATTAACAGATGTCGTTCATCAGAAAATTATTGCAGCACGTTTTTCTGATGAAGCAAAAGTAATACGTAAACTAAAAAAGGAACAGAAATACTCAGACAAAGTTAGCGTTGATTTCTTCGACGTGGCCGTTCAGACCTTCGGAGGCACAAAACCCCAGAATATTTCACAGCTAAATAGTAGCCGTGGCGGAAAAGCCTTTCTGTTCAGTACCCAACCGCCAACCTGGGAAGCGAAACTCAAGCCACCTCAAAATACAGCTAATGCTTTCTGGAAAACACTGGAGCGTGATCGTGGCGGCTATACAATAATCAGGGCTTTTCTCAGGTATCTTGAACAAATAGAGAACCTTCCCAGCACCGTGCAACGCAGAGAGAAACGTGCTGGCTTTGTTGATGAGTTGACGGGGTCGGTACTGCAGTACGCAGCAGAAATTCAAAGTCTACCGAACAGTGCGGGCTGGAGTACTGACAGTCGGTTGCCTCGTGAAGAGCAACTATGGTTAGATCCGCATCGGCTAGATGAGGAGTTCCAGATAGAACGCGATAGGTTGGATTGGCCAGATAAAATTGCTAATCGCTTTGGATCGTGGCTCAACGGTCATCTGAATTACAGTAAATCGTTGGCTTTCTCCGATGTCGAATACGACGAGTGGCGGGGTGCATTGATAGATGATTTGGAGGTAATGAACCGATGAAATCTCTGCTTATCGTGCCACACCTACAAGTGGAAAATGCCAACGCGATCAGTGGAATGACCTGGGGCTTTCCGGCGATCTCGAATTTTCTCGGATTTACTCACGCGCTATCTCGTAAGCTCGAACAACACGCTAGCCACACATTAGGAGGCTGTGCGGTTGTATGTCACGGCCACAGTGTTCAGGCATATCAACCATCTGGCTGGGGCGATTATGTATTTTCGCTAACACGAAACCCATTAACCAAAGACTCTAGATCCCCTCCGTTTGTTGAAGAGGGGCGCATGCACATGGAGGTGACGCTGCTTATCGAATGTCATTTTTCGGTCAGCGATCTCGATTTTGGCGGTGTAAGTGACGAGGAAGATGCAGCACATCTAGAAACGTGGATTCAAGATCAATTGCCTCATCATCGTCTGGCAGGTGGCACCATAGCGACATGGGAACCAGTGAGACTGAAAAAGCTACCGCAGCAGCAAGATGCCTATGATCGGTTTGTCCGCAAAACCCTGCTGCAACTCTTGCCAGGGTTTGTGCTGGTTGATCGCGGTGATTTATGGCAACATCACCATAAGCAAGTAACAAGTAAGGATGCAGAAACCGCTCTGCTGGACTCGTGGCTCGACTTTATCGCAACGTATTTCAAGGCCAATTCACCTGAAAAACCTGAGTCATCGTCAGTGGCTGCGGATAAAAGCACCGCAAACTCAAAATGGCACCGAGTACCTAAGCCAGCATCTGGCTGGCTAGTGCCGATCTCGATCGGTTACAAGGCGATTTCACCACTTTACAAGCCGGGTGAAGTACTAAGATCGCGAGATATGGATACGCCTTACCGATTTACAGAAGCGGTGTATAGCATTGGCCAGTGGATAAGCCCTCATAGAGTGCGACAGCTGGAATCTATTTTTTGGCGATACCACCACGAGGGTGGCTGGTACCTATGTAAAAACCTGTATTCACGCGAATCGCGTGACACACAAACAGTTAATTAAGCGAGAGAATAATACGCATGGCACAGCCCAAATTAAAAACAGCATCTGTACTAGCATTTGAACGAAAATTATCCAACTCGGACGCCCTAATGCATAGCGGCAATTGGGACGACAAGGGCACAGCAGCGAATTGGCAGCCAATCTGTATTTTGAGTAAGGATGTTCGTGGAACTATCTCAAACCGATTAAAAACAGCCATTACCAGTGACCCGGCGAAGTTGGATGCTGAAATTCAAAAAGCGAACTTGCAACGTGTAGAAGTGGCTGCGCTTCCTTTCGAAGCCGATTCATTAAAGGTTAACTTTACGCTTCGAGTATTGGGTGATCTGGCCACGCCGTCTGCGTGTAACAATCCAGACTATCAGGCAAAACTGGCTGCAACCATTGAATCCTATATTAAGCAGAACCATTTCGAGGAATTGGCTAAACGTTATTCGGAGAATCTCGCGAATGGACGTTTCTTATGGCGTAACAGAGTAGGCGCGGAGGCGGTAGCGGTAATAGTGACTCATATCGTAGATCAGAAGGAGCAGAATCAGTGGACCTTCAATAGTCGCGATTACAACTTGCGGGATTTTGGCAAATCTTCGCCAGAGCTTGAGCAGTTGGCACATGTTGTTCAGGCAGGTCTGACTGGTGACGCCTACGCCTTTTTGCGAGTTGAGGCTTTTACTAGGCTCGGTAGTGGCCAAGAGGTGTTTCCATCCCAAGAGCTTGTTCTTGATGGCGGCCGAGACAGCGCAAAAAGTAAGTATCTGTATCAGGTGGGTGGTGTGGCGGCTATGCATTCACAAAAAATCGGCAATGCACTGAGAACTATTGATACTTGGTACCCAGGGGCCGCAGAGCTGGGGCCGATCGCTGTCGAACCCTACGGATCGGTGACCAATCGTGGCACAGCCTACAGACAGCCCCAGAACAAAATGGATTTCTATAACTTACTGGATAATTGGGTGCTTAAAGATGAAGAGCCCAAAATTGAGCAACAACATTATGTTATGGCAGGTTTGATTCGTGGTGGAGTTTTTGGCGAGAAGGCGGACTGAACGGGATATGACACATGGATCATTTTTTCAATTGCACTATTTTGCCCGATCCGGAATTTTCCGAATCGGTATTGTTGAACGTTCTATATGCAAAACTCCACGGAGTTTTAGCAAATCAGGACGGTATAGAGGTTGGGGTTAGTTTTCCAAACGCAAAAAAGCGATTGGGCAACATCTTACGATTGCACGGTAGTGAAGCCAGCGTGGCGCAACTGCATAACGGGAGTTGGCACAATGGTATGAAGGATCACATCACGGTATCGGAGATAGAATTGGTGCCACTAAATTGTAGACATCACGAAATCCGAAGGGTGCAAGTAAAAAGTAGCATCGGGCGAGTGTTGCGCCGATCAGTGGCCAACGGACGGATGAGTGAGCAGGAAGCTCGGCAACGATTGGGTACGGCCCGGTCAAAACGATCGAAGCTGCCGTACCTTCAAGTGAAAAGCCGCTCGACCGGACAGGCTTTTAAACTGTTCGTTAGCATAGGCAAGTCAATAGAAACCTCAACTTCTGGTGATTTCAATGCATATGGATTTAGTAGAATTGCCACTGTACCCTGTTTCTGACCCTTTATTTTTGTAATATTTTAAACGATTGATTTAAAACGTGTTTGATCAAGGATGAACTTTTTGGGTAAAAACCGAAAAAATGAGGAAACATATGAATTATCAAACAGATAGCGTGCGTTGCACGGTGTTCACTGCCGTACAGGCAGCTTAGAAAAGAAGCGGAGGCCACACTAGATACAAGTCCACGTTCACTGCCGTACAGGCAGCTTAGAAAAACTGACGAGATTAAAGCAAAGGCCGCTGTTGG
>JAZGEF010000015.1:0-23434 GCA_036478595.1 Granulosicoccaceae bacterium
TGTTTCTCCATAAATAGCCAAATGCCAATGGTAAAAATGATTGGTATAACGATTGATGTGTTCAGGCGTACGCCATCGAACAAGGCTGGAAATAAGGCTTCATCTTGAAACATAACGGTTTGCGGAAAGTTGAACCCCATTGGGTCTTTCCAAGGGCCAAGTAATAGGTAGTATAAAATCTGCAGTGCAATAGATGACAGCATAAGTGTCACTAAAATTTCATTAGCATTGAACCGTGTTTTTAACAATGCGGCGATAGCGGCCCACGCCATGCCGCCTAAGGCGCCGAGCACAATCATCGCTGGTAACAACCATGGCGAGGTACTGTCAACGAAATAGACGGGTACAGAACTGGCAGCGACTGCCCCGATAATCATCTGGCCTTCTGCGCCTATGTTCCAAACTTTTGCGCGAAAGCCGACAGCTAGTGCTTGCGCGATAAGTAGGAGGGGGCCGAATTTAAGAAATATCTCAGTAATTGAGTAAAAGTTCTCGAACGGCGCAATAAAGAAAGAATGGAAGGTTTGCAACACGGGTTTGTTGAGTAAGAGCAATAACAGCGAACAGACAACAACCGATAGCCCGATAGCGATAAGCGGCGTTGCAATCAACATAGCCTTAGAGTATTGAACCCGGCGATCAAGTTTAAACTGCATGACTTGCCTCTGCTGTTCCACTGAAATCACGTTTGTTGCCGATCATGTACTCGCCGATATCATTGGGTGTTAGCCCTGATGTTGTTAGCGATGGCGAAAGTGCTCCGCCATTGATGACATACATACGGTCGGTGATTTCAAAAAGCTCTTCAAGCTCTTCAGAGACAATTAATACGGCCACGCCCGCTTCACGCAAGTTGAGTAACCGTTGGCGAATAGCGGTGGCGGCTCCAATATCAACTCCCCATGTAGGCTGCGCAACGAAGAGTAGTTTTGGGGCAAGCAGTAACTCCCTACCCACAATGTACTTTTGTAGATTGCCGCCGGATAAAGAGCTAGCGGCCGCGTCTGGGCCGCCGCAGCGCACATCAAAGTCTTCAATACATTTTTTCGTGTAGCGGGTAATCGCTTTTCGGTTTAAAAAGCCACTATAGAGCATGCCTTTTTCAAAGGCTGTTAACAGGGCGTTTTTCGATAGTGGCATCGGTGGTACTGCACCGCGGCCCAAACGTTCCTCTGGTACGAAGGAGAAGCCAAGGCGCCGTCTAGCGGCTGCACCTAATTGCGCGACGGGTTCATCCATCATGCTAATGGCCTCAGGAGCCAATTGCTTGTTTAGGAGTTCGCCAGAGATGATTTTGGACAGCTCTTGTTGTCCGTTGCCTGAGACACCTGCAATGCCGACAATTTCACCACCGCGGACAGTAAGGTTGATGTCACTCAAGCTTGTACCAAATGGATCGTGATTATCCACAGATACCGATGATAGATCCAATAGCGGTTTTTTGCTAAGGCGTTGTTGCTCACGACCGATCACGCTGGGTACGTCATGGCCAATCATTAAGGTGGCGAGCTCTTTTGCTGTTTTTTCGTTTGGATTGACAGAGCCTGTGATCTTGCCTCCACGCAGCACCGTTGCAGTATCACAAAGCTCTCTAATTTCTTCAAGCTTGTGTGAGATGTATAGAATCGCCACATTATTATCGCGTAGCTTTCGCAAGGCATCAAACAATGAACGTATATGCTGTGGTGGCAGCACAGAAGTTGGCTCATCAAGAATGAGTAGTTTTAGATCCTGCATTAGGCAGCGAATGATTTCCACTCGTTGGCGTTCGCCCACTGAGAGAGAATGAACTGAGGCGGCTGGATTAACATTCAATTGGTAGCGTTCGCCAAGCGTTATGATTTGCCTAGAAAGATTCTCGCGACTACCAGGAAGCGTTAAGGAAATATTTTCAACCACGCTTAGGGTTTCGAACAATGAAAAATGCTGAAAGACCATGCCTATACCGAGTTTTCTGGCAGCAGCAGTGTTACGTATCGCGACAGGTTTCCCTTGCCAAAAAATTTCCCCGGCATCGGCTTCGATCAAACCATAGGCAAGCTTCATCAAGGTTGATTTACCCGCACCGTTCTCACCAAGTATGGCGTGAATGGAGCTTGGCATAACATCTAAATTAATTTGATCGTTGGCGATTACCGTAGGGTACTGCTTAGTGATGTTGCGAAGCGACAGCAGAGGTGTGGGCGGTGATTTCGCTGCAGATGTGATTTGGGTTTTAGACATGTGGTGTGCGTTTGTGAGAGCGCCGAGGGCAGTTAAGCCCGCGGCGCTAACGGTATAATCAGCTTTATCGGTTATTTAGGCAGTGGTGAGTTTACGCCTTCTACATGCCAGTCCATACCCAATATTGCGCCATCTTCCAATCTTTCACCAGCAGGGATTACGGTCTCGCCCGCTTGGTTGACTAGTGGGCCCTCATAAACGTGCTTGGCTGCTGAAACGATTTCAGCTTGAGTGGCTTCAATTTTTGCCATCATGCCTTCGCTGATATCGGAGCTCCAGTCCTCAACTACGACAACATCGTGTTCCATACCCAGCCACTGATTTTGTCCTTCAAAGTTGCCCGCCAAGTGTGCATCAACGGATGCGACAAAAAACGGAGCCCAATCTGTTTTAACCACACCCAGATATTTTGTTGGCGCATAAGCTTTCATGGAGCCATTTAAATTGAAGACGTAAGCACCGCCTTCTTCACCAACAGTAACAACCGAAGGGGTGTCCTGTGCGTTGGAGAACAGGATATCTGCGCCGCCGGCAAGCAAGGCTTTAGCAGAGTCTTGTGCTTTAGCAGGATCAAACCAGGAGTTAATCCAAATAACATCAACAGTGATTTCTGGATCGATGCTGCGAGCGCCTAGTGTAAAACCATTAATAGTGGCTATTAATTCTGGGATGGCAAATGCTGATACAACACCTACTTTTTTAGTCTTGGTTAATTCTGCTGCAGCCATTCCCATTAAGTACGCGCCTTCATAATATTTGGCAGTAAAGGGAGAAAAATTCTTGGCTGTTTTATAACCGGAGGCATGTAGAAAAGTGCGCTTGGCATTGCGCTTGGCTAGCTTTAGGCCGCCATTCATAAATCCAAAAGAACCCAGCACCAAAAACTCATTTCCGTCGCCGATCATTTTATTCATGATGCGATCAGCATCGGGGCCTTCTTGAATGTTTTCAATAACATTGACTTCGACATCATCGCCGTATTTCGCTTTAACAGCATCAACTCCATCAACCAATGCTTTTGACCAACCAACATCTGCAATCGGTGATGGGGTTAGTAGGCCAATCTTAAGTGGGTCTGCTGCATTGGCCGCCGTGTGTATGAGTAGTCCTGATACAGTAAAAGCTGCGAGCGTTTTTAGCATTCTGTTCATAAAAATTCTCCTTTTGTGTTGATTGTTCCCAGTGTCAGGGCTGCTTATAAATTCTTGTATACCACACGTTGTACATGAGATTGAGCTTCAGCCGCCATTTTGTGTTCATCGAGGCCTGGAAACTCGCCATTGCGCCACACGATGCGCCCGTTGATCATGGTGAGATCAACATTAGTGGCTACACCAAGCTTTGCGATTAGGCTCTCTGGGTCGTGTAGAGCGCCAATGTATTCTACCTTCCTGGTGTCCAGGGTAAATAGATCTGCAGCCTGCCCAGGCGCTAAGGAGCCTAGTTCAGGCCGTTGCAGTAAATCGGCTCCGCCGCGTGTCGCGTAGCTTAAAAACGTTTTTGCTTCGGGTACTGGGAAGTTGTGTTGTGACGCCACCAGTGCCTGCAACATGTAGGCGCTGTGGATGCAGTACATTAGATTCGAATTATCGTTTGAAGCGGCGCCGTCGACACCCAAGCCAATGCGCACGCCCGCGGCTTGCATCTCGGGGATCGGTGTGACTTCCGCTCCCACCAGGTATACAGGCTCTGGGCAATGTGAAACCCCCGTGTGGGTGTTTGCCAGCTGTTGAATTTCGGAAGAGTTGAGTTCCCAACAGTGTGCCAGCCAAACGTCTGGTCCAACAAAACCGATGTCTTCACACCAGTCTACAGTTCGCTTGCCTGTGCGTTGCCGGATAACTTCGCTTTCACCTTCACCCACATGGCTGTGCAGCAATACGTTTTTATCTCGGGCGAGCGTGATTGATTCTTTGAACGTTTCAGCATAGGAGTTAACGGGTTGGCACGGTGCCACTGCAACTTGACGCATGCTGAAAGGCTGGGCATCGTGGTAGGTGTCGATGAGGCGCGCGCAGTCGGCAATGAATTCATCGGTGGTTTCACACATCTCATCTGGGATGGTGCTGCCTTCGGATCTGGGTAAGGTATTACCACCTCGACCAGCATGAAAACGCATGCCCAGTAAGTCGGCTGCTTCGAATTGCCTGTCGACAATGTTCTTACCTGCCTGCCGCGGAAAATTATATTGGTGATCGAACGCGGTTGTACATCCATGTTTTATGAGCTCAGCCATGGCGGCGATGGAAGAATGATAGAAACATTCTTCATCTAGTTTTGAAAATAGCGGATAGATGAGATCCAGCCATTCAATCACTGAGTACTTTGTCCAGTCGAGATGCGCATGGTTACGGACAAAACATTGGAAAAAATGGTGATGAGTATTGATGAGCCCAGGATAGATAAAGTGCCCAGTGGCATCGATAAGGTGGGTGTTTTCAGGGATTTCGCTCTTAGCAATATTGCTAGCGATTTTGGTGATGGAATTGCCGATGACTAACAGATCGACATTTCTGTGCACCGTGTTTTTTTCATCACAACTGACAACGGCGTGGCAAGATTTAAAAAGTGTGTTGTTCAAGGCGTTTTGCCGTCTATGCTTTTTAATTCATGGAGCTCATGAATACCGGGCATGGTTAAAAAATTGTCGAGGCTGCGCAACTCATGAAGCCAGCTGCGAATTGATGGGTATTCGTCGTGCTCTATGCCAGCATCTGGACTAAGTGCGGTGTATGGGAAGCAGGCGATATCTGCAACGGTTGGATTGTTTCCGGTTAACCATTGCAAGCCTTTGAGTCGCTGTTCGCAGAGATGGCTTTCCAGTTCTCTAAGGCTTTGCTGCGAACCTTGCTTTGCTGCGTCGACATCAATGGCCTTGTTTAGCATTGAATTTAGGCGCAGCTCGCCAATGGTTGCGCTCAGTCGCGAGGAGAATCCGAGCCATTGCACAACGTTGGCGATCTGATCGCTGTTGTTTACTGGCCACCAAGTGCCGCTCGTGTCGTGGTTTTGTGCAAGCCAGACAAGCATCGCTTGCGTTTCGGTAAATATGTTTTCATCGGCAACAAGGATTGGCAATGTGCCAGCGGGGTTGAGCTTTAACAGCGGTGCTGACTTGTGTTCTTGACCGGGATGGAAATCAATCGCTACTGATTCGTAGGTAATATCCAATAGCTTGGCTAACAACCTAACTTTGTAGCAGTTGCCTGAGAGTACGTAGTTATAGAGTGTAATCGACATTAGATACCTTCAAACGCACCGTAGTATGCCCCACGTTTTTTTAACCAACGCCGATACGCTATCGACGTTAGATCTGCTTTTGTAGGAATTTCATGTCCGGGATCGATTGGTAATCTTCTTGGCATCTGGTTTTCTAGAATCGAGCGGTCTTGTACAAATATCAGCTGCTGAAATTGAATCAGATCAGCCATAGAGCTGGTGTCGTCATATAAAGCCATCCAAGGCCAGACATCACAAGTTTCTTCATCTAAGGGTTGCACAAACAATGCGATAACATCTAAATATTCAGGCTTCGGCGGGCAGGTTTTATAGAGCACGGCAGCCATGGGCGCGGGCACACGATATATGTATTCGGTTTCTATTCCACCTTCTGCTGACTTAGACGCTTGAGGTTGAAAAAACTTTATATTGGTAGCAAAAACCTCATCCGCTGTTTCATCTATATTAACGTCGTATTTATAAACTTCTGTATGAGGTTCGGAGCCCAGAATACCCGTGTGTACAAAGGGAAAGTGAGCGATATCAAGAAAGTTTTCTACGGCGCGCAGCGGTGAGCATGAAACACGTACCACGCCGCAAGGTACAAATCGGCGGCCATGTTCGGACGCTTCGGGTATGGAAAATAATGGATGGGGATCATCTGATAACGTCGTCCACACATGGCCGTAGTCACTTTGTACTAATAACGGCTTACCTGCTGTACGGACGTCGGCTGAGCCCCTGTTGTTTCCACAAAGCACGATGTCGTTGCCCAGCAACTGGGTGTGCTTAGTTTGGCCTTCGGCTAATTCGTTTGCCATGGCGATTGGGTACCAATACTTCAGTGCGTGTTCATATCCGCTCATAGTGACGATGCAGGCGCATTGCTTGATTGGGTGTTTTGTTCGGCTGCACGCCTCACTGATTCACACCAACGTGATAACGCGATTAAGTCATTTGCTTGATAAAGATTATTGGCTAATACATGAGCTACCACACGATGTGGATAAGGTTGTTGAAACAATATAAAAATTCCGTCAGCGCCATCGGGTGAGCTCAAAGAGAGAATACTTGGTTGTTGAGAAAACACGCTAACCGAGCCATTAAATAGTGATACCTCGGTTTGTGCGGCAGATGAAAATGAGTCAATAGCTGTTGGAAGATCACAGGCTAATGTAATGCTTCTTATGCTTAATAAATCCTTGGGTAGCGTTACTGGGTCAGCATCGGCAATTGTATTTACCCACAGTATGCCTGCTTGTTCTACAACGCTATAGATACTCGGCCTGATCGTTGATGGCGGTTCGAGTTCCGGATGGGCTGGAATGTAATGGCATTTTCCACTGCAGTCGTAGTGCCAGCCATGATAGGCGCAGGCTAATGATTCACCGCGCACAAACCCATGAGACAAACGCATGCCACGGTGTGGGCAACGGTTTTCCCATGCAGAGACGACGCCATTTGTGCTGCGCCAGATTGCTATATCTGTATGCCCTATTTGTGCTCTCATCACACCTTTGGGCGCAAGGTCTCGTGCTAGCCCTATGGGCTCGGTACTCATCGGGTTCTCTCTCTCCAGCCAAGTTTCTTTGCCTAGTATCTAATGAATCGAGCTGGATGTCGATAGTGTTGTTCAGCAGTTTCCTGTTGTTGTTTGTCTATGGATTGAACTTCGGCGTCGATTGGTCCAAGGCTGCACGCCACTTCCATTGCGTCTATCAGGATTGGATCTCCGGTGACAAAAATTTCAACGAGATGTTCGCCATGTGCTTTGACCCAACCCGATAGGTTCAGGCGTTCGGCGCGACTAATGATCCATTTTGGGAATGTATCGTTGGGGAAATGCCCGTTAATGAGCAATGTCACTGTGGCTATATTCGGCATTGCTTGACTTTACTAGAAACGCTAATCGAATCCAATTTTCCTTTGGGCGAGGGCAGATGGATTGAATTGCTCCTTAGATAAATAGGCAGCAAAAAAAACGGCCGGATAAACCGGCCGTGAATGGGAGCATATGCAGGCTAGCGCCTGCGAATGAAACCTAGTTAAACGTCATGCGATGCGCTGTTATTTCTACTTCTACGCGACGATTGCTTTGACGGCCAGCAGCCGTATCGTTTGTTGCGATTGGGGTAGTCTCACCCATGCCCTTTGAGGTGACGTTGGCATCGGCGTAGTGACCCTGCAACATGCTTGCAATAGTAACGGCTCGCCGCTCAGACAAACTTTGGTTATATGCATCGCTACCACGGCTATCCGTATGGCCAATCACTGAAATCGCAGTAACACCCTTGAAGCCATCAAGCTGGGCTACCAGTTGATCCATTGCATCCATGCCGGCGGCATTTAGTGTGTCTGAATTAGTATTGAACAAGGATACGCCACTGAGCTCTGCAGTAACAACTTCTGCTTTAAGTGGTGCAACTTCAGGTGCCGCTTCAACTACTGCCTCCGGAGTTGGCTCTGGTGCAGCTTCAATGCCTTCGCATGCGTCGATAGAGGCATCATCCGAAAAAGATCCAGCGTGCAGGCAATCTTTAGTGCCTGTTTTAAGTACCGAGTCGCCAATTGATATGTAACCAGCACCTGCGTCTACCGCGCCTTCAACTGGATCGATAGTGTGCGCTAGTGCAATATTAGATAGGGCAAAAAGGCTAATGGAGAGTATGGATTTAATCATGTGAGACTCCGGAATTTGGTGTGAGGAGGTAGGGGAAGCCGAACGGCTTCCCCAGTTACTACGGTGTTACAGATGCTGCTTATTCTTAAAAATGAAATTCTTTATTCAGTGATGCTTTTGGCAGTTACCTGAATCTCTACACGACGGTTAGATTGACGACCTTCTGCAGTAGCGTTAGTTTCGCGTGGTGAGTTTTCACCGGCGCCGATCGCTGAAACCGGTACTGATGGATAGGCATTTTCAAGGTATGCCTTAACCGTGTTAGCACGCTTTTCAGACAAATCTTGGTTGTAGGCTTCGCTACCACGTGAATCAGTGTGGCCAGTGACAACCATCTGCGAGATCTCTTGAAACTTGGAAAGATCTTCAACCAAATTGGCAATCGCTTCTTGGCCTGCACCGTTAAGGTCGGCAGAGTTAGTAGCGAACAACGCCTGGCCACCTAGCGTTGCAATCGAAACGATTGGTTCTTTCGCAACTTCTGGTGTTGGAGTTGGCTCTGGCTCCGGCGCAGGTTCTTCTGCTTTGGCTTCGATACCATTACAAGCATCAGACCCATTATCATCATTCAGGCCACCCAAGATCAAACATTCGCCAGTACCTGTGCGAAGGGCGTTGCCCTTGGCGTTCACGTATCCTGAGGCTTGATCGCCTTCGATGGCGATATCACCATCTAAAGCTGCTTCGTGTGCAATAACCGCATTGCTGCCCATTAGTAAGGCGGCGACGGCACTAATTGCTATGACGTTTTTATTCATGTCTAGCTCCCACTAGTTGACAGTCGAAAATATGTTTAAACACAATATTGCTAAAAAATCGTTAAAACCAAACAGCTTTACTGCCCGGTAGTGAATCACTACTGAAGTTATTCGTAACGCCGGTATCTTCGTGACGTGTTCCCATCTAGCGCCGAGGCGCCCCCATATCCTAAATGGCCAATCATCGAACAGCCACAACTTTGTTGTATTTTTGCATTGTATAGTGCCTAAAGGCCAGATTGTAAACACTGTTGGGCTAATTCGTGTGGGTAAAATACAACACGAAGCAGGCCATTTACCATTTTGACGCTTGTTGAGTGTAGTGTATTCTACGTAGCTTGCTAGGCTGAAAAAGGATTTTCGGTGACAAAATATCGTAAAAAAACACCCCTCAGTGGCGGGTTCGGGAAGCGGCTTTTACGGCTCTTTGACTGCGTATGGCCGGGGGTTTGTTGCATTTGTGCGCACAAGGCCTTTGCTGGTAAGGATTTATGCGATAATTGCCGCAGCCACTTTCCTTATCTTGATCTTCAAGCTGCGCCCACTTCAGCCGCTTCTGGGTTTATGACGTTATGTATAGCTTGTGGAATACCTCAGGCTGCTGGGGTAATTCGGTGCCATAAATGTGTCAAACAATCATCTCCTTATGCGCATTTAGCTGTTCCATTTAGATTTGCCCACCCAGTTGATCGTTTAGTGACAGGGCTTAAATACGGTGGGCAATTGTCTTACGGCAGGGTGCTGGGCAACTTGTTAGCTGATGAGCTTGAGCGAACCGGTGCTCCGATTCCCGATGCGCTGTTGCCTATGCCGATGCATCTCTCTCGATACCGCCAGCGTGGATTTAATCAGGCGCTTGAATTAGCATCCTGGTGTGGACCCCGATTGGGAGTAAGAATTTGCAGCCATTGGGCTACCCGTCACGTGGATACACCAGCATTAGCAGCGCTTAACAAAGCTTCACGCGAGCTTGAGATTCGCGGTGCGTTTCAAGCTGATACCGCAGTCAAAGGTAAGCACATTGCTATTGTTGATGATGTTTTAACCACAGGCGCTAGCAGTTCTGAGCTTGCGCGAGAACTCTATGACACCGGTGCGCAAAGTGTTTCGTTGTGGGTTGTAGCGAGAACCGCGTCCGCAGATGTTGATCAGGCTGAATTCATCAACATGCGTTTAAGTGAAGAGGGTAGTGCTGCGTCATCAAAACTGCCCTGACCAGACACCACATCAGAGAGTTGATTGGCTAGTTGATTGCGTTCAGTTGTGAAATCATCGATGGCTTGTTGGCAGTCAACATCGATCTGGTTAATGCTGTGTTGTACTCCTTGTCGTAATCCTCGCAGCGCGGCAGCTTGCCGTGAAGGTTTGGTGCGCAAGCGTAAAAACCAAGGGATAAACCAGGCAACGCCAACTAGCATGACGCTGTGCACGGCAAAGTTAACGCCAAGGTAATTTTCTGGCTTAGAGCCGCTGGTTTGAAAAATCAGCACCACGCGATAGGCCACCCAGGCCACAGCAGCGAGTGGTAAGAGGGTGGCGAGCCAAGCCAATAAGCGATGCAGTGCTCGTTGCCATCGCTCGCCGGGTAGCGCAAGTGATTGCGCTAAAGCCTTATTTACGATCTTAGGTAACGATTCGCGCCAATGGTTTTTAAGCTTCGACAAATGTCGCTGCAGTGCAGCGTATGGCAAACCAGCGGCGCTACTTTGTTGCATAAAGGTATCAAGAGCACCGTCGGCATGTGAAAAGAACAAATCATCAGCCAATGCTGTTGGCTCTTTTGACTTGATTGGATTAGTGTTTTTTGCCGCTTTGCGCCATGGTAGATATGACAATAGGCTGGAGTCAGGCTCGATAAATTGTTCAGCTATCATCTGCGCTTTGTAGTCGGACGCTACGATAAGTTCGGGGCTGCTTGTCGCCCACAATTGCTGCCAATTACTTAGACAGAGTTGTAATTGCTCGCTCGTGCCTAGCTGGCTTTGCATGATTGAGGCTTGACTTGCGAGCTGTTCAACTCGTTTTACAATGCCGCGTTTTTCGAGCTGTGTTACTAGTTGGGCATCAGCAAGTGAATCAATCGTTGTTTCCAATTCAGAAAATTCATCCACGCTGTTGCTGGCAGTATTGTTGGCGTCAGCGGATGAATCCGTGCAAAAAATCAGTGGCTGATCGAAGCCTGCCT
This sequence comes from Granulosicoccaceae bacterium, assembly GCA_036478595.1. GTDB lineage: Bacteria > Pseudomonadota > Gammaproteobacteria > Granulosicoccales > Granulosicoccaceae > Granulosicoccus. The sequence goes on from JAZGEF010000015.1 coordinate 11,066, forward strand.
TGTTTAATAGGCTGCTAAAATCTGCACGCTGTCGCTTGTCGCCTTTATCCCAATGATTAATAACAAACACCCAAGCGTGTTTGGAACCACGCTCAAGTAACAGACGCCAGCCTTCATCATCCTTGTAGCGTTCTGGGCTAACAACATATACCAGCAAATCAATATGTGGCAGCCATTGCGTTACTAATTCACGATGGCCGTCTTCAACCGAATCGAAATCAGGCATGTCTAGCCACATGACGGATTGATACCGTTTGTTGTGATGGATAGCTGTGTGCATGCGTTGCATCGGGAAATCATCTGGCAGGTGATCAACCGCGACAGAGCTATGCACGTACACCGTTATATTGCTTGATGTTGGCCGAGCTGCACTGGCGCGAGCGATGTCGTCCTCAGCTAAACGATTTAATAATGTGCTTTTGCCTACCCCAGTGCCGCCAAACAAGGCGGCTACTAGTGGCCGGTTATCAGCATCGAAGAGATCCCCAGGCGTTGCTGTTGATAGTTGTTGCAGGCCATCAACCTTGTCTGTGCTCAGCCATCCGAGTGTCGATGCCTTATCGGCCCACTCAAGTAAGCTGTGCTGTAATTGCTGCAGTTGGTTGCTCATGAGATCGCTGCGTATATGGGCCGTGTAGGATAGTAAGCTATGATAAAGGAACAAAAAACTTCATGCTGTAACCATTGATGGCAGTCAGTCAACACGAGCGGCAACAGCAAGAGCGCGGCACAAAAAGACAGGCGACTGAGGCCTGCGCCCGTGCTTTATTGGCCTGCGAAGCGCATCGGCCTGCGCTCGACTCGCTAGAAGAGCACTCGCTTGCCCCATCAAATGTGCATACGCCTTTAACAGGCGATGGCTCGGTTGCGTTTGTTCGTGGCTGGAGCGATTGCATAGCGTTTTTACACGCTTACCACGATGAGCCGCTTCATCAAAGCCTTTGCCCATCCGATAGAATCAAAGCCTTGTTGTTTGGTGTCATGGAATACGAGCGTTGTTTAAGTGTGGGGGCAGAGCAGTATCGCGGTGCCCGGAAAAATATATTGCAGTTCAAGCAAGGCCCTAGTAGTGCAGGGGATGCCACGGCTGTGCAAGATCAGTTAGTGGATCAAATGGCAAATCTTATGAGCTGTGCCTTAGCGATGCAGTCGATACCCGCATCACCAATTAGGCAACACCCAGCGGTTCAGCGGTTGGCAGAAACAATTACACAGCTTCAATCAAACTTTTTGGAGAGCAAGAATGATCAGTACGCTTTCTCGCAACTAAGCCTGTCTGTATTGGCGCTGCTTGAGGCAGAGTACGATCTTTATGCGGATACTACTCCGCCGGTATCGGCGGGTGATGGATCCGCAGAGTATTCTGGTGACGGTTCGAATCTGCAAGGCGCTTGCGAACAATCCGAGGGACAAAGCTCGGATGGTTTGGCCGAGGAGGCGGAACGGCCCTCTTCTGACGTGCTGAGCATTGAAAGCAGCGATACCGATGAATCAGATAACCATCACGCTATGGACGATGCTGCAAGCGTTAGCAGTACAAGTGGCGAAGTGGCTGCGTCTGGCGTTCAGGTTGGTATTTCGTATCGTGCTTACACTACAGCGCATGACGAAATCATTGATGCAGCGAAATTGGAACTCACTCAAGCGCTATCAATGTATCGGTCACAGCTGGATACTTTTATTAGTAAACACGGATCGATTGTTAATCGCATGTCTGCTCGCTTGCGTCAACTACTCTTGGCTCAGCAACGAAGCAGCTGGGCATTTGATCAGGAAGAGGGAACCTTGGATACCAGTAGCTTATACCGAGTAGTGGCTTCGCCATCTCATCCACTTACATTTAAAGTGGAAGTAGACAGCTTGTTTAAAGATACTACCGTCTGTGTGTTAATCGATAACTCTAAATCGATGGTGGGCAAGCCTATAGCGACCGCTGCTGCCTGTGCTGATATTCTTGCGCAGACTCTAGAACGTTGTGGTGTGTCAGTTGAGATACTCGGTTTCACTACTACCGAGCTGCATGGCTCCGCTTTATTGACTCAATGGCAAGGCGAAGGCTCTATTGAATCACCAGGGCGTATGAATGGTTTGCGCCATATCATCTACAAAAATGCCTCTACACCCTATCGACGAGCATCGATAAATTTAGCTGCGATGTTGGATAGGCAACTACTAAAACAAAATATAGATGGTGAAGCTTTGATCTGGGCGTACCAGCGTTTACGTGCCAGGCCCAATTCCAGAAAGATACTCATGGTGATATCTGATGGTGCACCATTAGATGCATCTACCTTGAAGGCCAACCCTAAGGATTACTTGGTTGCGCACCTGCGCAAAAGTGTCGCAAAGATTGAAGGTGATAAGCATATCGAGCTATGCGCGATTGGAATCAATCATGATGTGTCGCATTACTATAACAATTCTGTTTCGATCCATGATGCCCGTGATTTGGGTAAGGCCCTGCTTGCGCAATTAAGCGAGTTATTCAAACCCTAGCTTATGCGACGTTACTAAGAAGGGTGGCTCCCCACAATCTGTCATCTTTCATGTTGCTGCTGTTGCTATGCAAGCGAGCGCCGATGATGCCTTCGAGTAACTGTGCTTTAACCATCCTTTGTTGCTCAATTCGTAATTCGTTTTTTACGTTGTTCATGTACTTGCCCAGCACGCTTTCAGTTAGCAATGTGGTGACCGATAGCATGGCAGGAGCCACGATTAAATCAGCTGGCGCTAAACCACCTGACTTCACTGCTAAGGCCACGCTAGCAGCTTCAGCAGTTACACGAGCGGCACGTAGGCTATTGAGCAGGGTAGGTTGTTGTTCAAGCTTGCTGTACAAGCGTTTGGCTGCGTCATCAATACGCGGTGCAAACTCGTCCTGGTATGCCCTTATGCCAGAGTCGTACTCGCTGCTAGTCAATTGTTTGTTTTCACGCAAAGTTTGGCTTATGGCGCGCCAAAAAACACTGTTCTCGGGTTGATCCTGTTGTTGTAGTAGGGCGTAACCCTGTAGCTCGTTTTGCAGTTGTTGATGCATTTGTTTGAGCACAGATTTTTCTTGATCGAGTGAGCTAATCTCTGTATTGATCTTTAGTTTTGTTTTGCCAAATCCGAGTAGTTTGCGTGCAGGCCAGGTAACCAGCTCGCGTGTTTTTGAAAGGGCGCCCGCAATGCCGGGTATTTCAAGCAATGTGAGAAGCTCTGCCAATGCGCGATTAAACGTATCGTTTTTATTAGGGTCGTCCAAGTAACTGCGTTGATAAAAACTAACGGCGTTATCAAGTGCCTTAGCAACTGATGCATCCCAATCGTCTCTGGCAATATTTTCCTGATCTATCGGCTGCACCCAATCTTGCCAATGGGTTTCGAGCAACTGTTTAGCGCCACTGACTTGAGATGCTCGATCAAAATCACCCAACAGCTGTTGGATGGCCTGTTTAAGCGTATCGAGTGCTATGCCCGGAATTTGTGACTGTATTGTATTGTCGGATGCTTCTTTGATAAAAGGAATGGCGACAATGCTTGGCGCCGATTTTTCAAACTGCGCTTCATGTCGTTGTTGAAATGATGTGATAACGGTTTGCTGGTCCGATGCATCGAGCTTGTTTATACAAATTAGCATCGGTTTAGCAAGCGGTGCTAACAAAGCGAGCATGTCCCAAACACTTTTGTCTGCATATTTGTCTTTGCTCACCGCAAGAATAATAATATCAGCCATGGCTGCCGTTTGTAGAACTGCATGCCGATAACCCAAGGCCTCAATTGAATCGAAATCAGGTGAATCCCATACAACGCCTTTCTTGATCAGTGCCTGGCTACCAGGAGCGATTGCTTCGAGTACAAAACTATCTAGTGTAGCGGTAGTGATGTCTTGCACGGCAACACGTTGCATGGGTTTGAACGCATCGCTTACGGCGTGTAATTCATCTTCGCTGCAATGACATGCAAACCCTTGTGCGTGTACGGTAAAGCCTGCCAGGGCGCTAATTCCAGCTGCTTGTGCGTCGAGAATTAAATTAGTGAGTGTGCTCTTACCGGCTTGGGTTGGCCCGAGCACCAATATTTGCAGCGGGTGCTCAGGGTAGTGGGTGTTTAGTGCCTCTTTTACAAATGCAGATTCTGCAAGGCGCAGGCTATTAAGGTTAGTAATCCATGATTTGTTAGTTTGATTACTGGCGGCCAGTACCAAGGTGTAGCGTTCAATTAGTACCGGTATGTGAGCTCGATTCATAATGCTACGCCACTTATCATATAATCGGCTGCTATGCCTATAAACACCACCATGCCTAAATAGTTATTGTTTAAAAAAGCGCTGAAGCATTTGTCCGGTTGGCGATCCCTTGTTATATACAATTGATATATAGCGAAACTCACTGCTGTTAACAAACCCATGATAAACGGCCAGCCACGTTGAGCATCCAAGCCAATCATTAGCACAATCCCAAGTACCAAAAATTGTATCAATCCGATAATCCACAAATCGGCTTTACCAAATAGAATCGCCGCCGATTTTACTCCCAGTTTGATGTCATCTTGTTTGTCCGCCATCGCGTAGTAGGTATCGTAAGCCAGAGCCCAGAGTATTCCTGCCAAATAGAGCCACCATGTTTGCTGGTTGGTGTGCCCAGTTTGAGCTGCATAGGCCATAGGGATGGCAAAGCCAAACGCTGCGCCCAGAAATAATTGTGGCAGTTGCGTAAAGCGTTTGGTAAATGGGTATAGGATGGCTAGAAACAGGGCTACAAAAGACATCACTATAGTGAGTTTATTGGTAAGCAATACCAAGCCAAATGCCAGCAACATTAGCCCGGCTGCAAAGAATAATGCTTCTTTTGATGATAAGGCGCCGGTGGCTAGTGGCCGATTTTTTGTTCGCTCGACCGAGCCATCGATTTCACGGTCGGCGAAGTCATTAATGACACAGCCAGCAGAGCGCGTGAGCACAGTGCCAAGTAAAAGTATCACTAACACTCCCAGCTTTGGCATACCTTCGGCTGCAAACCAGAGCGCCCACAACATAGGCCACATCAACAGCAATATCCCGATGGGCCGCTTGATTCGTGTAATGGCTATGTAATGCTGAATTTTTTCAGGGAACAAAACGGGCTCACCATGATCTGTAAAACGGTCGGCATCGCGTTATAGTAGCGGCTTTACATGCAGCTTGCTTCAGTTACGCAGCCAATGTTAGTAATGCGTGCTGTTAGCGTTCGAACACTAACAGTCAGTTATTATGAATAGGCGAATTAAATATTATGAAAACACCCGATTACGATCTCATCGCAGTAGGTGGTGGTAGCGGCGGATTGGCGGCAATCAACAGAGCTGCCTCCTATGGGGCCAAGTGCATGATAGTTGAGCGTGACCCCGTAATGGGTGGAACCTGCGTAAATCGCGGCTGTGTGCCCAAAAAAGCTATGTGGTACGCCGCCAGTATGGCGCACAGTATTCATGACGCCAAATCATATGGGTTTGCTGTTGAGCCAAGTAATTTTGACTGGCCAACGTTTGTTACCAAGCGCGAGCACTACATCAGTAATATCAACAATTACTATATTAACTCTTTGAGCACCGCCGCAATCGAGACTGTGCATGGTCTCGCTCGCCTAATCGACGCTAATACTATCGAAGTAGACGATAAGCATTATTCAGCTGAGCGAATCATTCTTGCGCCAGGCGGCGAGCCTGTTGTCCCCGATATTCCAGGGGCAGAGTTTGCATCAACATCGGATGATTTTTTTAACATGACAGAGCAACCCGCGAGAGTGTTGGTGCTGGGTGCGGGTTATATTGCTGTCGAACTTGCTGGCATGCTCAAAGCTTTAGGTTCGCAAGTAACGCTTGGTGTCAGAACCGATCGATTTTTACGACAGTTTGACGACATGCTCTATGAGCACCTTGCTCAATGCATGCAGGATCAAGGGATAAACATTGAAACCGGTTTTTCTGCTGCGAGTATCGAAAAAACCGATGATGGTCTAGTCACCGTAGGGGAAGCGGGTCAGCGATTAGGTGGCTATGATGAAATCATATTCGCGATTGGTCGCAGGCCGCTCACGGCCGACCTTGGGCTTGATAAGGCTGGTGTCACCTATAACGACCGCGGCTACATTCCGGTTGATAAGTTTCAACAAACCAATGTGCCTTCGATTTTTGCACTTGGTGATGTTACTGGCCAGGCAGAGCTTACCCCAGTGGCAGTAGCGGCGGGGCGACGCCTAGCTGATCGGATATATGACAATCAGAAAGACAGGCATCTTGATTACAGCAATATTGCAACGGTGGTGTTCAGCCACCCTCCCATTGGCACTATTGGTTTAAGTGAAGCACAAGCGCGTGCGCAGTATGGCGACGATATCAAGATGTACAGCACAAGCTTTACCCCTATGTATGCAACTTTTACTGAGCACAAAACCAAAAGCGCAATGAAACTCATCGTACAGGGCGAAAATGAAAAAATAGTTGGCTGTCATCTTATTGGGCTGGGTGCTGACGAGATGATGCAGGGCTTTGCTGTGGCGATAAGCATGGGTGCAAGCAAAAAGGATTTTGACGACACTGTCGCAATTCATCCCACCAGCGCAGAAGAACTGGTCACCATGCGTTAGTCGTAAGGGTTCTGAGAACCACTGCGCAATTTACTCGGCAAAAATGAGATCTGATTCAAATCTGATGACGTGTAGTTGCTAATGCCATGAAGAGTGTTGATGTTGGCAATTACCAATATTGATAACTGCTGCATCAATAATTGAGCTGCCAGGCAAATCCGGCAGTTTTTTTTGCCTATCGAAGCAACAGATTTTAACTTTCGTGACTATTTGGCCGCTACCTGTGTATTGGTTTCATCGGCTAATAGTTGAAGCCAGTTTCTTTAAGTTTATAAAGGATTATCAAAAAAGAGATGCGCAAGTCAAAATTGCATCAATCAGGGTTTACGTTCATTGAGCTGCTAGTGACGTTGGTTATCGCAGGCACACTCGTCGCGATAGGCTTACCGTCGTTCGGCAGTCTCATGGAACGAACCAAGTTAACGAACACCACTAACGACTACATCTACTCCTTGCACAAAGCGCGCTCGGAAGCAGTTAAGCGAGTGATGGGTGCAGGGCTTTGCCCTAGTACCAATTCAATGGCCGTTAACGCCGCTTGCGATGATGGTTCGCCATACAGTTCTGGCTGGCTTGTGTACGCCGATGAAGATAACAGCGGGGTATTCAATGCGGGTGAAGAAATTTTGCATCGTATAGAAAGTAGAGCCAATGGTTTCACTTTCACCTCCCCTGATGTATTTGTTAATCAAGTTTATTTTGATGGCTTAGGTAACAGCGTGAACGTGGCCGATGTCCCGGTTTCTGGAACAATAAACATCACTTACGCCGGTGGCTCATTGGGCCGGAATGTAATTGTGTCCGCCAATGGGCGAGTCATATCGGAGGAGCAGTGATGAACAAGAGGCTGCAAACCATAAACAATAGCGTTAAGCGACATGCTGATCAGCGTGGAATCGGCATTATTGAGATTTTAGTTGCGTTGGTAGTGGTGTCGTTTGGTGTATTAGGTATGGCTAGTTTGCAGCTTACCGGCATGAAACACAGTACTGGCGGTTTTAATCGATCCAAGGCGCTGATGTTTGCTGAAAGCATTGCCACAAGAATGCGAATAAACAGTGTTGGTGTTGAAAATGCCTATTACGGTGATTTTAATTCGGATTTGAGCCTAAGCTGTGGAACAAATCCCAAGATTTGTCAGGCGACTCCTGGCAACCCTAATCCTCAATTGTGCACTACTCAAGAGTTGGCTGCATTTGATTTATTCACGGTAGCGTGCGGAGACATTGATGGTTCTAGTAATGCACGTGAGGGTGTTACCACAGCGCTTCCAGGCGGGCAGATATCGGTTGCGTGTGAAAACAATATATTAGGTATCTGCGGTCCTAAATCTACTCACATCATTACTGTTAGTTGGCAAGAAGGCAGTGGTGCATCGGATGACAAAACGGATGTGCAGAATAAGCTTGTGCAAGTCAGGCTTCAGCCATGAGTATGCGAAGAACATTGAATAGGCGCAATCAACAAGGCTTGTCATTAATCGAATTAATGATATCTATGGTATTGGGGCTTATTGTTGTTAGTGGTTTGTTCAATATGTACCTCGGCTCTAACCGTTCTTCTCAATTTAGTAATGGCTTACAACAAATGCAAGAGAATGGCCGCTACGGTATGTCAACTCTGCAAAAAGGTTTTCGTTTGGCAGGCTATTCGGCGGAGGAGTTAGTTGAGCCATTTGATATTGCCGCCAGCAACGATTCAACCGTGGTTGTTAGAATGCGCCTGGCCTACGATTGCAATGGTGGTTCAACAGCAGCCAGCAATGGTATTGCAGTCAATACTTATACATTAGATACCACGCCTGTCGATCCTTTAAAAAGCCAACTAGTGTGTACTGGTAACAGTGCTGGGGCAACAGCCATGCCACTTGTTGAAGGTGTTGAGGAGTTCCGCGTATTGTATGGTATTAGCACTGATGATGACGCCATTCCAGAACGGTATATTCCATACGAGGCTGGTATCAACGCTAGAGAAGTGGTTAGTTTGAGATTTGCATTGTTAGTTAATTCGGGTAATCCCATTCGTACTCGTGATGTGACGGAGTCTTACACCGTGCTAGATAAAGAAGTATCTAGAACTGATAGTGTAGCCCGATCCGTGTTCACGAGTACGGTCAAACTCCGCAACAGGCGCTAAATCATGTATAAAAAAATGATTGCATTGAACGCTATACGAGTGGCGCACGCAAAAAAGCAGCGGGGCGTAGCGTTGGCTATTAGCTTGCTGTTGTTGGTGGCTATGACCATCATTGGTGTATCAACCCTAACGGGTACACGCTTAAACGAGCAAATTACAAGTAATGCTCAGCAAAAAGCGATTACTTTCGAAGCAGCAGAGTCAGCTATCAGCACTGTTTGGGCTGCAGATGAAATGATGGACGCCGTCGAGCAGTTTCCAGACACGCCATATCACGATCCAGCTGAGATAAAGCGCGATGATCTGTATGTGCAGTTGTCTAGCGATTACGATCAAATGCAGGGTGCAAAAATCACTGTTGATGTTGCTGCCAGGGTTAGCATCAAATATTGTGGCGAATCCCTTTTACCCGAAGGCAGTAGCCTCAGTGCTGATGAGTCAAAGCTACAAATGGTGGGTTTGCTGTTTGATATAAATGGTAATGCCAGCGTTGATAACAGCAAATCTCGATCAGATCATTTACAGCGTGGCAGATTGGTCCGACCTAAATCTGGTCGTACTGGCGACTGCATCGTACGCGGAGCATTAAAGGAAGATGAGAACACATGATGCCTACAACGATGACAACTACACTTAAAAAGCAGCATGGCTTTTCCCTAATTGAGCTCATGGTTACGGTTGCGATTGTGGCGCTTTTGGTGGGCGTAGCGATACCAAGCTACAGTAAGTACATGGACCGAACACGTCGTTTGGATGCGAAAGCATTTTTGCAAGAAGTTGCCGGGGAGCAAATACGTTATTTTAGTGACAACAACGTTTTTGCCACTGACATGATAGAGCTAGGCTACGGCGGCAATGCAACTCAGGATTCGCCTGACGGCTACTACAATATTTCGATTGCAAATGCAGTACCGACCAGTTTCACTCTAACAGCCACCGCTATTACTGGTAAGGCTCAAGAAAACGATATAAAGTGCGGAAACTTTATACTGGACTCTACCGGTTTGAAAGGTGTAACAGGCACTGCAGGTGTCGATGGTTGCTGGTAGAAAAACCTCGGTTACTGACATAAAGCTTATAAAAAGCGGCCAGCGGGCCGCTTTTTTTTGCCCGGTTGTAAAACATGGAAGCTTGATTCCCAATTGCTGATTCCATGCTCTAGAGAACCCCAGGCACAGTAGATTAAGACAGGTTGGATATACTACAGGATCATCTGTTATGGGCAACCAGCGTGCTGGTTTGCCAGTGTTGCAAACTAATGCATACGGCATGTTGTACGGCAGCATTATTATGTTGATGTATACCTTAATTGCGGGGCAAAGCTTTTCGGTAGAGTGGTCAAATGAGTATGTTTTGTCGTTGGTCTACTTAAGTGTGTTCGGTTCGATATTGGCATTTGGGGCTTACCTAAGCCTGATTGGGAAAATCGGTGCAGATAAGGCAGCGTATGTCAGCGTGTTGTTTCCGATAGTGGCTCTGGCATTTAGCCAATGGTTTGAAGGGTTTGTCTGGAGCCGCGAAGCATTGCTAGGTGTTGGGCTTGTATTATGCGGAAATTTGTTGGTTATTGGTAGAAAACCACTAACCGGAATGCTGGGCGGTATGAGACTGCGTTAATCAATTATGTTGACCAATGTGGATTGTAAAAAACAGCCATCCTTCATTTTTTATTAAGGCAGTAGCGAAAGATGGCTGATTAACGTTGTTTTGCTGGGGCTAGCCTTTTAAAACAAACGATACTTTCATCGTCACACGGTATTCAGTGATCTTGCCATCAGTGATCATGGCTTTTTGTTCTTTGATCCAAACACTTTTGATGTCGTTGAGTGTTTTGTTGGCGCGTGTAACACCTTCACTAACAGCATGGTCAAAACTCTTGTTTGAAGATGCGATAATTTCGGTAACCTTAGCTACTGACATGGGGTGATCCTCTTAAATTGTCGTTGAGTTTATAGGGTTATACTCAGATCGAAGCTGAGTGTCGACTATTATATCAGTCGGGTAGAGCGACACTATCCACTTTTCATAGTTCACAAAGTGTTCACAATTATTCATTGCACGATAACGCTAAGGCCACGACCATGTCATTTGACCACCCGATTTCCCGCAAAGCAACTGGTAGCCTTAAGTGGGATCGCTATCTGGATACCGACATTCTGCCAATGTGGGTTGCAGATATGGACTTCGAGGTGGCAAAACCTATCCAGGATGCCATCAAAAGGCGTATCGAGCATCCAGTTTACGGCTACACAGTTGCTCCAAAAAGCCTTGATAATGCCATTATTGAATTTCTTAGCGAGCACTATGGATGGAAAATAGAAGCTGATTGGCTGGTTTATTTGCCAGGCGTTGTTACTGGCTTGGCAGTTTCTTGCCGAGCCTTTTGTGAAGACGGCGACGATATCATGGTTAATCCACCGATTTATCATCATTTCTACAATTCACACGAAGATAAGCGGCAACAGCTCGTTAAGGTGCCGTTGCATAGGGAGGGTGACCGTTGGACGTATAACATCGAGGCAATGCAGGCTGCTTGTCATCCTAAAATGACAATGCTAATGATGTGCTCGCCTCACAATCCAACTGGCACTGTATTTACAAAAGACGAATTACGTCAAGTGGCAAAGATGTGCGCTCAGCACAATATGACAATGATTTCTGACGAGATCCATTGTGATTTAGTGATCGATAAACAGGTTAAACATATACCTACTGCTGTAGCTTGCCCAGAACATGCAGATAACATTGTTACAATAATGAGCGGCAGCAAAACTTGGAATATCGCAGGGTTAAATTGCTCGTTCGCTATTATTAGTAATGAGCAGCGGCGGCAACAATTTGTGAAAGCTGCGCATGCAATCGTGCCGGGTGTCCCGCCGCTGGCTTATGTTGCTACAGAAGCTGCTTACCGAGATGGTGAGCAGTGGCGGCAGCAGCTGTTAACGTATCTTGCAGGCAATTTTCAAACGTTGTCAGATGCTATGCCGCGGTTGTCTGGTCTCAAGCTTCAACCCAGTCAAGCAACTTACCTTGCATGGATAGACGCTAGTGAATTGGCAATGGATGATACTCAGGGTTTCTTTGAGAAGCACGGAGTCGGGTTATCAAGCGGTGAGCAATTTGGTCAGGCGCAATTTATACGGCTTAATTTTGCCTGCCCTCGTGATACGTTAAATCAGGTGATTGATCGTATGGAAGCTGCAATTAAAACGTTGTAACACCGGCTGGAACGGATCCCGGCTTCGATTTGCTTCCAAGAGTATCCGCCGGCATCCACTCCGCAAAAGCACCTTCACTCAGACCGCTTTGAACACATTCATGGGGGCTTCGTAACGGCATCCTTGCTGTTGAGATCTGAGCGAAGATACTCTCGCGGAGTGGATGCCTGCTTCAATTAGCTATAATAGAGTAAGACGAAATTTAAGCGCCAGTTATTAGAAAGAACGGCCCTTCCCAGACGATCAATTTCGTGATAGGTAGCCTTCCTCTTAGGCATTCATTCCATAGTTTGAAGGCGTTTCATAAGTGAATGCAGGGCCAAAGGTGTCTGCATGCGATGCGTCGTTCTTATCTACGCGTGTAGAGTCAATCGTTTCTGCAATTGAATTGTTACGTAAGTGATGTA
>JAZGEF010000016.1:0-14728 GCA_036478595.1 Granulosicoccaceae bacterium
GACTAAGTATGGCTGAGTTAAAGTGGATTATGGCGTTGGTAATCAGGCGAGCACACTCGTTCCATAGCTGGATTTCCTCGTCTGAGCTACCGCGGAACTGATCACCATTGACGCTGCTGATTGCGCGGCGTAGTTGGTGGTAAGCCTCGCCTCGATTCAGCGCTCTCTGCACGTAATCTCGCAGACTAACGTCATCGATGTAGTTGAGTAGATAGTTTGCTTTTACCATCCGATTGTATTCCGTTAGTGCCTCCAGTAATGGGTGACTGCTTTTGTAACCTGAGAGTTTCCTGACCAATGTCACTTGCGTGGTTTTGCGTTCGTAAAGTGAGATCATAATCCGTTGGATAGTATCCCAGTGTGACGCGATGAGCTTGATCTTAATGTGCTTTTTCAGGCACAATTGGACTTTCCTATTCTTGTCTTCTTTAACATCGAACATGTCATTGATGACTCGACCTACCTGGGCATAGCGCGGTGCAAAGCTGTATCCAAAGAGGTCCAATAAAGCGAAGTTGATGTGGTTCACGCCATGCGTATCGGTCGAGAGCACGTCTGGAACGATTTCAGAGCTGTTGTTCATCAGCAGGTCGAAGATGTAGTGAGATTCATGCTCATTCGCGCCGATCACGCGAGCATTAACGGCCGCATGATTGGCGATCAAGCTCATGGCCGAAACGCCTTTTTGCGTGCCAAAGTATTTTGACGAGTAACGTGTTTTAAATGTCTCACGCCGTGCCTCGAACTTCTGCCCATCGGCGCTGGCATGTATGATGTCCTCTTGGATATTGTAATGCTTGAAGATCGCAAGCTTAGCCGTGGCGTTATTGATTCGATCGTTGGCCGCATTCGGCAGTCTCTAAGCGCAGGTAGTTCGCTTGAATGGTGCTGAGCTGATCGTACGTACGATCGGAGATTTGAGCGATACCATAAATACCTTGGTTGGTGGCGTTACCCACGAGGATCGCCAATAAGTCGAACTCGTGTGCGCGACTCTTGGATTGCGCTCCAAGTACGTGCTTAAAGTCATCAAGGAACCCCGTGTCGCGATCAACCATACGCAATACATCGGCCACGCCGGTCGTGGGTATTTGTTGGAAGAACGGGTTGTTGACCCAGTATTTTTTGTTGGTCGTGGGCAACCGCCAGTGGCGCTTTCCTTTGGGGTTTCGCAGGATAATATTGCGGTTGTCATCGTGTTCCAGATAGTGACTCACCTCGCGCAATCGGATGTTGAGATCACTGGCCATTTGGACAATGAGTTTAGTGGGATCGGCCGTTAATTTTGGCAGCTGGGTGCGTTTCAACAGCGTGTCCTTTTCTTCTATCCAGCGGTTTCGGTCAACTAGATCAGCCCCCAAAGCCCTGTATTTAAGCACATTGGGCAGTGTGAGCTGGCCATTCAATCGATTTGGGATTTGCAAGTAAAGAAACCATTCGTAACGACCCGCATTCATCGCACCGCTTGATTCTTGCAAGAACGACAACTGTTTCTTGGTAGGCAAGCGGCTATCCATTGCGCTCTTTGATAGTTCATCTTCGGCTATAAGATCGCGCCGCGCGCGATGCAGCGAAGTTGCCAGGCGTCGTGTTTTTTCACTGCCCTCGAAGTGCAAGCACAGGAACAGCTCACGTAGTAAGTCTTCTCGTAAACCCACCCTGTGATCAAAGTACAGCCACGTGGCTTCTTCAACAGATTGCTTTTGGTCATTGAGAAACAGGCAAACAGATTCCAGATCTTTCGCCGCAAGAAGCCTAAATGCATGCTGTCGTAGCGTCCCAAAAGGTTGCTGTTGATCCACTTTGTCGTCAATAAAAAGACGCAACACTTGCGCCGCTTTGCCAACATTGCTCGCGGCTCGTTGCCAGTCCTGATAAACAGCCTCTCGCGCATAGATCTTGGCCTTTTGTTTTCTTTGAACAACATGATGAACGAAGCCATCGGCTATTCGCTCTAATGCCTGTTGCCATCGCAATTGCAAATAGCACAACAAGTAGAGGCGCTGATAACCAATAGGCTGGCGTTTTATCTTGGCTCCAAAGTAAGTCACTCTCTCGGCAAAGTACTGCTGATTCTTCTGCGATATTGATAGCTGACTCAGAACCTCATTTACCTCTGACATCCAAGATTGAATGTGTCGATGTACGGCGAGTTCTTTTTGCAACTCGCTCCCTGTAAAGTTTTTGGCTGACATTCGCAACCGACGCAGAGTCAACGAGTCATTGCCTTCAACAATGTCAGATAACACCGAGCCCAAGTCGGCGGAGGTGAGATCTTCCAGTTGTCGGATAAGTTGCTCGTTGGTGGCACCGACGACACTACTGATGATGTCTTGCAAAACGGAGTACCCGGGAATGCCAATTTTCTGTGCCGCTAAGTATTCAATGGCCCTGTCAAATAGTGATCGCGGTTGAGCCCATGCTTGTGCGTGTTCTATGAGGTCTTTTGTTAAAGCGGCGCTGTGACGTTTATGATCCCAGCGTTGATGACCGGTTAGTTCAAGAACGCGACTATAAATTCGTAACCGGGCTTTGCGAGTGAGATTGAAAGGGCTAAGGCCAGAGCCGGGAAGCACTTCAGAGCACACGTATTTTATGTCTTGCTTGATCTGATGGTATCCGGGGCTCAGAGTAATGGGCTTCACTTTAAAGTATCCCAGCAACACCACAAACATGCAGCGTTGATCGCGCCGGCGAATTTTCCGGCAATGAACTAACTCGATTTCATTGAGCGCGAAGAAGAAACGTTGATCGTTTGAGTTAAGTGCTGGTGGTCCAAACAGCTCGGCAATCTCGGCTACGGTGAGAATCTTGAGTCGTTTTTCGATGGGCATGATCGTAGCCTAAAGGTCACGATTTTAGACAAATCGCCCTGATATGCTCAGAAATCGAAAAGTACCCCCCTCGGGAAACGTAGGCGGGGCAAGGGGTCTGGACGTTTTTGTCCCATTACGAGGGAAAAACCCTAGTACCCCACTGAGGTGGACAGTTGTAACAGATAGCATCTGCCGCCAATATTGGTGTGGCAGCGCTTGCCAGCAGCAGTGTACCCACCGTATTAACTAAGAGTTTTCGAATTCTGAATTTCATTTTTCACTTCCTCCAGGGTTTACGTTGCCTTGCTGATAAGTTGATTTTACAAAGGAATACAACTTATCAAGTTTTTACTTCATCTAACATTGGATCAACTCACTAACTCGTCTGTACCTGATGTGTTCTTGCTTTCAAGATCACCGATTATCGAGGACCAGGATTCGCCAGTACGTATGTAATGGGGCAGTACCAGGTTTTGTGCGGGCGCGCCCTCTTCGATTCGTGATATTAGGTGTGAGGCTGCCCAGTTTCCCATAGCTTCTGCAGGTTGAACCGCAGTTGTCAGGTTTGGTGTTAATGATTCACCGATTGAAATTCCGTCAAAGCCCACAACGGATGCATCGTCAGGTACCTTCAGACCCAATTGTGTCAAGGCGCGAATCGTTGAGATTGCTAACAAGTCGGTAGAACAAAAATACGCGGTAGGGCGATCCTCACCTGCTGTTAATTTTGCGACAGCATCGCCCAGATCAGGATTTTCGAATCCCGTTTCAACAATGTCAATGGTATTGAGCCCATGCTCGTGTAGCGCGCCCTCGTATCCTGCATAACGCTCGACGGATCGATCCGATTTAGCGAGGTGCCCGGCAATCATCGCAATCCGTTGATGGCCCTTGTTGATCAGCTCGCTGACCAGTTCATAGGCAGCCAGACGGTTATCAATACTCACCGTTGAGTAACTCGCCACTTTGCACGGATTAAACATAAGCACGAATGGTAATTTGGCACTTTCTAATAACGACAGCGCTTGGTGGCTGCTCTCTTCATCAGTTACGGTTAACACCAAACCTTCTACACGGCTGCTTAGAAACGTATCGATCGACGAAATCTCTTTGTCCACCTTATAACTTGAGGACGCCAGTAATACGCGGAAGCCAGATTGCTCCGCGATATGTTCAACGCCCGAAACTGCGTCCGCAAAAATCGGATTTTTAAGGCTGGGCACTAAAACGCCCAGCGTGCGTGAACGAGATGTTTTAAGTTGCTGTCCGATACCATTGAGCCTAAAACCGGATTTGGCGACCACTTTCTCTATCGCCTTACGCGATTCTGTGCTGACAGGGCCGCTGTTATTCATGGCCCGCGAAACCGTCGCAATGGACACACCCGCCCTCCGGGCGACTTCTTTGATGGTAAGTGTGTTTTTCTTCATGATTGTGGTGTAAACGTTTCCATATTCCGAGTGTAAACGTTTCCATGTTTGAGTACAAGCGTTTGCCGGAGGCTGGGTTTATTTGGGGTTTATGGGCATGCCGTAGTATGCGGTGGGTGACGAAATCTGCGATTTATGAGCAACGCGCTAATGGAAATATCGACCCATGTTGATGTTTATATCACCCTGCGTTGTATTTATCATCCAGCGCCGAACTGCACAACCGCTGTTTCACCAAGAATCGAATCCAGTGTCTCGAGTAACAGCTCCATATCATCCGCACCGACTGTTAGCGGCGGCCTGATTTTCAGCACGTTATTGTCGGGGCCTTCTAATCCTGCAAGAATTCTGTGTTCACGCAAGCGATTAACGACATATTCGGCCACAACTGGTGCCGGTGTTCGGCTTAACTGATCCGTGACGAATACCACGCCAATAAAAAGCCCTATTCCTCTGACATCACCGATAACGCTATGCTTTTGCTGTAAACGGGCAAGACCAACAAACGCCTGCTTGCCAACCAGTAGTGCATTAGTCTGCAAGCCTTCATCATCGACAATATCCAATACTGTTTTGCCGACTACACACGATAGCGTGGAACCGCCAAAAGTTGAAAAGAACTCAGGCCCCTGAGCAAAGCTATCGCTAATGTCTCTAGTGGTAACCACAACCCCGATGGGATGGCCATTGCCAATTGGCTTACCCAGAACAACGATGTCTGGAACAACGGCTTGCTGCTCAAAAGCAAAATAATACTCTCCAAGGCGGCCTAAACCCGTTTGCACCTCATCCGCTATGCAGATGCCGCCAGCGGCGCGAATCTTTCGGTACACTTTATCAAGGTAACCGTCAGGCGGAATGACTTGCCCACCTACGCTTGGGAATGTTTCTGCTATAAAACCTGCAAGCTTGCCACCGGCGTTATTGATACCGTCAACAGCATTATCTATCTGTTTGGCGTACAGCTGCGCACAGTCGGACTCGGGTTGACGAAACTTACCACCATAGGCATCCGGAATATCCACTAACCAAACCCAATCGGGCTTGCCAATACCCCCAGGGGCATTAAATTTGTATGCCGATATATCAATCGCCCCCGTTGTATTACCATGGTAACCATGATTTGGAGTAACGATATCCCGGCCGCCTGTCACCGCACGTGACAATCGCAGTGCCAACTCATTTGCCTCGGAACCCGAATTAACAAAGTAACAAACACACAGCTGTTCAGGCAATTTGGAAAGCAGCTTGCGCGCAAACGCCGATTGCGCAGGATGCAGGTAACGTGTGTTGGTATTAAGTCGTTTTAATTGTTCACCGACCGCCAATTGCAGCCGAG
This sequence comes from Granulosicoccaceae bacterium, assembly GCA_036478595.1. Classification (GTDB taxonomy): domain Bacteria; phylum Pseudomonadota; class Gammaproteobacteria; order Granulosicoccales; family Granulosicoccaceae; genus Granulosicoccus. The sequence continues at coordinate 5,586 of JAZGEF010000016.1, forward strand.
GGTGCGCATGACCTACGTGAGGGACATTGTTATAGGCATCAAGATAGGGTCTGCCCCATTGATCAAAGAGGTAATGCTGCCAACCACGCAACGGCATAATTGGCTTTGAATAGCTGAGTTTCAAATTGGACCCGAAATCTTCCCCGCGTTGCTGCAGCACCATCGGTTTGTTCACCGGCTCAAAGTTTACTTTTTCAGCAGGAAGATTCAACAATGCGGCTGGATTTGGGCACATGGCGTTCCAAAATTCACGTTCGTCCGGATCCGCAACGCCAGGCCAGTTGGTATCTAAGCCTGCAATACCCATTGCCAATTGTAGATGCAGATGGGGCGTCCAACCGCCATTTTGTTCAGGTGCACCGAGTACGGCAAACACCTCGCCGGCTTTAAGTGTTTTACCTTGGTGCAGAGTTTCACAAACCGCAGGATCAAGATGCCCATAAAGACTATAAAAATGATCGCCAGATGGCGTGATGTGTTGAAGCACGACCATACCGCCATAGTCCAAATGTGCCGCTTGGTTTTTCACAACACTTACCACAGCGTCTAACGGCGTTCGGATCTCAGTAGTTGCCGGTGCGAACACATCGACACCCAGGTGTACCGTTCGACGGTTGCCTGATTTCCAATGACCTTCACGAAAAGCGCTGTCGGTATAGATGAGCCTTGGTTCATTGTAATAACCCAGCCACACTCCAGATTCAGGCTGAAGGTGCTCTCCCAGAGTGCTTGCTTCAGATGCTGTTAGTTTGAAAGGATCTTGCGGAACGCTGCAGCTTTCCACCGACAGAGAGTGGCGATGGGCGTGGCGTAAATTCACGCCAATGATCTCAGCACAGTTTCCGTACGCCTGTTGCGCTAGATACTCCACTACTCTTGCAGAAGATTCGCAGACAGGCATACCACAGGCAGCCCGTAACTTTGGCGTGACCAGTGAATGCACTATTGCAGGGTTTTCAAGCAGTCGCCATGCTGGCCCCTGGGAGATAACCACATAAGGATCGCCCGGTTTTTCGACGGCTTCAATCGTTGAATTAACCACGCTCACCGCCAACCGGGCGCGAAGCAATGTGTAAATTAGATCAACTTCGCTGCCCTGCAGTGGCACTACCGCATGATAAGCCGCAACAAGCGCGCACAGCGCACGCTCAGCTTGAGGGTGATCGAGCATGAGGTACGCCCCAGTGATCGCAAGATCGCATATTCTAGGGGCTGAGCACATATCACCAAAATCGACAATGCCGGAGATGCTTGGCCTATCATTAAGCGTTGCACTGACCAAAAGATTATAGTCATTAATATCGTTATGGATGGCAACAGATGGCAGTGCCTGAACCGCTTCGAGATGCTGCCTATATTCCAACATCACTGAACTGAGCAGTTCTCGTCGGTTTGGGTCGGTAACAACATTCAACTGGTCGTCAATCCAGCACGCCTGCACAAGATTCCATTTAAAATCACGCCGTAATGCGGCATGCTCAAAACCCTCTAGCGCTAAATGCAAACGAGCAACTGATGTGCCGATATGACTAATTAGCTGTAAAGACTTCGGGGCAAAGTGAGCGTAGTTAGACCCTTCTATAAATGAGAGTACCCACACTAGCCGAGCGATACCCGATTCATCAGCAAGCGTCTCAACTTTATGTCCATTTTTTGATTGAACAGTTGAAGGGACATTCACTGATTCGGAGCTGGCTTGAATATGCGATAACGCTTCGCATTGCATTTCAACCAAATTTCGGTCGCAATCAGGCCGCATGATTTTCAACAAATAACGAGAGCCGTCAGCGCATTCAGCCGTGAAGTTGAGATCGAATTCGCCGTGCAGTGTAATTAGCCGGGCATTAATACCCCACGCCTCGTACAAGCCATTTACCCAATGTTCAGTCAATGAATCAAGTCGCCATTGATATTGCTCAAGGAGCCTACACTACACTATTGTAACGACTATAGCCGTGCATTTTTAGGGAAGTAAAATGAGATGGTCCAGCTCGGCATATCCTCGATTTCTCTAATGCGCGGGACGGTACAATCACTGCAAAGCCTGTACGCCTCCACGGCTGGAAGGTCAGTCGCGGTGCAAAGTTAATTAATCATTCCACCAATTAACAATTTGATGGATTATTGTCGCGGCCTCCAAGAAAACTCATTTTCAAATTTTGATGTTAACCCCTGTCAATAGCAATTCTGGCTCGTTGCTCCTTTTATGTTGAATACATCCGTTACGTTAGCACTTGGTCTAACGCTTCCAGTAGTTGGTCAATTTCAACACCTGTGGTGTAATGAACGAAAGACAATCTCAGCGCTCCGCGGTTGGGATCTTCACCAAGCGCTTTGATCTGTCTATAGCCGTAAAAGTGGCCCGAACCCGCCATTATGCCCAACTGTGCCAACGCTTGTGCAAGTGCATCGGCGTCTTGGCCACGGGAGACGCAAGAGACAGTGGCCGCTCTGATGTTCGCATCCGCCGGTCCTAGTAGTCGTACGTTTTTTCGTTGTTCTAAAAAGTCGAGCACCGGTGGCAAAAGTTCCAACTCGGCGTCACGTAGTAGTTTGGCTACGGCTCGTGGTCGGTTGTGTTTATCGAGCTGATGGTGCTCAGCCAGTTGATCAAAGTACTCCAACACGCCTGTCGTCGCCGCGACTTGAGCGTGATCCGGTCCAGCGGGAAGGAACTGTTTGTGAGTAACACCTTTGTTGAAAAAATGCCCTTGATTGCCCATCAGCTCTGCAACAGCAGGCGTAATTGTCATCACGCCTTGGTGTGGGCCGTAGACTTTGTACAACGAGAATAGGTAGATGTCTGCGCCGAGTGCTTTGACATCGGGCAAGCCATGGCCACAATACGAAACTCCGTCAACGACGGTGATGACTGAGGCCGCTCGCGCTTTGGCGCAGATCTCGGCAACGGGGTTAATATGCGCTATTACGTTGGAGCAATGGCAAAAGGCTAACAGTTTAGTGCTGTCGTTGAATAGATTGTCGAGATCATCGAGATTGAGTTGTCCGCTGTCTGGATCAATTCGCCACTCGCGAATAATAATGCCCTCTTCGCCTAGCTTGCGCCACACACCAATGTTTGCCTCGTGATCTTGGTTTGTGACGATAATCTCGTCACCAGGTTTTAGCACTTTGCGAAATGCCTGCGCCAGCATTGATGTATTTTGCGATGTCGAAGGCCCAAGGTGTACATCGTTTGCATCGAGATTTAGGTATTCGCCAAGGCGTACCAGAGCGGCATCCATCATATCGCCTGCCAACCTGGATGATTCAAAGGCGTAGTACGGTTGTACCTTATTGCGCCTGTAGTAATTGCAAAGGCGATCAATTACCGGCTGACAAGCGTACGATCCTCCGGCATTTTCAAAATGCGCTTGCCCCTGCAGGCTTGGCTCTGAAAAAGCAGGAAATTGATGTCGGACAAAATCTCGATCAATGCCGGTCATTAGTATGGTTCCTTTTGGCTTGCTGAGCTTAGCAATGTAAGTTTGCAAGTAGTTTAATCTTATATCTGTCAAGCAACAAACAATGGCTGGCCCAGTGCCATTCATCCCTTAGCTTAAAGATCCAAATTAACGCATGATCCCTATAGAGCTTGCGCCATTTCTTAGCAATCACAGATGGTTACGTCATGTCGATACTCGTTCACTGAACATGGATGAAATCGCTTTGCGTTCAGCAGCGACAATTCCTTTTTCTGTAATCAAGCCAGTGATGTATTTAGCTGGAGTTACATCGAAAGCGTCGTTTCGAGCGGTGCTGCCTGTAGGTAGTATGTCTACTTCTACAACCTGATTGTTCGCATCCCGTCCAGGGATATGACTGACCTCTTTTGGGTCTCGCTGCTCAATGGGTATATCTTTAAATCCATCATCAATCGAAAAGTCGATTGATGGTGAAGGCGCGCATACATAAAACGGAACGTTGTTATCCTTTGCAGCGAGTGCCTTTAGGTAAGTGCCAATCTTGTTGCACACATCCCCAGAGCGCGTGGTTCGATCCGTTCCGACAAGGCAAAGATCGACCAGGCCGTGTTGCATTAAATGTCCTCCGGCATTGTCGACAATCACAGTGTGCGGGACGCCGGCCGCACCTAATTCGTAAGCACTTAGAAACGCACCTTGATTACGTGGTCTGGTTTCGCCTACCCAAACATGAATTTTGATACCCGCTTCCTGTGCTTTGTACATTGGAGCCAATGCGGTACCCCAATCCACTGTGGCGAGCCAGCCTGCGTTACAATGGGTGAGAATATTAACGCTGTCCCCGTTTTTACTTTTAGAAATTTCCTCTATCAGCGTCAATCCATGATTGCCTATTGATTCGCACAACGCTACATCCTCATCACACAGAGCAGCTGCTTCCTTGAACGCAAGCGATGCGCGATCCTGTTGGGCAGCTGGGCTCAACACCTTATCCATTCTTTGTAGGGCCCAATGAAGATTGATTGCAGTGGGGCGCGCTGTCGCCATGTGCCTTAGGGTTGCATTCAAGCAACTGTCCGCTGGGTTGTCTCGCATTGCAAGTGCTACACCATACGCAGCTGCTGCGCCTACTAGCGGTGCACCCCGCACTAGCATGTTGCGTATTGCATCAAACGCGTCCTGCGCACAGTTGAGCCAGACCGTTTCAAATTTAAACGGTAAGCACGTCTGGTCGATTATTTCGACGCCCTGTGCTGGATTGTCACACCAGATAGTTCGATAATGCGTATCGCCAATCTTCATCGATCCTCCTGTCGCGGTTTGCTTTAATTCGGCTACGACCACCATCGGACACACCGCAGAGCCATATTGCGAAGTGATAACCTCACCCCTACTTTCTGATGGCGTTTAAGGCTAGCTTAACCAGTTGTTGCTGCGAATTTGTCTAGCGATAAAAGCGTGATTTGGCACACAGAATACACAGTTCTGCGCTGGTTCATGTGATTAAAACCATTTAGGTAATAACAATATCGCATCGGAGGTTCAGGTGGAATTCTACTCCGTCGATAGCTATACCATGACTATTCGAATTGGTGAAACAGCGCCAGATTTTCTGGCCGATACGACAGCAGGTCCGCTTGATCTTCATTCCTGGGCGAAAGACCACTGGGTGCTATTCTTTAGTCACCCGGCCGATTTTACGCCTGTCTGCACTTCAGAATTCTGCCGATCGGTGGAATTGGAAGAAAACTTTAGCAACCGAGGAGTCAAACTTCTGGGTTTGTCTGCCGATTCGAAGGAACATCACATCGCATGGCTTAATGACATTAAGCGACTCACGCAGATCAGCGTAAATTTTCCCGTTATTGCTGATCCCGATTGTCGAATAGCCAGGCTCTATGAGATGATTCACCCACTGGAGATGAAAACGGCCGCCATCCGAGCGCTTTTTATTATCGATCCAACAATGACAGTCAGGTTGAGCATGAGCTATCCGATGTCAGTAGGCAGAAATTTTGATGAAATACTACGTGTTGTTGATGCCTTGCAGCTTGCTGATGAGCATCAAATTGCCACTCCGGCGGATTGGAGACGAGGCGATCCCGTGTTAATACCAAGCGCAATTACCAATGAAGACGCAGAGAACCAATTTCCGCAAGGTTGGCAGCAACTCAAGCCATATTATAGACTGACCGTTGTCAAGCCGGTAGAGAATCAGATTAAAAATTAATAAGGCTGCCTAGTAAGGGTTTGCATCTGGTACGCGTCGGTGACGTTACGTTGGTGGTATTGATCAGTATCAATAAACGTATCGGTAGATGATTCATTATTACCATTCATCCAATTGATCATTTGAGCGGTATTAGATATGCCTGACCCAAGGGACGTGAATCAAACCGACTACCCCGTTGATGGGATTTTTTCGCACAAAGCACAGTTTTTGCTCAACTACGCTGTGCTGGCACCCTCTAGCCACAACACCCAGCCTTGGCAATTTGAAGTCAGTGATAACAGCATCATGTTGTTTGCCGATACCGGCCGTGCGATGCCTGTGTCTGATAGCTTCAACCGGGAGTTGATAATATCTTGCGGAGCTGCATTGGGTAATTTTGAAATAGCCGCTAGTTTTTTTGGTCTGTCATGTAGATACGAATATTTTCCGGATGAGCGTCAGGAAAACTTGTTGGCGAACATCTATTTTGATAGCGGACACACGGTGACGGCCGATGATCGGAGATTATTCTCGGCAATTAAGGACAGAACAACCAATCGCAGTGAATTTCGTGCTTATAGTATTCCAAGCTCCGTTAGCGCTTACCTTGAGAAGGAAGCCAAAAAAGCGGGAATTGAACTAAAACTTATCGCCGATGAAGCACAACGATGCACGTTCGCTGAACTAATTACGAATGCTGATCGAACGCATTTTGCCAATCCTGAATTTAGAGAAGAACTTAGTAAGTGGATACGAGCCAACAATAGCGGGCAAACAGATGGAATTACAAGTTCATCGACGTGGACACCTGATATCGTTGCAAAAATTGAATCAATGATCATTAAGAAATTTGATGTTGGCAGTAGTGTAGCCGCAAAAGACAGGGACCTAATAGAGCACTCAGCCGCGCTTGTAGTTTTTGCTACGGAATCCGAAGAGCCATCTCAATGGTTAAGAACAGGTAAGTTTCTCAGCCAATTATTATTGTATTTTGCAGCGATTGGTGTAGCGGTTGATTATCTCAACCAAGCAGTGGAAATTGTCGACATTCGAAAATTGCTGCGAAACCAAGCTGGTGTATCTGGATACCCACAACTAGTTTTACGAATTGGCAAAGCAGACACAACAAAACCGACTGCAAGGAGGCCATTGGAAGATGTCGTCACTGCGCATACAGTAACTAGCCAATAGTTGGTCAGTTCTCGCTTAACCTTAGACATACCCGCGGCCTAGGCCGCAATAACCGATCATTATTTTCGACATTGATACGCATAACTTCCTCTAACCCGATTTATATATCGCTAGGCAATTATTGCCCAAATGCTATGGTAGGCTGACAAGCAATAGCAGAGTTGACTAGGTCAATTCAGCAAGATATGACCGCTTCGGATGCTCTTTCATGCCCAATACAAGCAGTAATGAATCATCCAATGTAGTGGCTCGACTATCTGATATATCAGTGGTTCTGGATTCCGTAGATGCAGCCGTTATAACAATAGACTCCCTCGGCAATATATTGGAAGTTAACCCCGCTACCGAGAGATTGTTCGGATACCCGAAAGATGAAATGCTTGGCAATAACGTTAAGATGCTTATGCCTGCACCTTACCGCGACCAACATGATGGTTTTATGGCTGACCATCTTCGCACCGGCGAATCGAATATTATTGGTGTGGGCCGCCAGGTATATGGTCTGCGCGCAGATAAATTAATGTTTCCGATACATCTTGCGGTTGGGAAACACACACTCGACGATGAGACACTTTTTACCGGCATCATCCATGATCTGAGTTATCAAACCGCGCAAACTGAGGATAGCACGCGGCTAGGGCAAATATTAGATGAATCTCTAAATGAAATATTTGTGTTTGATGCCAGCACTTATCAATTCACCATGGTAAGCCGAGGTGCTATGCGCAATCTTGGTTACTCCCGTAAAGAAATTATGTCAACGACCCCCATTGACATAATACCAGATCACTCTGTAGAAAGTTTTGAAGCGCTTATCAAACCACTGCTGGACAATACTCAGCAGCGTATAACATTTAGCACCAGACACCAACGTAAAGACGGGTCGTTCTATGACGTAGATGTGACTTTAAGCCTAAGTAAATCGAATATTAATGCAGCTGAGTTTGTTGCCATCATTGATGATGTAACAGAGAAAAACAAATTGCTAAAGATGATGCATCAGTCTCAAAAACTAGAATCGGTTGGGCAATTAACGGGTGGAATTGCACATGACTTTAACAACCTGCTAACCGTCATATCTGGAAACCTTGAGCTATTGGAGGCTGTAGTTTCAACACCGCTGCATCAAGACATTTTAAAAGATGCACGTGATGCATCCAATATGGGTGCACGCCTGACCAACCGCCTGCTTGCCTTTGCTAGTCGGAGTAGTCTGACTCCGCAAACTATCAATATAAACACGCTAGTGCTTGATATGATTGAGCTACTCCGACGAACTATAGGGGAAAATATTAGTTTAAAAACCAATTTAGCCTCGGAACTATGGACAACTAAAGTTGATGTATCGCAACTTGAAAACTCCCTGCTAAATTTAACCATAAATGCACGTGACGCCATGCCTGAGGGAGGAAGGTTAACAGTTAGCACGAATAACGTGACTACTGATGATTTAGAATACACTAGTTCGAACACTCTGCTTGGCGACTTCGTAAAAGTCACGGTATCCGACACCGGCCACGGAATAGAGTCAGATAACATCAACGAGATATTTGAACCCTTTTATACAACGAAAACAGAGAAACTGGGAACCGGTCTTGGTTTAAGTATGGTTTACGGGTTCGTACGGCAAACCGGTGGTTTTGTAGATGTGACGAGTGACGCTGATAGAGGCTCGGCTTTTACTTTGTATATACCTAGAGAACACAGCAATTGCACGCAAAACAGTCAAAACCAAGAATCAAAATATCTAGTATCTAAGAAAAGCAAAACCATCCTTCTGGTAGAGGACGAAGACGGTGTTCGTAAACTCACAAGAAGGCGGCTAGAGAAGCTAGGCCACTCGGTAATAGAAGCTAGAAATGGTTATGAAGCACTAGAACGATTTAAACGAACCGAAGGCATTGATATTGTTTTTACCGATATGGTTATGACGGCTGGGATGACTGGGTATGATCTTGCTAAATTGATCTATGGTATTGAACCGAAGATTTCGGTGTTAATCACCAGTGGTTACGCAAGCGAGCTACTGGATCCTAAAAAGTTAGATAAATTGGGCATTTCGCTTCTTCGAAAGCCTTACTCTATTAAAGATCTGGAGCATCAACTCGCACTGATTTAGCTAACCTTGCCTGGTATGTTATCTACACGCCCAAGGCTTGTTGAGCACAGATAGGCCCGGTCAATTAAAACACAGCGCGCGGTACCACTGTAGGCAGTAATGTAAAACCTAGTGTGATAGCGCAACGATTTGTTTCAACCGGCCCAACGGCAATGGGTTGAATGCAGGCTCGTGTGTCTGAGCCAAAGGTAGGTCG
>JAZGEF010000017.1:0-6886 GCA_036478595.1 Granulosicoccaceae bacterium
CTGGCCCATCGTATTGTTAAGGAAAACCTCACTGTTCGAGCAGTAGAGGCCATGATCCGTGCGCTGCGTGAAGGCAAACCTGCCAAGAAGTTAAGCCAAACAGTCACAGATCCCAATATCGACTCGCTGGGTAAAAAGCTGGGTGAAGTGCTTGGTTCGCCAGTGAAAATCCGCCATAAAAAGAGTGGCTCTGGCAAGCTTGAAATAAGCTATGCCTCTGTGTCAGAGCTGGAAGGTATATTAGGTCACATCAAGTAGCGGTATGAGTAGCGGTGTGAGTAAGCTGATCCAAATTGCGTCATGTTCCACTTGCTATTAAAGGTGCTGAAATTTTGGACGAAACAGCACCTAACTGGTAGGAAACAAGCTATACTTCGCCCGCGATTTCGCACCTTAGAAGTGTGCTAAGAGCCACTAAAAGGTGGGCGGATATGGATCAGGCCAAGAAGCGATTACGCGTCATCAAATGGATGTTGCTTGTTCAGCTCTTAACCACGCTCCTATTCGCAATAGTGGCTTGGTTGGTTAGGGGGCAGGTAGCCGGTTATTCAGCTTTATTGGGTGGGTTCATTTGTTGGCTACCGAGTTGTTACTTTGCGTATCGTGCGTTTCGATATAAAGGCGCCCGCGCTGCCGACAAGATCGTCAGGTCGTTGTACGCAGGCGAAGTGGGCAAGATGTTCCTGACAATGGCGTTGTTTACGATCGTATTCGTGCGTGTCAGGCCACTAGATGCTCTGGCATTGTTTGCAGGCTTTGTGATAGTTCAGTCAGTTAACTGGTTTGTTCCATTTTTTACGAGTCGCGCCGAGTATAAGGCGGGTTCGAAGTTAGGTAAGTAGATATGGCATCTGAAGGCGGCGAATTAACCCAAACGGGCTATATCCAGCACCATTTGCAAAATTTGGTGTTCGGTAACCATCCTGTCAATGGCTGGAGCATTGCTCACGGTTCTGAAGAAGCCGCAGCTATGGGCTTCTGGGCAATTCATCTCGATTCCATGTTCTGGTCAATCGGCCTGGGTCTGTTGTTTATTTGGTTGTTCAAAAAAGGCGCCGACAACGTCACCTCCGGCGTACCCGGCAAACTTCAAAATTTTGTTGAGCTCATCATCGAATTTGTTGATACCAGCGTGCGTGAAACCTTCCACGGCAAAAGTGATGTAGTGGCCCCATTGGCCTTAACCATCTTTGTTTGGGTATTCCTGATGAATCTTATGGATCTAATCCCCGTTGATTGGATCCCCTTTGCGGCTCAAAAAATCGGTATTCCCTACATGAAGGTCGTGCCCAGCACGGATGTCAATGTCACGCTTGGGCTCTCGTTCGGTGTGTTTGCGCTGATGATCTACTACAGCCTTACCATTAAAGGGCCCATTGGCTTCTTTAAAGAACTGGCATTCCAACCCTTTAATAGCCCCAATATCATTGTGCAGCTGTTGTTTATGCCAATCAATCTGCTACTTGAGGGCGTAGCCTTGATCGCCAAGCCTATTTCTCTAGGCCTGCGACTCTTTGGCAACATGTACGCAGGCGAGTTAATTTTTATCTTGATCGCGCTACTGCCATTTGCATTGCAATGGACACTATCCGTGCCTTGGGCACTGTTCCACATTTTGATTATCACGCTGCAAGCCTTCATTTTTATGATGCTGACCATCGTGTACATGAGCATGTCGTTCGAGGCTCACTAGGTCGCGCGGCTTTAGTTCTAATTTGAGTTTTAGTGCTTTACTATTTATTTATTGTTTTTAATTATTATTAATCTCGGGAGTTTTTGATGGAAACTGTAATTGGCAACACTGCAATCGCTGTTGGTTTGTTGATCGGTATGGGCGCACTTGGCACCGCTATCGGTTTTGGTTTGTTAGGTGGTCGCTTTTTGGAAGGCGCTGCTCGTCAACCAGAAATGACACCAATGCTTCAAGTTAAAATGTTTATCGTTGCAGGCCTTCTCGATGCAGTTCCAATGATCGGCGTTGGTATCGCATTGTTCTTTACGTTTGCGAACCCCTTTGTTGGTCAGTTTACTGCTGCTGCAGGCGGTTAATCGTCGTTTTTAACCACTCGAACAGGAGACAAACGTGAATATCAATCTGACCATGTTAGGACAGTTGATTTCGTTCGCGATCTTCGTCTTTTTGTGCATGAAGTACGTGTGGCCGCCAGTGATGGCAGCGCTACGCGAACGTCAGGATAAAATCGCACAAAGTCTGGCAGATGCAGAGCAAGGTGCTCAGCGTCGTGAAGAAGCTGAACAGGAAGTCAACACCATGTTGCAAGACGCTAAAGCCCAAGCGGCTGAAATAGTGGCTCAAGCTCAAAAGCGTAGCAACGAACTAGTTGAAGAATCTAAAAATACGGCTCGCAAAGAAGGCGAACGCTTAATGGCGTCCGCGCAAGCTGATATCGAGCAAGAAGTGGTTAGTGCTAGAGAAACCTTGCGTAAGCAAGTTAGCTCAATCGCGATACAAGGCGCTGGTAAAATACTTGGCACCGAAGTTAACGCTGATGCGCACGCTAAGGTGCTTGACGACCTGGTAGGGCAACTGTAACCGTGGCCGATTTCACAACAGCAGCGCGGCCTTATGCCAAAGCGGTTTTCGAAATCGCGCAAGGTGCGGGGAAGTTCGATGAGTGGTCTGAGCGTTTGGCTTCATTAGCCAGTATTGTTGAGCATCCCGAGATGCGACAGCACTTAGATGCGCCAAACCTTACACATCAGGATCGTTCCACCATCGTAGAGAAAGTCGCTAGCGATGTGCTCGACGATAACGGGCGCAACTTTGTTCGGCTGCTATCTGAAAATAACCGTTTGGCCCTGATGGGTGATATTGGCGGAATATTTGAAGAATTGCGTGCTGAGGCGGAAGGCGAAATCGAAGCTGCGGTGACCACTGCCTTTGAACTAACCGATGAGCAGCGTGACAAGATGGCTGCAGCGCTAAGCAAAAAGCTTGACCGTAAAGTGCGAATCGTTACCACAGTAGATGACAGCTTGATTGGCGGTGCCGTTATTAAGGCCGGCGATTTAGTGATAGATGGCTCTGTTAAGGGTCGACTCGAACAAATGACAAATAGCTTGGCGAGTTAATCGCCTGGGCCACATGCGGAGCTAGCTGTAACAGACTGCAGCAATGCGATACAGCAATAAGTTACAGCAGGGTGTGAGCGGCGCATAAGTGCAGCAACACCTACAAACGAATTCAAGAGGATTTTTGCTATGCAATTAAACCCATCCGAAATCAGTGAACTGATCAAAGACCGGATTGGCAACTTCGAGGCATCTGCTGATGCTCGAACCGAAGGTACTATCGTTAGCTTAGCCGACGGTATCGTGCGTATCCATGGCCTTACCGACGTCATGTCTGGTGAGATGATCGAGTTTCCAGGCGGCCTGTACGGCCTGGCACTTAACCTGGAGCGTGATTCAGTGGGTGCGGTTGTTCTGGGTGACTACGAAGGCTTGTCAGAAGGTGACAAGGTTAAATGTACCGGTCGTATTCTTGAGGTGCCAGTAGGCCCCGAGATGCTCGGCCGCGTCGTTAACGCACTGGGTGAGCCAATTGACGGCAAGGGCCCAATCGCCGCTAAGCAAACATCACCGATTGAAAAAGTAGCACCGGGTGTAATCGAACGTCAATCAGTTGATCAGCCTGTGCAAACCGGTTTGAAAGCGATTGATGCGATGGTGCCGGTTGGTCGTGGCCAGCGTGAGCTCATCATCGGCGATCGTCAAACGGGTAAAACGGCAGTAGCGGTTGATGCCATCATCAATCAAAAAGGCACAGGCATTAAATGTGTTTATGTCGCGATTGGCCAAAAGCAATCAACGATTGCGAATGTTGTTGCCAAGCTTGAAGAGCACGGTGCGCTTGAGCACACCATCATTGTTGCAGCGGGTGCATCAGATTCTGCAGCGATGCAGTTTGTTGCGCCGTACTCGGGTTGCTCAATGGGTGAGTACTTTCGTGATATCGGCGAAGACGCACTTATCGTATATGACGATCTTACTAAACAAGCCTGGGCTTACCGCCAAGTATCATTGTTACTACGTCGTCCTCCAGGTCGTGAAGCTTATCCTGGTGACGTTTTCTACCTTCACTCTCGTTTGCTAGAACGTGCTTCACGTGTCAATGCAGATTATGTAGAAAAATTCACTGAAGGCCGCGTGAAAGGCAAAACAGGTTCATTAACCGCATTGCCAATCATCGAAACTCAAGCCGGTGACGTATCTGCTTTTGTACCCACCAACGTAATCTCGATTACTGATGGTCAGATCTTCCTTGAAACTGATCTATTTAACGCAGGTGTACGCCCAGCGATCAACGCCGGTTTGTCAGTATCTCGAGTAGGAGGGGCAGCACAAACTAAAATCATCAAAAAGTTAGGTGGCGGTGTTCGTTTGGCGCTCGCTCAGTATCGTGAGCTTGCAGCATTTTCACAGTTTGCATCTGACCTTGATGAAACTACGCGTAAGCAACTTGAGCGCGGCCAAAGTGTTACTGAGCTAATGAAGCAGAAGCAATACTCGCCTTTATCAATTGCTGATATGGGTGTGTCATTGTATGCAGCAAACGAAGGCTATCTTGATGATGTTGATATCTCCAAGGTTGTATCGTTTGAAGAAAACATGCATGCCTTCATGCACAGCAACCATTCCGACATCCTGGATTCAGTAAACGAATCCGGCGATTGGAATGACGATATCGAAGCTGTTTTCAAAAAGGGCATTGAAGCTTTCAAAGCCAACGGTAGCTGGTAGTGACTAGGAGGCTTTAAATATGGCGAATGGTAAAGAGATACGCACGAAGATTGCGAGTATCCAAAATACTCAAAAAATCACCAAAGCCATGGAAATGGTTGCAGCCAGCAAGATGCGTAAAGCGCAAGAGCGCATGGCGGCTAATCGCCCCTATGCTAAAAAAATGCGCAGTGTTGTAGGGCACGTGGCCTCGGCCAATATCGAGTACCACCATCCCTACCTTATGCAGCGCGATGAGGTTAAGCGTGTTGGCTATATCGTCGTATCAACCGATCGTGGTTTATGCGGTGGCTTAAACACTAATGCATTTAAAGCTGGCATCGCGTCAATGCGCGAATGGTCAGAAAAGGGTGCAGAGGTTGATGTCGTTACCATTGGTAAAAAAGCACAAGGCTTTTTCAAGCGCATGGGCAGCAACATTGTTGGCCAAGTGATGGATATGGGTGACAAGCCAGAAATGGCTGATTTGGTCGGTACGATCAAAATTATGCTCGATGCCTATGACGAAGGCCGCATTGATCGTTTGTATATTGTTGAAAATGAATTCATCAATACAATGACGCAAAAACCAACGGTTACGCAGCTATTGCCAGCGGAGCCCGATGTGGATGAAAAGCTTACCCACCACTGGGATTACATCTACGAACCTGATGCAAAAGCGGTTGTAGATCATCTAATGATCCGATATATCGAATCATTGGTGTATCAAGCAGTGGTTGAAAACGTCGCCTGCGAAATGGCAGCACGTATGTTTGCAATGAAGAGTGCATCAGATAACGCTGGCGACCTAATCGACGAACTACAACTTGTCTATAACAAAGCCCGGCAGGCCGCAATCACTCAGGAAATCTCTGAGATAGTTGCTGGCGCCTCCGCCGTATAAACGAATACGAAACGAATTAAGTCTTAACGGGAACACAATCATGAGTTCTGGAACTATTGTTGAAATCATTGGCGCGGTAGTCGACGTGGAATTTCCACGTAACGCCGTACCTAAAGTCTACGATGCTCTAAATATCGAAGGCACTGCCACCACGCTGGAAGTTCAAGGCCAGTTAGGTGATGGTGTTGTCCGTACCATCGCGATGGGTTCGTCAGAAGGTTTGAAGCGCGGCTTGCCCGTGGTTAACACCGGCGCACCAATTCAAGTACCGGTTGGTGAAGCCACTCTTGGTCGCATCATGGATGTACTGGGTAACCCAATCGATGAAGCTGGCCCGATCGCAACTGATGAGCGTATGCCGATTCACCGCTCGCCTCCTAGCTATGCTGAACAAGCTGGTTCTACCGAGCTACTCGAAACGGGTATTAAGGTAATCGATTTGCTTTGCCCGTTCGCAAAAGGCGGAAAGGTTGGCCTATTCGGTGGTGCAGGTGTAGGTAAAACGGTAAACATGATGGAGCTGATTCGTAACATCGCAATCGAGCATTCAGGTTTCTCGGTGTTTGCAGGTGTTGGCGAGCGTACTCGTGAAGGTAATGACTTCTACCACGAAATGAAAGAATCAAACGTACTCGATAAAGTATCGTTGGTTTACGGCCAAATGAACGAGCCTCCGGGTAACCGTTTGCGCGTAGCACTAACGGGCCTGACCATGGCGGAGCACTTTCGTGATGAAGGTCGTGATGTACTCATGTTTATCGATAATATTTATCGTTACACACTAGCGGGTACCGAAGTATCAGCACTGCTTGGCCGTATGCCTTCAGCGGTAGGTTATCAGCCAACGCTGGCGCAAGAGATGGGTGCGCTTCAAGAGCGAATCACGTCTACTAAAACGGGTTCAATCACATCAATCCAGGCTGTTTATGTCCCTGCGGATGATTTGACTGATCCCTCTCCAGCAACCACCTTTGCTCACTTGGATGCAACGGTTGTATTGTCTCGTAACATTGCTGAACTGGGTATTTACCCAGCGGTAGATCCACTTGATTCAACGTCGCGTCAGCTTGATCCGCTCGTTATCGGTAACGAGCACTACGATACGGCTCGTGATGTTCAAAACACGCTTCAGCGTTATAAAGAACTACGCGACATCATCGCCATCCTTGGTATGGACGAACTCTCTGAAGAGGATAAGCTGGCGGTATCGCGTGCTCGTAAAATTCAGCGTTTCTTGTC
>JAZGEF010000018.1:0-91212 GCA_036478595.1 Granulosicoccaceae bacterium
AACAGTGGCTTTAAAGCCGGGCTTGTGCAATCTTCTTTTCCTTCTCATCGTAACTAACTCCAGAGTAATGGAGAAAGGCACTCAAGTCATCCCTGAGCTGTCCAATGATTGGGGTCCACTGCTGTTAAACGCCATCATGAATTGCTTGGTTGACATACGTTATCGTACATTTTCGTGCGCTACTATTACTGCGCCTGATTTGCCAAAATTCTCGTTACCACCCGTGTGGTCAAAGTGCCAGTGTGTATCAATGATATAGGGAACTGGCTTATCAGGTAGCTCACCGAGTGCAGTCGTGATTTTTTGCTTAAGTGACTGTCCAAACCGTTTTTGGGAAGGTGTTTAGTACTTTTCGGGTATACCAATTGGCGACAAAGGCGCTTATTACCACGACGGATACAATGGTATAAAAAATAGTAATCATAGGGTAACCAAGCTCTACTATTAACAGGTAGTTGATGCTCGCTGGGATGATGAACTGCCGTGCTATACCGAGCACCATAGGGAACAATGGTCGTTTAATTGACTGCAGGAGCGCAACACTTATAAATAACACCACATAAGCGTAAAATGCGATTGCGTCTATTCTAAGATAAGACGCTCCGGTGAGTTTTATGACGTCACTTTGTGTGAAAATGCCCATCATAGTGGGTGATAGAAATACCATGGCCGGAATAGAAACTGCAGCCATGGCTAGGCCAATTGTTAGTCCTTTACTGTAAGTTTCTCTTACCCTGTCAAAGTGTCCTGCACCATAGTTTTGGCCAGCAATGGCCATGACTGCCGCGTTTAATCCCAAGGCTGGTAACAATAGAACTTGTTCGATCCTTAAGCCGACGGCGTAGCCTGCAATGTGATCACTACCAAATCTGCCAATGTAGGCCACCGATATAAAACCACCAAGAATGACCGTGAGCATATTTAAGCTGGCAGGTAATACTTGTTGGAGCAACGCCAGCCACTTAGAAAAGTTAAATGAAGGCTTCACCCAGCGCCCGGTTTTTAATGCCAGTATTCGAAAAAGGTATACGGCAGATGCGATTTTAATCACTACGGTTGACAGAGCAAGCCCTCTAACCCCGAAATCCAATACGAAGGTAAATAGAGGATTAAGTAAAAAATTAGCAAAAAACCCCACCATCAATACGTTACGATTTGAGGTGGTATCACCCATTGCCATTAAGGCACCGGCTGCCATAAATGAGAGTATGAACGCGGCACTACCCGCCAATGTTACCTCAAGATACTGATTGGCCAGTGGCGCTATGTGGGGTTCTGCACCCAGAAATAGCACTAGCTCGTTTGCTAGTAACCAGCCCAGCATCATGGCTATACCGCTGAATAAAATGCTCAGGCCAAATGCCTCATCAACCCATCCTCCAACACCGGCATCGTTACCTGCGCCTATCTCTGGTGCTATGACAGCGGATGTGCCAGACTGCATGCCAATACCGATAGCCAACAAAATAAAAAACACGCTACCTGCTATGGATACACCTGCAAGTGAGTCATCGGAAAGTAGGCCCGCAAACCAAAAATCAGTCAGGTTGTAGAGCGTATTGAACACCATGCCCATCGCGGCAGGGATGGAAAGCCTAATCAGGTGTTGATAGACCGAGCCTGTGGTTAAAGTGCTGGAGCTGCTGGCCATTCTAGAATTGACATTATTATTTGCTGGCCAGAGGTTAACAGTTATCGTAAGCCTGGGCGCGCAGAATTCCTTCTACGCGGCTCAACAGTTAGTCGGGCGGTTTATATGGTTATGTAAACATCGATTTATACAAATCACGAAGTTTGTTTTTTTGTACCTTTCCCATGGCGTTTCTAGGTAGCTCGTCCATAACGATAAGCTTTTGTGGATGTTTGAAGCGCGCTAACGATTGTTTAACTGCGTCCATGATGTGGTCAAGCTTGGGCGTTTGCCCAGGCTTTGCAATGATCACTCCGATAGCTGATTCGCCAAAATCTGGATGCGGTACTCCTATTACGGCACTTTCAAGAACACCCGCTTGTTCATCCAGTACGAGTTCGATCTCTTTCGGATAGATGTTGTAACCGCCGGAAATGATCAGATCTTTGTCGCGCCCGACGATGTGGATGTAACCATCGTTATCAATCTTGCCTAAATCCCCGGTGATAAAGAATCCGTTTTCTCGTAATTCAGCCGCCGTCTTTTCAGGCATCTGCCAATAACCACTAAATACATTTGGACCGCGTACTTCGATAACGCCTGTTTCGCCTGCTGGCATTGGTTCGCCGGTTTTGGCATCCGTAATTTTTACATCAACACCGGGCAGTGGAAAGCCTACGGTACCTGCTCGTCGTTCACCATCATAGGGGTTGGACGTATTCATGTTCGTTTCTGTCATTCCGTATCGTTCAAGGATGCGGTGACCCGTTCGTTCTTCAAATTGGATATGCGTTTCTGCTAATAGCGGCGCGCTACCCGAGATAAATAAACGCATGTGTACAGCCAGTTTGGTAGTGAAACGATCATCGGCCAGAAGTCGCGTGTAGAACGTGGGTACGCCCATCATGGTAGTGGCCTGGGGTAATGCGCGAATGAATTCATCTAAATCAAACTTGGCCATGAAGATCACGCTGCAGCCTGCCAGTAATGCTACGTTCGTTGCTACAAACAAGCCGTGAGTATGAAAGATCGGTAAGGCATGTGCCAATACATCGTTATGGGTGAACCGCCATTCATCAACTAGTACTTTAGCGTTAGATAATAAATTGCCCTGAGTAAGCATGGCTCCTTTAGATCGACCAGTTGTGCCAGATGTATATAACAATGCAGCCAAGTCATTTGCGCTTCTCTCAGTTGTTTCAAAAATTGACGACTGAACATTTGCTTTATCGATTAGGCTTCCGGTGCCGTCAGCATTCAGAGTCTCTAGTACAACATCAAGCTTTGACGCCAATGCGGATAAACTTGTTTGACTAGCGCCATCACAAATTAGTAAAGCTGCATCGCTGTCCTCTACAAAGTAAGACAGCTCATCTACTGTATAGGCATTGTTGAGCGGCAGAAATACTAATCCTGCTTGTACACATGCTGCATATAAAGCTAACGCTTCTGGTGATTTTACTACTTGTGCTGCTACGCGATCACCCGGAGCTACGCCGAGTTGAGTTATGGTGTTGGCTATGCGGGCCGCTAACGCGATAAAATCCTGATGAGTAACGACCCTGTTGTTGGATAAATGCAGAAATGGTGTCAATTTTCCTGTGTGTTTGCCGATGAGGGCATCGTAAAGCGGGTTAGGCATAACTATGGATTATTTGGGTTAGGATCGAACGATAGTAGCTTATGAGCGCATTTGATTTAGTACTTCCAACGCTTTGCTCGCGCCAGAAGAGGGCAGGTTCAGTAGTTCTATTTCATCCAATACTATTTTATTTGCATCATGCAGTAATTCATTGCCGGTGGCTGTAAGCGTTGCTAGGCTGCGCCTGGCATCTCGTTCGCTTTTTTCAGTGATTACAAATCCTATTTTCTCTAGTGGTTTAAGGGCACGTGTAATTGCAGACGGTGTTAAGCCAACTGCATCGGCTAAATCAACTCGGGTGGCTGAACCCTTATATTTATCTTGCAGCTCGTTAAGCAAATAGTACTCGGTAAAGCTGACACCCTTAGTGCAAGAGAGGGCTCGATCGAGCTTACGTTCTATACGAGAAGCCGTTTTTAGTAAGGCGAAGACAAATTCGTTATTTGATTTCATTATAGATGCATAATACCTGATTAGTCAGGTATTATGCACATAAACCGTGAGCAAGGCAACCTCTGTTGACATGCCTCTGCATAAGATGGTTGCAGTAATAGTGCTTGCTCACCGAGCATAGATATTCTGCATGGTGACGGTTATGTCGTCTGGAGCACCTTCTATACCTGCTGCTAATTCCAACAATCGAACCAAGGGCAATGCCACGGTAGCAGTAAGGCTGGAGTCAGTGCAGCAACGCAGAAGATACTGCTGTTATTTTCAAAAGACGTCAGTTCAAGTTTGCAGTCGCGCTATTGAAGTTACGAATCTGTTTTTATTGTTCGTGAATTTATTATTCACTAATTTATTATTCGGTAATATGTCGTCGTTGACGTTGGGCCGGAGATGTTTGAGCGACTCCACCATCTGCCGTCGATACTATCTGCCGAGCAAACATCGGCAAACCTTTTAGCTTATTGAGCTTGAAATCAGCTAGCAAGGCAGTTTCTACATCTGAGGTTTTCCACTGTTTATGGCTTGTCATGAATTCATGTAATAGTTCAAACAATTTGCTCAGTGCAAAACGATGTGTTTGAGTGGTTGTTTGAAACAACCAGTCGCTCAATGCCATAAAATGTTCAAATGGGCCAGCGTTTAGCAACAAGGGCAAGGTATTTGTGAAACGCCCAGAATTACCAATAAGATCCCAATAACGTGCAAAGCGAACCATGCGCTGCACCGTGTCAAAGTTTGCATCTTTGTGCGCAAGAATTCGGTACGGTGGTGTAGGTTGATAGCGCATATCAAAAGCTTGTGTATGTCGTGCTATTGGAGTGCCGCGTAAGCGTTTGAGTATGCCTACTTGAATTTCTTGTGGCCCCAATGAATAGAGTAGATCGAAGCCTTCTCCAAAGCTCTCAAGCGTTTCACCTGGCAACCCAAAGATCAGATCAGCATGAATATGTGCTGTTGTGTTACTACGAACCCAGCGCAGGTTGTGGCAGGTTTTTTCATGTTGTTGTTTACGGCTGATGAGTTTCTGCACATCCGGGTTGAATGACTGAATACCAATCTCAAATTGCAGTGAATTGGCAGGAAATTTTGGTAGTAACTCCAGTAGTACCTCAGGCAGTCGATCAGGTATTAACTCAAAGTGTAAAAACATTCCTTTATCGATATGTTGCAAAAAGAACTCAAGTATCTGTTTGCTGGTATCGGCTTTTAAGTTAAATGTGCGATCGACAAATTTGAATTGTTTGGCGCCGCGATCGATCAGATCCTGCATGTGTGTTAAAAAAACCGATAAATCGAATGCAACTGCTGTCTTGTCTAATGATGATAAGCAGAACTCGCATTTGAAGGGACAACCGCGTGAAGCTTCCACATAGAGAACCCGGTTAGCAACATCGTCTTCACTATAAAATGGATAGGGTGATGCCAAGGTGTCCAATGAGGCTGGTAAAGAGGATACCTGTTTGCTAGGTGTCTTATTGTCGAGCAGTTCTTGGCAAAGTTCAGCAAATGACGTGTCAGCGGCCCCTGTCACGATGTAATCAGCCAATGCGCTTATAGCCTGATCGTTAGTTTCGTAGCTGACCTCAGGGCCACCGATAATAACCAGAATATCTGGCCGGATTACCTTGATAAGTCGAATGACATCGGTGGTCTGAGTCGTATTCCAGATATAAATGCCAAAGCCGATAATCGCTAGATCAGGTGAGAGTAGCTGTTCTACGATATCTTCAGGGCGTTGCACCACCGTGAATTCAAGCAACTTGGTTTGACTCTGCAAGCTGCCCATATTGGCATAGAGATACCGTAAACCCAGTGATGCGTGGATATATTTGGCGTTTAGGGTGCTGAGGGTGATTGTGCTCATGATCGGCAAACCATACCTCACCCAGCGCGTTTGATGCATTTTCTGCCATAAATCAGTTTTATGGGCATTAATAAAACTTGGGGGCGTATAAAACCTATTAGTTTGTACTGTCAGTGCTAGCGCTTTACTATGCGTCAGCTATTCTTATCTATCATTTTGGGTAGTAACAAATCAGTTTTGGCCACAGCCTCTCAAATGGGCTAAAAGCCTTATGGAGCCTTGCTCTCAGGGGTGGCTTCCAAACCAAGATTTATACAGAATCACTCGAACCGCTGTCAGCACCTCCGGAGGAATACAGCTTAATGCTTACTAATAATCCTTTTGCCGAAGTTTCGGCTGCCATATCGCCGTCGGTGATGCAGGGCTATGTCGTCCTCATGATCCTGTTGGTCATCGGTGGAACCGTTTTGGACATGATGCATAAGCAGAGTGCAAAATACTTTTTCGCTAATTCGAAAAAGGCTCAGGCTAATGCCAAGACTAAAGTAGGCACTGGCAAAAAGGCTGGCCTGGCGGTTAAGACAGTCGCTAATGAAGTACTGACTTCATCTGAATTCTGCAACTCAAAGCGTCGTTTGTCTCACTTAATGACAATGTATGGCTTTATCTTCTTTGTTGTTACTACCGCGCTACTCATTTTTAAGTACACGGGTTCTGACACAACAGCGCCGGGCATCATTCCTTTTCTTTGGCATCTTGGTGCTTTGTCGCTCTGTGTTGGCGGTTATTGGTTTTGGTTTGCTATCCGTGTTGACGTGGCCTCTGAAGGTGTTAAGTGGCACCAGTTTAATGGCCGTGGCGACATGTTTATTTTGGGCTTGCTGTTTACCGCAACGTTTGCTTTATTGTGGTCAATTACACAAGCGATGGGCCTCGGCGGCTTCAAATGGCTGATGTTCGCTTTGTTCATTCTTAGCGCGACTATGTTGTTCGGCTCGGTTTATTGGTCCAAGTTTGCGCATATGTTTTTCAAGCCCGCTGCAGCGTTTCAAAAGAAAGTCGCGCAAGCCGATGGCTCCAACGAAAACTTACCCGCTGAATTCGATCTAACCGATCCAGAGCTACAAGCTAAGTTTCCTGATATTCCCACGTACATGGGTGAGAAGCCTGTGAACATGGGCCTTGGTATCAAGCGTGAAGCGCCTCGCCACTACTAATTTGACTGTCGCAAGTCTGGAGAATAAATAATGCCAACTTTTGTATATATGACTCGTTGTGACGGCTGTGGCCATTGTGTCGATATCTGCCCCTCAGACATCATGCATATTGATACGACTACTCGTCGCGCCTATAATATTGAGCCGAACATGTGCTGGGAGTGTTACTCCTGCGTTAAGGCTTGCCCACACCAAGCGATAGACGTTCGTGGTTATGCTGACTTTGCACCGCTTGGTCACTCTGTGCGTGTAAAGCGTGATGAAGAGAAGGGTGTTATCGCCTGGCGCATCAAGTTTCGTAATGGCAAGAAAGACATGGATCTACTTGCTCCAATCACTACCAAACCTTGGGGCAGTGGTACTCATGTCCTGAGTGAAGAAGATGCACCCACTGCTGAGCAACGTGATAGCCAAAACCTATTTAACGAACCTAAGTACATTCGTTTCGATGATGGTGAGATCCACACTCTTAAATCCAACGGCCTTGTGATGAAAGAAGGGGTAGAGCACTAAAATGAAGTACAAAACTATAATTGAAGACGACATCGATATCCTAGTGTGTGGTGCAGGCCTGGGTGGTACTGGTGCCGCATTTGAAGCCAGGTATTGGGGTCAAGACAAAAAAATTGTCATTGCCGAAAAAGCCAACATTGATCGCTCCGGTGCTGTTGCCCAGGGGCTTTACGCCATTAACTGCTATATGGGCACGCGCTTTGGCGAGAACAACCCTGAAGATCACGTGCGTTATGCGCGTATCGATTTAATGGGCATGGTGCGTGAAGATCTGCTGTTTGATATGGCTCGTCACGTTGATTCAACCGTTCACCTGTTTGACGATTGGGGTCTGCCGCTTATGAAGAACCCTAAGACGGGCTCTTATCTGCGTGAAGGTCGCTGGCAGATCATGATTCATGGTGAGTCTTACAAACCGATCGTTGCAGACGCCGCCAAAAAATCAGCTGACCAAGTATTCAACCGTATTTGCGTTACTCATCTTTTGATGGATGATGCTAAAGAAAACCGCGTAGCGGGTGCGGTTGGTTTTAACGTACGTACAGGTAACTACCACGTATTCAAATCCAAGACTGTAGTTGTCGCTGCGGGCGGCGCGTCAAACATCTTTAAGCCGCGGTCAGTGGGTGAGGGTGCAGGTCGTGTTTGGTATGCACCTTGGTCTTCTGGTTCGGCTTATGGTTTGCTGATCAATGCCGGCGCCAAGATGACTCAGATGGAAAATCGCATCGTTCTTGCGCGTTTTAAAGATGGTTATGGCCCGGTTGGCGCGTACTTCTTGCATCTTAAAACTTACACCTGTAACGGCCAAGGGGAAGAGTACGAATCAAAGTGGTGGCCTTCGCTACAAGAGATTGTGGGTAAAGAGTACCTTGATCCTGAAGCGTCCCACTTGTCACATCGTCCTATTCCAACGTGCTTGCGTAACCATGCGTTCATCTCTGAAGTGAATGCTGGCCGCGGTCCAATTCACATGGTTACGATGGAAGCATTCCAAGATCCACACCTAGAAGAAATCGGGTGGCATAACTTCTTGGGTATGACAGTTGGTCAGGCAGTACTTTGGGCATCAACTGATGTTGATCCAAAATATGAAAACCCAGAACTAACAACTTCTGAGCCATATGTAATGGGTTCACACGCTACAGGGTGTGGCGCTTGGTGTTCTGGCCCTGAAGATCTTTCGCCGCCTGAGTACTACTGGGGCTATAACCGCATGACAACCGTTGAAGGATTATTTGGTGCGGGCGATGCCGTTGGTGGTACACCACATGCGTTCTCTTCAGGTTCATTCACTGAAGGCCGTATCGCTGCTAAAGCGGCGTGTAAATACATTGATGATGGCAAAGCTGAAGGCATTAAGGTATCGGAAGGTCAGATTGATCGTCGTAAGACTGAAATCTATAAGCCGATGGAAACTTACCGTGTTTTCCGTAACGAAATCACAGCAGGTGATGTTAACCCTAACTACATCAACCCGCGTCAAGCACTCGATCGTTTGCAGAAACTGATGGACGAGTACGCTGGTGGTGTGACGGTTAGCTATATGACTAACGAAAAGCTACTGCTTATCGGTTTGAAGAAGCTCAAATTGCTTGAAGAAGATCTTGAAAAGGTTGCTGCTGAAAACATTCATGAGCTTCTTCGTGCATGGGAAATCAAACATCGCCATTTGACGTCTGAAGCCGTGGTGCAACATACCTTGTTCCGCAAAGAAACTCGTTGGCCTGGTTACTACTACCGTGGTGATCACATGAAGGTTGATGATGCGAACTGGCATGTATTAACCGTTTCAAGGCGTGATCCGCAAACAGGCGAATACACTATGGAGAAAGCACCTTGCTATCACCTGGTGGATGTCGACAAGAAAGAAACTGACGCTGCATAAGCGCCATAGTACGGGAGCTGCCATCTGTCCTTGATGGCAGCTCTTTAATCGTCTGACCCTTAATCCCCGCAGAGCTGTACATGAATATTCTTGAGCATACAGACGAAGAGATAATCGCCATTGCCCATCCAATGTGGGATGACTTAATTAAATATTCCAATGAAGGTGAGTACGGGAAATTTATTCGTAAATTCTCCTATGAGCTGTTGTTTGGTCTTAACGAAATTGAGATTGGAAAACAGTTTGCCAAGAGTGAGCTCACCCGAAGCCTTGATCCAGGTTATGATTTTCTTGGTTTAATTCGCCGTGGTGAGCACATAACGGCCTTATATCGTATTCGCAGTACCAAAAAAGAAGGTGAGTGGTTAGGCCGTTTGGTGTTGGGTTATGGCAAAGCGAATAAAGAAAGTGAAGAAGAAGAGATACGCATTTTTGGTGCATCCATTTTTTAGATTGTAGCTGCTTTTAGCAGCGTGAATAGGTAGCGTAAATAGCGGTATGAGCAGTGTGGGTGGTGATTGTATGAGCGACATGAAGATGGAAGACCCAGTTGCCGATGGCAAATTGGTAGAGCTGATGTACAAAGTCATTGACTCAAAAACTAAAAGTGTACTAACAGAAGTTGAATACCCGATTGGTTACATTCACGGCTTAACTGAAATACTTGCCCCTCAGGTGACCGCCGAGATTGCAGGTAAATTACCTGGCGATATCATTGATGTGCCAATTGATTGCAACACCCTGTTTGGACCACGTGATGAATCGCTAGTAGTTACTGACCACATAGACAACGTGCCTGAAGAATATCGAGAAGTGGGTACATCCATATTAATGGAAAACGATGCTGGTAAAACCAAATCGTTTTTGGTTACAAGAGTTGACGAAAAGAGTGTCACCATCGATGGCAACAATCCGCTGTGTGGACGCGAGGTGGTTTTCAAATTGAATATTGTAACCGTGCGCGATCCGACGGATGAAGAGGCAGAACATGGTGGCCCGCTTGGCGCTGATCCTGACATCAGCGAGATCGTCGGTAAGGGCCAAACCGTTAAACCTATCTCGTAGCTTATTGACGAAATCCCGATGCCTCATCATATATATTCAGAAACTTTGTTAGCTCCGGGGCTGAAATCGGCTTTCCAGTGGCGCTATCAAAATGATGGGCGAGGCTTATTAAAAATCATTGATCCTGAGTCGCCCGTTTATGGTGCATTAGGGCAGGCAATAGATCGTTTCGACAATACTGTTTTTGAACTAGCACTTAATAAGCCTTCACTGATTGAATGGGCTAACTCGCACAGCACCTTGCAAGATGCTGCTGATAGACGTGAATTACGCCTAGGCGGTGCCCATGTGTTCCAGCAGTCCATCGAATTGCTGCAGGGCATGCAGATGATGACAGATAGAATCGATGATCCACTCAGGCTTTCGGCCATCCACCACAATATTGGTGATGTGATGGGCTTTATTGGACAGCGTAGTGGCAGTGTGCATTTTCTAGAACAAGCTGCTTTGTCATATGAGCAAGCGCTTGAGATAAGAACCCAAGAAGCCATGCCACTAGCGTGGGGGCAGACGACTTACAACTTTGGCTTGGTGATGCAAACCATTGGCTTACTTGAAGACGATACCCAGATGCTTAAGACAGCGCTGGATTCGATAAAGCAGGCGGTAAACCATTTGCCTCGCAATGATGCACCAGAAGATTGGGCAGCAGCGATGAATAGCATTGGGATTTTACTGTATCAGCTCGGCACACATCGCCGAGGGGCACGCACTTTAGAGCAAGCAGTGGTGGCGCTTCGTAATACGCTGAGTGAGCGTACAAGTGATAAGAACCCGATTGCATGGGCGATTACTCAAAACAACCTTGCGGCTACGATGCAAGCGCTTGGGGAGCATGAAGAAGATATTGCTTCGTTGGAAGCCTCTATACCAATGTACGATGCCGTGCTAAAAGTGCTGGGTAGTGACAAATATCCGTTAGTAGGTTCAATGGTAGAAGCCAATAGAGCGTCAGCCATGAGTGCGTTGGCAGGTGAGTCTGATTATCTAGGCATGGCGGAAGCTGCTGTAGTTGAATTCGACAAAATAGAGAAGTTGTTTGATGGAACGGATTACGCGTGCTACCAAACAAATGCGCAGGAGCGATCGCAGCAAGCACAGGCGCTTGTTGCATCATTACAGGTGTAGTACTAAGCTGTAGATATCAGATTTACCCACTAATAAACAGACACTAGTTAAACCTAAGAGAGAATTATTATGAGTGAACCATCAAGCACACGACCTGTAGTGCCAGAAGGCAAAACTGAGTATATGACTACTCGCCAAATGAAACCTAATGACAAGGGCTTTGTTGGCTACCAAACTGAATGGAAAGAATTTCAGAAAGAAGTGCCCTACCAAACGCCTAAAAAGCCGTAAACAATTACCCTCTCAATATATTTTATTGAGTACTAGTAGTTGATATTGGCTCTCGCTTAGGGCAAGCATCAATATGCTGGTATTTTTCTGTGGGGAGAACACCGTGAAGCAAAAGTGCCTCGCTTCAGCGTTATCGCTTTTGTTGTTGAGTGCACGTTGTGCTCATAGATCAATGTCCAGCAATACTGGTTGATGATCTGATGCATCAGTTTCTACATCAACTGTAACGTTAGTTGTTTTTCTTGCGGTAGCTTCAGTGGCTAGAAAGTAGTCCCTCACATGAGGCCCTTGCGGCCATTGAACACTGTCGAAGCAGCCGCAAGTGGGTTGTCGTTCTAAATTCTCATGACGAATTTGCATATCCCAACAGTCGTACCATTGCTCATTAATGATATGAGTCTTGAACTCATCAGAATCAGAATCAATGTTTAAATCACCACAAAGTAATACGCCCTCTGCAGAGTCAGCATAGATATAGGGGCCAGATGCTCGTGCATCGTTGGTTTTGTTAATTTTAGAAATAATCTGATCTCGCAAATGGGTCAGGTCATTTAGTTGTGCTACTTGTTCCAGCATGGAGTGGAAAGCTAAATGTGTATTAAAAATGGCTATTCCCCGCTCACCAGCATCAACTATTACTTCAGCCATCGTTCGCGTCATCTGCACCTCTCCAACAGCGGGGCTAGCTAAAATATGAGTGCGTGCGTTTTTGAGTAATGGCTTTTTTACTAGTGTTAAGTTTCCGAATTCACAACGTATGCCCGCAGCGTCTGGCACGCTAAATCCAGGCGCCCATATCACTTCAAAGCCAGTGAACTGTTTAGCAATAAGTGCTAATTGATCATTGGCATTAAGGCTAGGGATGTTTCTGGCGACTTCTTGAAGGCAAATAACATCAAGATCACCAAAGTTTTTTATCCGTTCGATAGTTCTATTTTTATCATAGTTGCCATCGCAACCTTGGGTGGCTTGAATGTTCCAAGTAAGAATTTTCATGTTAAGCAACTTATCCTTAACATTTTCATTACTCCCTCCACGGATCCCTGCAGAGTTTACCTACCCATGGCAACACCTTCGCGTCTTGGGTCAGCAGCGCCAAGAAGTTTGCCATGCTTTAACATAATCGCGTGCAATCCTGAGTTAAGTGCCCGAGCATTTACTTCATGCCCCAGAGCTTCTAATGGCCCCTGAAGCTCGGCGGCTTGTGAGCCTTCCTCCAAGTCAGTTTTACCGTTACGGTTCACAATGTGGCCCATATCGAGTGCGCTCTGCGGGCTCATGTTCCAGTCGAGCATCGCAATAAGCGATTGGGTTACGTAGTTGATTATTCGAGAGCCGCCTGGTGAGCCAGTGAGTAAGTAGGGTTGGCCGTTGCGCAACACAATTGTAGGCGACATAGATGAACGTGGCCGTTTGCCTCCCTCGACACGATTCGCGACAGGTTTGCCGTCACGCTCTGGTGTAAAGGAGAAGTCAGTAAGTTCATTGTTTAATAAGAACCCACCACTCATTACTCTAGAGCCAAATCCAGATTCTATGGTGGTAGTCATTGATACCTGATTACCATAACGATCGGAGATAACGAAATGTGATGTGCCAGGGCGTTCGATTTGTGTGTCGGGCGATAACAATTGCGCTTCATCCCATGGTGGATTTCCAGCCTCGGCTTTAGCCATGGCTTTGGACAGGTCAATCAGTGCTGCTCGTTCTGCAAGGTATTTGCGGTTAAGTAATCCTTCGGGCATGTCCACAAAATCAGAGTCAGCCATGTACATGCCGCGATCGGCATAGGCAAGCTTAGCGGCTTCGATATACAAGTGCCAAGCTTCAACGCTATCACCCATGGCCGGAATATCGTGATTAGATAGTATTGTGAGTATTTGCCCCATGGTTAACCCACCAGAGGTTGGTGGCCCCATGCCGCAGATTTCATATTCTCGATAATCAAAGCATACGGGCTCACGTTTGATAACTTCATATGACGCCATATCTGCCATTGTTAATTGGCCGGTATTGGTGTCGGTCTTTACTGCATCCACAATGCCTTGTGCAATTATGCCCTCATAGAACGGTGTTGATCCATATTCGGCGATGCGCTTTAGTGTTTCTGCGAAGGCTGGGTTCTTTAGGGTGCTACCTGCCGTTCTTGCTGAGCCGTCTTCATTGAAAAAATAAGCTCTCGTGGTGTCAAAATTAGTTAGACCGCGCTCGGAGGCAGCTTCAATTGCCTCGGATAATTTTGATGAGACAACAAAACCCTTTTCAGCCGAATCGATTGCAGGTTTTATTAAAGATTTCCATGGCGCCAGGCCGTGTTCAGCATGGGCAACTTCCAATAATTTAAGTGTGCCAGGCACACCGACTGATAATCCGCCGGTACGTGCGTCTGGCCATTTCATCGGCTTGCCATCTTTGCCAAAAAAGTATTCAGGAGTAGCTGAACTTGGTGCTTTTTCGCGGCCATCATAGGTGAGTAGCTTGTTTGCTGATGCATCCCAAAAGAGTAGAAACGCGCCACCGCCAATGCCGGATGATTCTGGTTCGACCAGATTTAGAACAAGTTGGACGGCGACTGCCGCATCGATGGCAGTTCCTCCAGCTTCCAGTACATCCAGGCCTGCTTGAGACGCTAAAGGGTTGGCAGCAGAGACCATATGAACTGTCCCGACTACCGTTCCATCTTGCTGCATTGAATCGGCATAAATTGCAGGTGCAACAAGTAACAAGCTAAATAGGTAGAGGTGTTTCATATGAAGTCTCTCGTTAGTGGATTGGTTCAACTTAACACAGAGTGCCGCCACGCTAAAAGCTGGCGTACTATGTGCCAGAAGCCAGTTGAAAAACTGGCGCTGATAAACTGATGCTTAGGCCCCAGCCGGAGTGCGGCACGATTTACCTGTACCGCAAACCAGTTGATATGCCCATTATGGCAACGTTTCTATAAAAGAAAGTCGTGGTTATTTGCTAACTCGGTAGCCGGAATGCCAGCGCAAATTTATATGGCCTGGTGGAGACGGCTAAAGCCAACAAGCATGAGCTCTATGCTTATATCAAACAGGTGTTGACAGAGTTGCCTGCAGCAAAGACATTAATCCGTTTTTTAGCTGTGACATTTTCAGATTATATTAGTGTGATCTCATCTACACCAAGGGCCGTACCCCCGGCCCCATTCCAGAGCCGGGGCAATTCTGGTTTAAAGGACTAATCGTTGAACAACAGCTCGCGTTGAATGACAGGTGATGCTTTAGGATCCAAACCGTATTCTTTCAGAAATTCTTCGTACCAGGTCTGTGTACGTCCCGTTTCGTAGTAATAGAAAATAGTATGGCTGACCCAGTCACGAAAAGTTTTATCCGCTTCGCGCCGTACAGCTATTGATGATGGAGAGCTAAATGCTGGGGTTGGAATAACAAGCTGGCCCTTGCCGAATTTCTTGCGGGCCGCTAACAGTGGAGGATGAAATAAGGACACTGCGTCAACCCTTCCTGACTGAAACGCTGCCAGCGCTGCACCATTATCCGGGAACCGTTGAATGTCTGCATCGGGTATGGTGCGTGTCAGAAACGCATCCATGCTCGTAGCCTGTGGCACAGCGACTTTGACATCGGACTTGTTTAAATCTTCCCATGTAGATACCTCCATGTCATCCTTGGCGAGCACGGCCAGAGAAATATACAACAGTGGCTGGAACGGATAGTCCACAACCATGGCTCGTTTAGGTGTCGCGTCTAGAAACATCATATCGATCTTGTTGGCTTGCAACGCAGCTATGGCGGTTGCCCAGGTTACTTCCACCGGGACCATCTCTACGTCAAGATCTTTGGCCATGGCTTTACCAACAGACACAATCAAACCGCTGTCCCATTCTCCGCTGGTAGGGTTTTTAGAATACCAGGGTGGTGCCTGGGTAACGCCCATACGCAGTTTTCCACTGGACTGGATGGTCTCCCAGGTTGAAGCTGCGTGGGCTGGTAGGCTGCCCAGCACCGTGAATAAAATCAATGAAATAAATCCAGTTTGCAATTTTTTTAGCACATACATAATTTCTCATTCCTCATTTTTTATCTACGCCCTTTTAGTCGGGCAGTTTAAAAAGTGAGTGTCCTTCAAGGAACTCACGCATTCGTGTAGTTTTGGGTTGCTTTAGTACCCGGTGTGGTTCGCCTTGTTCTAAAATGGTGCCCTCATTTAGAAACAACACGCGATTGGCAACATGATAGGCGAAGCCGAGTTCATGCGTGACTACTATCATGGTCATGCCTTCATCAGCGAGCTGACGCATGGTTTTCAACACCTCACCAACGAGCTCTGGGTCCAACGCTGAGGTCACTTCATCAAAGAGCATCACATCCGGATCCATTGCGAGCGCCCGCGCAATGGCTACGCGTTGTTTCTGCCCACCCGACAATCTCGATGGGTATTCAGATGCTTTGTCCTCCAGGCCAACACGATTCAGTTGCACCATCGCTTTTTCTGAGGCGATATCCTTGCTGCGGCCTAGTACGGTGATTTGGCCTTCAACAACGTTTTGCATAACTGTCATGTGCGGAAAAAGATTGAAGTGCTGAAACACCATGCCGATTCGGGCACGCAACTGGCAAAGTTCCAATTCGCGATAGTGCATTTGCTGCTTGCGTTCGTGACCGATTAATTCGCCATTGAGGTAGATCTTGCCTTCTGTCGGCGTTTCCATGAAGTTCACGCATCGCAGCAGAGTTGACTTACCAGAGCCACTGGATCCTAGCAGAACGACCGTTTCGCCCAAGTCAATAGACAAGTCAATGCCTTTCAACACGGCCAGGTCACCAAACTGTTTATGCAGGTTTTCTATACGGACAATTTCAGTCATCAGTCGCTCTGGCTGAGCATGCGCTCAAGCACGTATGTAGTTTGCACAACGGGATAGAGTATCAGAAAAAAAATGATCGCCACTGCTGTATAGGATTCGATTGGATTGAAGTTGAGATCAGCAATTAATTTTGCCTGGTTGAGCGTCTCGACATAAGCCACAACCGACGCGAGTGTGGACATCTTGAATACTTCAATGCCGCGGTTGGTCAATGCCGGCAGCACACGTTTTATCGCAACAGGTAATATGATACGACGTAGCGTTTGTCCATATGCCATGCCTATTGCCTTACCTGCTTCCCACTGCCCGGGATCTATTGACTGTATTCCCGCCCGGTAGATTTCGGCTGAAAAAGCCATTGTATTGAATGATATACCAAGCACCGCGGCCAGAAACGGGTTGACTTCTACGCCCGACAAAATTGGAAAGGCATAGTAGAACCAGATGATCTGTACCAGCACAGGCGTGTTACGAAATACTTCAACAAATACCCGAGCTGGCCACCGTAAGTGCGGCGATCGGGAATAGCGCATTATGCCAATGACAAGCCCGCCAACCAGTCCAAGCACAACGGTAACTAGAAAAATGAGAACGGTACCCTTGATACCTACCCACAGCGCGGGCCAGTTTTGCAATACAGTAGCGAAATCCCAACTGTGCTCCATATCAATGCACCGTTGTTTCACCGGATCGGGCGAAATGTTGCTCGAGTCGGATAGAGAGTTGGCTAAAGATAAATATCAAAACTAAATACATCAATGCGACAATGGTATACACCTCCAATGGCCGAAAGGTCTTTTGCGCGAGATCATTGGCTTGAAACATCAAATCAGCGTAAGCAACCGTCGATACCAAGGTTGTGGTTTTCAACAATTCAATAGATCTCTCCATAAAGGCTGGAATCATCAGTTTGATCGCTTGCGGCAGAATGATCCGACGCAAACTTTGTCGCGCAGTCATGCCGACCGCTTTGGCGCCCTCCCACTGACCTTTATCAATGGATAGAATGCCGCCGCGGAAAATTTCGGCAAAAAATGCGGAGGACTGAATTGAGAACGTGACAACAGCTGCGATAAATGGCGTCATTCGAACATCAATAAGAATTGGCAAGGCGAAAAAAAACCAGAACAGCTGTACTAGTGGAGGTGTGGTGCGGAAGAACTCAACAATAAATGTGGCGATACCCGCCAGGGGCCGAAATTTTGACAACCGCATCAGTGACAGTGCGAGCCCCAGTGGCACCCCGAACAGCAGCGACAGCGAGGTAATCCGCAAGGTATTTAGCAACCCCAGCAGAAGCAGATCAAAATCGCGCAGCACTGCAATAAAGTTCCATTCCATGTGGCTGCTTACCCGAGTTTCACAAAGTCAATGTGTTTAAAAGTGCAAACAGAGTACGTGATATAGTGAAAATTGTCGACAATATTACAATAAAGCCCCAATGGACAAACCCAATATCCTGTTTCTTCAGGTTGATCAGCTCGCCGCCAAGTCGTTAGGTAGCTACGGCAACCCAATTTGCCACGCTCCAAATTTGGATCAGCTCGCCGCAACCGGCTTGGCCTTTGATACGGCTTATTGTAATTTTCCGCTGTGCGCACCGTCTCGATTTTCAATGGCAACAGGAAAATTGTGCTCGGAAATTGGTGTCTATGACAACGCCGCAGAGATGCC
Source organism: Granulosicoccaceae bacterium (assembly GCA_036478595.1). Taxonomy (GTDB): domain Bacteria; phylum Pseudomonadota; class Gammaproteobacteria; order Granulosicoccales; family Granulosicoccaceae; genus Granulosicoccus. The sequence continues at coordinate 18,092 of JAZGEF010000018.1, forward strand.
AGCCTCAATTCCCACGTATGCACACTACCTGAGCGCCGCCGGCTACCAGACTGCACTGTCGGGCAAAATGCATTTCATCGGCCCTGACCAATATCATGGGTTTGAAAAGCGCCTGACACCTGATCTTTACCCTGCAGATTTTGCCTGGGTGCCGAATTGGGGTGATGAAGGCGAGCGTGATACTAATGACTCGAGTTCGGTGCTGGTATCCGGCATCTGTGAAAGATCAGTCCAGATGGATTTTGACGATCTGGTGACCTATCACGCAATACAGCATCTTTATGATCAAGCCCGGTCCACCGATGAGCGGCCATTTTTTCTACAGGTTTCGTACACGCACCCGCACGAACCTTATTTGTGTCACCCGGAGTATTGGGCACTCTATGAAGGCATAGACATTCCAATGCCCGATGTGCGCGCGTTGTCAGCCAGCCAGCACGACAGCCATTCGGTTCGTCTGCTCTCAGATTTTAATATGCTTGATTTACGATTTTCGGACGAAGATATTCTTCGCGCCCGACGGGCATATTATGGTTCGATAAGTTATCTTGATGCCATGGTTGGTCGCATCCTGAGCGTGCTCGAATTATTGGGCATGGCTGAGAACACGGCCATCGTTTTTACGTCAGATCATGGCGATATGCTCGGTGAGCGCGGCATGTGGTTCAAGAAACATTTTTTTGAACCATCGCTGCGAGTGCCATTGATTATCAAGTTGCCAGGTGTTGCCCCTGGTCGGGTCGCAACACCGGCCTCGTTGGTGGATTTGCTACCAACCTTCATGGGCATTGCAGAGGGGCCGGGCTGGCAACCGGAAATAGAGTTACTGGATGGAGCTGATTTAACCGATATAGCTACTCAGCCGGTAGACCATGACCGGCCTGTCTACGCCGAATATCTGGCCGAGGCAACGACTTCACCGATCTTTATGATTCGCCGCGGGCGATTCAAATTTATCGAGTCTGCACATGATCAGCCTTTGCTGTTTGATGTCGAAGCAGACCCACAAGAGCTCGTCAACTTGGCATCTGATCCAGCGCACGCAACGCTACTTGCGCGTTTCCAGGCAGAAATGGCGGAGAAATGGGATAGCTCCGTACTAACTGATCAGATCAAGCTAAGTCAACAGCGCCGCCGCCTGATCATCGAGGGTAACGCGAAGGGCAGCAAACCTCGTTGGAACCACGGAGAGGATCAGAATGACAAGGTAATCTGGTACCGTGGAGATGAGGGCTATAACCAATGGGCGTTTGCATACCTGCCAGTGCGGGATGACAGCACGCCCAATGTCAGCAGCGCAAGGTAGAGTGCGTACTTATAAACAGGTCAGTCAGGCCATGGCACCCGACAGAAAGCTTGCCAGATTTTTAGACAGGCTCGGTGACAGATAACCACCTTCCTGAATATACAGGGTCGGGAGCCCTTATAATGCTATGCAAGGCCACTGACGTTAAGCAGCAAAGCTATTGTCCTACTCAGCGGTATATTTTTGCTGGGAGTTCCGTTAGTACTGCACTGCCGGCTGGCTTGCCTATCGAAGGCGCCGCATGTAACCATGGCAGGTAAGCGTAAACAACAACGCCGCTTGCTCCTGCTGCTTTTTTTGCCGCCTGCGAAACACATGGCTTTTCTGTATGTGGGAGAAGAAGATCGCGTGATTGTGTCATTTCATGCGCGCCTAGATAGTGAAAAAGGGCTTCGGTTTAGTAGCGGTTACACTATGAACTAGCGTGCTACGCCTCTCCATGTGATGAGCCAGTAGCAGGTGAACGGTAAAACACAATAAAGGCACCCATCGAGGCCAACACAACACCAAGCACAGATGGCAGCGACCACTGATAGCCTTCCAATAATGTGGATACGGCTAAGGCTACGATTGGGAACAACACAGTGGCATAGCCCGCTTGAGCCGCGCCTGCCTGTGCAACCAGCGTAAGATACGCCACAAAAGCGATAACAGAGGCACCGATGGCTAAATACACCAAGGCTGCAAGATAGGTTGCATCCATGGGTAGAGCCATAGATTCACCCAGCACTAGCGCAGCTGCAGTGCAAATAGTGGCACCAATTAACATACCGCTACCGATCATGCTAGGCGTGTGAGCTTGTTTTGATAATGCTGCTGATACTAGATTTCCGACTGAGAAAAACCAGGTGCCTAACACAGAGAGCGATAAGCCGATCATGGTGTTATATTGATCTGCTGCCACGGTGGAAAATAGCGATGGTGCAAACAAGGTTGCAATGCCTGTGACACCAAAAGCGGCACCCAATAGTGTACGTGGCATTGGCTTTATACCAGCCCATACCCATTGATTAAACACGGTGATGAACACAGCGGCTGCAAATACAATCGAGATTAAGCCGCTTGTGATGTAGCTAGCTGCGAAATAGAAACTGATAAAGTTGGCACAGAACAAACACACACTTAAGGCACACAACAAAGGCAGCTGGCTACGTGTTGGTGCTTGAAATTCACTGCGTAGTTTTAACCACGCGCATAGCACAATGCCGGCAATACCAAAACGCCACGCGATGGATACCACTGGATGAGTATCGCCAATCTGCAATGCAATTGCATACCAGGATAAGCCCCAAAATAGGACTACAACGCCAAGAAGGATCATCGCGTATTCTATTCGTCTGCTGGTGGGTAGGGGCGCAAACCAAGCAGTATTTCAGATTTATTTGATAAGGGCTTTTCTATTAATGCTGCATCTGTGTATTGAGAAAGGCTCTCAGTAACGCGTGCATACACAATCTCTCGTTTAGAGCTTGAGTCGATTTCGATGCATTTGTTGTTCTTTTTGAACAAGTCAACCGTTGGTAGAGTCTCCTCTTTGTAGGTTTCAAAACGTAACTTCATGCTTTCGACGTTATCATCACTACGCCCCGAGTATTTGGCTCTACTTAGTATTCGTTTTTCAAGCACATCATAAGGGCACTCAAAATACAACATCGTTGGCAATTCGGAATCACGCCCAAAGGTTTCATACCAGGCTTCCATGTTATTCAATGAACGCGGGAATCCGTCTAACAGAAAATTTCTATTGCCCGTTGTGCGGGTGAGCGTCTCCATAGCATCCTTGAGTAGTGTCACCATGATTTCGTTAGGAACTAGCTCACCGGCGGTTATGTATTCTTCTATGGCTTCAGCTTGTGGCCCCTTAGCATCAAGTTCTGCTCGTAGGAGATCACCCGTTGATAGATGAGCCCAACCGAGTTGCTCTTCGGCTACTTCGCACTGGGTGCCTTTGCCACTTCCTGGTCCGCCAATAACAAACACCACATTAGGTGGGGGGCAAGGTTCTCGAGGATCGTAGTGATGCAGTACTACCTTCGGGGCAGGTGCGACTCCCTTGTGATATACATGCCACGCTCGTGTGGTTGGAGGGAGCATATCTTCGCAAGTATCATCGTAGGCCAGGTGCCCATCGAGCCGGCAGATTCGCCATGACTTGTAACTGTTTGAGTAAGATAGAGCAGGGCTTCTCTCACTTTTGCCATCGGCACGGTCCCAGGCCATCTTACCGTTCCAATAACCGATGCTGGAGATGGTTCCTGATTCGGATTCAGCCGGTGGTGCTGTAGAGGGCACATACAGGCCATCACATTCGGGTAGGCCGGCACCCGATACCTCAATGAAATAGGTGTTCGGTGGTAGCGCTTCTGACTGGCTCATTTAGATCGTAATATTTTAAGTTTCAGCTGAATTTTAAACGTTTCGCGCGATATTGTCGCCACCAGATCTGGACCAGCAACAGACTAGGGTTCACATTAAGCGTAAAATATTGGAATACCATCGTTTTTGGAAGGTAAGTTTATGCTACCCATGGGAACAATAATCACTGGCGTTATGCTGGTGGCCTTGGTATTCGCCACTCCCTATGCTTTTGCTAAACAGCTCAAGCCCTTGCCTAAATGGGTAGCACTGCCAGTCGGCCTTCTGGTATTGGCAGCAGGTGGATGGAACGTGTTTTGGTACGCCTCACAGCACATCACAGAATATTGGGGTATTGCGGCATTGATTTCAGGTGGTTTGTTAATGATAACGGCTGCTTATATATTGGGTTTCAAGCGCATACCAACGCTATTAATTCAAGGTAAACCCATTGTCCTGTTAGCTTTACTAGCTTGTATGCTGCATTATGGAAATACGATACACAATTTATAACTGTATCTTTATAGCGGTATGTTTATTACCGTATTTTCTGACATAAACGAGCTTGCAGATAAAAATTATGTCAACTGACCCGTTACTACAACCATTTGATCTAAAACATCTTCGATTAAAAAATCGGATCATGACGACCTCTCATGAGCCAGCCTATCCTGAAGATGGCATGCCTAAGGATCGTTACCGTGCCTATCATGAGGAACGTGCAAAGGCAGGTATTGCGCTTGCTATGACGGCAGGTTCCGCCGCTGTATCAAAAGATAGCCCGCCAGTATTCAATAATGTATTGGTTTATTGCGATGATGTGGTGCCTTGGGTTCAGAACCTGACGGACAGCTGCCATGAGCATGGCTGTGCCGTGATGATTCAACTAACCCATCTGGGCAGACGCACCACTTGGAATAAGGGAGACTGGTTGCCCTCAGTATCATCATCCAAGCATCGCGAGCCTGCGCATAAAGCGTTTCCTAAATTGATAGAAGATTGGGATATTGACAGAATCATAAACGATTTTGCAGATGCTGCTGAGCGCATGCAAGCCGGCGGCATGGATGGAATAGAGCTTCAAGTGTATGGGCATTTACTTGATCAATTTTGGTCGCCGTTAAGCAACGACTTAGTCGGACCGTACGGTGCAGACACACTAGACAATCGAATGCGGTTCCCTATGGACGTACTGTCTGCTATTCGAAAACGCGTTGGCAGTGAATTTATAGTGGGGTTTCGATACACCGCGGATGAAGCACAGAAAGGCGGTATAACGGCCGCTGAGGGAATTGAAATTTCGAAAAAACTTGCAGCCTCTGGTAAACTCGATTTTCTCAATGTTATTCGTGGCCGAATACATACTGACCCGGCCATGACGGATATCATCCCAGTACAAGGTATGCCCAGTGCGCCGCATCTGGATTTTGCCGGCGAAGTAAAAAAAGCCACCGGCATGCCTACCTTTCATGCCGCACGAATTCCAGATGTTGCTACAGCTCGATACGCTATTAAAAGCGGCTTGCTTGATATGGTGGGTATGACTCGTGCCCACATGGCCGACCCGCATATCGTGCGTAAAATTATGCAAGGGCGTGAAGAAGATATACGTCCCTGCGTTGGTGCAACCTATTGCCTAGACCGTATCTATCAAGGTGGTGATGCCTTGTGCATTCACAACGCAGCTACAGGGCGTGAGCTCACCATGCCTCACGACATACCGGCTGCGACAATCAAACGCAGAGTGGTGATTGTAGGCGCAGGGCCTGCAGGTTTGGAGGCTGCACGGGTGTGCGCTGAGCGAGGCCACGAAGTTACTGTATTTGAAGCTCAAGCTAATGCAGGCGGACAAGTTCGGATTTGCGCAATGACGCCTCGGCGCCGGGAAATGATGTCGATTATTGAATGGCGCGAAGCTCAATGCATGGCAAAGGGTGTTACGTTTAAATTTAACCACTATGCAGAACTTGCTGATGTCACGGCGTTATCAGCAGATGTCGTCATCATTGCTACTGGCGGTTTACCCAACATTGAACTATTCGAAAGCGGCCAGGATGCCAAGCTAGTGGAAACCAGCTGGGACATGATTACTGGTGATGTTAAACCTGCTGATGATATTCTTATCTATGATGAAAGTGGCGATCATCCGGCGTTACAAGCAGCTGAGTTTGCTGCAGCTGCGGGTTCGAAGGTGGAAATCATGACGCCTGACAGAACGTTTGCACCCGATGTTATGGCGATGAACCTTGTCCCTTATATGCGTAGTCTTCAGGATAAGGATGTCACTTTTACCGTTACCCGTCGTTTGTTAGGCGTTGAGCGTAAGGGTAACAAGTTGCTAGCGACTATCGGAACCGACTATAGCGATCATACGCATACAACAGAATATGACCAGGTTGTTGTTAACTACGGCACCATGCCGCTGGATGATCTATACCTACAGCTTAAACCGTTGAGCTCTAATGGTGGCGCTGTTGACCATGAAGCATTGATTAATGGCGATATGCAAATATCGTTTCGTCATCCTGAAGGGCAGTTTCAGCTTTTCCGAATTGGCGATGCGGTTAGTGCACGTAATACGCATGCCGCTATTTACGATGCGCTGCGATTGGCTAAAGACTTATAAGCTTATCATCCTCACAAAGGCAGTCACCTGGCCTGTCTTCACGGGAATGAGATTACCTACAGCAATGACAATTTTCACGGGAATCACATTGCAGTCACATGGTATATCTACTTAATACTACGCAGATAACCTTAAGAATTCAGACATCAAGCCAAGCCCAGTTTTTAGTACATCAGTACCATTAGCAAACCCGATGCGTACATAGCCTTCCATGTCCATGGTGGAGCCAGGCGTTAACATCACCCCAGTTTGCTTAAGCAGGCTAAGGCAAAATTCTCTTGACGGCATATCTTGTTCGTATTTTAGTAACGCGGTAGTGCCTGATTGTGGTTTTACCCAGCTAATCGATGGCTCATTGTTAACCCAATCAGTAAGGATGTTTAGGTTTTCACGCGTTATCTTTCGGCTTCTACCCAAGATCGCCTCTGCATTCTCTAGTGCTATCGCTGCAAAATGATCGTCAATCATGCCCACAGAGATTGTGTTGTAGTCACGATGTATCATAACGGCGTTGATCACCTCTTCAGGGGCCGCGATCCAGCCAAGCCGTAAGCCTGCAAGAGAGAAGGCTTTTGACATACTCGCAGTGCTAATTCCTTTGTCGTAAATATCGGCCATAGATGCGGTTGTTCCTGATCCGGTTTGATCTATCCCTCTATAGACTTCATCACACAATACCCATGCATTGGCTTTACGAGCGATTGCAGCGATGTTCTCCAACGCTTCGCGATTGAGTAAGCTACCCGTTGGGTTATTGGGATTGGTTAGTGCGATCAGTTTTGTATCGGGAGTTACCAGGGCGTCGAGCTGCTCTAGATCAGGAAGGAATTGATTGCCAGCTGTTAAGTGCAGCTTGTGCACATCGGCACCAACGCTTGCTGGGATTGAATAGTGCTGTTGATACGATGGCACGACGGCAACGACTTTGTCATTTCGGGATACAAGGGTTTGATGGACCAGGGAATTAGCCCCAATGGTGCCGTGAGTAACTAAAGTGTTGTTAATCGATTGTGCCGAATACAACGACACAATCGCATGCCTTAGTCGATCACTACCTTCTATTGCGCCGTAAGTCATTTTTAGCCAGAGAAGTTCCCGGATATTATCCTCACTTTGCCCTGATAGTTGCAGAAGTTCTGCAATTGTTATGCTCTCTACGCAAGTTTCAGCAAGATTGTATTCACACTTTAATTCGAACTCATTCATCCAAAGTTCAACGCAAAATGGGTCGATATTCATATCAATGCTCGCCTAATTGCCTGCTGTGGGAGACGCGGATTTCATGCGCGATAGCGATGTAGTCTAGCTTAAGCCTCGGGCTAGGAATATTAGGTACACTACCGCCAGATCTCTACTATCTTACTGGAATTTAGCATGGCAAAACCAATTGTACTCATCACCTCTGCATCCGGCCGCATAGGCAAGGAGCTACTAGCGCTGCTGGCGAAAGAGGGCACATTTGTGATACGGGCATGCTGCTTCAGCATGGAGAAAGCTGAGTCTCTGAAAGCACTTGGCGCTCATGAGGTCGTTAACTTTGATCTGAATGATAGCGCCACTTGGGATTCAGCACTTGAAGGTGTGAGCGCTGTGTATTCAGCATCGCTTGATCCGATGCTTGAGGGGCATCTTGCCTTTAGTAAGGAGCTGGGTAATCGTGCTAAGCAAATCCATCACGTTGTTAGAGTCAGTTGTATGGGTGCTGACACCAATACAGCGTCGTACGATCCCGATGTGCATTCCTCGCGTGAGGGCGCTGCAATTCCACTCATGTTGCAGCACTATTGGTGGGGAGAGAAAGCGCTGCTTGATGCAGGTCTAAATGTGAGTGTTTTGCGAAATAACTTCTTTATGAATCATTTGTTAAAAACAGATTGTGACAACATCCAGTCAGATGGGTGGTTTAGTAACCCACTGGGCACCGCGCGCAACTCTTTTGTGGCCACGCGCGACATTGCAAAGGCTGCATCGGTGTTGTTAATTGAAGGCCCAGAAAAGCATTCGGATAAATTCTACGACCTGACAGGCCCGCAGCCACAGAACATGGAAGAAATTGCGGCAGATCTTAGCCGAGCGATGGATAAAAAAATTGAATATCGCGCTCAGAATATGATTGATTTTGAGAAAGATTTTGGTAGTACGCGTGCGGAGTTTTTTGAATACTTGTCCAACGGCTTTTATTGCCGATGCAGCCCTGACTTTTACAATCTTACGGGTACCAAACCCACTGCTTACTACGACTACTTGACAACTCCTGGTGCGAGTGGCGAAACAGGCCTTGATGAATTATGGCAGGGCAATTTATGGAAGAAGGGAGAGGATGCTATGAAAGCCGCTGCTGACGTCAAGAAATAAGTGGCACTTTCTACGGTTATCTGCCTCTTGGGTATCGGTATACATTTTGGCAAATAAAACGATTTCAGCTGAAACGAATTAATTCATGGTTGAAGGGTAACTTGGGGTGATATCGGGTGCATGGAGTCTACTGTTCGATGTTTGCGTGTATCGTCGGCAAGTTGCTTGTTTTGTAGAGGATTTGCAAAGCTTCCGCAACACTTTTTCGTCTCCACTGTTGAGACTGTGGTGCGAAAACAGCCAAAAGTGCTTGTTTGCTTCTTGCGTATGACGTTGTATTGTTTTCAGCCCAGTGATGTGCTTGGTTTTCGCGTCTCAGTGCTGAAAAAAGTGAAATAGGATTAACCGTGCCTATTTCTATGCACAGATATAGATACAGTTTTTCGTTTAGTGTGCGTTGACACCATTGGCTAAAAGTACCCTTAGCATTATAGGTGTTGTTTTTATCAGTATCTATGTACACCGTTTTCCCGTAATGCTTTTTTAGCCAATTCAATCGCTCCTCTTTGGGAACCATATTGCTATTGCCGATTAATGAAACTTTAGCAGATGGGCCTAATCCGCTATGGATATCCAAAATCGTCACTTGTTTTGAGTTGGCAGAAAGATCGGCTATTATATTTTGTAACAGGCGGCTCGACTCACTCGGCCGCGTGCCTCCAAAAAATACTCCTTTAGGGAAATCGTATTGCCCTTGGGCTATCGGTTTAAACAATTTGGTAATACCGAGGCTCAAAGCGATCAATTTAATTGCATTAAGCCAATATTTAATCTCACCTGCTGTACTAGGTGATTTTGGTGCATTGATAATTGGATCTAATGCGGCGTAACAGGGATGCGACTTAGGAGCTGTTTTAAAGAAGTTCCGATTTACGTCTACATTGTTTTCATCTACGCGCCGAAGGTGCGCAAAGCCCCAAGGGTTGGCCGCATGAATCATCACAATGCCCGTGGATTTCGGCAGGCCACTTTGTGCCAGCATTTGTAATGCTTGAAACTGAACGACTGCACCAACAAAGCCCTCAACACCATGTACGCCACTAGTTAGAATGATCAGGTGTTCGTCGGTAGGCGACGTTAATGATGCGACATCAACTGTTAGAGTTTCGCCTGCTGGCCCTAGAGCGGCAATTGGGTGGGCGTCCATATGAGCACCACAAGCGTTACCGAGTTCGATAAATCGAGCACGACTGGCGAAGTAGTCCGCGGGCCAGTAGTTTTTATCGAACATGTTTTCTTGCGTCAAGGTGTAATCCTAACGGCGCAGTATCATTATCCATCTACCAATGTGTAGAAGGTCGGCAAGGGCTGCAGCAAAATACGTATAAGCAGCCGCTTTTAATACGCTTTGCACGGCAGGGATGTCAGCATCGCTAATGTACTCACCTTCGGTCAGGATGGGCATCGCTTTTTTAAAACTAGCGTCCCATTCTTCTGGCAGTATGATTAAATAAGCCATTGCCCCTAGTAATTGTAAAAACAAGCCGATGCCAATAAATAGCATGATTGCAGCAGGAGCCCTAAGCAAGATGGCGATAAACGGCGTAGCAGTTAACATGAGTACACCTGCTTTTTTTAATAAATAGGCCGTCGGGAGATAACGGCTACGAAGTGTTGAAATGGGCTCCTGCCTATCAAATTGAATAGCGTGGCCCACTTCATGTGCTGCAACTGCAATAGCAGTTAGGGATTTGCCATTGAAGTTAGATTCGCCGAGCCTGACCGTGCGGCTGCCTGGATCGTAGTGATCATTTCGATCATCGGTTGTTTCTAGCGAGACATCAGTAAGCTCAAATCGTTGAATAAGATGTGCGGCTAATTCACCACCCGTTCCTGGTAGATCTTCACGTTGCTTGCTGTGCTTACGCATAACCATCGATATTCGTAAGCTTGGGATATAGACAAGGGCTGCTACAAATAATGTGAGTATTAGATATGGCATTGGAAAACCGATTAATTTAGCATTGCTGCGATTACGGCCACTAGTGTCATCAAGAACAGAAACCACTTCATCACTTTAGCCGAAATATCCATTGCGATATTAACGCCTAACCACGCACCGACCATGCTGCCTATCGCTAGAAGTAAACCAGGTGCCCAGGCGACTTGATCGTTGTAGATAAACAGTGCAAGCGCCACAGCAGTGAAAGAAACCGTACAAACGATTTTTAGCGCATTTGTAGAAATAATGTCATAACGTAAGGTACCTGCAAGCGCAGCGATAAGCACAAACCCGACACCTGCTTGTACAAAGCCACCGTATATGCCGGCAACAAACAGCGCTAGCCATGCGCCAGGTGTATCTTTGACAAGCTTCACAGCTGTGCCAGCATCTGGAATCACAACGGATGGCTTAAACAGCATTAGAGCTGCCATAGCAAGCATGGTAAACAACAGTGCAGGCTTGAGTAAGTAAGCGGGTGCATAGCTAGCCGCTGCTGCACCTAACAAACCACCCAGTAGCGTAGGCACGAGAATAGCATTGAGATCAGCCGTTGGGAGTTTGCCCTTGGCGTGAAATTGTTTCATTCCCGTTAACGACTGCATCATTACGCCGACTCGATTGGTGGCGTTGGCTACATCAGGTGGTAGGCCTGCGACCATCAAGGCAGGGATAGTGAGGTTTGATCCACCGCCTGCTAGTGTATTGATAACCCCAGCAACTAAACCAAGCACAACCAACAAAACGCCGTAGCCTAAGGTCAGGTCAATCACTGTATGTCGTTGCCATAGTTGTTGCCAAGAACCATATGATGCTCAATGCCCGCTATTTTATCTTGCAATCGGTGGTTTACATATAGGACAGTAGTATCAGAATTCGTACATATTTTCTCAATTAGGGTCAATACCAGATGCCGGTTTAAATCATCAAGGCCTAAGCACGGTTCATCGAGAATCAGCAAGGGAGGGTGTTTCACCATAGCTCGGACAATGAGTATTAACCGTTGATCACCAAATGAAAGTTGATTAAAAGGATTATCACCCAATTCATGCATACCCAAAAGTGCTAGCCATTGGTTGGCGATGTCTTTTTGTACGTCGCTATACTGTTGATAGATCCCAATACTGTCATAGAATCCGGAGATGATCGCATTGCGCACGCTTACACTGACCTTATACTCCCACTGTAGTGCGCTGGATACATAACCGATATGTTGCTTAATGTCCCATATGCTTTCACCCTGGCCACGCTGCATGCCAAATAGTTGAATGTTGTTTACGTAGCATTGCGGGTGATCGCCGGTGATCAGGTTAAGCAGGCAGGTTTTACCACTGCCGTTGGGACCACTGACTTGCCAGTGTTGTCCGGGGTTTATTTGCCAATTTAGTTGATCAAAGATAATCGTGTCACCGTAGGCAATACGACCATCCTTGATGTTCACTAATACCGTGTTTCGGTCTAAGCTTGGTATGTTTGACTGTGGCTCTTTTGTAGGGATCGCTATCTCGCTGGTTTTTAGATGCAACAGTTGGCGTAGTTCAGCAACCGCAGTTTCATCGCAAAAAGGTACTGTATATGTTAGTTCGCCTTTTTCTATGTAAGCGATATTAGTAACGAAGTTTGGAATTTCATCAAAACGATTTAATACCAATATCATTGGCAATGATTGGCTGTATTCCTGAAGTAGGCGGTTTAATACTTCATCTGAATGTAGATCAAGGCCTTCGAAAGGTTCATCCAGTATCAATAGATCAGCATTGCTAGTGAGTGCTTTAATCAAAATGACTTTGCGTGTTTCGCCAGTTGATAGTTTGCGAAAGCTCCGCGTCAATAGTGGTTCGAATTTAAATGCTTCAATTAAACGACGCTGCTCATTCTTATTCTGGCAACCGTCGTTTAGTATTTCATGAACGCTGGTGCCTTCACTAATTACGTCAAGTATATCCGCATCATCCCTGCGACGTTCCGTTTCAATTAACTCGGCCTGTGCTTCAAACGATACGATAGCAATGTTGGAGGGTAGCCCGGTTATGGTTCCTGCTTCAACATCACCGATTCCGAGCAAACATGCTGCTAAAGCCGATTTACCTGAGCCATTGGCTCCGGTAATAACCCAGTGCTGACTATCATTGAGTTTCCAGTTGATTTTGATAAGTTCAAAATGATTGTCAAAGTTGACGCACAGATTGTTCAGAGTGGCGTTGAACATGAATTATGATTAATTAAGTGTGTTTGCTGATTATGCTTGAGGGTAGGAGTCAGCGGCACAATTCCAGAATGCATTTAACAAAGGATCGCCCAAGCGTTCTTCATGTGCGCACAAACCGAGTTCAAACGGTTTAAGATCATTCATATACGGCAGTACGCGCACTGATTCACGAATAGGGCTATGCTCAATCACCAAGGCGGGGACAACTGCCACACCGAATCCTAAACTTACCATCGATACCACGGCCTCATGTCCGGCGACTTGCGCATAGATGCGAGGTTCGCAATGTAGCGACTTCATTCGCGTAAGAAAACGGGTACGGGCAAGCCCACGTTCGGCTAATACTACAGGTAGCTCGCTCCAATCTGGCTCTTCACCATTTTTAAGGTATTCATTCAATGTGCTAGTGAGTGGGCTAGGAATGGTTGGTCCGATCAAGCATAAGGGCGTGCGCCGCAAAGGTAAACAGCTTAACTTGCGTGGCAAGTTTGATGGTACGGCGATAATAGCGGAGTCATCCACACCGTCTACTACGCGCTCAAGTGCTTCAGCTTGGTCCCCTGTACGCAGCTTAATTTCTATACCGAGGTGTGTATCGCGCATGGCAGGTAGTATTTGACTGAGTATGCTGTAGCTGGCCGTGACGGAAGCAAACACACTGACCTCACCAGTGAGCTTTGCTGAACTGACGTCCAGATCGTTGCGGATTTTCTGCCAATTATCAACAGCATCTCTGGCGTATTCTAGAAAGTGGCGGCCCGCTGGGGTTAATTGTACTTGCCGATTATCGCGCTCAACTAACACTTGGCCGACATGCACTTCCAGGCGCTGCAGGTGTCTACTAACGGCTGACGGGCTAAGGTCGGTTTGGCGTGCTGTCCTGCCAAAATGGAGCGTTTGGGCCAGGCTGAGGAAAACTTTGTAGGTTCGGATGTCCAAATGGAGCTGCTGCTTTGTTCGTTTATTTAATAATAACAACAAGTTAGCCGTTAAGTGCGTTATACGCAACGCTGTGAGTCGAATATGTCGATTTACGCAATGAGTCTACTCCTTTATTATTCACGCGATAAACCTATTTTCGCTTTCAGGAAGCACCGTTATGGGCCAAAACTACTTCAATTCATTACCGTTAAGACTTCAATTAGAAGAGCTCGCTAAATGTCGATTTATGCAATCTGAAGAGTTTGCTGATGGTGTGGAATACATTAAGGGTAAGAAGATCGTCATTGTGGGTTGTGGTGCTCAGGGGCTTAACCAAGGCTTGAACCTACGTGACTCTGGGCTTGATGTGAGCTACGCCTTACGTCAGGCAGCAATCGACGAAAAGCGGCAATCGTTTAAGAATGCATCTGACAACGGTTTCACTGTTGGTACGTATGAAGATCTTATCCCTGCGGCAGATATCGTGATGAACCTGACGCCAGATAAGCAACATACCGCTGTTGTTAATGCGGTTATGCCTATGATGAAAAAAGGTTCGACGCTTGACTACGCCCATGGCTTCAACTTAGTTGAAGAAGGCATGCAGGTGAATAAAGACATCACGGTTGTGATGATGTGCCCCAAGTGCCCCGGGTCTGAAGTACGCGCAGAATATGTACGCGGTTTTGGTGTTCCAACACTTATTGCTGTGCATCGCGAAAACGATCCTAACGATGACGGCATGAAGATCGCCAAAGCACTGGCTGTTGGTACTGGTGGGCATCGAGCCGGTGTATTGGAATCATCACCCATCGCCGAAGTTAAATCTGATTTGATGGGCGAGCAAACAATTCTGTGTGGCGTGCTACAGACTGGCTCAGTGTTGTGCTACAACAAAATGATAGAAGAGGGAATCGATGCGCCTTACGCTGCCAAGCTTGTACAAAACGGTTGGGAAGTAGTTACCGAAGCACTGAAGTACGGCGGCATCACTACGATGATGGATCGCTTGTCTAATCCTGCAAAAATCCGTGCGTATGAACTGTCAGAGCAAATAAAAGGCATACTTCGCCCATTGTTTCAAAAACATCAAGACGACATCATGTCTGGGCATTTTTCCAGCACCATGATGGCTGATTGGGCTAACGATGATGTGAACCTACTTAAGTGGCGCGCAGAGACAGGTGAGACAGCATTTGAAAAGCAAACTATCTCTACTGATGATATAGCTGAGCAAGAGTATTTTGATAACGGCATCTTGATGGTTGCAATGATACGCGCAGGCGTTGAACTTGCGTTCGAAACGATGGTTGACGCGGGTATTGTTGCTGATTCGGCTTACTATGAGTCACTGCATGAAACACCTTTAATCGCCAACTTAATTGCACGCCGTAAGTTATATGAGATGAACGTCGTTATTTCTGATACTGCAGAATACGGTTGTTATTTGTTTGATCAACTAGCGCGTCCATTACTGGCAAAGGAACTCATGCCATCAATCAAATCTGATGTTATTGGTAAGGGTTTGCAAATTAATGATACTGGTGTCGATAATGCTCAGTTGGTGCAAATTAACGACGCTATTCGTCACCACCCCATTGAAAAAGTCGGTGCACGATTACGTGGGCATATGACGGGTATGAAAGCGATCGTATAATCAGTGTAGTTAATCAGTCAACACTAGGCAGCGGATTCGAATGAAGGAATTCGCTGCCTTATTTTGTTTGGTATGGCTTGTATAAGTGAGGTAAAGCCGTGATTGACATACAAGCGTTTGCGAACCTTGCCA
Source organism: Granulosicoccaceae bacterium (assembly GCA_036478595.1). Lineage (GTDB taxonomy): Bacteria > Pseudomonadota > Gammaproteobacteria > Granulosicoccales > Granulosicoccaceae > Granulosicoccus. The sequence continues at coordinate 33,595 of JAZGEF010000018.1, forward strand.
CTGTTGCTTTTGACGATTTTGGCCGATAAGCCAACGACTTTGTTGTTTGTGATTAGCGTGTCGCCAAAAAGTTGATATCGCTTAATCATCCCAATCTATATACAATTCTTGCGGCCCTCGAAAAGTGATATTTTCCGAATAACTTAGTTGTTGCTCATCAACAAGGCGTAAGCTTGGCAATCTGTTCGCTAGTGCTTCTATGGCTACATGTGCCTCCAGTCGTGCCAGTCGCGCGCCCAAACAAAAGTGAATACCATGCCCGAAGGCTATATGCTTGCGAGCATTTTTACGTCGAATATCAAATTCACCTGGTGAATCGAATAGTTCAGGCTGATGATTAGCCGCGCCAAGGCTTAAAAACACTTGTGTACCTGCTGGTACGTCGACACCAGCGATTTGCGTATCGATATTGGTTCTGCGGCGCCAACTGGTTTGTGGTGATTCGAAACGCAACACTTCTTCTAAGGCGTTAGGGATCAGTTTGTGATCGTTGCAAATATTAATCCAGTTTTCGCGCTGCGATAAAAGGCACAACAGCGTGTTACTCATAAAGTTACTAACGATTTCATGCCCTGCAAACGAATGGCCATAAATGATGGATTCAACTTCTAGATAAGAGAGTGCTTCCGGGTTGGCTTCATGCGCATCAAGTAGCTCTGATGTTAGATCGTCTTTACGATCCTTAAAGCGCGACGCTACAAATTCTCGGCAGTAGCGCCAATAATTCATCATCTTTTGGGCGATATCAACCTGTTCATCTTCATCTGGATTGCCCCAGGTAAACGCTAATCTGTTGCCGGTCCAAGACATCAGCTGTTCATCGTCAGCTTCATCAAAACCTATAAATCTAAAAATGATTTGCCCGGGTAGTGGGTGCCCAAAAGCGCTGACAAAATCAACGGGCCCACCAGTTTTAAGCATCTCGTCAATGAGCTCTTGGCTACGCCTGCGAATGTAGGGCTCTAAGGTTTTCATGCGGCGGCCGGAAAATCCGTTCCGCGTGTGTTTTCTTATTCTGGTGTGATCGGGTTGCTGCCGGTTGGACATTACCGCTACTGGATTGAAATCTTCATGGGCGAGAATTGCCGCAGCGCGATCGCAAATTGGGAATACCGGGTTTTGAACATTGTCGGACGAATACACGTCGTGATCACGGAACACCTCTATTAGATCTTCCATTCTGGTGACAACCAAATAGCCCAATTTTTTTGAGTAAAATATGGGGTTGTTTTCTCGAATTTTTGCTAATTGCGGATAGGGGTTTTCAAGATACTCTGCAGTAAATGTTGTGAACTCATGATCAATAGGGCAACCACTAGGCTGAGTTTGAGCCGGAACACTTATGTTGTGGTAAGCCCCGTCATTTTTTGTGCTCATGTCATTTTCCTGCTACGCGGTTTAAGCTTGCAACGATGTTATATGAGTATCTGTTCATTTTTCTACTTGGCTGCACGCCGTTTGTATGAAGCGAGCACAACGTTCGGTACGCGCTTGTTCATTTGTTTGTGAAATTATCCATACCACGTATGTACAGGCTCGTAATGCTATACTGATCTAAGGCTTTTAAATCGAATGCGCGAGCTGTAGTATAGCCTTCTATTAGTTCGTTGTTTGCCGCTCCGTAACTGTTGCCATGGAAGTGACAACACCTGCAATTGGATGGCCGTCACGCATCGGCTTTTCTAAGGTCACGATGTCGGGTGTGATTCCGACGCCTTGATGCCCCCACATGGTGAACCTATGCACCTAAGGATTGCAGTATTTATTTCGTCCTCAAATGTGCCTGCATCCCAGACCCGCACCGCTTTGCCACGAACCAATGCAAAAGGACGTCAAATAAAATGGATACGTTTGGCCCAAGCAACTTTGCTCGCCGTTCCATTTGTTGGGCAGTGTTTGCCTTTGACATGGTTATACCGTGCTATCGCCAAAGTCTATTGTCATGCCATCTTTACTGATATGTAGTTTGCCGTTCCATGTGGTTTGCACAGCGGCTAGCCATTGTTCGTCACCATAGTCAGGGTCATCAGAGGGAATTAGATGGTTCAATGCCAATGCGGATACGTTTGCGGCGGTTGCAATTTTACCCACATCTTGTGCCAATGTATGCGATCGCATCCAATGTTTGTATAATTTGTCGTCGCCGTTGCCTATACGGGCAAACAATGCCGGTAGTGCCGCTTCCAGCATGGCTTCATGGATTAACAAATCTGCGTCTAGTGCAAATTCTGCTAATGCTGGTAAATATGCGGTGTCGCCTGAAAACACCACGTGGGCGTCATCGGCTTTGAACGACAGCGCGAAAGTATCTACCAGTGGCGGGTGTATGTTTCGCATTGCCCTAACAGTAATAGCGCTTCTAATATCGCCACTAATCGCACCATTAATTTTCACCTCGCCTTCATCCAACACATGCAAAGTGACCAAGCTAACAAGATCAGGTCGACCTTCGTCTTTAATGCGTAATTCAATATCATCACGCATTGAGTCGATGAATTGCACCCAGTAACGAGCCAGCCCTTCTGGGCCGTAAACATTAACAGGCGTTTTCAAACCAGCGGTCCATGCGGTATGAATGAGTGGGCCTAGTTCAAGGTAATGATCAGAATGTAGGTGAGTGATAAATATGATGGAGAGATCACGCAACTGCATGCCTTGATCAACAAGGCCTCGGGTAACGCCTAAGCCGCAGTCAATCACGATTTGCTGCCCCTCCATCCTCAATAAATTGGATGTTGGGTTAGTAGAACCCGGGCGGATAGCGGGTCCACCCTTAGTACCTAGCAAACACACCTGATTATTTTGATCGCTCATGTCTATCCCTTGCGGCTTACAGTGCTTAATACGAATACAGCTACGTAGACATAGCGGCGCTAAGGCCTGTATCAATGGCTGCAAGAATGTCAGATACATCCTGCTCGCTGACGATTAATGGCGGCGACAGAATAATGTTGGGGCCAGAGACTCGCACCATGATGCCGTTGTTATAGATTTCATCTTGAATACGCATAGGCGTTTGTTTGTCTAGCGGCGCTTTGGTAGTACGATCTGATACGAGCTCAATGGCCGCCATTAAACCTCGGCCGCCACGTACATCACCGATGATGTCGTGTTTGGTTTTTAGTGTTTTAAGCCCTTCGAACATTTGTGTGCCACGCGCTGCGGCATTGGTCGGTACATCCAAGCGTAATGTTTCAGCCATACAGGCCAGTGCTGCAGCTGCGCCTACCGGATGGCCTGAGTAGGTATAGCCATGCCCGATGGCTGCGGCACCCGTTTCGTCATTCTCAAACACATCGGCAACCTGTTGAGACAACATCGTCGCACCGAAAGGGAAGTATCCGTTGGTGATGGCTTTAGCAATGCACATCATGTCGGGTTGAATGCCCCACAATCGTGAACCTGTCCATGCACCTGTGCGCCCAAATGCTGTAATCACTTCGTCGGCAATAAATAGGATGCCGTGCTTGCTGCAAAGCTTTCGCACCATGGGTACAAAACTTTCATGCGGCACAATGATGCCGCCTGCGCCAAGGATAGGCTCCATGATAAATGCAGCTATGGTGTTCGCGCCTTGGAAAGCGATTTCTTCTTCCATTGCCGCCACGCAAAGATGCGCTAGTTTTTCTGGGTCGGTTTCGTTGAATTGATTTCTGTAAGTGTACGGTGATGGTGTGTGGAAGCAGCCGGGGAGCAACGGTTCGTAGGCTGCACGAAAGTTGGCGTTGCCATTAACACTTGCAGCGCCAGTATGCGTACCGTGATAGCCCTTTTTCAGGCTCAGGTACTTTATCCGTCCGGGCTCGCCGCGCACTTTGTGATACTGGCGTGCTAAGCGAAGTGCAGTTTCTACACTGTCAGAACCACCTGAAGTAAAAAACGCCGTGGTGAGTCCATCGGGTTCGAAGAATTTTGATAACTCATAAGAGAGTTCGATGACAGCATCATTGCTAGTGCCACGAAACGTTGAATAGTAAGGGAGTTTATCGAGCTGTTCGGTTATGGCCTGCTTGATTGTGTCAGATGAGAAACCTAAGTTTACGTTCCACAAACCACCGACTGCATCGATCACTTCATTGCCGTCTATGTCTTGCAGCCTTACGCCACTTGCTCCTGTGATAATTCTTGGCGGGTTATCGAGGCTATCTTGTGGATGAGCCATTGGGTGCCACATATGCCGGGCATTGTTTTCTTTTAAAAAATTGGATTCTTTCACGCGATCGATTCTCGAAGAGTCAATGAGTCGGAAGATAGAGAGTTAAGTGTGTTTGACCAAAGTTGATCAAGTGCTTCTGGTATTTCGCCACCCCAGCTGTGCGTAATCTGACGGGATGCTGCCACAAGCTCGCTTTTTATAATAGCGATTGTCTCATCGTTGATTCGAGTTGCTACGCTTGCAACTGCCACCGCACCAGCGACGGTATTGGAGGAGTCAAACAAGGGCACGCCAATGCCGTATACGCCTTCCTCATAAGCCTGATCAGCAACACCAAAGCCGGTGGCTCTCACTATTTGCAGTATCGCGTCGAGTTCTTTTGGGTTGGTAGCTGTGTTGTTTGTGTAACGCTTGAGTTTTCTGTGTGTGGCTTTGAGTAGCGAGGGTTCTCCAAATGCCAATGCCGCCAGGCCAGATCCCGTGGCGTGTAATGGTAGTTCAGGCTCTGACAGCACAACCCGAGCGCTGTATCGGGTAGAGGCATGATCGCTTAGCGGGACTAAGGTGTAGCTTTCCAAAATAGACGCATGTGCCAGCTCTCCTGTGGCATCCGCTAACTGCGGCAATACCATTCGAACACCAGCGCGCCTTGGCACGGTTGCCTCCCTAACATGTGCAAACCGCAAAACAGCTGGGCCCATGCGGTATGTGCGCGTGACCGGATTTTGTTCTAACAAGCCGCTTGCTTCAAGTGAGCGCAGATAGCGGTAGGTGGTGGCTTTATCGCGACTGGTCAAGCGTTGAAACTCAGCCAAACCAATCTCAGCACGCTCCGTTGAGAACCAGCTGAGAAGATCAATGGCTTTACTAACTGTTGACACGTGTACTCCAAAACAATAGGGTCGCTTGACGACGATAGCGAACAAAAAGGTTGACATATCTTATACAGAACCTCAAGCTATTTTCGCAACATCGGTTCAAATAATGAAACGCTTTGGAGGCGTAACCCATGAAATTTCATTTTAAAGTATTCACACTGCTAGCAGCTTGTGTGCTGACGTTTGCTGGTGCGGCTCATGCCGAATACCCTGAAAAGCCGGTCCAATTCATTGTGCCTTGGCCCCCAGGTGATCTTGAAGATGTGCTAACTCGCATGATTGCCGATGATTTTCAGGAAGCTTATGGTGTTCCCGCGGCAGTTGTTAACAAGCCAGGCGGTGGCGGTGGACCATTCCCAGGTGCAATAGAAGTAGCAACTGCACCTGCAGATGGTTACACCATCGGTTCTTTCATTATCGCGATACCCGTAGTCGGCCCACAAATTGGCATTCCTGAATTAAACCCAGATCCGTTTGAGCCTTTGGGTAACTTTTTAACGTATCCGTTTGTTATTGCAGTTGGCGAGAACGCGCCTTACGACGACATAGCAGGCTTAGCAGAATATGCAAAGAGCAACGACGTTGCCCTTGGACACTTCGGCGCACCGCTAGTGCCCACTAAGGTCACGATGGGCCTGGCTAAAGAAATGGGGTTCGCGTTCTCTGCTGATGCTGCATTCGATGCACTTGATTGCAACACACTGGCTTCTGGTGACGTTGACGTTATTAACACTACCTTACAGCTAATTCTTCCTTGCTTGGATAAAGTTAAGGTATTGGCCTCTATCGGTAGTGAGCGTTTAGCGCTAACACCGGATGCGCCGACGGTTGCAGAGCTTGCTCCGGTACTCAACGTATCATTATGGAACGGCTTGTTCGTTCATAAAGACACGCCTGCTGATGTACGTGAAAAAATTATCGCTGTGGCGAAGAAGACTATCACTTCTGAAAAAGCGATGAAATTTGCTGCAGAAACAAGTGCTCAGTTGTACTGGCAAGATGCCGCAGCTGTTGCTGAGCAAATTATCACAGATATTAAAACGCTCGCAACGATTGATGTATTGTTGGCTGATTAATGCAGCAAGACCGCATGGCAACACTTCAGGTGCTGTTTAAGCGATATCGCCGTCCTGGCGATATCGTTTTTGCGTTAGCGTTCCTGATATTTTCTATATGGTTACTTACTCAGTTGTCTGCTCAGACTACTTGGAAGCCTAATGGGAAACTTGTTGCACAAGCATCGTTTTGGCCAATGATTGCGGTGGGCGGCATGGTTTTTTTTGCGTCCTTACACACCGTTGGCTCGTTACTTTCTCGAAGAATTCTCGGAAGGTGGAAAGAAGTAGGCTTTTGGTTTCGCTCTGTCGAATACGCTTTGTGGTTTATGGCCTATGTGATGTTAGTACCCATCTTGGGGTATCTATTTGTCACGCTATTGATGTGTTTGTTGCTGGCGTTACGAGCAGGCTACCGTAGCCGAAAGATGTTAATGGCCAGCGTTGTTGGTGGTTTTTTAGTTGTCGTTATTTTTAAATCATTATTGCAAGTCAAAGTACCGGGCGGCCAAGTGTATGAGTATCTACCCACTGCACTTCGATCGTTCATGTTGACATTTTTTTAGCGGAGTGCCTAATCAGAATGATTAAGTGGCATATGCACACACTCTCTATTTACAGCGCATGATTGAATCACTCATATCAGGGATTGGATTATTATTCCAATGGCAGGTATTGCTTGCGTTGTTAATCGGTTCCGTGGGTGGCGTCGTCATCGGTGCTATACCCGGCGTCGGGCCAGCCGTGGCCATTGCGATATTGCTACCGGCTACTTTCTCGATGGAGCCATTGGTTGGCTTAACATTGCTACTAGGTATATACGGCTCTGCTATGTACGGTGGTGCGCTACCAGCGATCTTAATTAACACGCCAGGTACTGCGGTCAACGCGCTAACCACCTATGATGGTTATCCAATGACGCAACGAGGCGAAGGGCGCCGCGCGGTGTCACTTGCCTATTCTGCATCATTTGTGGGAGCCATCATTAGTATTGTGTGCCTGATTCTCCTGTCACCGTTGTTGGCGTTAGTTGCTCCGATGTTTGGCAGCCGAGAGATATTTTTAGCGGCGCTATTGGGTATCGTGCTGGTGATTCTTGCACATAGAGGGCAAGTGCTTGCAGCGGGTATGTTGGCTTGTTTCGGTATCTTGCTCAACACGGTTGGTTTAGACCCAGTTACCTATACAAAACGTTACACATTTGATCAAAGCTGGTTAACCTCTGGTGTTGATTTGATTGTAGTTGTCTTGGGTTTGTTTGCGCTCAGCCAGGCTTTTTTGCTGCTAATAGAAAAAGACAGTTCGCCCAAACCTGAAATTGAGAAAGGAAGCATGCTATCGGGCCTTCGTGAGGTGGGTTCTCATAAGCGTGTCGCCGGTGTGTCATCAGGCTTTGGTGTGTTGATGGGTATTATTCCTGGTGTGGGTGAATTCACCGCGCAGTTTTTGTCTTATACCTATGCTCAAAAAACGTCAAAAACCCCAGAGCTTTTTGGCAAAGGTAGCCCGGAAGGTTTAGTGGCATCTGAGGCTGCTAACAATGCAGTACCCGCTGCAGCCATGATTCCTTTATTGGCATTGGGCATTCCCGGAGAAGCACTAACAGCCATGATGCTGTCAGTTTTTTATGTTCACAACGTGATACCGGGCCCGCAGTTGTTTCAAAACCAGCTCGATTTTGTTTACGCACTGTATATCGCGATGTTGCTGTTAAATGTTGCAGTCATTATATTTTTAATGTTCTCTACCAAAGCTTTGACGCACATCATTCGTGTGCCTACGAGATTTCTTGGTTTGCTTATATTGATATTGGGTTTTGTTGGGGTTTATTCATTAAGAAACTCTGTTACCGACTGCGCAATGGCTGCAGGCTTTGGAGTACTAGGACTGGTGCTAAAGCGATTGAATTTACCCGTAGTACCCATCATCCTTGGAATGGTGCTTGGCGGTATTATGGAAGTAAAATTAAGAAGCTCAATGCCGCGTGTGAAATCGCCAATAGATTTCATCGAGCGGCCGATAGCGGCTCTGCTTTTTTTCGCCATTATATTTGTAATAGGGTTACATATACGCACGCTGTTCCGTGAACAACATGCAAGCACAGATGGATCAAGAGATCACGATTTACACGACACACAACAACGTTAGCCAATAACTATGATTAACCAATCACAGATAGATAGCCTTCGCGCTCTGCCCGTCGCCACTCAAGGCCACTTGATTGATGGAAAACGAACGGCTGCTAGTGACGAGGCATTGCTGGACGTTATCTCGCCAATAGATGGCAAAGTGTTTACCCATATTGCTAATGGCACCGTATCCGATATGGAAAATGCTATCGCTAGTGCTCGAGCTAGCTTTGACGATGGTCGTTGGTCAAAAATGCCGCCAGCGGCACGCAAAAAAGTACTATTAGCACTAGCCGATCTAATTGATGCCGAAAGTGCATCGTTGGCAGTGTTGGGTGTACGTGATAATGGTACCGAAATTGGAATGGCTTTTAAAGCTGAGTCAGGCTCTGCCGCTGCAACATTTCGCTACTACGCTGAAGCCATTGATAAATGTTATGGCCAGATCGCTCCAACCGCAGATTCTGTACTCGGTTTGATACACCACGAACCGGTCGGAGTGGTGGGCGCAATCATTCCATGGAATTTCCCATTGATGATTGGTGCATGGAAACTCGCGCCAGCAGTGGCTAGCGGAAACTCAGTAGTGCTAAAGCCACCTGAAACTGCATCCCTTGCTTTGCTTCGCCTCGGAGAACTTGCGCTAGAGGCAGGGCTACCACCCGGTGTGCTTAACATCGTGACAGGCGAAGGCAGTGTTGTAGGAAAAACCATGGGTTTGTCACCACTTGTTGATGCACTGGTATTTACAGGTTCCGGTGCAACGGGCCGTCGTTTGTTGGAATACTCGGCGCAATCGAATTTAAAACGAATTTATCTAGAATTAGGTGGCAAATCACCCAATGTTGTGTTTGCCGATGCGCCTGATTTGGAACAAGCTGCCAAGGTGTCAGCAGGTGCTATTTTTCGAAACTCGGGGCAAGTGTGCGTGGCAGGGTCTCGCTTGTTGCTCGAGGCTTCGGTGCATGACGAGTTTGTTGATGCACTGTGCCGGGTTACCGAAAAATTTACTGTGGGTGATCCATTAGATTTGAATAACGAAATTGGTGCGGTTAATAACCTACAGCAGCTTAAAAAGAATTTGCAGAGTGTTACTGATGCAGTTTCGCAAGGCGCAAGTACCAGGCTGGGTGGTAAGCAGCTACACAAGGATACCGGCGGCTATTACATGGAGCCGACTGTAATGACTAATGTAAAGGCGAATGATGGGCTTGCCCAACATGAAGTGTTTGGTCCGGTGCTCGCAGTAACTGCGTTTAATACTGAAGAGGAAGCGGTGGCCTTAGCCAATGGCACTGATCTAGGTTTGGCATCCGGTGTGTGGACATCCGATCTATCACGTGCCCATCGAATGGTAGGCAATATAAAAGCTGGCGTTGTACATGTCAATACGTATGGCGGGGCTGATGTCACTGTGCCATTGGGCGGTGTCGGGCAATCGGGCAATGGCAGCGATAAATCCATGCACGCCTTGGATAAGTACACCAATTTAAAAACCGCATGGATGCAACTGTGAGCTCAGAGCGTTTTATAGTGTGTGCTGAGGTGACGTTATGACGGATAAGACGATCCTATTGATCGGCACCTATGACACCAAAGAGCCTGAGATGCGGTTTCTTGAGCAATGCATTCGGGATCAAGGGGCTGCTGTTGTAACCATGGATGTATCAGTACTGGGTAATCCTAAAACGCCAACTGACATCAGCAAGCATGACGTATCTGCTGCTGAGCACATGAGTATTGAAGAAGTCATTGCGCAAGGTGATGAAAACAAGAGTTTTAGCGTCATGTCGAGAGGTGCAGCATCAGTAGTGGCGAGAGCTTATCAAGAGGGGCGTTTTGATGCCATGCTCGCAACCGGCGGCACCTTAGGCACCGATCTCGCTTTGGACTGCGCACAAGCATTGCCGCTGGGTGTGCCTAAATATATTGTTTCAACGGTCAGCTTTTCACCCTTAATACCACCACATCGGTTTGCACCTGATGTACAAATGATTTTATGGTCGGGTGGTCTCTACGGGCTTAATTCAATTTGCAAGTCATCACTTAGCCAAGCAGCTGGCGCCGTTGTCGGTTCGGCTCGCGCCGCAGTATCGCCTGATCGCACCAAGCCTCTAATCGGCATGACCTCTTTAGGCTCGTCATGTTTACGTTATATGACATACCTTTCACCGGCGTTAGAAGAGCGCGGCTTTGAAGTGGCTGTGTTCCATTCAACCGGCATGGGTGGAATGGCGTTTGAAAAACTTGCAGCCGAAGGCGCTTTTGCCTGTGTGATTGATTTTTGTATGCAGGAATTTGGTAACATGTTGGCTGGATCTGTGGTAACTAGCGGTGACGATCGCCTAACCAATGCTGGGCGTGTAGGGACACCACAGTTGCTTGCACCTGGCGCGCTTGATCTGCTGGATTTTGCCGGATGGCAAGAGATACCTGAGCAATACAAGGATCGCCCATTTCATGAGCACAACCGGCTCATTAAGAGCACCGTTTTTAACGCTAAAGAACGTCGTAGCTGGATTCGCGCAATGGCCGACCGCTTAAAACCTGCTACCGGGCCAAGCCATTTTTTTCTGCCATTAGGTGGTGTTGAAGAATGGGACAGAGAAGGCCAGGAGGCCTATGATCCGGAAGGCTTGGCAGCACTTATCGACGAGGCACGTAAGGTTATTCCCGGTAGTGCGCCAATGACAGAGGTGGATGCGCATATTAATGACACTGCATTTAGCGATGCTGTATTAATAGTATTTGATGATTGGGTGGCGCAAGGAAAGGTTTCCAAAACGATTTAATGGTGCCGATATAGGCACTCTTTCAAAAGTTAATAGTAGAGTCAATTACTCATGATAGATCTTAGCTCTAACATCGAAAAGCTAGATGGTTATCTCAAGCGTTTTCGTAAAACCGGCATTTTGAACCACATTGATGGGAAATTTTGTGCGTCACTCTCCGGTGAGACATTTGTAAATACGTCTCCTGTAGATGAATCGGTAATTTGTACAGTTGCGAAAGGATCGGATGCTGACATTGATACTGCAGCCCAAGCCGCAGCAAAGGCATTTCCATTGTGGCGTGATATGCCTGCATTGAAACGCAAGAAAATTCTACTAGCGATTGCTGATGGTATTGAAGCACGCGCTGAAGAGATTGCATTCTGCGAATGCTGGGATACGGGGCAAGCACTGCGCTTTATGTCAAAAGCTGCATTACGAGGAGCTGAGAACTTTCGTTACTTCGCTGATCAAGTGACTTCAGCACGGGATGGTAAGAACCTGGCATCGCCAACTTTAATGAATGTGACTTCCCGAGTGCCTATTGGCCCGGTAGGGATTATCACTCCGTGGAATACGCCGTTTATGTTATCCACCTGGAAGATCGCGCCAGCGCTGGCGGCTGGTTGCACGGTAGTGCATAAGCCGGCGGAGCTAAGCCCGCTATCTGCTCGTATTCTTGTTGAAATAGCAGAAGAGGCCGGTTTGCCACCGGGTGTATGGAACATGGTTAATGGTTATGGTGAAGATGCAGGGCGTGCTTTAACAGAGCACAAAGCCATCAAAGCCATTGCGTTTGTTGGCGAGAGCCGCACGGGTAGCCTGATTACAAAACAAGGTGCCGATACGCTTAAGCGCATGCATCTAGAACTTGGCGGTAAAAACCCCGTTGTAGTATTTGATGATGCCGATTTCGAGCGAGCGCTTGATGCGGTTATTTTTATGATTTATTCAATTAACGGTGAGCGTTGCACCTCGTCATCGCGGTTGTTAGTGCAAGAGTCTATCCGTGAACAATTTGAAGCGGCATTAGTAGAGCGAGTCAATAACATCAAAGTCGGTCATCCCCTCGATCCAACAACAGAAATTGGCCCGCTCATCGCACAAGAACACTTTGATAAGGTTAACAGCTACTTTGATATTGCCATTAGCGATGGCGCAACAGTGGCCGCGGGTGGTAAGCGACTTGGTGAGGAAGGTTTCTTTGTGAGCCCCACGTTATTTACCAACGCCAACAATCAAATGCGAATTGCGCAAGAAGAAATCTTTGGCCCGGTACTCACATCAATAGCGTTTACCACAGAAGAAGAAGCGCTTCAGATAGCTAACGATACCGAGTACGGGTTAACAGGCTATGTGTGGACTAATGATCTGACACGTGCATTAAGATTTACCGACAAGCTCGAGGCTGGAATGATTTGGGTTAACTCTGAAAACGTTCGGCATTTACCGACACCTTTTGGCGGTGTTAAAGCGAGCGGTATTGGCCGCGATGGCGGTGATTACTCATTCGATTTTTATATGGAGCAAAAGCATGTAGGTTTTGCTCTGGGTGATCACAAAATTCCACGACTAGGAGCCTAAATATGCCAATTCCAACTCCGAATCTATACCCTCCATTTAACATTGTGCGCTTAAGCCATGTGGAATATCATGTACTGGATATTGCAAAGAGTCGTGCATTCTATGTCGACACGCTTGGCTTGCAAGTCACCCACGAAGATGACAACTCGATCTACCTTCGAGCAATGGAAGAGCGTGGTCATCACTGTATATCGCTGGTAAAAGGTAATACTGCTGAAGTCGGTGTGCTAGGTTTTAAATTGTTTGATGAAGACGATCTGGATAAAGCAGAAGCTTTCTTTAAAGGCAAAGGCTTAGCTACACGATGGATCGAAAAGCCTTTTATGGGGCGTACGCTGCGCACTGTTGACCCGTGGGGCATCCCCCTGGAATTCTACGTAAAGATGGATCGGCTGCCGTCGATCACTCAACAATACAAACTGTATAACGGTGTCAAGCCGTTACGAATTGATCACTTCAATATGTTTAGCTCGAATGTGGACGATAGCGTCGAGTTTTATAACGAGATTGGTTTTCGAACTACCGAATACACTGAAGATGCTGAAACAGGCCGTGTATGGGCCGCGTGGATGCAACGTAAGGGCGGGGTTCATGATGTAGCATTTACAAACGGCACAGGCCCACGTTTGCACCACACAGCCCTTTGGGTGCCAACACCGCTAAACATTATTGATCTATTGGATTTGATGGCGACGACTGGTTGGGTTGATAACATCGAACGTGGCCCAGGTCGGCACGGTATCTCAAATGCTTTTTTTCTGTATATTCTCGACCCAGATGGTAATCGAATTGAAATTTATAGCTCTGACTATCAAACAATTGATCCCGACCATGAAGCCATTAAATGGGATTTAACAGATCCACAGCGACAAACGCTTTGGGGAGCAGCAGCGCCGCGTAGTTGGTTTGAGCATGGTTCTGTATTTGCCGGTGCCGAGCTTGTAGATTCGGATATGGTGGCTCAGCCGATCATTGCGCCTTAATATCTTACTCAACAATATCACGCCAAGCGATTTTAAACGGAACTATGACTATGCGTATTGCCAGTTACACCAGCAGCGGCCAATCTTTTTACGGTGCAGTCACTGATGAAGGGATGATTGCCTTGTCTCCTGAGTTTCCACAGTGGCCAGCAATGCGCGACGTGATTACTGCTGGTGGGCTTAACGAACTTGAAAAGCGTGCTGCCTCACTTAGCGTTACACACACCGACTTTGACTATAATGTCCCTTTATCAAACCCAGAAAAGATCATCTGTGTTGGTGTGAATTTCCCTGATCGCAACGCAGAATATAAAGACGGGAAAGAAGCACCACCTAATATGTCGCTCTTTATTCGCTTTCCACGATCGTTTACCGGCCACAAACGGCCGTTAATACGTCCGCCAGAATCACCCCAGCTAGATTATGAAGGTGAGATTGCAATAGTGATTGGCAAAGGCGGGCGACGGATAAGCCAAGTAGATGCCTATAGCCATATTGCCGCCCTATCGATTTGCAATGAAGGGACGATTCGTGATTGGGTGCGACATGCAAAGTTTAATGTCACCCAAGGTAAAAACTGGGACAATACAGGCGCTATTGGCCCTTGGTTAGTCCCCTTTACAGATGCAGCCCAACTTGATGATGTTGGCTTGAGCACCCGCGTTAATGGAGAGCTGCGACAAGAAGATCGCACGAGCCGTATGTTGTTTCCTATCAAACGACAGATTGAATATATTTCTACGTTTACCACTCTTGTACCCGGAGACATTATTATTACGGGCACACCAACGGGCGCAGGCGCTCGGTTCGATCCGCCTAAATACCTTGTACCAGGGGACGTAATAGAAGTGGAGGTCGAAGGTGTTGGTAAATTGGTCAATACCGTAGAGGATGAAAGCTGATGCTGACTGATGATCAAGTCAGCGCTGCTGCAAGCGCTCTATTTCACGCAGAGGTTTCACAGGCGCAGATAGGCCTTTTGTCATTAGCTCACCCTGAACTGGACATGGAAGATGCATATCGTATTCAGTCAGCGCTAGCGGCTCAAAAGATCGCCTCGGGGCGTTCTGTCATCGGTTGGAAGATTGGCCTGACATCAAAGGCGATGCAGCAAGCACTCAACATCGATATACCCGATAGCGGTGTCTTGTTTGATGACATGTTGTTTGAGACAGGTGCAGTGGTATCTAAAGGGCACTTTATTCAACCCCGGATGGAAGCTGAAATTGCGTTTGTGATGAAAGCGCCACTAATAGGCGACAAGCTCACTAGTGAAGATGTTGTAGCCGCAACTGACTATGTAATACCCAGCATCGAGATACTGGATACCCGAATACTTCGCGCTGATCCTTCAACGGGTAATACACGGAATGTGTTTGATACCATTTCTGATAATGCAGCCAATGCCGGTATCGTATTGGGGAAGGAACAACATGCGCTGGATGTTCACGATTTGCGTTGGGTAGGTGCTATCGTCAGCCGTAATGGCGAAGTAGAGGAGACGGGCCTTGGGGCCGGTGTGCTGAATGATCCGGTCGAGAGTGTTCTCTGGCTAGCGCGGCGGTTAACTCAGTACGGTCAACAGATCGACGCAGGCCAGGTCATATTGTCGGGTAGTTTTATTCGGCCTGTAGAATGCCTGCCTGGATCTGATATTAATGCTGATTTTGGGGTCTTTGGCTCGGTTGATATCAGCTTCTCTTAAGGCACTCACAATAACTTCATACCAAAAGTTGCAAAACAAACAAAGAAAAACGCAGGTATATTAGGGAATTGTGATATGAAACGTTCTGAAGTCAATCGAATCATGGCGGAAGCCGATGACTATATTAAATCGTTCGGTTTTGTGCTGCCACCATTTGCTTATTGGTCGCCTGATGAAATGAAAGCCAGGCGTGCCGATATCGATGGAATTATCGACGCGCGGCTTGGTTGGGATATTACTGACTATGGCTTGGGGAAGTACAATGAAATGGGATTGTTTTTATTTACCGTGCGTAATGGTTCTCAAGAGGATCTTAAGCGAGGCGGGGGTATGTGCTACGCCGAAAAAATAATGATTTCTAAAGCCGATCAACTCTCACCTATGCATCGGCATATTGTTAAGGCCGAAGATATTATTAACCGCGGTGGTGGCACGTTGGTGCTTGAGCTGTTTAATTCTGATCCGGAAGGCGATCCAGATGAAAGTACACATGTCACAGTGATGACAGATGGCGTTGCTCGTACTCAGCCCGCAGGTGCGAAGCTAAAACTTAACCCTGGTGAGAGCGTGACTTTAATGCCAGGTAATTGGCATGCATTCTGGGGTGAAGATGCAGATGTGCTTATCGGCGAGGTATCGACTGTTAATGATGATCGTAGCGATAACGTATTTCTAGAACCGATAGGCCGGTTTTCAACAATTGAAGAAGATGTAGAACCCACCCACTTATTAGTATCAGATTATGATCATGTGTTTGCTTAAATTCGCTGAAGTTTCAAGCTGAACAAACCCACTGTGTTAAAACCGGATATAAGACCCTGCCGATCCACTTTGGAGTAAGTATGCTTCGGCCCAGCAGGGCAATTGTGTGAGCGATTAGGCTGGCGTGACATTGTCATGGCCTTGTGCATACAATGGATGCAAAGATAAAGCGCGCTTGCGTACCGGCATTTGTATGGCCTGGTTAGCAACACTAATAGGAAATAGTATGAGCAGCAATGCAGCAAACTGGTTCGTTGAGCGTCACTTAGGCGAAGGGCGGGGCGATAAGGTTGCGTTTAAAGAAGCTTGGAGCGGTGGACGTGAGCTTAGTTATGGTGCGTTAGCCCAGCAGAGTAGCGAGGTAGCAGCCGCATTGGGAAGTGCAGGTATTCATCGTGAAGAACGCGCGGCGATGTTTGTACTGGACCAGCTTGAATTCCCCTGCATTTTTTGGGGTGCGTTAAAAGCAGGGGTTCAACCCGTTGCGCTTAATACACTGTTATCAACTGACGTCTATCGCACGATCTTAAATGACTGTCGCGCGGCGATTTCCTTCGTTTCCGTTGAACTTCTCGATATCGTACTTCCAGCTGCAAAAGACTCACCGTACCTGCGCAAGATCGTAGTAATAGGCGGTGACGCACCCGCAGGCACGATCAGCTGGGTTGAGTTCATGAAAGATGCTACACCCATGTCGGCCATCGAATGCTGCGGAGACGAGATTGCATTCTGGCTTTATTCCTCAGGTTCAACCGGCAATCCAAAAGGCGTGCGTCACGTTCATGATGCCTTGCGTGTTACCTGCGATACCTACGGAAGCAAAGTGCTTGGTATCCGCGAAGACGACACGATATACTCTGCAGCTAAGCTGTTTTTCGCTTACGGACTTGGCAATGGTATGTCGTTCCCACAAGCCGTTGGTGCAACGGCATTGTTATATAACGCTCGCCCCACACCAGAATCAGTATCAGCGATACTAGAAGAGCATAAACCGACTATCTTCTGCGGTGTACCTACGCTTTACGCCGCCCTTGTTCATCGATGGGAAGAAGGCGCCGTTCCCGATGCGCCACTTCGCATTTGTATTTCAGCAGGAGAGGCCTTACCTGCGGAGCTTGGTCGTAAGTGGAAAGCATTGCAAGGCTCAGACATCATGGACGGCGTCGGCTCAACCGAGTTGCTGCATATCTTCCTGTCCAACAGCCCTAACGATATTGAATACGGTACCTCTGGTGTTGCAGTTCCGGGTTATGAGGTACGGCTAGTTGACGAAACTGGTGCAAACATTGAGGAAGGTGCGATCGGTGAATTGTTGGTAAAAGGTGATTCGGCAGCGGCTGACTATTGGAATCAGCGTACTAAATCACGCTCAACGTTTGAAGGTGAGTGGACTCGTACGGGGGATAAATATGAGATGAGTAAGAGTGGACGCATGATCTACTGTGGCCGCACCGATGATATGTTTAAAGTATCGGGTATCTGGGTTAGTCCATTTGAAGTTGAGCAGGCGTTAATGGCGCATCCCGATGTTTTAGAAGCGGCGGTCGTTGCTCGCCGAGACGAGGATGATTTAGAAAAGCCTCAAGCATTTGTCGTACTCAAGGATGGCCGTGATGCAAAAGCCGTGGGCGGATTGAAGGATTTCGTGAAAGAGCGAATAGGTAAGTGGAAGTATCCACGTTGGATCGATATCCTGGATGAACTACCAAAAACCGCTACTGGGAAAATTCAGCGTTTTAAGTTACGTGAACCGTCATAGGCGAATGCCTTGTTCAGCGCTCGGATTGTATCGATGTTTAATAACTTATCATTAACGTAGCATGGGAAGAGTACGGCCCACTCAACTCATGATGGGCCTCGCCCAAGCTGGTGGCATTCCCAGCACTCTACGCGATGCACAATTGCGCAACATCCACACTGTTATGCTTACCGATGGTTGTGCCGCATTTGAAAGTGAAACACATGATGCCGCTGTGTTTTCATTGCAACAGTGACGCAGCGTATGGATTGTGCCGAAACGCTTTCATGGTTATCAAAGCAATCATCACGCTCTACGTCATGAGCAGCTTGGGGGCCTGACATTCCCCTTTGCGGGAATGAAAGGAATCGACTGAATTACGGGGCCTTCAAAAGTTCTAGAGGTAGGTTTGTTGCACATTACTTGAAAACATAGGGCCTCCACGCCAACGCGGAAATCCGTAGCCATTTACCATCACTACGTCGATTGCATCCGCGGAGTTTGCGATGCCTTCTTTTAGAATCGCGTCGGCTTCATTTGTTATCTGCTCAAGGATGGCAGTCATAATCTGCTCTTCCGTAAAGCTACGTCTCACAATACCTTTGCGTGCAGATTCTGATTTGATAAGTTGCTCAACCCATTCGTCACGCTCGGCAGTTTTGCCGTCTGCGTATTGATAGTATCCGCTGCCAGTTTTGCGGCCAAAGCGCTTGACCTCGCATAATTTGTCCGCAATATCAACATATCTGGTTTCAGATTTCTCAAGTGTAGTTAGCTGTCTTCGCATCGCCCAACCGATATCCAACCCAGCCAAATCCTGCATTTCGAAAATGCCCATTGGAAATCCGAAATTCTTCATAGCAGAATCGATTTCGTGTGGCAGAGCGCCATCTTCGATCAGATACTCACTTGTTCTTCGGTAGGCTGACATTATCCGATTGCCAATGAACCCTTTACAGTTGCCGCTCGGGACAGCTATCTTGCCGGTGCGCTTGGCGAACGCAAGGGCAGTTGCTAATACATCCGGCGCAACAACGTCAGTACGAATCACCTCTAACAGTTTCATGATATGCGCGGGTGAAAAGTAGTGCAGGCCAACTACACGTGATGGATTATTTGTTAGATTTGCGATAGCTGCAATGTCTAGATAAGAAGTATTGGACGCCAATATCGTATCGGGTTTGCTTACTTCATCAAGTTTTTTGAAGACGTTGTTTTTGACATTCATGTCTTCGAATACCGCTTCAATCACTAAGTCAGCATTACTCAATGAGCTGTATTGCTCGGACGTATTAAAATTACTCAGAAGGCTTGCATGCTTTTCTGCATTGATAATTCCTCGTGACAAAGTCGCAGCTAATATTTGCTCAACTGCATTTTGAGCGTTATTAATTGAAGTGTAATCTCTTTCTATCAATATAACCTTGAAGCCACTAAGCAGGGCCGACGATGCTATGCCTGTACCCATGGTACCGCCACCCACAATACCGACTTCGTCAATGGCTCGTGCTGTACTGCCCTTAAGTGCAGGCATTTTCGATACTGAGCGTTCTGCGAAGAAGAGGTGCCTTAGTGATTTTGATTGATCGCTCTCACGTAGGTGTTTAAACGTTTCTCGCTCTAGTAACAGTGCGTCTTTTGCTGGCATTTTAGCGCCACTTGAAACTGTGTCAATGGCCACAGCTTTTGCGAATTGCTTGCTTTTTTTGGCTGCAGTTAATGCGTTATCTATTTCAGTGTTACTTAGTGGAGTAATAACGGGTAGCTCGATTAAAGGTAAGCGCTTAGTAGTCACTACGGCGTTATGCGCGAATGATTTGGCAGCCGTTAAGAGATCGCTAGATGCTATTTCATCTACAAGCCCGATGTTTTTTGCTTTAAGCGCATTGATAGGCTTACCGCTGGTGATCAAATCCAGGGCGTCTTGCATTGCAATTAGCCTAGGCAATCTAACCGTACCACCTGCTCCAGGAATCAATCCTAAATTAATTTCGGGGAATCCCAGTTCAGCCCTTACATCGGCAATTCGATAACGACAAGCGAGCGCGATCTCCAAGCCGCCGCCCAAGGCTGTTCCGTGTACTACCGCTAACCAAGGGATACGAGCATTCTCGATTTCATTGATGACATAAGGCAAGGCAGGTTCTTGCGTTGGTTTGCCGAATTCACTAATATCAGCGCCCGCTACAAACGTCTTACCTGCACACGTCAGCAATACAGCCTTCAACGAATGGTTATTGTTCGTTTGTAAAATCGCTTCTGCAATTTCTGCGCGCACTGCATGAGACGTTGCGTTCACCGGCGGGTTGTTTATCGTAACGATCGCCAGAGCGTCGTCATAGATAACGGTAACAACGGGCGTATTCATGCGGTTTATTCCTGTTCCGATTGTCGATCAATAGTTTAACTATCAAAAAATGTTTTTTGAATCCTTCACGGCCAGTATGAGCGCATGTATGTCGATTAGTATCGTCATAAGTATGGAGAGCCTAGAGGCTCATCACACTTCGAACAGCGCCATTCTCATCATTTGTTTCTGTTCTCCTCAGGTTCCCATTTTATGGTATCAATCGTTTTTGTATATATTTTAAACCTAAACTATTTATACTTGCAATGTATATCCGTAAATAATACACTAGAGGTACACCCACAACTTTAAAAGTCAGCGACATGCGCATTGCTTGTTTAGGCGGTGGCCCCGCAGGACTCTACTTCGCTATTTCTTTAAAGCTTCGACAGCCCGAGGCTGAGGTCGTTATTCTTGAGCGCAATAAAGCTGACGATACCTTTGGCTGGGGTGTAGTGCTTTCAGATGAAACACTGGACTATCTCCATGAGAACGATCCTGTCAGCGCGGCGTCAATTAAGGAGCACTTTGCCTATTGGGATGATATAGCGGTTCATCATCAAGGCCAGAAGATGCTCTCTACCGGGCACGGGTTTTGTGGTATTGGACGTCGGCAACTACTCATACTATTGCAGGCACGTGCACGTGAACTGGGCGTTGAATTACGCTTTGAGACTGAAGTCGGTAGCGCCTCACAATACGCTGGCGACTATGACGTAGTGGTGGCCAGCGACGGCTTAAATTCCAAAACTCGTACTGAGTTTAACGAGATATTCCAAGCTGACATTGAAAACCTACAGTGCCAATTTATTTGGTTAGGCACAAAACAGAAGTTTGATGACGCCTTTGCGTTCATTTTTGAAGAAACAGAAAAAGGCTGGGTGTGGGCACATGCATACCAGTTTGATGATGAGACAGCCACTTTTATCGTTGAGTGCTCTCAAGAAACATTTGATGCGTTTGGTTTCGGAACAGTAGACCAACCACAAAGCATAGCAATATGTGAAGGTATCTTTAAAGAGCATCTTGGTGGTCATTCGCTTATGACAAACGCGAATCACATTCGCGGCTCAGCATGGATTCAGTTTCCACGTGTGCTTTGTGATAAATGGAGCCATGAAAATATGGTGCTGTTGGGTGATGCTTCTGCAACTGCCCACTTTTCTATTGGTTCGGGTACAAAGCTCGCTCTTGAGAGTGCTGCGGCCTTGGCTAAGTATCTAAGCGAAGAGTCTGATCTTGAAAAAGCCTTTGCGCAATACGAGGATGCTCGTCGCTTAGAGGTTTTACGGCTTCAATCCGCTGCTAGAAACTCTGTGGAATGGTTTGAAGACGTGGAGCGTTACCTACATCTGGATCCTGTACAGCTTAACTATTCGCTACTGACTCGGTCTCAACGGATAAGCCATGAAAATTTACGACTGCGTGATCCAATATGGCTTGAGAGTGCTGAGAAATGGTTTCAAGAGCAAGCAGGGGTAAAGCCTGGTAGCGCTGTCCGCGCGCCGATGTTTGCACCTTATCAGCTGCGCGACATGCCGCTTAAAAATCGAATCGTCGTGTCTCCAATGGCTCAGTACAAAGCCATTGATGGGTGCCCAACCGATTGGCACCTCGTTCACTATGGTGAGCGGGCCAAAGGTGGCTGCGGGCTGCTTTATACAGAGATGACATGCATTTCTCCAACTGCGCGCATCACGCCAGGATGCCCAGGCTTATATAGCGAAGAGCATGAAATTGCGTGGCGTAGGCTTTGTGAGTTTGTCCACCAAGAAACGCAAGCCAAAATCTGCTGCCAAATCGGGCACTCGGGGCGAAAGGGGTCAACTTGTGTTGCTTGGGAAGGAATGGATCAACAACTCACCGATAACAACTGGGATCTGATTTCCGCCTCTTCTATAGCGTGGTCTGAAGACAATGCCGTGCCGAAAGAAATGACACGATTTGATATGGATATGATCAAGCAGCAATTCGTCGATGCTGTGAAAATGGCTGAACGCTCAGGCTTTGACATGATCGAGCTTCATGCAGCTCACGGTTATTTGATTTCTTCGTTTATCTCACCACTGTCTAACGTCCGTGTCGATGAATATGGCGGGCCGCTTGAAAACCGCATGCGTTATCCATTAGAAGTATTTAAAGCGATGCGCGCCGTGTGGCCTGAAAGCAAACCGATGGCGGTTCGTATTTCAGCTACTGATTGGGCAGTCAATGGCATTAAGCCCGAAGAGGCGGTCGAAATTGCCAAATTATTTGATGCAGCAGGCTGCGACATTATCGATGTATCAGCAGGTCAAACATCAACTGAAGCCGAGCCCGTTTATGGCCGCATGTTCCAAACTCCGTTCTCTGATCGCATTCGTAACGAGGCTGGCTTAGCGACTATGGCAGTCGGGAATATCTTTGAGGCGGATCACGTGAATTCGATTCTTATGGCAGGGCGAGCAGATCTTGTGTGTTTAGCACGTCCCCACCTTGCTGATCCATATTGGACGTTACACGCCGCAACACAACTTGGTGATCGCCAAGAGACATGGCCACTACCGTACGACGCTGGCAAAGATCAAGCGTGGCGCTTAGCCGACCGGCTAGCAGAAATGGCAGCTAATACATGAGTGAATTCACCAGAACAAACTTAAATGATAAGCACGTCGTTATTTCTGGTGGAGGTAGTGGTGTTGGAGCCGAGATCGCAGCACAGTTTGCCAAAAATGGTGCATCGGTTTCTATTTTGGGCCGACGTGAGAGTGCGCTGGAAACGGTAGCAGCTAAGACAGGAGCCATGTCTATTGTTTGTGATGTGACTGATTCAGTGAGTGTTGAATCAGCAATAAATAGTGCACGGAACAAGTATGGGCCCATCTCGATTGCAGTAGCAAACGCGGGTGCTGCGATTAGCAAACCGTTTTCTGCGATGACGCCAGAGGATTTCTCAAACATGCTGGACGTCAATGCTTTGGGTGTTTTTAACTTATGGCAGGTTTGTTTGAATGATATGCGTGAACTAAAATGGGGGCGCATGTTGGCGATAGCGTCGAGTGCAGGATTAAAAGGCTATCCGTACGTCTCGGGCTATTGCGCCGCCAAACATGCGGTAGTAGGGCTAACTCGGGCATTGGCGCTGGAGCTTCCACAAACCGGTATAACCGTTAATGCAGTTTGTCCAGGATTTGTTGATACGCCCATGTTGGATGAGTCGATAAAAAATATTGTTACAAGCACTGGCAAGACGGCAGAAGACGCAGCTAATATTCTTGCCTCAAATAACCCGATGAAGCGCTTCATCACTACAGAGGAAGTTGCCTCAACTGTTATGTGGTTAGCTAGCAACGACAGTGGATCAATCAATGGGCAGGCAGTATCGGTCAATGGGGGTGAGGTATGAGCCGAGTTGCAATTAATTCAGCTGCAGAGCCTACAGCCAAAACACGCTTACGTTTGTGGTTGAAATTGTTAAAGCTATCAAGACAAATCGAAGGCGAATTACGTGAAAAATTTCGAGTAGATTTCCTAACTACACTTCCTCGGTTTGATGTGATGGCGGCTTTGTACCGGTTTCCAAAAGGCTTGCTCATGAATGAGTTATCTGAAGAGCTTAAAGTATCCAACGGTAATGTCACTGGTATTGTCGATCGCATGGTCAACGACTCGATTGTCACCAGAGCCCCTGTTCCTGGCGACCGGCGCGCACTACGTGTAAAGCTTACCGACACCGGAAAAAAAGAGTTTCTAAAACAAGCTTCAAAGCACGAAGATTGGGTTGATACCTTATTGAATAATATATCTGCGAACGATGCGGAACTAATGATTGATCTTGTAGATAAAGCATTCTCCAATACCTCTAAGGAGCGGTCCGAATAATGACTCACTGCCGTACAGATGTTGCACATTTTGAATGCGAAATTGTAAGCCGAATAGCGAAAGTTTCACTTAATCGACCTGAGCGCAAAAACCCTTTAACATTTGAGAGCTATGCCGAACTACGAGATTGGTTCAGAGAGTTAGCTTATTGCAATGATGTGGATGCCGTTGTGTTTGGATCAAACGGTGGCAATTTTTCATCAGGTGGCGATGTGCACGACATCATTGGCCCATTAACGAAAATGTCTGTAAAAGAGCTACTGCAATTTACAAGGATGACGGGGGATTTAGTCAAAGCCATCTTAAATTGTGGCAAACCCGTTGTTGCCGCGATTGATGGCATTAGTGT
Organism: Granulosicoccaceae bacterium; assembly: GCA_036478595.1. Classification (GTDB taxonomy): domain Bacteria; phylum Pseudomonadota; class Gammaproteobacteria; order Granulosicoccales; family Granulosicoccaceae; genus Granulosicoccus. The sequence continues at coordinate 57,913 of JAZGEF010000018.1, forward strand.
AGGTGCTGGTGCGATTATCGCCATGGCATCAGATTTACGACTCGCCACGCCAGAAGCTAAAACTGCGTTTCTGTTTTCGCGTGTCGGCTTAGCAGGATGCGATATGGGTGCATGCGCCATATTGCCCAGAATCATCGGGCAAGGTCGGGCTGCGGAGTTATTCTATACAGGCCGCTCTATGAATGCGGTTGAAGGTGAGCGATGGGGTTATTACAATCGTATTGTTGAGGCCATCGATCTTGAAAAAGAATCGATGGCATTGGCGATTAGAATTGCTGAGGGGCCAAATTTTGCGCACATGATGACTAAAACCATGTTGCAACAGGAATGGTCCATGTCGATAGAACAGGCCATAGAAAGTGAGGCGCAAACGCAAGCGCTATGCATGCAAACAGAAGATTTTAAACGCGCTTACGTCGCGTTTATAAATAAAGAAAAGCCTGTTTTCGAGGGCAATTAGATGTCAGATAAATCCTATTTACAATGGCCGTTTTTTGAGGAACGACACCGTCAGCTCGCACAAGCACTAGAAATATGGGCGGCGGAACACTTAAGCAATCTTGATCATAGCGATACAGACGAACTGTGCAAATCACTGGTTAAAGCGCTTGGTGACGGTGGCTGGTGCCAACATACTGGAGTTGATCCTGCAGACCCTGGGTCTACTCTTGATGTCAGAAGTTTATGTCTTATTCGCGAAACACTTGCAAGGCATGATGGGCTTGCTGATTTTTCTTTTGCGATGCAGGGCTTGGGTACGGGCGCCATTTCTCTGTTTGGCACGACGCAACAAAGAAACCAATGGTTAACCGCTACACGCTCTGGTGGTGCGATTTCAGCATTTGCCTTAACTGAGTCGCAATCCGGTTCTGATGTCGCTAACTTAGCTATGAGTGCAACACGTGAAAGCGATGGCTACGTACTCAACGGCGAAAAGACATGGATATCGAACGGTGGCATTGCGGATATGTATACGGTGTTTGCTCGTACAGGCGACGCGCCAGGCGCCAAAGGGTTATCTGCCTTCATCGTACCGGCGGATACCACTGGTCTGGACGTGGCTGAACGGTTAGAGACTATCGCACCTCATCCGCTTGCTACGCTTGAATTTAACGATTGCCGAATACCAAGCTCAGCACTACTAGGTAAACAAGGAGATGGTTTTAAAATCGCAATGTCGGTACTGGATATTTTTAGGCCAACGGTTGCAGCTGCTGCGCTTGGTTTCGCAAGATGTGCTTTCGATGAGGCGTTGGGTAGGGTTAATGAAAGGAAGATACAAGGCACCGCTTTGGCAGAATTTCAAATGGTACAAGGGCATATTGCAGATATGGCGCTGAGCATTGATGCCAGTGCGTTACTTGTATACCGAGCAGCCTGGCTTAAAGACATCGGCGCTCCACGCATCACACGAGAGGCCGCTATGGCCAAGCTATTTTCCACCGAGCAAGCCCAAAAAGTGATTGATCAAGCTGTTCAGCTGCATGGCGGTGACGGTGTCAGATTTGGTACTACGGTTGAGAAGCTGTATCGTGAAATACGAGCCCTAAGAATATACGAAGGGGCTTCGGATGTTCAAAAGATCATAATTGCGCGTCAAGCATTGGCCGCACACCAAGGAGAACAATGATGCTTGGACCAACAGCTCATACAGATACGTTTTCTAGAACTAATTTGCCGCCAGAAGCCCTCTGGCCAGAGTTTTTATTGGACGATTTTCAATATCCAGATCACCTGAATGTTGCAGTTGAACTCACTGATAATATGGTTGACAAAGGGTTCGGGGATAACACAGCATTAATTGGCAACGGGCGTCACCGAACCTATAAAGAGCTTACCGATTGGACGAATCGTTTGGCTCATGTGTTGGTTGATGATTTAGGAGTAAAGCCGGGTAACCGGGTACTGATACGTTCAGCAAATACACCCGCAATGGTTGCCTGTTGGTTGGCTGCAACTAAAGCAGGTGCTGTGGTGGTAAACACCATGCCTATGTTGCGCGCAAAAGAACTCTCACAGATTGTCGATATCGCTGAGATCACCCATGCCTTATGCGACAGTCGCTTACTAAGCGAACTCGAAGAGCTAAAACATACTAGCAATACACTAAGCCAAATCATGAGCTTTGACGGAAGCCAAAATCATGACTCCGAACTGGATCGCCTGGCGCTTGAAAAGCCGGTTAAGTTCGATGCTGTTGATACCGGACGTGATGATGTAGCGCTATTGGGATTTACTTCTGGTACAACAGGCGTACCTAAAGCGACAATGCACTTTCATCGTGATTTAATGATAATCGCTGATGGCTATGCAAAGGAGATACTGGGGGTCACTCCTGAAGATATTTTCGTAGGCTCCCCTCCGTTAGCATTCACGTTTGGCTTAGGTGGCTTAGCCATATTTCCGTTGAGATTCGGTGCAACAGCAACTCTACTGGAAACCGCCAGCCCACCCAATATGATCCAAATCATCGAGAAGTACAAAGCGACAGTATGCTTTACAGCACCAACCGCTTATCGATACATGCTGGCGGCAATGGATGAAGGTGCAGATCTATCTAGCTTGCGTGCCGCCGTTTCCGCAGGCGAAACATTGCCAGCACCCGTTTATAAAGAATGGATTGATAAAACCGGTAAGCCAATGCTTGATGGTATTGGTGCGACTGAAATGTTGCATATTTTCATATCAAACCGTTTTGATGACCATACTCCTGCTTGTACGGGCCGCCCAGTGTCGGGATACGAAGTTAAGGTGATTGATGAGAATAACAACGCCGTACCCAACGGCACTGTCGGCAGATTATTGGTTAAAGGTCCAACCGGGTGCAGATATTTAGCTGACGATCGGCAGTCTAATTATGTGCTCGATGGGTGGAATATAACCGGTGATAGCTTCTCAGTGGACGACGACGGTTACCTCCATTTTGCTGCACGCAACGACGATATGATTATCTCCGGTGGTTACAACATTGCAGGTCCGGAGGTAGAGGCTGCATTGCTAGCGCACCCATCGGTATCAGAATGCGCCGTGGTTGCAGCATCTGATGAAGAGCGTGGATCCATTGTTCAGGCGCATGTCGTACTCAAAGAGGGCGTTGAGCAATCCGATAGCACCGTTTTAAAACTTAAAGATCATGTAAAGGCCACTATCGCACCCTACAAGTACCCTCGATCAGTTGTTTTTTGCAACAGTTTGCCGAAAACAGCAACCGGCAAGATCCAACGATATTTATTAAAGTCCTAAGTCATGTTTACGTTTACACAAAAAGTTCTTTTTAGGCACTGCGATCCGGCAGGCATCGTATTTTACCCCAAATATTATGAAATGCTAAACGATGTTGTTGAAGAGTTTTTTGATTGCGAGCTTAACTACCCATTTAGGGAAGTCGTTGTTAATAATGGTGTGCCTGCGGCTCAAATAAACGCAACATTTTTTGCGCCAAGTCGGTTGGGCGATTGTCTTTATTTGGATCTTAAAATAACAAAGCTTGGCAGTACCAGTTTGAATTTAACTATTGATGCTCACTGCGAGGGTGAACGTCGTTTTTCGGCAGCATTGGTGTTGGTATATGTGAATAACATCGGCAAATCAACATCATGGCCAGATTCAATACGTCAAACACTACAAAATCAAATGCACGGAGACAAACAATGACAAACAGCGTAATCCAGCCTGAAGGCTGGGCAAAAGCTAAAGGTTATGCTAACGGCGTACTAACAGAGGAAGGTTTGTTATTCGTCGGTGGTCAAATTGGCTGGAATGCTGATCAAGTGTTTGAAAGCGACGACTTCATCGGCCAAATGGAGCAGACTCTGGTAAACATTATGACGGTGGTAACAGCGGCGGGAGGCACGGCTGCGGACATTGTGCGTTTAACCTGGTTTGTTATTGATAAAAAGGAATACGCAGCAAGACAGAAAGAAGTTGGTGAAGTATACCGACGTGTTTTGGGCCGAAATTTCCCAGCAATGACTATGGTAGTTGTCGCAGGGTTGGTTGAAGATGAGGCGCTGATTGAAATTGAAGCCACAGCTACGTTAAGGCATATTCGGCCTTGATAAGCACTTGGCACAAAACCGTAGTGGACGATAGCGTATAAATTTGTAGAAATGATCGGGTCTTAAATAGATGAGCCTTATCCTTGTTGATGTCATATAAATTCATTACTCTTGTTAGGATAATGTGCGAATGAAAATGACGTTACGGGACTGGGGCTTGCTTGGCCATCTGTCAGTATTGTGGGGCGGATCCATCTTTAGACCTTGAGTGTATCCAGTATGCAAACTGTTATGTCCATTGTTGGCATGGCACTGTATTCCACAGCAAAAACCCAATAGATGCAGATCTTAAAATTCGTAATTTGTCGCATTGATGCCGTATGCGATGAACCGAATAACACACCGCTATAATTAAAGTCTGCAAACTAAACTTGATTTATTATTTGCAAATGCATTTAAATTTGTCTAGCATCGAATATCCGATAGGCGTGTCAGCTATCACAAACAATAAGCTGCCAATACAAACTTGAGCAGGCTTTAAGGAGTAATTCAGATATGAGCGCATCCGATATTGTGAACAATCTAGGGGTTATGCTTCTCTCTGGTGGTGTGGAGGTTGTCGATTGTACAGGGGTTTTGGGGCCGGATACGCCTATACTGCAATTACCCCCAGACTTTGCAAAGAATACGCCTAAAGTTGAGATTCACAAAATTTCAGAATATGACGAAGACGGTCCTTTCTTCGCTTGGAACTGGATGGTGTTGGGTGAACACTCAGGAACACACTTTGACGCGCCTCATCATTGGATTACTGGCAAAGACTACCCCGACGGATACACAGACAGTTTGGATGTGCAACGGTTGATAGCACCGGTGAATGTCATTGATTGCTCTAAACAAACCGCCGCCGACGAAGATTTCCTTTTAACTGCCGATGGTGTGAAAGCTTGGGAAAAACAGCATGGTGATATTGGGGCAGCTGAATGGGTTGTTATGCGCACCGATTGGGACAATCGTGTGGCGGATGAGGCGAAGTTTTTGAATGCAGACGACACTGGCCCTCATTCACCTGGGCCAACTCCCGAATGCATGGAGTATTTGCTAAGTAAGAAAATAGTAGGTTGGGGAACACAGTGTATCGGGACGGATGCCGGCCAAGCGGGTGGTATGGAACCACCGTATCCTGCTCATAATTTATTACACCGAGACAATTGCTTTGGTTTAGCAAGCCTTGCGAATTTAGATAAGCTTCCGGCAAAAGGGGCAGTATTGATTGCCGCGCCATTAAAAATTAGTAACGGGACCGGCAGCCCTATCCGTGCACTGGCGCTGGTGCCTAAGGGATAAATCAAGGTGGAACAGTTTGACCACCTGATCATTGGCTCAGGCATCAATTCCCTTGTAGCTGCCGCCTTGCTATCGCGTAAAGGTGATAGCGTTTTGGTTGTTGAACGTGAGGATCGCATCGGTGGGTGCATGTTTACCGATTCGATAACGTTACCTGGTTACCACCATGATGTCATGGCCACAACCTTCGTGCTTTTTTTAACAAGCCCTGCGCATGAGGCATTAGGGGAAGATTTAGCGAAGCACGGTATGACGTTTTGCCATAGCAAGCACCCAACTGCTGTGCTACGCCCTGACGGGTCTTCGTTAGTTTTAACGATGGATCGTTCATCCAATGTAGCGCAGTTCAATTTGTTGGCGGAGGGAGACGGTGATCAGTTCAACTCCGATTTGATCCGGATTGAGCAAGATGCCCCCTTCCTGTTTGCACTATTGGGTCAGCAGTTGTGGTCAAGGCAAACAGCAACTTTGTTGGCCAAACAAGCGTGGAAGAGAGGGCTATCTGGCCTCAAGGCGTTTTTTGGAGAAGCATTGGAACCTGCTCGAGGGTGGTTGGAGACGCGCTATCGCTCGACAACAATTCAGGCGTTGTGGGCGCCGTGGGTGTTACATGTGGGGCTCACTCCTGAGGCGAGTTATGGTGGGCAAATGGCGCGTGTCATTGCTTTCGCAATTGAGGCCGCTGGTGCGCCGATTATTAAGGGTGGAGCTGGTCAGGCGGCAGCAGCCTTTAGTTCGTTAATTGAAGCCAACAATGGCGTTATTCGTACCGGTGTTGAAGCCAAGCAGATCCTTGTAGAAAGGGGGCGCGCTATTGGTGTCGTAACAAGCGATGGCAAAAAAATATACGCCAAAAATGTCATCACCACTGTTGCTCCAGAGCAACTTTATAACGGGCTTTTAAAATTGGAAGCCCTGCCTGAAAGCCCTAAAAAATTCCGCCATGGCCGTGGTAATTTCCAGATACATTATGCGTTGGATGGCCCTATTGAATGGTTGGCGGAAAATTTACAGGATGTTGCATTAATTCATCTGTCCGACGGAATTAATTCAGTTTCTAAATCAAGCAACGAAGCTGAACGAGGTATGCTGCCTGAAATCCCAACCATCTGTGTTGGGCAGCCGCATCGCTTGGATAAGAGTCGTTGCCCAGACGGAAAGGCTATCCTGTGGTTGCAAATTCCAGACGCGCCGGTAGTGATCCGCGGTGATGCGGCGGGCAAGATCGAGACCACGCCAGATTGGACGGAAGCGATGCGCGAAGCTTATGCTGATAGGATCGAATCCATGCTTAAGAATCACATCGGCAATTGGAACGCGATTAAACTCAAACGGCGAGCCTATTCCCCCACTGATTTGGAGCAATTGAATATCAATCTCGTGGGTGGCGACCCTTACGGCGGAGCCTGCACGCTTGACCAATTCTTTTTGTGGCGACCGGCTGCCACGCAGGTAAACAATGCAACATCCATAAAGGGGCTTTACCATATCGGTGCGTCAACTCACCCAGGGCCGGGGCTGGCTGGGGGGTCAGGGTTTAATCTAGCAAAAGAGCTTGGCGCATGATCGCGATCTCAGGCCCAGCGCTGGTTTGGGTCAGGTAGAGGAATTGCATTTAACAGCTCTTTAGTATAAGCCGCTTGGGGTGACTCAAAGATAGCCGCTGTCTCCGCATCTTCCACAATCTCCCCCTCATGCATAACGATAATGCGGCTGCACAATCGTCGAATTACCGATAGATCATGGCTGATAAAAGCCAAGGTCAAGCCTAACTCGCGTACCAACTCCTCAAGTAAATTCAACACTTGGGCCTGTGATGAGACATCTAATCCCGACACGATTTCGTCCGCAAGAATAAAATCAGGGCGCAACGCTATGGCTCGCGAGATACCGACTCGCTGGCGCTGCCCACCCGATAATTCGTGTGGGTAGCGCTGTGCAAAACTGCGTGGCAAGCCGACCATATCCAGCGCTTCATCGACTTTGCCCACACCATCCATTCCATGTAATCTAAGTGGTCCTGCAATGATCCCTCCTACGCGGCGACGTGGATTTAATGATGACATCGGATCCTGAAAGATCATTTGGAATCGCTGCCTGGTTGGCCGCAATTGATCTTCTGTTAAATGCGCGATATCAGTTCCGTCAAAAATGATCTGGCCACTTGTCGGCTCTAACAGGCGTAACATGGCGCGCCCCAAGGTGGACTTACCGGAGCCAGACCCGCCCACTATTCCTAATACAGCGCCCTTGGGAACACCAAAGGTAAGGCCCTTAAGAATATTGATTTGTGGTGCACGGCCTAACAATGGCTTGCGCGTCATATCCGGTAGAAACAAATGCAAATTGTTGACTTGGTACATCAATGGCTTGCCCTTCGCGTATCATGTTGGGTTATTTCTAATTCCACAGCGTCAATCACAGCCTTTGATACGGGGGTCAAGCTTCCTGTAGGGTTGGTGTAGCTTGGCGTTGCAGCAAGCAAGGATGCAGAATAGGGGTGTATAGGGCGTGTGAAAAAACGCTGAATGCGAGCGTTTTCCACTATTTTTCCGGTGTAAAGAACGCTAAGCGAATCGCAAACCTTGGACACCACACCAAGGTCATGAGTCACAAACAATAGTGCCGTTCCATGACGCGCCTGCATGTCTGAAATTAGGCTAAGGATTTGTTTTTGCACAGTCACATCAAGTGCGGTGGTCGGTTCATCCGCAATAATCAATTTGGGTTTTGCTGCAAAGGCCGACGCGATTAAGATGCGTTGGCGCATTCCACCTGAGAGTTCGTGCGGGTAGTTGCGCATCACCCTCGTAGGGTTCGGAATGTGCACTTCAGCCAGTAAATCCAGCGCGCGGGTATCGGCATCACGTTTTGACCAGCCCAAGATGTCCACTAACCGGCGTGTTATTTGCGGACCAATACGCTTGGATGGGTTCAATGCGGTTAATGGATCTTGGGGAATCAGTGCAGCGGTTGCGCCAATACGCTTACGACGTTCGTTTGGGGTAAGTGCTAGAAGATCGGCGCCGTTTAACCAAATTTCACCGCTTGTGATTTCGAGGGAGCGTGGCAGGGTGTTTAGTACGGCCTTGCCGATCATGGATTTACCAGCACCGGATTCACCAACCAAGCCGTGGGCCTGACCCACTGATATATCCATCGACACCGATCGCAGAACTTGCCCGCCACCTTTTAGCGCCACGTTCAGATTTCGAATAGCCAGGTATGCGCTCATCTTAAAACCGGATCAAAGCGGTTTTTCAATCCTTCACCCAACTGGCTAAAACTTAAGACTGTTAGGAACAATGTGATCAATGGAAACACCAAAACCCACCATGCTTGATGGACCGAAATCCGTCCTTCAGCGATCATGCCGCCCCATGTTGGGCTGTCGGTAGAGATTGATAGGTTTACGAATGACAGGATTGCCTCGACGATGACTGCGATTCCCATCTCCAAGGTTAATAGCGCCATGATGGTTGGTAGTACGTTGGGTAAGATTTCGGTCAGCATGATGCCGAACCGTGTGCGTCCTGCCACTTGGGCTGACGCGACGTAGTCCATCACGCTTTGGCCCATTGCTTCAGCGCGAATGACGCGAGCAAAGCGGGTCCAGTCGATGACTACAATAGCAATAATGATGGAGGCCAGGCCAGTGCCCAAAACCGCAATCAGTAGGATGGCAAATAGTACCGGCGGGAAGGCCATCCAAATGTCTACAAAACGGCTGATAATCCGGTCAGGCCAGCCACGATAATAGCCCGCGATCAAACCAAGCGTTGCGCCAAACAAACACGTTAAGCTACCTGCTACCAAAGCAACTATCAATGCCAAACGCGCACCATATAGGATGCGCGAGAGCACATCGCGGCCCAATGAATCGGTTCCCAACCAGAAGCCCGATTCGGTTCCGGTTTGCCAAAAAGGAGGTAGACGCCCGAGGAACAGATCTTGAGCCAATGGGTCTTGGGGTGCGATCAACGGTGCAAAGAGCGCGGCCAATGCGAGAATAATCAGCCAAGCGCCTGAAAGCCAAAGTCGCAGTCCGATGGGACGTTTGACATTGGCGGCAACATCACGCATGCCGCAGCCTTGGGTTTAGCATCACGTACAGCATATCGACAGCAAGATTAACCATGGTGAAGATCAGCGCGAACAACAGCACGATACCTTGGATCAATGGCAGGTCACGGTTAATGACAGCGTCAATCGCCATATTACCCAAGCCCTCGTAGCTAAATAGCCGTTCGATGATCACCGTTCCACCGATTAAAAAAGTAAACTGAACGCCCACTAATGTCAGTGTCGGTAGGATTGCGTTCGGCAAGGCCTCGCGGATAATAACTGCGTGTTCGGCGTACCCTTTGGTACGGGCAAGCGTCACGTAGTCGAGATGCATGGTTTCTTTCAAGCTCTGTTTAAGTAGCTGCGCAATGATCGCCGCCAGCGGAATAGCCAGCGCTAATGCAGGCATAAACATATGGCCTACCAGATCTACCAACACATCAAACCGCAATCGTAAAATGGCTTCGAACAAATAGAAATTGGTGGTGAAATCAATGTCTAACGAGGGAGATATGCGCCCCGAAATGTGAAACATCGGCCAAAGCACCCCGAAGAGTAAGATTAGGATCAAGCCCCACAGAAAATCAGGGATAGACAGAGCCATGCTGGCGGTAATATCAATCGCACCTTCGGCCTTATTATCACGAAACCGTGTACCCAGTAGCGCCATCGTGCCGCCGATCAGTACGGCGATCATCAGTGCAACGATGGACAACTCCAATGTTGCCGGCAGGCGGCTTAGCACTAGCTCGGATACAGCTTGGCGTGTCGAAATCGACATACCAAAATCTCCGTGAATAACATCCGTCAACCAAATAATGAATTGCTGGAATATCGATTTATCAAATCCGTAAAGCGCCTGTAACCTCAGGATGTCTGCCTCTGTGGCACCCGGGGGTAACATCATAGCAATGGGGTTGCCAGGCACAATGCGAATCACGACAAACACGATAACTGCCACACCGAACAGTGTGACGGCCGTGGTGAGTAATCGCAGAATGATGGCACGAATGAGAGTCATGGGAATCCATGGAGTAGGGGTGAGGCCACTGCCGCGGCCTCACCGGTCCCGAAAAATATCAGGAGCGTGTCATTAAGTGTGGTAACAACGCACCGGAACGATGTGGTGTTACTTTTACGCGAACGTCATGCAGGATTGGTTGCACATATTGCAACAACGGTATAACTTCGGCGTTTTCGGCAACACCGCGGTCGACCTCTTTCCAGCCTGCTATACGCTTGTCTTCATCCGGCTCGCCCCAAAGCGGAAGGATTGCATCGAGCGTTGCCTGGCCGTCCCAAACAGAGTGTGGAGAAGGGCCAAACATGGCAAAACCTGTCGATGTTGTTGGGTCACCAACAGAATTTCCCCAGTTGTAAAATGCAGCGGGTGCTAGTTGGTCAGCGGCACGTAATTCATAGTGTTTCGCTATTTCATAGACTTCAATCTCAGCCTCGATACCGACGCGGCGCCACAGGCCCACGATGGCTTGCACCATCTCGTAATCCTTGGGTTTGAAACCTTTAGTGGTTTGTATTTTGAATTTAACTGGATTGTCAGTGCTATAACCAGACTTTGCCAATAGGGCTATAGCCTTGTCCGGGTCGAAGGGTACCTTGATACTGTCGTCATAGGCTGAGTAGTCTGGCGTTTGCAGTGTGTCGATTGGCACGCCGTAACCTGACATGAGGCGGTCGATGATCGTCGCCTTGTCGATTGCGTGAGCGGCCGCTTTACGCACGTTTGGGTCTGTCATGACCTCTATATCATTCACGAATATCATACCGATGTCCGAGATTGGTTCGGCCAGCCCGTCAATGCCGTCTTTGGATTTTAGACGGTCGAATTCTTCGTAAGGGACTTCGAGCGTGACGTGGGAATTGCCGGATTCGATTTCCGCAACGCGAGAAGCCGCATCGGTTACGAATTTGATGGTGACGGTTTTAAATTCCGGTGCGCCGCCCCAGTAATTTTCATTCGCTTTTAATCGAACAAACGCGTTGCGCTCGAATTTTTCAACCATGTAAGGGCCGGTACCGATGGGGGCTGATTCAAAACCATCTGCGCCGACCGCTTCGTAGTACTTCTTGGGCATGACATATCCCGTCAAAAACGACATCCATTTAAAAAATGTTGGCTCGTATTCCGGCATATCTGCAGTGACGCGTTTGCCGTCAGCCTTGATGTTGGTGATCTTGCCCCAGATGAACTGAATCGGGCTACCTGTGTCCGGGTTGGCCACACGGTTCAACGACCATGCCACGTCTTCTGCGGTTAGCGGATCACCGTTGTGCCAAGTAACACCTTCGCGTACATCCATCCAAATGGATTTGTTGTCATTAGACCAGCCATAATCGGTGATGATGCCGGACCCAAAAGATAAATCAGGGTTTTGAGGAATATAGAGATCAAAGACTGATTGATAGAACCCCTGAATAGTGGGGTTCACCGCAGAAAGACCCACAGTCGGATCCCAACTGGGCAGATTCACATTATAAGCAATAACTAGCTCGTCGATATCTTGCCCAAATGATGGAAAAGCAGCAGTGGACAATGCAGCGAATGCCGCAGTAAATTTCAAAAGGCTTCTTCTAGAAACTGACATAAATTTTCTCCCTTAATTATTACCTTATTGGTGTTTATTTTCCGGCAAGTTTCTTAGCGAGCAGGGTACCGGGCCCCGCTCCAGTTCCACCACCGGGCCAGACAGCGGCGCCGGTGTGGTAGAGATTACCAATGGGGGTGGTGCCATCTGCATACCCCCGTCCTGGGCGGTTCATAAAATGTTGGTGGAGGTGATGGCTGCCGCAAACCTGGTCGCCGCCAACAAGGTTAGGGTTGTCCGCTTCAAGCAAGTCGGGCGTGATGATGTGGTGGGCGAGGATGTTCTTTTTTGTACCGGGCGCATAACGCTCTACAATATCCAAGGCTCGCCGTGCAAATGGTTCAGCAGCCTCTGACCACTCAGTAGCGTCTATCTTGCCTGCAGCATCACCCTTTATTTGGCCAGGTGCCATACGTACTTGAAGCCACAAAACGTGCTTACCTGAAGGCGCGCGCGAAGGATCAACGACCGTGGGCTGTCCACAAACAATAACAGGTTCGTCCGGTAAAAGTCCAGCCTTGGCTTGCGCATAGGTTCGGGCCATTTGATCCATCGACGGGGCAAGATGGACATAAGCAAAACGTCTTAACTCAGGGGCCATCCAGCTTGGTAAGGCGTCCATAGCAAGGTGAATCATTAAGGTTCCCGGTGCGTGTTGGTAACTACGCATAGCACTCTCATGTCGGGTGTCTTTGGTGTCGCCTGTCAGCTTTAAAAGGGCCGAGGGGGAAACGTTTGCAATCACTGCTTTGTTCGCTTTTGCCATACGGCCATCTGAAAACGTGACCCCCGTGGCGCGGCCTGCGGACTGCTCAATGTGGGTTACATTTGTGTTTAGATGCAGGCTGCCACCGTATGATTCCAACATCGTAACCATCGAGCGCGTCATTGTATCTGCACCGCCTTTGCCTAGGACCATGCCATACGCTTGGCCGGCCATGGCTTCAAGGTAGGGAAACACTGCCCCGCCTGCAATGTCCGGCGCAAAATCTAAATGCATGCCCCAAGCGGCAAGGGTTGTTTTTACATGATCAGATTCGAACGTTTGGTCTAACCACGCGCGGGGCGACATCATTAAGAACCGAGCTAAATCAAGGCTACCGTCACTGCCATGCTTACGCCAGGTATTCCATGCCAACGAACCAATTGCCCGTTTGTTCATGGGGCAACCAAGGATCGACAAAATAGAATCTGCCTGCGCTGGGAATTCATCAGTTAATTGCTGCCATGCATCCGCGTCGGCGTTTGAAAAGCCGCGCACGCGGGCCTTGGTAATCGCCGGGTCGGACGAAATACCCAGCCAGCGTCCATCGGGAAACAGTGATGCGAAGGGGTGGCTGGTAGGCGAGAAGGCCAACCCATGACGGGCAAGTTCTGCGGCGTTTTCAGTGTGAAAAGCGCTGCCTGCAAATAAAGACAGGTTCATCGCCGCCCAGTCGTGGCGAAAGCCGGGAAGCGTGTAGTCGCCGGATTTAACCGCGCCGCCAGCTGTGGCGTTTTGTTCATAGACTTCCACTTTCCATCCACGTTTGGCTAGATGGCACGCGCAGGCAAGGCTGTTATGGCCTGATCCGATGATAATTGCGTCCGTATTTGTGGACATCTGTAGCGTTATCCGCCCCTTTGCTTGAAAAAAACAATAACATAGCTTACATGCAAATGCATGTATTGCTGACGATCATGGAATAGCGACCCCAGCGCGTCGTAGATTGTGCTGAGGCGCTAGTGGCTCTGTAACGAGCATGCGCTATGATTTAGCATCGCTGGATAAGCTGTGATTTTTTTGCATCCTAAGGTCGTAATTGAAATTGAAAAAGAAACCTGATTCAACAAACCGGTCACACGCGGACCTAGAGACGCGAGGTCTATCGTATTTTGCGCCGTATTTAATGAACCGGATCATGCATCGCTACAATCAAAGCCTGCAGAACGCCATGGCTGAGCAAGGCCTTTCTATTCCAAAAATGCGCACAGTAGCGGCATTGGCAGCGAGTGGTCCGCTGACGGTTAGCGAACTCACCGTTATTGCCGTATCCGAACAATCAACGATGAGCCGAACACTTGATCAATTGGAGTACGACGGCTTAATTGCCCGCACGGCTAGCAAAAAAGACAGCCGTGTAAGGGTTATTCAATTGACGACGGCTGGCCGGAAAATCTATCGCCGTATCTGGCCAAAGATGCACGCTTCTGAAGAAGCCTTGTTTGCAGAGCTTACTCAAAAGCAGCGTGATGAATTTATAGATACCCTCTCGCAAATACTGCTGAATATTCGTCAACACGACTTCTGACGTGCGACGACTTGCTGTTTGCCAGCGAATTAGTCTAGAGTGTATGTAAATGCATATATAACTAGGAACCCATTACCGTGGCTGAAAGATCGTTTGCGAAAGAAGTTCTGCAGCTTAATATTGGTGATGGGGATCTCTTTCGTGGTGAAGGTATCTTGGCTATCACAAAAGCCCTGTTAGAAAACGGTGTAGGGTATGTTGCCGGTTATCAGGGCGCTCCGATCTCACACCTGATGGACGTACTAGCAGATGCACAAGATATCTTGTCTGAGATGGGTGTTCATTTTGAAGCGAGTGCATCAGAGGCAACGGCTGCTGCTACCTTGGCAGCGTCGGTTCATTACCCTATCCGCGGTGCGGTCACCTTCAAATCAACAGTGGGTACTAACGTAGCATCGGATGCCTTGGCTAATCTTGCCTCCGGCGGTGTCACAGGTGGCGCACTGATTATCGTTGGCGAGGATTACGGGGAAGGCTCTTCGATCATGCAGGAGCGTAGCCATGCCTTTGCAATGAAGAGTCAAATTTGGTTGTTAGACCCTAGGCCAAATTTACCGTCTATCGTGAAGGCGGTGGGCGATGGTTTTGCACTATCGGAAGTTTCAAACAGTCCGGTCATGTTGCAGGTGCGCATTCGTTCATGCCATCTACTTGGTGAGTTTGTAGCGCAAGACAACATCCGCCCTTTCATGAGCGTAAAGGATGCACTAGAGGCACCCAAACGAGATGTTGAACGGATCGTGCTTCCTCCCGCGTCATTTTTACATGAGCAGGAGAAGGTCACAAAGCGAATGCCCGCCGCCATCGACTACATTAGCAGTAACAAATTGAATGAACATTTTGGCCCTGCTAATGCAAAGGTTGGCATCATTTGCCAAGGCGGTATGTATAACGGTGTAACCCGCGCGTTGCAACGCCTTGGGCTTGCGACGTTGCATGGTGACTGTGAGATCCCATTGCATGTTTTGAACGTGACTTATCCCCTAGTAGATGATGAGGTGATCGCGTTTGCTAAGGCTAAAGAGAGCATTCTAATTATTGAAGAAGGACACCCAGCCTACATCGAACAAAACATTCGCGCGATACTGCATAAAGCCGGCGCACGTTGTGCAGTAGAAGGCAAGGGGCCGTTTCCAGTAGCAGGGGAGCTCACAGGCCCTGTCATGTTCAAGGGCATCGCAACGTTTCTAACTGAAAATGCGAGTGAGTTGTTACCCTCTGTAGCGGTTGCACCTAATACGCCACCTACTCAAGAAACATCTAAATTGACTGAGACCGTTCCAGCTCGCCCGCCAAGTTTTTGCATCGGTTGCCCGGAACGTCCGATTTTTGCTGCAACCAAGTTGGTAGAGCAAGAACTTGGCGAGCACCATATCGCTAGTGACATCGGTTGCCACTTGTTTTCTATTAATGCACCTTTCAATATTGGCGCGACCACAATGGGCTACGGCTTAGGCCCGGCTTCGGCCGCCGCATTCAATGACAAAAAGGCGGAGCGTCGATCTATTTCATTTTTAGGTGACGGAGGTTTTTGGCACAACGGCCTCACCTCATCAGTGGGTAACGCCGTGTTTAATGACAACGATGGAGTCATTGTTATCGTCGACAATTACTATTCCGCTGCTACGGGTGGCCAGGATATATTGTCATCGCGAGCAAAGAACAAATCAAAATCTACACAACACAGCATTAAAAAGGCGGTGGAGGGCGTAGGCGTCAAATGGGTGCGGCAGATTGATTACACCTACGACGTTGGAAAAATGCGCGCAAGCTTGAAAGACGCACTAACGACTAAAGAGACAGGGCCGAAAGTGATCATTGCATCGTCTGAATGTATGTTGAATCGGCAACGCCGAGAGAAACCCGTTCTTAAGAAGGCGATGTCTGATGGCAAGCGAATGCTTCGTACGCGCTTTGGTGTGGACGAAGATGTGTGCACAGGCGATCACGCTTGCATTAGATTGTCTGGTTGCCCATCATTGTCGCTTAAGACACTTAACGACCCGTTACGTGATGATCCTGTCGCCAGCATCGATCAAAACTGTGTGGGGTGCGGTAACTGTGGCGAGGTGGCTGATGCCGCAATTCTATGCCCTTCGTTTTATCAGGCTGATCTGATCCAAAACCCAACGCGCTGGGATCGTTTGAAAAGCAAATGGCGCACAGAGCTAATCAATCGCTTGCAGACAAGGCGAGAGAAAAAACAACTAGTGTTTTCAGGAAATCTCTCTTGATAAAAGCTCACACTGTTGGCGGTTCCTCAGGTGAGTTCATCACGCTGGCGGTGCTTGCTGTTGGCGGGCAAGGTGGTGGTGTTTTAACCAATTGGATCGCTGATCTTGCAACTCGGTGTGGCTATGCGGTGCAGATGACATCTGTTGCCGGTGTTGCCCAGCGGACAGGTGCCACCATCTATTACGTAGAAATGGCACCAAAAACAGACCGTCAACCAGTCTTTGCACTTAGCCCATCACCTGGTGATTTAGATGTGTTGATCGCAGCCGAGTTGATGGAGGCCGGCCGTGCAGTGTTGCGCGGGTTTGTTACGCCAGATAAAACCACGTTAATTGCATCGACTCACCGAGTGCTTGCGATATCGGAAAAATCGGTGCCAGGCGACGGGCGTGCTGAAAACACACTCGTTGAGGAAGCAATTTCGAACGCAGCTTTGCATAGTGTTTGTTTTGATATGGAGGCGATCGCATCCGATGCAGGCAGCATGATTTCAGCTAGTTTGTTCGGTGGTTTGGCGCGTAGTGGCTGTTTGCCGTTTGACGTAGCACATTATGAAGAAGTGATCCAGGCTTCGGGGCGCGGCGTAGAGGCAAGTTTGAGGGCCTTTCATGGTGCAGTAAATTACGATCCGGTCGTTTCAGAAAACGAGAAAGAGCCTAACCCCATTAGCACGAATGTTGAAGGACCCAATGAACTGGTTGTTGCATGGCAGGCTTTGAGCGATCGAGTAGATACGTTTCCGATTAAGTCGCAATCGATGGTTAAAGCGGGTTTGGT
Organism: Granulosicoccaceae bacterium; assembly: GCA_036478595.1. Classification (GTDB taxonomy): domain Bacteria; phylum Pseudomonadota; class Gammaproteobacteria; order Granulosicoccales; family Granulosicoccaceae; genus Granulosicoccus. Next base: position 75,232 of record JAZGEF010000018.1, read on the forward strand.
TCAGGTGGTAGACTATCAAGATATTGATTATGGCCGTGAGTACTTGGATCACGTTTCTGAATTCAGCTTCAGTGGTAACACCCTAGCGATTCAAGCAGCAAAATACATAGCAAACGCGATGTGCTACGACGACATTATTCGAGTAGCAGATTTAAAAACGCGTTCGACACGTCAAGCACGACTACGCAGTGAGCAAGACATTCCCGATGGTGAAATCGTAAACGTTATGGAATACTTTCACCCTCGAGCGCAAGAGGTGTGTGGAACACTTCCTGCCAAGTTTGGGGCTTGGATTGAGTTGCATCCGCGATGGTTTTCGCTCCTGGATCGTGTAACGAATAAGGGCAGGCGTATTCGTACCGACGGCATTCGTGGTTTTGGCTTGCTTTGGGTGATCGCCGCGTTAAAGCCTCGGCGCCGTAACACATTGCGCCACCAGTATGAGTCAGCGCATCTAAACAATCTACTTAAACTAGCGCGCCTTGCAGCAGTTACAGATTCAAACTTGGCTGCTGAGATATTTCAATGTCAGCGTCTAATAAAGGGTTATTCCGATACCCACGTACGCGCTCAATCCAAGTTTACAAAGGTAATGAGCGCTTTAACTGATCTAACAGGACGACAAGATGCTGCTGATTGGCTTGAACGTTTGCGTCAAGCAGCCTTGGCCGATGAGGAAGGCGCAGCTCTTGGTGATACGCTTACAAGCTTGAGATCGGCACTCTGAGAATAATTACTTCCACCCATCCCTATTCAGTGTCATATAATTAGTGCTCTGGAGACTCCACATTGAAACTAATACTGGAAAAATCTGAAGCTGCGAATGACCTCATCCGTGTGATGTCCTTTCGCTCCGAATCAGGCGATGCGCTGCCTTGCTACACAGCGGGTGCGCACATTGAATTTGATCTAGGTAAAGTGGGTAAGCGTTCCTACTCCTTAATTGATTGGCCTGTCCCGGCAGATCTCTACACAGTAGCGGTTCAAAAAGAGCTGGAGGGTGATGGAGGCTCGAAGTCAATGCATGCTATAGAAATTGGACAGGTGATTGAAATAAAGCCCCCACAGAACAATTTCGAATTGCGCGCTGGAGACCAATCAGTTTTATTGCTTGCTGGCGGTATCGGCATTACGCCAATGATATCATTGGCGACAAAACTACAACAGCAATCCCGCACGTTTCAGTTGCACTACACTGCTCGCGATGCCTCACGAATGGGTTTTGCTAATGTTCTAGAATCTTTTTTTGGTGATGCTGTTTCTCTTAATTTGGACGATGTGAATCCGATCAACCTAAGCCATCTAATGCGCTCACAAGCACCAAACACCAGCGTGTACCTGTGCGGCCCACGCGCCATGATCGATGCGGCGCGTGCTGCAGCACTTGAATCAGGGTTGCCGGAAGACTCCATCCATATAGAGCTCTTTACAGCAGTCGATGTTCAAGAAGGTGACACCGCATTTGAAGTTGAAATCAGCAGCACTGGGCAAGTTGTAAATGTAGCTGCCGATCAATCCATTATAGAAGCCTTAGAAGCCGCAGGCGTTGATGTTATGTACGACTGCCAACGCGGTGATTGCGGAATTTGTCAAACGAATGTGATCAACGGTACGCCAGATCATCGTGATGTTGTTCTCACTGAGGCCGAACGTGCATCCGGCAAGGTGATGCAAATCTGTGTCAGTCGCGCAAAGACCGCGCGCCTGATTATCGACGTATAAGTTGTATTTTAAAATGGAACCGCCCATGGCAACAGCATCTGATATTGCAGCACTTTTTAAAGGTGATCAAGTTCATCGCGACGTATATACCAGCCAAGCGATTTACAAGCTGGAGATGCAGCATTTATTTGTAAACGCCTGGGTGTTTGTAGGTCATGAAAGTCAGACTGCCAATAAAGGCGATTACACCACCACTCAGATTGGTGATCAACCGGTTATACAGGTGCGACATTCTGATGGGGAGATTCATGTATTGCATAATCGTTGTCCACACAAAGGTACTAAGATCGCCATCGATCGTGAAGGCAACACCGGCAAATTTTTCCGCTGCCCTTACCATGCTTGGTCTTTCAAGACCGATGGCTGCCTACTAGCTATACCGCTGAAGAAGGGCTATGTTGATACGTCTCTAAAAGAGTCTGAAAACGTAAAAGGCATAAAAGCGGTGGCCGCGGTTCATGTGCATCGCGGGTTTGTATTTGCTCGGCTAGCAGATGAAGGTATTGGCTTTGATGAGTACTTTGGCGATAGCTTAAGTTCAATTGATAATATGGTGGATCGTTCGCCTGCTGGTCGCCTAAAAGTAGCTGGCCCACCACTGCGTTATATGCATCAATGCAATTGGAAAATGCTAGTCGAGAACCAAACCGATACATGCCATCCGATGGTTGCGCATGAAAGCTCTGCAGGCACAGCCATTAGCATATGGGAAGATATGGGTAGCCCGGAACCGCGCCCACCAGCAATGCAAATCATCGCACCGTTTATGTCACCTTATGAATTCTTCGAGGATATGGGCATTCGCACGTGGCCTAACGGGCATGGGCATACCGGCGTAAATCATTCGATCCATTCAGACTATTCAGCTATCCCAGGCTATCTTGAAGCGATGACTGCAAGCTATGGCGAGGAACGCGCTAAAGCAATCCTAGATGAGAACAGACACAACACTGTCTACTTTCCCAACATTATGGTTAAAGGGCCGATTCAACAATTACGCAATTTTATTCCGATGGGGCCAAACAAAACCCTGGTAGAGAGTTACATCTATCGCCTTGTTGCTGCACCAGATGAATTGCTTGCTCGCACGGCTATGTATAACCGTATGATTAATGCACCAACCTCTATTGTTGGCCATGATGACCTAGAGATGTATGAGCGTGCACAAGAAGGTTTGATGTCTAATGGCTTGGAGTGGGTGGATATACAGCGGTTGATGACAGACGATGAAGACTACTCAGCCGAGGCGGTTGAAAACGGCACAACTGAACGTCAGATGCGTAACCAGTTTGATGCATGGGTTAAGTTTATAACCGTATCAATGGACAAAACGGCGTGAGTGTTTCAAGCGAGCAGATAGTTGACTTCATCTATGCAGAATCGCGCATGTTAGATGAACAACGTTTTGATGAATGGCTAGCGCTTTGGTTGGAGGATGGGCATTACTGGATGCCATTGGATTTTCAACAAACCGATCCGCATCTGCTTACTTCATTGATGTACGAAGATATATTCATGCTACGGCTTCGAGTTGAGCGCTTGAATGGTGCACGAACTTTTAGCCAAAAACCTAAAAGCCGCTGTAGTCACGTAATACAGCGGCCGTTTATTGAAGAACGTACTGAAGAGGCTATAACCACTAAAACTTCAATGCATTATGTTGAAACTAGAATGGACGAGCAGTTCTTGTTAGCGCTAACCGCCACACATGAACTGCGTGAAGTGGATGGAGCCATTCGCATAGCCAATAAACGTGTAGATTTACTTAATTCCGATGCAGCCTTTGGCAGTATCCAATTGCTACCGTAATGGACAACGATAATTCTACGGTTTATGAGGCCTTCGCAACCACTGCTAGCAAGTATCCGACGCGTCCGGTGCTAAATGTTCTACCTGGCACTGCAGATGTTTATGCAATTGAGCCGGGTGAGATTCTATATAGCGCGGCGTTCTCTCAAATCAACAGCTTGGCAAGCGCACTGGAGGCCGCCGGCTATGTGGCAGGTATGCGTGTTGCACTATTGCTTGAAAATCGTCCGTTATTTTTTATCACGTGGCTTGCGCTCAACAAGATCGGCGCGTCGGTAGTGCCCATTAACCCAGATTTACGAACAGTTGAATTAGAGTATCTAATTGGGCACTCAGAACCCGCGCTAATTGTTGCAATTGAAACGCGACACGCCGAATTATCTGCTGCGGCAGAGGCTGCTGGCATTAGGCTCGAGGTAGTGACCCCTGGCTCTAAGCCCCCAACTCCGCGGGCCAATGCTGTGGTAACCAGGGAGCAAAGTGGAGAAGCGCGTGAGGCGGCAATACTCTATACATCTGGCACCACGGGCAAACCTAAGGGTTGCGTTTTGTCGAACACTTACTTCTTACTGGCGGGTAGTTGGTACGCTGAAGTCGGAGGCATCGCAACGCTGCAAAACGATGACGAACGCATGATTACGCCATTACCCATATTTCACATGAACGCAATGGCGTACTCGTTTATGGCCATGGTGACAGTAGGCGGATGTTTAACGGTGCTTGATCGTTTTCATCCACGAAATTGGTGGAACGATGTCAGAGAAGCCAATGCTACCTGTTTGCACTATCTGGGCGTTATGCCAACCATGCTAATGGATTTTGATAAGTCCTCGGCTGATACTGCGCATAATGTACGCTTTGGTTTTGGTGCCGGTGTTGATCCAAAACTCCAAATTGGCTTTGAAGAACGTTTTGGTTTCCCGCTAGTGGAAGCTTGGGCCATGACCGAAACAGGTGCAGGGGCGATAATTGCTGCGTCAACACCTAATCGCTTAATAGCGCAGGCAAGCATTGGCAAGCCCGATACATCGGTTGAATGCAAACTTGTTGATGAAAATGGAAGTTCGGTATCGCAGGGCGAGCTGCTCGTACGTAGGGCTGGTGATAACCCACGCTATGGATTTTTCTCGGAATATTACAAAGATGTTGAAGCCACTAACGAAGCATGGGCTGACAACTGGTTTCACACCGGGGATATTGTTCGTAAAGATGCCGATGGCAATTACTTTTTTATTGATCGTAAAAAAAATGTGATTCGTCGCTCAGGAGAAAATATTTCAGCCGTTGAGGTTGAGTCGGTTTTGATGCGGCACCCAGATGTGTCAGCTGCTGCAGTGGCCGCGGTGCCGGATAAAATACGAGGCGATGAGGTGTTTGCTTGTCTTAAGGTAGATCAGCCCAGCGCTGATAAAGCCGTCGCTATCACAACTTGGTGCCTCGAACAAATGGCCTATTACAAAGCACCTGGCTATATTGCTTTTGTCGAGCAGCTTCCCTTAACAACAACACAAAAAATACAACGTGCTGCACTAAAGGATCTCGCAATCGAATTGGTGGATAAGCCGAAAACAGTGGTTACGGCTCATCTAAAAAAACGGCAAAATAGTTGATGGAACGACGCTCAAGCTATAAAGGTGTGGCGATCATTGCGCCTTTCTCTATGCCGTATCAACGCTATTCTATCGAAACGGCGCATTGGTGGGTCGCCAAAGCCTTGCGCGGCTCCTTGGATGCCGCAGATGTTCGCCCGGAAGAGATTGATGGGTTTAGTGTCGCAAGCTTTACCTTAGCTCCGGATACGGCCGTTGGTTTAACTCAACATCTTGGCTTGTGTCTTCGATGGCTTGATAACATCCCCATGGGTGGCGCGAGCGCATCGGTTGCTTTGCGCCGAGCAGCACGTGCAATTCAAGCGGGGGATGCCAACATTGTTGCCTGCGTGGCAGGCGATACAAATCAGATCGATAGCTTTCGTAACATGCTATCTAGTTTCTCACGCTTTGCTATGGATGCCTCCTACCCTTATGGGTATGGCGGCCCCAACGCGAACTTTGCACTACTCACCGATCGCTATATGCAAAAATACGGTGCTACCCGAGAGGACTTTGGCCGCATCTGCGTAGCACAAAGGAGTAATGCACTTAACAATCCTAATGCGCTAATGAAAAAACCACTAACGTTGGATGACTACAATAACGCTCGTCCTATATCAGACCCGATTGCATTGTTTGATTGTGTTATGCCGTGCGCGGGATCTGAATGTTTTTTGATGATGCCTGAGGAAGAAGCTCAGCGTCGCAACTTACCTTACGCAACTATAGGATCAGCGATTGAACGACACAACGCTCACGCAGAGGACGATATTCAGCTACGCGGTGGTTGGACACTGGATGTTGACGAATTATATGAGATGGCACAGTGCACACCAACTGATATTGATTTGCTGCAAACTTATGACGACTACCCAGTTATTTCAATGCTCCAAATAGAGGACCTTGGCTTTTGTGCCAAGGGTGGGGCGCCTGAATTTGTTCGTTCCCATGATTTAACCATAACTGGAGATTTTCCTCATAACACTTCTGGTGGCCAGCTTTCCGCAGGGCAGGCTGGAGCGGCCGGTGGTTTTATCGGCATGGTAGAAGCCATAAGACAAGTAACAGGTACAGCAGGGCCGACACAGGTTAGAGATGCGAAAATAGCGTTAGTGTCGGGCTTTGGCATGATCAACTATGATCGCGGTGTGTGTACCAGCGCATCGATCATTAAAACGGGATCGCGAGCATGACGATCGAACTTCTTCCGCCACCGAGAAAAGATCCTCAAAAGAAAACGCTTAGCCCAACTCGCCCACCTGAAGCTCGTTCACGAGCGTCTCTGGGGCTAAGTGCGGCAGCAGCGGAAGGACGGTTTGCATTACAAGTGTGCGCAGAATGCGACACCGTGCAATATCCACCACGTGATGCTTGCTCAAACTGCATTGGCACAGAGTTGCCTTGGCAAGAGGTCACGCCAAATGGGCATCTGCTGGCTGAAACCACTATTCGGGCGTCAACTAAGTTGTACTTTCGCGAACGAGCTCCATGGCGCATCGGCTCGGTCAAATTAGAAGCTGGCCCAGTCGTACTGTGCCACATCCATAACGATTGCGAAAAAAACGCTCCGGTAACTATGCTGAACCGACTTGATGCTTCGGGCCAGGGAGTATTGTTGGCTATTCCGACTACGAGGACAAACAATATGGAAGATGATCCGCAGCTTCGAGCACTGTCTGCTGATCCCAAGCATCGGCGAATACTGATTGCCGACGCGTGGAATCCAAATACGCCCGCCATTGCTAAAGCATTGCTCGATGCGGGTGCTGCAACGATATTTGTCGGTGAAGCGGAAAGCTGGCGCCCACATCCCAATCGCAGAGAATTGAATGAGATGGACAATGTTAATGTTCTACCCTTAGACGTGACTGACACGGCATCCGTTAGTAAGCTCGCTGGTGAGATCGGTGGTAAAACTGACATCCTAATAAACAATGCTCGCTTTATGCGTCCAGGTGGCGTGTTAGACAGAGGCGATACTGGCTTTGCAAAAGACGAAATAGAAGTCAACTATTTTGGTTTGATGAGATTGGCTCAATCATTTGGCCCGGGCATGATGGGGCGCACCGCGGACGGTGTAAATGCCGCTGTTGCGTGGGTGAATATTCTGTCGGTCAATGCCCTATCGAACTCACCCGAATACGGATGTTTCTCTGCGTCCAATGCAGCTGCTTATTCCTTGAGCCAATCCTTGCGTGGCGAGTTCCGTGGCGCAGGCTTACGCGTGATGAATGTATTTGTTGGTCCAACCGATGATGCGTGGTACCAATCATTGCCACCGCCGAAGGTTATACCAACATCAATGGCGCGTTCAGTTGTAGACGGCTTACAGCGTGGTTTGGAAGATGTCTGGTGTGGCGATATCGCTAAAGATGTCCGTGATCGCTGGCGACAGGATCCAAAAGTACTGGAACGTGAAATGACAACAGGCGGAGACCATGCATGAGTAGCCTCGAATCACTAGCTGCTGATATCGCTACAGGTGTTGTTCAGATTGTTGATCTTACGCATACCCTTGATCCCGATTTTCCTGTGATAATTTTGCCGCCCGAATTTGGACAATGCGCGCGCTTCCGCATGGAGGAGATTAGCGCCTATGATCATCGTGGCCCGGCGTGGAAGTGGCACAACCTGACTCTGTCGGAACATACGGGTACTCACTTCGATGCACCATCCCATTGGATCTCTGGGCGAGATATTCCCAATGGCTCAGTTGATGAAATACCGGTGGAAGCATTTGTTGGTCCTGTCGTGGTAATCGATTGTTCTGAAGGATCAGCAAAAGACGATGATTTCGAATTAACGCCGGAAGTGATTCTCGGCTGGGAAGCACGGTATGGTGAGATACCCAAAAACTCATGGGTGCTGATGCGCACTGATTGGTCAAAACGATCTGGCGAAGAATATCTCAACATGAAAGAAGACGGAGCTCATTCGCCTGGGCCGACACCAGACGCAATTCGGTTTTTAATTGATGAACGTAATATACGAGGCTTTGGTACTGAAACAGTGGGTACCGATGCTGGGCAGGGAACGCACTATACGCCGCCTTATCCTGCGCATTTTTATTTACATGGTGCTGGCAAATTCGGCTTGCAGTGCTTAGCAAACCTTGATCAGTTACCGCCAACAGGTGCATTGTTAATGGCAGCGCCTTTAAAAATTAAAAACGGTACAGGTAGCCCGCTAAGAGTGTTAGCCATGGTGACCAAGTGACTCAGTATACAGCTGTCATTACCGGCGGAAGTAACGGTATCGGTGCGGAGCTGGCGCTTCGTCTTTTGGAACAAGGTTACACGGTAATTTCAATAGACCGAAATACTCCTACCACTAAGAAGGCAAAGTTTCATTTCATTGAAGCCGATTTACTAGATCCAAATGCCGTGACGAACGCAGCTGATAAGCTAACAGAATGCTACGAAGTTACGCACTTGATTCACAATGCTGGTTTGATTTGGCCAAATCTTATTGAGGAAGCAACACCTGAAGAAATAACAGGGCTTGCACAACTACATCTTGGATCAGCATTAACGTTACTTCAGGCAAGTCTTCCGAACATGAAAAAACACCAGTTTGGGCGTGTCATGTTCAATGCTTCTCGTGCAGCACTTGGCGCTCCAACACGTACAGCGTACAGTGCTAGTAAGGCTGGCATGATAGGGATGGCACGTACATGGGCGCTTGAGCTTGCGCAACATGGCATTACCGTCAACGTTGTCGCACCAGGGCCAATTTTGACTGATAATTTCTGGGATATCATTGAAATAAATAGCCCCCAGCAAGAAGCCTTGGCAAAGCGAATACCCGTTGGCAGGCTGGGCACCGTTCAAGACGTCTCCAATGCTTTTATATTTTTTTGCAATCCTGAAAATAGTTTTATTACCGGGCAGACGCTATATGTGTGTGGTGGTGCTAGTGTTGGCTCATTGATGATCTAAGCTGGTGGGCAATGCTGGCTTTATGTCGGATGATGGTCGGCTTTACGCTAAATTTAACCTTATGAGTGGGCGCGCTAGCTACCACATCTATGTATTCCCAATATTCCCACACTAGTCAGGAATTTTATTACAGCGGTTTAAAAAACCACCCCTTTTTGTGCACTTGCTTGCGCTCGTTTTGCGTTCCATATCATCTGATATCCATTGATGTGGGACGGCCAGGCATTGATCGATTTCGAAGAGCCCTTCAGATGGGGCTATGAGGGTTAGTGTCCCACGAGGGCATGTGGGACACTGGTTCGTTGTCTCATCTTTGTCTAGCCACCTTAATAGGGGTCGATAGAGGATTCGGACAATATCGTACGCTAACGAATGTGTGGCCTGATTTAGGTATTTGGTTTGGTTATAAACTCTAAAGTAGAGCGCAACCTTGCCAAGGTTGCGCTCTACTTATTGATGGCGGTTATCGAGCCGAAATTTCTCTATAGCGGACGCTCAAAATGGTGACCGCTTAGGCGGCTTGGTTCCCCACAGCAGATGGTCGGCAGTCAACAAGTTTTGGTAATAAATAATGACAATATCAGGTGAGTGTTTTTGCGGAGATGTAAGTTACGAAATTACTGGCAGCCTTCGAGATGCTCGGTCATGCCATTGTTCTCGTTGCCGCAAAGCATTTAGCTCCCAGGCATCAGCATACGCCTTGGTCAATCCGGATGAATTCAAATGGATAGCCGGTGAAGGCCTTTTAACTTCTTATGTTGGAGAGCATGAATTCGGATTGCAGTTCTGTCGAAAATGCGGTTCTACGCTCTGCGGTATCTATGCTGGGGTCGTACACGGCGTAACATTGGGATGTGTTAATGGCGATCCAGAAATTGAAATAGGACAACATATTTTCGTTGGGTCGAAGGCGGCATGGGAAGTACTTCCAAATGGCGTGACGATGTTTGAAGAAGGGCCGCTACCGGCAACGGATTAGTCCCCTATGGCGGAAGCCGCTACTCACGGAGCGTAGTTGAACGGCAACTTTATAATTTACGCCTTCCATAAAGCCGACCTTCGTAGCGCTGAATCGAAGTCACGCTTGGACCAAGAGCAGACGTTGAAGAATGTCCGCTTTCCTTTCGTAGCATCCACAATGGGGCACTAGAGTTTTTCCCTCGTAAACGGACATAAATGGCTATATCCCTTGCCCTGACTACGTGTCCGGAGGGGGTTACTTTTTCTAAACAGGATTATAACCCTCGATTTTGCTCATCAAGTCGTCAAGATCAGGCAGTTTCTCGCTTAATTCGAAGCTGTAGGTGCCTTTGAGGTTGATGTTCAAAGCTGATCAAAAGCTGACTGAGTATCGCCGAGTTGAAGTAGATGATGGCGTTAGTGATCAGTCGAGCACACCTAGGCGGCCCCACTCAATCCACAGTTGGATCTCCTCATCTGAGCTACCTCGGAACTGATCGCCATTCACATTACTGATGGCACGGCGCAGCTGATGGTACGCCTCACCGCGATTGAGCGCCCGCTGAACGTAATCACGCAAACTGGCGTCATCAATGTAGTTGAGCAGATAGTTTGCTTTCACCATACGGTTGTATTCCGTCAACGCCCTGAGTAACGGGTGATTACTTTTGTAGCCCGAGAGTTTTCTGATCAAGGTCGCTTGCGTGGTTTTTCGTTCGTAGAGTGAGATCATAATCCGTTGAACCGTATCCCAGTACGGTAAGATGAGCTTGATATTGATCGGCTTTTTTAGGCTTAGCTCAATCCTCTTATTCTTATCTTCTTTTACATCGAACATCTCATTGATAACGCGACCCACCTGCGCATAGCGCGGGGCAAAACTGTACCCAAATAGGTCCAACAAAGCGAAGTTGATGTGGTTGACGCCGTGCGTATCCGTTGAGAGCATGTCTGGAATGATCTCAGAGCTGTTGTTCATCAGTAGGTCGAGTATATAGTGGGATTCATGTTCGTTGGCGCCGATCACGCGAGCATTAACGGCCGCATGATTGGCGATCAAGCTCATGGCCGAAACGCCTTTTTGCGTGCCAAAGTATTTTGACGAGTAACGTGTTCTAAATGTTTCACGCCGTGCCTCGAACTTCTGGCCATCGGCACTGGCATGTATGATGTTCTCTTGGATATTGTAATGCTTGAAGATCGGAAGCTTAGCCGTGGCGTTATTGATTCGATCGTTGGCTGCATTCAGGGTATCTAAGCGCAGGTAGTTCGCTTGAATGGTGCTGAGCTGATCGTACGTACGATCGGAGATTTGAGCGATACCATAAATACCTTGGTTGGTGGCGTTACCCACGAGGATCGCCAGTAAGTCGAACTCGTGGGCACGACTCTTGGATTGCGCTCCCAGTACGTGCTTGCGGCCGCCAAGCGTCGAGATTTTTCACTACCCTCAAAGTGCAAGCAAAGGAACAGCTCACGCAGTAAGCCTTCTCTTAAACTCACCCTGTGATCAAAGTACTGCCACGTGACTTCTTCGACCGATCGTTTCTGGTCATTTAAAAATAGACAGACGGATTCCAAGTCCTTGGCCGCGAGCATTTTCAAAGCGCGTTGTTTTAGCGTACTAAAAGGTTGCTGTTGATCGACACTCTCATCGATAAAAAGAAATAACACTTGCGATGCTTTGCCAACGTTATTCGCGGCTCTCTGCCAGTTTTGATAAACGGTTTCTCTAGCGACTATTTTGCCTTTTGTTTTCCTTGACGAACATGGTGAACAAACCCGTCGGCTATCCGTTCCAGCGCCTGTTGCCACCGCGTTTGTAAATAGCACAACAAATACAAACGTTGATAGCCCACAGACAGACGCTTGATATAGGCGCCGTAGTAAGTGACTCTCTCAGCAAAGTGCTGTTGATTCTTCAACGAGATTGATAGCTTGCTGACAACTCGGTCATGCCAATGGCACCACTAATGATGTCTTGCAGAACCGTATATCCTGGGATGCTAATTTTCTGTGCCGATAGGTATTCAATGGCCCTATCAAATAGCGATCTCGGGTGAACCTAGGTTTGCGCGTGTTCGATGAGGTCTTTTGCTAGCGCGGCACTGTGACGTTAGTTTTCCCAGCGCTGATGGTTGGTTAGTTTGTAAATGCGTTGATAAATTCGAACGCGAGTTTTCTGAGTGATATTAAATGGACGCAGGCCCGAACCGGGAAAGATTTCTGAGCATACATATTTGGCGTCCTGCTTTATCTGATGGTAGCCAAGGCTCAGCGTAATGGGTTTAACTTTGAAGTATCCCAACAGCACAACGAACATGTAGCGTTGATCACGTCGACGATTTTTATGGGCAATCGCCAATTCATGATCGTTGAGTGTGAAGAAGAAACGTTGGTCGTTATGGTTAAGTACTGGCGGGCACGAACAGATCCCCGATTTCCGCTTCAGTTAAGATCTTGAGTCGTTTTTCGGTAGCCATATTCGTTGCCTAAAGGCAGCGATTTCAGCCAAATTACCTCCAAATGGAGGGAAATCAAAAAGTAACCTCCTCCGGAAACCTAAGCGGGGCAAGGGATCCAGCGGTTTTTGTCCGTTTACGAGGGAAAAACTCTAGTACCCCAAAGGGGCTCACGTTATCAGTCAACTCGGGTTCAAAATCGAATTCGACACGTTCTTTATCCGCACCAAACGGAATTGATTCTGCAATTGTTTGCGGCATAACAAACTGCACGCCTTCAATTTGAATGAGGCCCGATACCGTGGAGCGATCCAACAGCGCGCTGACAGATTTTGCAGGCATTCCGACAAGCGCAGCTTCGTAGCTAAAACCGTCACCGCGAATAGAGCTTCTATCATGAACATTGCCACCAAACGCTACTGTTTTGCGTGTAATGGCTCTTCTGATCCGTTTCCGCAAACACTACGGTTGGGACCCGAAACACGAGGCCTAAGGGGTAAAGGCTGTATATAACATTGCTTGACAGCTGTATCAATGCCGAAGCGATAGCATCCGTACGCGTGTAAGGAAGATCTATGCTCGTTATATTTTTTGCCGCCTGTATATTAACTTTCCTGTTCGGGTGCTACCAGGCATGCAAGCAGTGCCTTTTTTACGCCATCTGGCCAAGGTATCGAGCAGTGTTTATCTAGATCACTTGCAGCCAATATTTGAGTACTATTCCAGCGCTTCTCTCCTTTAACACTAATTTCGTGGTAAATCGTAACCGAAGACCGACCGACTTTTAGTACGCTAACTTCAAAGTCCATCTCTTCGCCAAATAGTGAGGGGCAGGAGAAGTCGCTAGTGAGGTGAACCGTTGGAGTGCCCCAGCGTTCTTCCCAAATCATTTTGTGCCATGGGTAGCCAAGCTCACGCCAAAACTCTTCATTCACACCGTTGAGAATGTCTAGGTACGACGGAAAATAGGCCGTGCCTGATATGTCGCAATCGCCGAAATTCAGCATGCGCGTGGTTTTGAATGGGACGTCCAACTCGATCTCCTTCTTGGGTTATGCTTTGGCAATCTATATGTCACGCCGTTGTAAACAGCGCAATCGCTATTGACATTATATGATAATGCATAACAATTAAATAAACGAGCAACTTCAGACTCAAAACGCATGAGCAAACCATGAACGAGACGTGGGTAGCATCGGGCTCACTCGTGGCTGACGGCAAAGCGCTCGAATATAGCTGTCTTGGCCCATCACCGACTCAAGCACCAACCCTGGTAATGCTGCATGAAGGGCTTGGCTGCACAAGCCTATGGCGTGATGTCCCCGCTACGTTGGCTGATTCGACTGGGTTTGGCGTATTCGTTTATTCACGTGCAGGCTATGGGCTGTCTGATCCTGCAGATTTGCCGCGTCCGCTTGATTACATGACTCGCGAAGCACTCGACGTGCTGCCAGTGATGCTTGATGCCATTGGAGTGAAGCAGACGGTGATACTAGGACATAGCGACGGTGCAACGATCACTGCAATCCACGCAGGTCGTGTTGTCGATCCGCGTATAAGCGGTATCGTTCTTGTCGCTCCGCATTTTTTTACTGAACCGGCAAGCCTTGCAGAAATCACTAAAGCTCGTGAGGGGTTTGATAGTGGTGATTTGCGCCAACGGTTAGCCAAATATCACTGCGATCCAGATAATGCTTTTCGTGGCTGGAATGATAGCTGGCTCAACCCAGCATTCAAAAAATGGAATGTCGCTGATGTTCTTGACGCCATTCGCGTACCTGTGTTGGCCATTCAAGGTAGAGAAGATCCCTACGGTACACTCGCTCAAATCAATGTAGTAAAGCAACGTGTTAAACATGCGCGTGTTTCCACACTCATCCTTGATGGTTGCAAACATGCTCCGCACTTGGAGTATGAATCCGCGTTCGTCAATGCGGTTACTGATTTTTGTAATCGCTTAACGTTAGATTTATCCAACATTCAGCTTCCCAGTCACGCCCACATTCCTGGTCATAATATGCGACACCCTGAAAACGCGTTCGATAGGATCAGGCAAACGGCTGCGAGGGGGCAGAGTGCTGATCAACTTGCTTGTAGCGATGCCTACAGAGCTGGGCTGCGGTTTCTAAACGCTGGCTTTTATTGGGAAGCACACGAAGCACTAGAGCCAGTATGGATGGTCCTGCCGGAGAAAAGCATGGAGCGCCGATTCGTACGGGGTCTGATTCAGTTAGCCAACGGCCGATTAAAGATGTGTATGGGCCGGCCGAAAGCTGCCCTTCGCCTCGTGGTGCAAGCACGTGATTTGGTACCGACTGATTCAACTCTAGCGGTCATGACACTCGATGTGCAAGATGTGCACGGCTGGATTGATGAATTGGAGGGCGACGCTTGTTTAGCATTATAGTGCTAATAAATATGCGATTAAGCCAAAAACGACCGTAAGGCGTTGATATAAAGAGCTACAGGATTGCCTTATCATGCTAATTTGCGTTTACATCTAATCTGGTGCCGCGTATTGTAAGCCCCTGTTACGAACTTCGAGGCCTGTATGTCCAAACAAATCGACTTCCGAGTGGATCCAAGCGCTTACCGCCATTGGTGTGTTGAGTACGACGGCCCTATTGCTACTCTCAGTATGGATGTTGACGAAAATGGTGGACTTTTTGAAGGATATGAGCTCAAACTTAATTCCTACGACCTAGGCGTTGATATTGAACTCAACGACGTCGTACAACGCATGCGCTTCGAACACCCTGAGATAAAAGTAGTCGTGATGCGTTCAGGGAAGGAGAACGTATTTTGTGCTGGTGCCAATATCCGGATGCTGGGCGGGGCAGCGCACAGCCATAAGGTCAATTTTTGTAAGTTCACCAACGAAACTCGCAATGCTTTTGAAGCAGCTGAGCAAGACAGTGGGCAACAATACATTGCAGCAGTGAAGGGCGCTTGCGCAGGCGGTGGGTACGAACTAGCGCTTGCTTGCAATCACATTATGCTCACCGATGACAGCACGTCTGCTGTTGGCTTGCCGGAAGTGCCTTTACTGGCCGTGCTGCCTGGTACCGGTGGCCTTACTCGTATCACTGATAAACGCAAAATACGCCGTGACTTAGCCGACGTTTTTTGCTCCACTGAGGAGGGAGTTAAGGGCCAGCGTGCAAAAGACTGGCGTTTAGTCGACGAGCTTGTTCCCAATTCGAAGTTTGCCGAGATAGTTGTAGAGCGCGCAAAAGAATTCGCAGCTAAGTCAAACAAGCCTGACATTAAGTCTGGTATCACATTCCACCCGCTTGAACGAACCGCTACAGCTGAAGCGGTTCGTTGGTCAACACTAGATGTAGAAATTGATCGCGCTGGTCGAAAGGCAACATTCATACTAAATGGCCCGGAGGAAGATGCACCCACAGATATGAATGATTTCCAAGCACAGGGCGATCAGGCGTATATGTTGAGATTATGTCGTGATCTTGAAGACGCTATCTTGCATATGCGCTT
>JAZGEF010000019.1:0-4362 GCA_036478595.1 Granulosicoccaceae bacterium
CCACAATCTGTCTTTGCGAAACCGCATTGGTGGCGGCCAGTAAATAAAAATCGTTGAAGTAATTAGATTTTATAGAACGGTTTGCTGCCTGTTATTGAGAAATGGCACAGAATTGGACTGTTAGACCTCTCGGCACTGTTAGCAGAGTTAGTGAACATACGCTGCTCATGGCATTTAAAGCAACTAACCTAGTCTTGCGAATAAACTAACAAACATCACCTGGATTCACCACTTAACCGCTATTGAAATTGCGGCAATCGACCAGATGTTTAACGTGACTGCAAATCCGGCGCTGTTCAAACCGATTTTTGCGAGCATGCCGGCTTCAGTCACTGTGAAATACCTCAGGCCAGAACCAGTCTTTGCGTCAACAAGACAAAGGGCCTCACGTTGGGTGCCACACCAGTCCCAGTTTTGCGCCAGCCATACCGTATCCGATGATGCTGTGGCCAACGAGGTGCACTCGTTAGTGCTTATCACCGTGTTAGTGGCAGACCCTTGAGTGCATTTAGGCTAGCAGCAACAGCGCGCGTTTTATTCGGAAAAGTGCTTTGTACCGCACGCATCAGAAAATCAGGCGGTAGTATTTCGGTACGGCTGTTTAGCGCGAAAAGGGATTCAACGTCAGTACCTGAGCCTTTGGCAACGCCTTCTAACTCGTTAACAAAATTCGGAGAAAATGCCAGGGTTTGATCAAAAAAACGCAGGCTCTTTTCGATAGCTTGTTGCCTTGAAATATCGCACAGCGCAAACAGTTGCTGGTAAGTACCAAGCGAATGCTCGACCCGGTGACGCGTAGCCTCACCAAGCAGTCGCCCTCGCTCATGATCAGAGCCGTTGACCTTGACATGTTCAATTGGTTGAATGTGCTCGCTATTCTGCATTCTCTGCTCACCCTTATATGGGCATCATTATGCTGGGCAATGCGGATTAAATCAAATGCAATGTAGCGGGCTAAAGTATTCCAAGAAAATTTAATATCGAATAACTTCTAACTAGTGCGTTTGTGAGCCGATGCTCCAATGAATTCCTGAATAACCTACTGCAGCTGCCGGTAAAATCGCCAGCGTCATTGCTATCGAACCCCACGCGGCGGCGATACTCACCGCGATGATTTGTTTCTTTAAGTAAGAAATACACCATTCCCCTTGTTTAATAAAATTAGAAACTTTAAGGCCGGATAACAATCCAGACCAATGCGATCGATTTTCAAATACTGTGCTTATGTTGATTCAACGCTAACAGCATCGTTCATTAACAACGATTGGAAAAAGGGAGTTTGAAAACCGTATATAACTATTTTTGCCGCTCAACGATATCAATAAATCGATTGCTTACTAGTTTGCTTTTACATTAATCGCAATAAATAGTGATGGCTATCAGTACATAATAAATTGAATGTACATTGAATTGTAACTAGGATTTGCAGTCACTAAACTGCTGGTAGCTATTTATTTATGGAACAAATACTGAGAATTATTTTTATCAATTCTTTGTAAGAAACCGGACAAGCAGTGTCAACCTATCTACGAGCTGACAACGCCAGCATTCGTGAGGATGCAATATTTCGTATAAACGGATAGACTCCAAATTACAATTAATAGAGATCAGCTATATGTCAGCCAATCTATCAGACGTCATTCTGCACAACTACCCACAGTCCCCTGTTGCTGAAAAAATTCGAGTGGCATTTGGCATTAAAGGGCTTGCATGGCACGATGTAGAAATACCACGCCTGCCACCTAAACCGCTACTCATTGCACTAACCGGCGGCTACCGGCGTACACCTGTGATGCAGATCGGTGCGGATATCTACTGCGACAGTCAATGCATTATTCGCGAGTTAGAACGACGTTACCCCACACCTACATTTATGCCTTGCGCAGATACAGGATTGATGTGGTGCCTTAGTCGCTGGACTGATGGTGAGTTATTTACCTTGGGGGTAAAGATTGTGCTTGGCGCCGCTGGTGACAATTTGCCAAAGGATTTTGCAGAGGATCGTGGGCAGCTCTATTTAGGTGACGATTGGGCGGCAGGGTTAAAGCAAGCCAATGCTCAACTACCCCATCTTGTTGCACAATTGCGGGCTCCACTAAAATGGCTTGATAACCAACTTAGCGATGGACGCACATTCCTAACAGGCTCTGAAGCTGCTGCAGTAGATGCGCAGTTTTATCACGTAATTTGGTTTATACGTGGGCGCTGGGAAGGTGGGCCGGCACTACTCTCTGAATTTAGGCATCTTGAACGTTGGGAGAAAACCGTTACCGAGATCGGACACGGCACGGTTACCGCATTATCGGCAGAGGATGCATTAGCAATTGCGCAATCAACAGAACCAGTCACCGCAAGCCACGTCGCAGAGAACGAGCCGCAGGGCTTAGAGGTGGGTACAGCAATATCTATCGGCCCCGATGTGGAAAGCGGCGAACAGCGAATTGAAGGCAACATTTGTAGCGCCGACGCTGATACAGTATCGATAAAACGAACCACTAACGAGGTTGGGACCGTCTGTGTGCACTTCCCGCGCACCGGATATCGAATTGAACGCTAAGCAATCTACTAACGTGATACACAGCTGCTAACTCGTACACCGGCGCAGGTATCTCTTCCATTCTCGCTTTAATCTGTCGCGATAAAATTTACGAGTAGCGCCGTGACTGATGCAAATCGCCTCTATGGAACCACAAGCCGTTTTGTTGAACCGGTTTTTCAGCCGAAGAACCTGACAGGTTTACCACTGTTGACTCTCTGTCTAACGGATGATTTCTCTACGGTGATGAAATATTTTTCAGATTGTAAAAAAGTTGCAGAAGCAGTCAAACAATGACAGATGGTGCCAACTGGAGATTATCAAAATTTATGCTGAAGGGAGATGTGAATCAATCAGCAATAAAACTAACTGCTGCCTGCACAACATGATCAGAGGCAATAATGCGCCTATGCCCCAAGCCATCCATTGGCTTGAGTATCGCCGCGGGGTTGCTTCGAGCAATCGATTCAGATTCGCTATACGGCACTTCCTTATCATCGGGTGCATGCATTAGTAATAATTGTGTAGATACGCTTTGTAATTGTGTTCCGGTAGCGAAATCATCAGTCACCTTACCGGTTAAGCGAGTAACCATACCGTGTAGCTCGTTGTTAGCCTTTTGGCTTAAGCCTATTATCGATGAAAAATCGTTAAATATTTTTTTCATTGAATCAGGTGGGCTAATCAGAACCAGTTTTGAAATAGGTAATGCTGGGCAACCGGGAACACTACCGGCTAATGTTGTAGCGACTACAGCGCCACCAAGTGAATGCGACAGGATTACATCAAAATCACCGAGCGATTCTCGTACCGCATGCAGACAAGGTACGGCCATGGGTAAGTGAAACTTGCGTCCAGAAGACTGACCATGACCGGGTAGATCAATACAGACAACTCTAAAGCCGTGTTCTAGCAATGGGTTAACAAACTTATTCATAAACAAGGAATGGCTTTGCCATCCATGCACTAACCAAACGGTTTTAGCCTGAGTGCCATCATCAGCAACAGCAACATTAAATTCATATGCGGCAACCGTGCCACCGCTATAAGGGATGTTATGCTGAGTCGCAGCACTGAATAGTCTTTGCGCATTTTCCAAAATGGCTCTACTTTGTGATGAGTTTTTTCCAGGCTCAAACGTTGTGCAAAACAAGCGGAAAGCGGCTCGTCCAGTCAGTTTTGGTGCAATGCGAGATGCGATGCCAAAGACCGTGCTTAGTATTACTAAAATAGACTTGTTCAAGGTCAGCATGGTCGAATGGATCTATATTACACATAGTAGCTAACTAACTCATGCTTGTGTGGATCATTAAAATTAACCGGCGCAACTGATGGGATCGGTGTCATTACCAAGCGAAAGTGTCGGCCTGGCTACCGAGCGACTTTGTCGCAGCAAGATATCAAATTCTTGAGGTGTGCAATTCGTGATCCCTGACTGCATGAAGAACTTCTGCATAGTGGACGCACACTTAGCGTGTGAGTGGCTATCTGGGAATGGCGGCAAATGTCGCCAGTGCGGGAGCATGAAAGGATCTATCTATTATCCAGCTACACGAGTAACCGGCTGTTGAGTTGACCCATATATGTTGTTGGTTCTTTCAATAAGAATATCAATGTTTGAATTAAGCATTGTTTTAGTCCATGGGCATATTGGATCTATTTCTTCCCAACCGTCAGTAGACATTGCCCACAATTTTTCAACGACAAATTCTACCCCACAAACCTTTCCCTCAATTTTAACGACCCCTTGATCGGTCTCAACTCGCTCAAGTGTTATTGCGGTTCTCATTCTAGATTTCCATCTTCGGCTTCCGAGCTATATCGGG
>JAZGEF010000020.1:0-68033 GCA_036478595.1 Granulosicoccaceae bacterium
GACGCAGCAGATGCTGTCACCGAAACTGCTGGTGATGCTGTGGATGCAGCTACTGAAGCTGCCTCAGACGCAGCAGATGCGGTGACCGAAACTGCTGGTGATGCTGTGGATGCAG
This sequence comes from Granulosicoccaceae bacterium, assembly GCA_036478595.1. GTDB lineage: Bacteria > Pseudomonadota > Gammaproteobacteria > Granulosicoccales > Granulosicoccaceae > Granulosicoccus. Next base: position 116 of record JAZGEF010000020.1, read on the forward strand.
CTACTAAAGCTGCCTCAGACGCAATAGATGCAGTCACCGAAACTGCTGGCGATGCTGTGGATGCAGCTACTGATGCTGCCTCAGACGCAGCAGATGCTGTCACCGAAACTGCTGGTGATGCTGTGGATGCAGCTACTGATGCTGCCTCAGACGCAGCAGATGCTGTCACCGAAACTGCTGGTGATACCGTGGAAGCGGCTACTGAAGAAACTGCTGAGGGCACTACCGAAGCAGCGACCGAAGAGGCCGTTACTGAAGAAACCGCAACCGCAGAGACTGCTTCTGAAGAGCCCAGCGCAGATGAAACTGCTAGAAGCAGCTTTAGCCTTGGTGCTATCGGGCGACAGCTCGGCAGCGTATTTGGTACAACCGGTGCCGTGCTCGGAAGTGTGACAGATGCAGATTCAGCGACTTCAGCACTGCCAAAACTTGATGCCGCGAGCGGTGCATTGGATACCGTTATGGGTGATTTTTCTGCCGTACCTGAAGCTGCGCGTGGACCACTGCTTAAGGTCGTTGGCAATGGCATGGCCAAGCTTAAACCTATCGCTGATACAGTGTTAAACAAAGAAGGTGTTGGGGATGTGATCGGGCCAGTTATGAGCACGATAATGGAGAAGCTGGGTGGAATGGTTAATTAACCATTCTTCTTGCGTATTCGACAAAAGCTAGTCGATGACAAAAAAGGCGGCATCTAACGATGCCGCCCTTTTTTAAATTCGGGTGCAATTTACCCTCCGAGTACTAAGTGCTTTTCAGTTTGCTTGTGGCGAACAACTTCCTAGATGATTGCGTGCTTAGTCATTGCGTTATCAATGGCATTAATAATCTCATCTATATCATCCGTGGTACAAATCAATGCCGGGCTCAAGCAAAGCGTGTTATTCAAGCCAGTGATGCTACGATTAGTACGACCAATGATCACTCCCTGAGCAGAACAATCTGCTGCGATTTTAACTAGCATATCTTCTTCAACGGGTTCTTTAGTTTGACGATCCTTAACGAATTCCATACCGCAGAAAAGCCCTTTCCCGCGAACATCGCCAACCACCTTGTACTTGTTTTGTAGCCCGCGCAGTTTTTCCATCAAGTACTCACCCATCTCATTGGTGTTAGCAAGCAGGTTTTCTTCTTCAATAATGCGCATGTTTTCCAGTGCCGCAGCAGGGCCAGCCGCGCAGCCGCCAAAGGTGCTGATATCGCGGAAATAACCCATGTTTGAATCGCCCTCTTTGAATTTGTCGAAAACTTCTTCAGTTGTAACTGTACAAGCAATAGCGGCGTATCCACTTGCTACACCTTTAGCCATCGTGACAATGTCAGGCTCGATACCGTAGTGCTGGTAGCCAAACCATGTGCCGGTTCGACCAAGGCCGCAAACGACTTCATCCATGTGTAACAACAAACCGTACTGCTTACAGATTTCCTGGACAGTTTCAAAATAGCCTTCTGGTGGAGTAATAACACCGCCACCTGCAGTGATGGGCTCTAGAACAATTGAACCCACAGTGTCTGGATCTTCGGCCTGTATCACCTTCTCGATTTCGCGGGCAACCTTGACCCCATAATCAGTATCATCAGCGTACTGGCTGCGATATTGGCAACAATGCGGTACTTCCACAAAACCGGGAGTAAACGGGCCATATTGATCTTTGCGTTCATTCTGACCACCGGAACTCAGGGCCGTTATAGTCGTGCCATGGTAGTCTCGATCGCGATACAAAATTTTGTGCTTCTTGCCACCGTTTTCTTTGGCGGCGATTTGACGAACTATTTTGTAGCCTTTTTCGTTCGCTTCCGAACCTGAGTTTGAGTAGTAAACGCGACTCATGCCAGGCATCTTGTCGAGCAGTTGCTCGGCAAATTTAATACTTGGGATACTGCCGGCAGATGCGGCGAAATAGCACATATCGACCAATTGATCACGGACCGCATTCGCAATGCTTTCTCGGCCATAACCCACGTTCACAGTCCAAACAGCGCCCGAAACAGCATCCAGGTATTCTTTGCCGTGCGCATCTGTAACACGCATACCTTTACCCTTGACGATAACCATCGGGTCTTTTTCTTCTAGCGGTTTGTGTGGAGTCAAGTGGTGCCATAGGTGATTTCGATCGATTTCGATCAGCTCTTTGCCACTAATTTCTGTCACTTCTTGGTTCATGATTACCTCCACACACGCTAGCGAGCCGACCTTTGCCGGAATTTAAACCCGACTATGGGACAGCAGCCCCCTAGGCTCTAGCGCCAGCAGGATACCGCGCTTGATACCAAGCTATAGAAATGCTGCTTATTGTGGCGCTGTGCTCATTATATTGCGCTTGATGTTGGGTTATACACCAATCGCGATAGACTGGCGTCTATTCCAACGGAAGACCAGCCCGGGCCGCAAAATAGACCACTTCAGTACGATTACTCGCCCCCAGAACCTTAAATATGGCTGACAGATGTGCCTTGACCGTGTTTTGGGATATATCCATATGGTTTGAGATGGATTTATTGGGCTTGCCTTGAAGTAGCAGGCCAAGCACTTCCCGCTGGCGCTTAGACAAGCGAGCTAGGATAGATTCGTGGCCAAAAGATCGCTCGGATGACCTTTCAGGTATCGCTGGCACCATCGGGATATACACCTTACCAGCAAGCACCCGTTGAATGGCGATGAGCAAATTTGTTGCAGAGGTGCGTTTGCTCAAAAAACCAGCAGCACCATTGTTGATGCATAGCTGCGTGATCGATTGCTCCCCATCAGCTGCTAAAACCACTATCGGGCTGCGCCCAGCAAAACGTTTGATGCATATCAGCGAGTCGACACCATGAGTGTCATCAAGCTGTAAATCAAGCAAAATCAGATCGAAGGAATTAGACGACAAAGACAAGGATCGTCGGGCCTCGGCAACGCTCGCCGTTTCAACAACTGTTAAAGATTGCGGGTAGTTTGCTTTAAGAAGCGCTTTGATCCCTTCTCTAAAGAGCGGAAAACCATCAATCAAAAGTATGTTCATGGCTGCCTACCACTTTGCATAATCCACGAGAGAATTAGTATAACTACCGATGCGCAAGATTGTCACCTATTCGAAATGGGATAAACCACAATTGCAGCAAACAAAACAGCTCGCTGCTTTATACTGAACCACTTACTGCAGCAATCGGAATTAAACGTACATATTAATGGATACCACATCGAAAGCAGACAGCACTGTAGTCAGACGCCTGCGTCGCGATCATGGCAAAGCAATCGCTGATTTTAATTTAATAGAATCTGGTGACAAGATCATGGTGTGCCTATCCGGTGGCAAAGACAGCTACGCCATGCTCGACCTTCTCTTGCACTCACAACGCGTCGCGCCCATTGATTTTGAACTGGTTGTTGTGAACCTTGATCAAAAACAACCCGGGTTTCCAGAACATGTGCTACCGGAGTATTTAGCCGGTAAAAAAGTGACATACGAAATCGTAGAGGAAGACACCTACAGCATCGTCACCGATAAAATTCCTGAAGGCAAAACGACCTGTGGGTTGTGCTCAAGGCTACGACGCGGAATACTCTACCGCACGGCTTCTCGGCTAGGCGCAACCAAAATAGCATTGGGTCATCATGCAGATGATTTATTGGAAACACTGTTGCTGAACTTATTTCATGGGGGAGTGATGAAATCCATGCCAGCGAAACTGCATTCCGACGACGGGAGGCACATCGTGATAAGGCCATTAGTTTACTGCCGCGAAAAAGATATCCAACGCTATGCCATGCAGCAGCAATTTCCGATCATTCCGTGCAACCTTTGTGGCTCACAACCAAACCTTCAGCGCGCAGCAATGAAACAGCAATTACAGTTATGGGAAAGCGAGGACCCCAGCAGAATCGGCTCCATGCTAACGGCACTTACGCAGGTCGTGCCGTCTCACTTGCTCGACGCCAAGCTATACAACTTTGACGACAACGCTCGAAACACTGCAACAGCATCTAAGCCTGGCGCAGAATTTTTAGGTGTACCAATTAGGCCCGAGCCTGGTGCCCGACCTTAATAACGGCCGCTGTAGCGTAAGAATTAGCGTAAAGAATTAAAGGCTTTGGTAAAACCACTGAGCGAAATCGTTGAGGATACGTCTCCCTGGTTGGCTGCCACAACTGTAACCTTGGCATTGCCACCCGCCTTCAGGCGAGCAATCAAGCCATCATCAACAGGTTCCCTAACCAGGCAGCCTTGTTCGGTACAGATTTGAAACGGTGCTGCTTCTGCTTTGCCACCGTCAATTCGTAGAGACAAACCGGATGTCAGCACTACGCCTAATGGCGTGATGATATCCAGTACCGCCGTTGCCGTACGACCATCAGCTTCGAGTGGCTCTTTTAGCTTTCGTATAACCATTTCAAGTACGGGCGTACCACTTGAGTCCTTGCCAATTTGAGCCATAGCGCAATTACCCCCTTCCGGGCCACAAGCGACCTCCCATGAACCATATTTGGCCGTAGCATCTGGGTTGTTAGCACTGCTGCTAGGAATAGCAATCTCCGCTTTCTGGGGTTGCACCGCGGCTTTTTTTGCACCAAGATCAAGCTTAGCCGCAGGAGCCTCCTCTGCATCACTGCCCAGCTTTAAGCCCTCTGCGGCTACGACAGTAGCAAACGTGGCTGCACATATTGTTACCACAGCACCTAAATATAGTGCGAAAAATCGTTTATGAGCTAGGTTGTAAGTCATATCGCGAGCCATTGAAATTGTTATCACTTTGGGCATACCCTTCAGTTCCGTTTCGACGCTACGAGTGTAGGTTCGTATGATCGGCCGCGCAACAAAGCTGGCGGCATATTAATAAATATTCACGCAATATGGCCTATACCAGCGCAGGACAGCAAAAATATATGTTCAACTCCGAAAGCTTGCATAGCAAGCCACTGCTGTTGGCGCATCGCGGCAGCAGATTGCTCGCGCCGGAAAATACCCGCACGGCATTTGACTTAGCCCTATCACATGGTAGCGATGTGCTTGAAATCGATGTACGCCTAAGTCGTGATCATCAAATCATAGTCACCCATGATGACACAGTCGATCGGACCAGTAACGGTTCTGGCCCGGTAATCGGTTTTACGCTCGCGGACCTTAAAAAATTAAATGCAGCCTATCGCTTTAGAGATTTGCTCGGAAATCATTATCGAGGCAAAGCCGAGCGTTTTATGACATTACATGAGTTACTATTGGACTATCAAGATACGCGCATCAATATCGATATTAAAGACAATGACAACACCGCCGCAAAAGTTCTTGCAAAACTTCTAATCAAAACAGACAGCGTGCATAGAGTGAACGTTGGTAGTTTTCACGCAGCAACGATCCAAGCCTTTAGACAGTACGCTCCTATGATCTCCACCGCAGCCACTCAACAAGAAGTGGCTAAGCTTTATATGGAATCCTGGTTGGCGAGTACTGGGCAAGGTAGAAGAAATGGTGCAAAGCCAAAGCATGCATTCAATGTGTTACAAATACCCCGTTACTATCGCGGCCTACCGCTCTCCACACGCCGCTTTATCAGCTTTTTGCATCAGCACGATATACCTGTGATGTATTGGACAGTTAACGATCCCATTGTCATGCGCCGCTTGCTAGAATCAGGGGTTGATGGAATTGTGACAGACCGCACCGACCTTGCCCAAAGCGTGTTTTTAACACACCAATAACGCTGCGGAACTTATCCGATAGACGCATCTCAAAGAACTATCACGAACAGGAGAGCTGGAGAAAAATATGCCTGACCTGAACAACCTTAAAGCTACGCGTCGCCAATTTTTAAAAACCAATCTGGTATTAGGCTTAATCGCAAGCTCAGCAGTTTCATCACCAAGCTATGCAAAAGATGCAATCTACACATCATTTTTTAACAACAAAGCTATTGGCGGATACGACGCCGTGAGTTACTTCCAAGATGGTGGCCCTATAGAGGGGTCAAACAATTTCTCTATCAAACATAAAGGGGCGACTTGGTATTTTGCTAATCAGGAGAACCTAGATCTATTTACAGCTGACCCCGAAAAATACTCACCACAATACGGGGGTTACTGTGCCTATGCTGTTGCGATTGATCAAACTGCCAAAGGCGACCCGCTGCAATGGCATATAGAGAAAGACAAGCTCTATTTAAACATCAATAAGAGTATTCGTACTAAATGGCTTGGTAATATAAATGGCTATATAGAAAGTGGCGACAAGAACTGGCCAAGCTTACTCGATTAATTTAAGTTAACTGAATGAAGAGAACCGAAAAAATTCACCCAGCTAGTTCACCTAGGCGGCGACTAGATTGCAATCAAGTGATGCCGCGAATAAACCGATAACCGAATCTTCCGCGCGCGCTACGTGACCGTCTTGATGCATTATTTCAACACAATGCTGTACAAAGGCATCTCTGATGTTTTGTGGTTGCACGTATAGGGTCTGAAATGCTTTTTCGAGTTCTTTGTAAATGCCCGGCTCTGAACCTGAACGTCTAGGATGCTTCACCTTGGTGTAACACCTTAAGGCGCCGGAATAGTATTCTTCCAGTTTTTCCGAAGGTGCTCCAGAAGCCTCAATCATTAATGATAAGAGTAAAGCAAACTCTGCACCCATTGAGTCAAATGTCTTGACGTTTGTTTGCGTGGCCAACTCACCCTCTTTTTCAGCTAGTTGATCAATCACCAGAAATTCTACATCCAGCTGTCGCCTGATGAGCTGTGCTATCGCATAGTTAATTAGGTCAAATTCTCCCTCAACCACTAACAGGCGTTCTAGGTTCTTCATGAGCTTTTGACGATTCTCCAGCAGAACTTCTTTACGTAGTCTATCAGTGGCATACGAAATAATCGATGTTCTATGCTCATCAAGGTCGGCGGACAAACTAGTGACAACATGCTTTACTTGTGCAGAAAGTAACGGAGTATACGCAAAACCTATCGCGTTGTAGTAGTCCTCTCGCTTGCCCGGCGCATCACTTGCGAAAACCGCAAATAACACAGCCAAACACGATGGTGTGTCGTTTACCATCAGCGCAACACTATCTGGCAAAGCCCCTCTCGTGGCACCAGACTCTCGCGTCACGGGCTGTTGCCATGCAAGCGAAACACCTTCCGCTTTTGGTGCTTCGCGTCTTTGCAATGCTCGCTCTTTAGTTGCAAAGTGCGGATCGATTTCATCTATGCGCTTTTGAATCGCTGGGTGCGAACTGAAGAAACGACTAAACCAAGTTTGTACGCTCCCCACCTGAAAGCACAAATGGGCAAGTTCGCCCGAATGTCGAGATTGCATGGGCTCGTCATCATTTTGATCACGAACTTTTGCAAGCGCGCTCGCCATAGCGAGTGGGTTTCGTGAATATTGAACCGCCGATGCATCGGCTAAAAATTCTCGTTGGCGAGAAAACGCCGCCCGTATGAGATTGGCGGTTAACACGCCAACTGAACCAAGCAAGCGCAGCGGTAATCCCAGCAGATAACCTATATGCCAATCTCGTCGCCAGTCTTTACCCGTATAGAGTTGCCCTATTTCATCGATAGCTAATAAGCCTCCAAGTAATATAAGCAAACGCATATTAATGGGTATATCTCCGTGGGCAATATGGCCAAATTCGTGGCCGACTACGGCTTGTAATTCCTCGCGATCAAGCCTATCCAATGCACCTTGGCTTACGACGATAGCTCGATCCTCTTCTTTCGAGCCAACCACAAAAGCATTGATAGTGTGCTCATTCGTTAAAATATATATCTCAGGCCGAGGGCACGATGCCGCGATGGCCATTTCACTAACCACATTATGCAGTCTATTCTCGTCGGGGAATCGGCCTTTGTCGGAGGCCATCGTGGCACCAAAACGCCTGGCTAACGCAGAGCCACCCTTACGAACATCAAGATATCGAAAATACGAACCGGCAATTACAGCAAACCAAATAATCGCAACTATGGCTTTGGCCTGTGGCGATGATACATACATTGAATCGGTGTAGCCAAGCAACAAAGAAAAAGCGTTAACTGCAACATGTGCCACTAACATGAACATAATCATAGCAACGACAAACCCAAACAAAAAAACATGGGAGCTGGCTTTGCTTGATCGCTGTTTTCCGAAGAAATACATGTTCGGTTTCGTTCAGCTATGCAACAATATTAAGCCGCGTTCTTAAACGATACGTTTACTGTTTCACGCATTTCCTGGTTTTCGATTTCAAATAAATCTGCTGCTGTAAAGTTGAATGTACCCGCGACAACATTTGACGGGAACTCTTCACGTGCAGTGTTGTAACGCATAACAGCATCACTGTATGCCTGTCGAGCAAAGCCTACACGATTTTCAGTTGATGTCAGCTCGTCATGCAAATCACGCATGCTTTGATCGGCTTTAATTTCAGGATAGTTTTCCATCACCATGCTAAAACCACCCATTGCAGAACCAAGCTTCGCTTCAGCCTGTGCAAGCGCACCAACTAACGATGAATCTTGCGGATTAGCAGCAGCAGCTTCGCGTTTTTTCTCAGCAGTGTTGCGCGCTTCAGTTACCTTAATCAGCGTCTCAGATTCGTGCTCCATGTACGCACGTGCAGTTTCAACAAGATTAGGTATCAATTCGTAACGACGTTGCAACTGAACATCAATTTGAGAAAACGCATTTTTAAATTCATTACGGCGCTTTACAAGGCCGTTGTATAAACCAACTACAAAGCCACCTAACACAAGCACCAAGGCACCAACTATAATCGCTGTAAGCATCGTTATTCTTCCTATTTCAATGCACTAGCTAGCGGCTAAAGATGCAACCGCTTTAACAATTTGGATAGCTAAAACTAAGGCTTGAAAGCACGGTAGCTGTGATCCAGCACACAGTTCAGTTAGGCAGAGCGCGAGCGCACGAATTGATCCAGCTTGTCGCCCCCAAGCTCATAGGCTTGACCAAACCCCCTTACAAATCGGCCTGCTCGTGGCGTCAGTCGTAACAAGTGGAAATCGGGTAGTTGGCGCAGTAATTCGACAGTTTTGCCGTGTCGACGTTGAAATTTATCTAGTAAACTTGTGTGTTCAGCGTGTTCACTGGTAATTTCGTTAGCCTCGCAGCTTAAGGTAAGCCGATTACGCGCAAACAATTGGCTTGCATCGGATTCATCCTCAATAAGCATGATTTCTAACACCGGACGCGCCAGCAAATTGCGGGTGTGTAACGCAAGCTCGCTAACCAGTACCAAGTAGTGCCTGCCGTTTATGCAGAACGGCGCATAGCTCGAGTGAGGACTACCGTCCTCACTCAGTGTTGCCATCATCAGAGAGCCACAGCGTTGCTGTAAATCCGCTACTGCTTGTTCGGGTGTTTCAGCCATGATACACCGGTCCTATTACACACCACCGCACTCGAGCGCCAATTCTATTTTGGCTATTCGTAGTGGTACGTGATCGGTATTCCATAATTTTATTTCCCAAGTGATACCGGCAAGTGTACTGGCAAGCGTTCCAACTGTCATAATTCAAGTTCGCCTCGTAAAGGACAAATCATGCAGATTCGGACGTTCACGGCAAACGACACCGATACCGTCATCCAGCTTTGGCAGGATTGTGGCCTTACTCGGCCATGGAACAACCCTGCCCTGGATATCGAACGCAAGCTAAAAGTGGACTCGGATTTGTTTCTGGTGGGTGTCCAGGGCAGCCACCTGGTGGCAACACTAATGGGTGGCTACGACGGTCATCGAGGTTGGGTGAACTATCTAGCGGTTAGCCCTAACTGTCAAGGAGCGGGTTTGGGCCGATTAATTATGGAGAATTTTGAAGCCCGATTGCTTCAACGCGGCTGCCCGAAAATAAATTTACAGATTCGCAGCGGCAATCAGTCGGTTATCGATTTTTACAATGCTATCGGCTATAGCGATGACAATGCCGTTAGCATGGGCAAGCGTTTAATCCCAGATGAGTAAACACGGGCTTTAGGGTCACCGCGGTCATTTCTTTGGTTCATTACGCTTCAGCTTTATTCTCATATTTGATTGTGTATTGTTTGCTTGCGCCGCCTATCCAGTCATCACGCTCAATGCGCCCGGGGAAGGTTTTCAGCGCATCTGATACCCGCTGAATATCGGCTTTGGTAAATTCTGCAATTTGCTTAAATGATGTGATGCCTAAGCGGTTAAGTGTTTTCTCCATTACTGGACCTATGCCCTTAATGCGTTTTAAATCGTCCTTCGCTTTTAATACCGCAAGTAACACAGGCGAGTTTTGAGGGTTGTTGTTATGCGGTTTGATACGCGGCGCTTTATCCGATTCATTTGATCGAGAATCGGGCGATCGAGAATTGGGTTTTTTGTTTGCCGTTGATCTCGTTTTGTCTGACCAAGTCTGTTGAGCATCGGAAAGCCTATTCATCAATTGTTCTATTTGCTTGTCTCTCCGGGCGATGTCGTTTTCTAGTTTTTTCAATGCTGTAGCATCGGCTGCCGTAGTATCAAATGTGGTGGCATTTTTAGTGGAAATGAGTGATTTTGCATTTTTGTCCCGCTGCGCTTGCAATGATCGCAGCTCGCTGCGTAATCGGCGCAATTCAAGATCATTCTGCTCGGCTTTTTTAGCAGCTCTCTCGGCCTTTGATAGTGCCTTATTTAGTTCGCTAATGCGCTTTTTGCTTGCCGATAGAGCAATCGTTGCTTTATCGGTACGATTGAGATCGCGTTTTGCATTCTTGTGTACTTGCGATTGAGTAGTTTTAAGTTCGGCATCACGGGCTTTTAGTTCTTGCTCTAACTTGCTCACACGCGATTGGTAGTCATCGAGGGTGTGTTTCGTTTCTGTTGATTGCTTAAGCTGCGTTTGAAGCTTATCCAGCAACACACTTTGCTCACGTAACTCAATCTGAAAACGTTTCGATTGGTCAAGATCCTTCTGTAAGCGAGCGATTTCAAGATTACTGGAGGTCAATCGATCAGAGGCTTCAGCCGCAGCTCGTTTCTGTTCGTCAAGCTCCTTAAGCAGCTCTTTTGCATCCAACAGCTCACGTGCCGTGGTCTGTGCGTCTTTTTGGAAAATTGTATATTTACGAGTTTCATTTTTCAGCATCGAAACCTGCGCCTGTAGTTGAGCAAGATCCGTAGTATCAGCGAGTGCTTGCGAAGCATTAACCTCCGCCTGTTTAAGCTGTACCTGAAGTTCACCAATTTTGTGTGCATCAGATAATCTACCCCGCTTTAATTCAGACAGCCTAGCTTGGGTTGCTTGCGACGCAGTATCAACCCTAGTGAGTTTCTCTTCCAGCTCCTTAGCTTGCTGCTGAGATTGTTTTAATGCATCAGTTACGGCTTGTGCTTGCTGTTTGCTTTGTTTTAGTTCTGATTCAAGTTTTTCAAGCTGAGCCCGATCAGAACTTTGCGATGCGTCTATCGCGGCCTGACGGGCTGTGTAGCTTTTTTGGGCTTCATCCTTGTTAACGAGCTGTACATCGCGCTTTTGCAGTTTGCTTGTTAGCTCAGCGACCTGCAGCTTGGCTTGCGTAACATCAGCAAGCAGTTGCCGTTTGCTCCCTTCACTGTGCTCTAACTGTTCATCAAGTTTATCGATGCGAAATTGGGCCGCATTATATTTTTCAGCTAACTTTTGCTCACTCCTTGCTTGCTGCTGGAATGCTTGATCACGCTGTTGTAATTTTGCCTCTGCCGCAGTGACTCGGTCAGTAATTGTGTTAATCTCGGATTCACGCTCAGACAATGAACCACTTAGCTGAATTGCTTTCGATTCGGCAATTTTGGAATACTCGGCAAATGATTGTGCACTGGTTTGGCTGCTTTCCAATGCCTCTTCAAGCTCAATCGTATCCGCTTCCACAGCCTTTAAGCGACTTTCTAACGCTAATCGTTGACTATTACTCTGTGACACCATTCTTTCAAGCTCAGCCTCCCTCGAAGATGCATTAGCTTTGAATTCTTCGAAGCCCGTGGTGGCCGCTTGTAGCAAAGACATCTCGTAACGCCATTGCTGCTCTGCCTGGGTCTGTTGTACTTGTAATTCTGCAGTATGGGTTTCAGCCTTGCTCAATAACACTTCGAACTTTTCAGTCCGCAAAATAGCTTCATCCTTGTGACGCAGCGCGGCGTTCGTCGTTTGGGATAGTTCGTCCAGTTGTGTGCCCAACGCGCCTATTTGCTCATCCCGGCCGGCGATCGCTTTTTGTAAATCCGCGTGAACTTCAACGTTATTGATTTTTTGTCGATTGACATCATCGAGGCGTTTATTAGCATTACCTAGCTGTATTTTTTGATCATCTGCCTGCAACTGTAAGCTATGAAGTTCGTTTTTTTGCTGCAAAATGGCGGCACTACTTTCAGCATTCGCTTTGTTAGCTTGCTCCTCAAGCGATTGCAGTTCGCTCTGAAGTGCAGTGTTTTCGTCTATGAGTTGTAGCTTTACCTGCTTAAGCAATTGTTGGTCTGTTTTCGTTACAGACAGCTCAGCTAAATTTTTTGCCTGATCGGCACTCTCGCGATCAGCTTTTTCAACCCTTGCCTTTAACACTGCGATTCTGGCGTCCTTCTGCGTCAACTGCGTTGCTAACCCTTTAGCCAATTCAAGCTTGTGAGTTTCTTGCTGTTGGTTATTTTGTTCCAACTGACTACGCAGGCGCCGCTCAACCCGCTCTTTATCCGCAGCTAGCGAATTAATAGATTTTCGACTTCTTGATAGTTCATATTGCAAAGGCTTAACTTTAGCAACTAACTGATACAGCTCGCCGATCTCGTCGGGTGCTGATTCATCTGAGGTTACGTGTACTGTATATTGGCCCTCAGCTGAAAACTCAAGGAATTCTTTTTCATGCTGCGCAGTTTGCAACGTTGCCCAGCTATCGTTGAGATTATCGCTTGAGGCTGTCTGAGTGGGTCTGAACCGCGCAAGTTGCTCGCGGGTTTTGTGTAATTCATACTCGAGCGGTTTAACTTTCGCTGATAACTGGTACAGCTCGCCTAACTCTTGTTCGATGACGGTTAGCGTCACTCCATTAAAGCTGCCGCTAATTGTTAAGTTATCGTGATTTTGCTCGTGGATTTGCGAAGACACTGCCTGAGTGGCCGTGTGATGGCTTGCCAAGTTAGAAGAGTGGTTAGTTTCAGCGTTGTTGTCAGTCGCTTCATAGGATGATAACTGTTGGTGTTGCTGGTCTCGACGACGCGCGGCCAACTCATCGGCAGAACGCCAATGCCTGAACAACCAACCAATAAGGCCACCAAACAGCAAAATCAGTAGCGGTGAAAAATCCATAGATCTTCTCGCCTTTATTTACCTCGATGCAGAATACCTTAGTAAAAAGCTGATAATCAAATCATTACAATAAAAAACGCAAATAATGGGGTTATGCGTCAAAAATACCGCCATTAAGGCATGGCAAGCTTGGGTAAACTACCACCACTGCCTGTTGCATAGCGCATGACAGCCTGTTTAAGCAATTGTTGGTTATCGACCAATTGCATAGTTGAATCACGTAATGTGGCAACGGGCTTAGGCTGATTGGTAAATGCGCGATAAAAACCATCCAGTATGGTAATCATCACACTATTTTCACCGCGCCTCGCACGTTGATATTTACGCAAGTGTCGGATATCAGCATAGTCTTGTTGCTTCTCCATACATTCAACGATGACATCAAATAAAACGGCAGCATCCAGTAAGCCTAAATTGACACCCTGTCCAGCCAGCGGATGTACCGTATGAGCGGCATCACCCACCAATGCTATGCGGTTTTTAACATATTGCTCGGCGTGCGCCTTAGCAAGAGGAAAACTTCCACGCTGCAATATGGATTCAACCTTACCGAGCTCAGCTGGGAATGTATCGCTTAATTCTTGTATGAATTCAAATTCACTTAAGCCTGCGAGCCTAGCGACTTCCACAGCGCTGTGATACCAAACGATTGATGCACGATCATCCGCTAAGGGCAACAGAGCTTGCGCGCCACTAGGCACAAAACGTTGCCATGTCATATTTCCATGCGCAGAACCGCGCGACTGACCGGCCACCGTCGCTAACTGCGACGCCGCCAGCTGCACAGTGGCCACTAGCGCGTGTTGGTCGTAGGTGTCGCGGGTAATCGGTATGTTAGCTTGTTTTCTGACGAGTGAATTAGCGCCATCAGCACCCACGACTAGCCGTGCAGTAATTGCTTTACCTGACTCAAGTGTTGCAACGACTTGATTAGAATCTATGCGCAGTTTTTGCAGACTATCCGGGCATTCGATAACCACATTACCAGAGCGCCTAATTTGATCATGCAAGGCAAGTTGGATCACTCTGTTTTCAACAATGTGCCCCATTTGCTGCTCACCTATATCAGCGGCATTAAATAGGGTTCTAGCATCCTGCTTTTGATTCCAAACACACATGCTAATAAAAGGGCAGCAACGACGGGCGGTGATGTGGGGCCATGCCCCAACGTTTCGTAGCATATTTTGCGAGGCGTGATTGAGCGCAGACACGCGTAGATCGTACGCGGGATTAGAACCAGGATCAAAGCTACTGGGGACTTGCGCATCAACCAAACAAACCGATGGGGCAATGGCGCTGTCGTCGTCGGTGTCCAATTGAGCCAGCGCGGCAGCTAGCATACTGCCAACCATGCCGCCGCCGGCTATGATGATGTCAACACTATTCGGTGTTGTTGTTATGTTCAATACGTTGCCATCCTGCTGCATCTCTACGGATTTCAAAAGTGGGCCAAAAATGATATTCGGGTTGCAGTGTCATGACGCTTTTACGACCACTCATCGATATCAACGATAAACGCGTAATTTCGTCTTGTTTCTTTTTCATTATTTGGACAAGCATATCATCTAGGCTTTCCACCGGTTCACCATCGACAGCAGATACCATTCTGTTCCTGTATAAGCCGTCCCATAGTGCGGGTGAGCCCGGCGCTGTATCAGCTATGTATACACCACTAAAATCAACACCTTTTGAAAATCCAATTTCAAGGTGCTTTTCTTGAAACAGGGCACCCGCCCAACTGATGAGTCGCTGGGTACCCAATGCGTTAAGCGCTGAGGGTTCAAGCGTCAGTTCAATAATTTTCCCACCACGCAGTAGGCTCAGCTGTATTTGCGTTTGTTGAGAGTTTAATTCAACCCGAAATAAATCAGATACAAGCTCACCATTGATCGCCAGCAGAATATCGCCGGTTTGTAGTTTTTCAAATGCTTGTGTTGAAGGTACAACTTGCTCTATATAAAGCACTTTGCGAAAGTCAGAATCAAGGTCGTTAAAACGTGTTATCCATTCTTCTGGCAATCCAAGTTGAGCGGCCTCTGATATCGAGCGGTAGTCCAACATTACATCCAGTGAGTAGTAGCTACTGCCGGACGTATACATGCGTAGCGCTTCCTTTATTACCGCAGCAGGCATAGCCCACTCACGCTGATGAATTTCCCGACCATCTTCATAAGCAAAGCTCATGTACACCGCGTGTACTAAGCCGTTCTCATCGACAAACGGCCCGCCTAATGATGGCGGTACGCTGGGCAAGCCATAGACATCAATCGGCGCTTGTTGAAATCTGGGTAATCTAGGAGATGAAAAACTGATAGTGAGCCTGCTAAAATCATCTACATCGTGTTGACGAAATGTTCCATCGGCTCGATATCCCACCATCGTGAGTGAGTCCGGTAGTTCATCGCTAGCGTTGGCAAGTTGTAGTGGCTCAAAATCAGCGCCTTTGATCAACTCAGGATCATAACTAAGCAACGCGATATTATGGCGAGGATGCAAAAATACCACCTGCCCTTTAATCACTTTTGATCCAAAAAAGGTGATGTCAACATCGCCCAAGCCGATGGGCACCGTGTTGCGATCAACAACCACTAAACCACGCTCTTTATCGATAATTAAACCGACACCATTAAAATGTTGCGCATATACATTATCAGCTTGGTATGGTGAGCTAAAGTCAACTCTTACCATTGCAGGCGCCACTTGGCTCAACAACGGTTGATCAAACTTCGGCACAACAATACTGCTAGTTTTGGTAAGCGCTTTCGGTCTATCCAAATTAACTGCTTTGCAATCCCAATAACGAACATCATCCACTCGCAAACATTCGCGATGACCAAACCACTTATCACCCACCTCAATTTGCGTAATGCTGGAGCTAAATTCCTTTCCGGGCACAATGAAGCGTGTAAGCACCTTTTCATCTACAGGTGTGCTGCCCAAGATGCGTAGAAAATCATCCAGGTTGGCTACTTTTTGCCCATCGAGTTCTGTAATGATTGAATCGACTGGAATACCTGCTCTTTCGAAGATATAACCAGGCTGAGCCAAAATTACTCCCTCAGTTTTTTTGTTCATTGCTCGCGCGTGCTGTATCGACATATCCTGCAATATCGAATCACCCAGCTCTACAAATCGTTTGGGCGAAATCTTGTGCAAGTCAGTAACGAAAACTGTTTCTTCTGCTAATTCACCTTGCCGTATAACGTGTATTGTTAACCACTGGCCTGCGCGCTCATCTAGCAAGGCCTCTAGTTCAACAAATCCTGTGATGTACTCTCCATCTATTGCGACCAATATATCGCCTTCTTGCAACGGCTGAGGATTAGCCGCTGGGATGACTTGTGACGCCACTAACATGCCGTTATTGTCTGGATTATCCTCGCGCAATGTCTCTTCAGTATCGCCACTTAGCCCTAAACGACTAAGTTCTCGAAAAGGTTTGTGTTCAAAAATTGTCAGCAAACTGCCTCGTGCAATGGGTTCTTCTGCTTGAAGCTTGTTTAGGGCATATTGAATACGGTCCAGTGGTAAGAAAAAACTACTCGCCGTTTTAGTATTAGCTGCAGCATTTAGCGCAACCACATCACCATCAATATTAATCACTGGCGAACCCGAGCTACCACCAGAAGACGATGCAGCCGCTTGAAAATAAAATGTATTAAAATCGTTGTAGCCATAACGCCCATAGCCAGGTACCTCACGATCAAGCCTTGCAATGGTACCAGCGAGAATAGAGAGCTGCTCACCACCATCGCTACCGATGACTCGTATATCTAAACCGGTGCTGGCCTTGTCTGAGCGCAGTAACAATGATTCAGGTTGCGCATATTTTATATCTTCAGGGTTGTAACGAATAAACCCAAAGTCATGAACGGGATCTCGATACAAGGGCAGCACATCAACCCGCTCCTGATTTTGAAACGTTGCCGACATGCGTATTGGGCCAGAACCTACGACATGACGATTGGTTAGTATGATGCCGCGCTCAGCATCCACAACAAAGCCCGTCGCACTGCTACCGCCTTGCGTGGAGTCATTAAAATCACGCAAATTGGATAATTGCAGCGATACCACCGAATTTGCTGCACGTGAGACAACATCCGCCCAGCGATCATCAGCTGCCTGAAGTTGCTGAGGGAGGCAGACTGCCGCAATCAAGCCAACAATTGAGGTAATTCTAATTAACACTGTCACGAAGTCTTTTGTCCTGTTTTGGAGTCTGAGTTGTCATATGCAAGACTCTTCGCCGCAACAAATGTTCCACACTGGCTCATTTGTTGCGAACTGCATGTAATTGAGCGGCGAACTCAACACTCAATGATAGTGGACAAGCACATAATCGTGTCAAATCGTGTAAAAATCACCCAATGGGCAAAACTTCACCTAATTCAGCTGCATCCATAGCGTGGTTCCGCGAGGCCTCACCCTATATTCATGCCCATCGCGGTAAGAAGATGGTGTTATGCCTGCCAGGTTCAATGGTGGCAGCTGAACGCATTGATACGCTCGTATCCGACCTAATTCTACTCAGCCACCTCGGGCTGCAACTGGTGCTTTGCTTCGGCTTACGCAGCGAACTGGACGCACACCTTACAAGCTCAAACCAATCAGCATCTGTGGTGGATGATCGACGCATCACCACTGATGCAGCCTTAGTCGGGTTACTACAAGCTGCAGGTGATATGCGTGCACGGCTAGAAGCGCAATTATCGCGTGGCTTACCGAATACGCCGATGTCAGGCACCCACCTTTCTGTTTGTTCCGGCAATTTTATCAGTGCCCAACCCTACGGCATTCACAACGGTGTTGATTACCTGCATACCGGCACGGTGCGGCAAGTGAACGCGCATAGCATCAATTCCCTACTCGAGTCTGGCCAGTTGGTTGTGTTGCCGCCTATTGGTTATTCACCGACGGGCGATGTGTTTAATGTTAAAACCGAAGAAATAGCCAGTGAAGCCGCGATCGCGCTTAATGCCGACAAGCTAGTTTTTTTCGTCGATCAATTACCCATTGATGAGACCGGTGCACTGATACGCCAAGCCAGCTCAAGCGAGATGGAAGCAGCAGCTTTACAGCATGGCAATATTGACATCGTTAGTACGCTCAACTATTCAGTGCAGTCGTGTAAGCGCGGTGTTGCTCGTGTTCACCTAGTCGTATCCAACAAACCCGATGCCTTGTTAAAAGAATTGTTTACGCGCGACGGAGGTGGCACCTTAGTGACAGCGGGCCTATGGGAATCAATTCGGCAAGCTCAAATACAAGATGTTGGCGGCATTATCAAGTTGATTGAGCCACTTCAACAAGACGGATCTCTGGTTGCGCGTTCACGCGAGCAGCTCGAGCTCGACATCGATAATTTCATGGTGTGCGAACGCGATGGCATGATCGTGGCTTGCGCAGCCTTGTTTATCCCAGATGAAGACACGGACGGCTATGCACAAATTGCTTGTGTAGCCACTCACGAAGATTACCAGGGCGCAGGTCGCGCCGACAAATTGTTGCTTGCACTGGAAAAACGCGCACGTACTGCTGGCATCACACGTGTTCTGTTACTCAGCACGCGCGCAGCGCACTGGTTTATTCAACGTGGATTTAATGAAGTGGATCTACAGACGCTTCCCGCTGGTCGGCAAGCACTCTACAATGCGCAACGCAACTCTAAGGTATTTGAAAAACTGCTAGCTTAAAACGTACGTCGCTAGCGTCGTGCAAGCTCAATGCGTAGTGCTGCCAACGCATCAACCCTCACGCTGTTTTGCTGAAGATCCAGCAATTCAAACCGAGACTGAGGTGCTAAGGGTAGCAACTCTAACAAGCGATAACAAACCCAATCAGGCTCGTTCACCTTACGTTCTGCAAAGCGAATATTGGGCTCGACAAA
Source organism: Granulosicoccaceae bacterium (assembly GCA_036478595.1). Taxonomy (GTDB): domain Bacteria; phylum Pseudomonadota; class Gammaproteobacteria; order Granulosicoccales; family Granulosicoccaceae; genus Granulosicoccus. The sequence goes on from JAZGEF010000020.1 coordinate 19,252, forward strand.
ATCGAGTATCAGAACAAGCTTTTCAGATAGCGAGTCAATTGCATCCGAGCTTTCCAGCGGCGCACACTGATCAAAAAACTCAACCTCTCCCACCACAAGCTCGTTATCGTCAATCGTGTGCGTTAACACTCGAAACTCCCGATCCCCTTCTATCGAGATATGCAGTAAACCATCTGGGCCTTGATCAAAATCCACGATTCGCACGCTGCAACCTATTGGATAAGGCTTAGCGGGAGCGCCAGCGTCAAGGCCAGACTCGATCAGACACACACCAAAGCCTGTGTTGTTTTTTAAACAACGGGTTAGCATATCTATATAACGCCGCTCGAACAAGCGTAGTGGCATTAAACCGCCAGGAAGAACAATACTAGATAAGGGAAAAAGCGGGAGCAGCAACTAATCAATACCCCAGCGAGGTTGCAGTGTTTGTTCTACACCTAACTGATCAAGCACTCTGGCAACAACGAAGTCAATGAGCTCATCAATATGCTTGGGCCGGTTATAAAAGGCAGGATTAGGAGGCATGATAATGGCACCTGCTTGCGCGAGGCGAAGCATATTTTGAAGATGAATGGTTGAGAACGGCATCTCTCGAGGCATGACGATCAGTTGGCGATTCTCTTTAAGCATAACGTCAGCTGCACGTTCTAACAGGTTGTTGCAATTACCCGCGGCCACCGCGGCCAAGGTGCCGGTAGTACAGGGGCATATCACCATCGAATCAGGTGCACCAGAGCCACTGGCAATCGGCGCGGTCCATTGCTCTTGACCAAAGGCTTGCAGCTGCCCATCTTTTGCTTGATAACGGTCGCTCAGGAAACGCTGCAAGTCAGCGGTTTTGCTTGGCGCAGTGTCGTCGGTATCCATACTCATCACAATTTTTGCAGGTTTGGACATGAGCACATAAATATCGCACTCAGCTTTGATGAGACATTCGATAAGGCGCATCGCGTATTGAATACCCGATGCGCCGGTCATCGCAACCGTTATGGTTTTATTGGTTGCCAAAACGGCCCAACTTTGTCACGACTAATTTACTCTTTGATTACGTTAAGGCAGTACTACCAGCTCAACGCGTCGATTGAGAGCGCGCCCTGCTCGCGTATCGTTTTGTGCAACGGGTCGGTACTGCCCATAGCCAATTGCTGACAATCGATTGGCATCAACGCCAGCTTTACTCTGGAGATAATTAACGGTATTCGCAGCTCTTGCTACGGAGAGTTCCCAGTTAGATGGAAAGAACGCAAGCAAATCACCGGATACCGGGATACTATCCGTATGCCCTTCAACCTGCACAGTATTACCCACGCCATTCAACGCGCTACCCACCTTTCTCATCAACGTCCGGCCCTGACGAGTCAATCTTGCACGACCAGACGAGAACAAGGCTTCGCTACGCAAGTTAACTACCACGCTGTTGTCGTCACGCACTGATACTTGTGGGTCACTGACGCCATTTTCTAGCAAGTTGGCTTCAATTTGATCACGCAAAGCACCGGCGGCTGCCAACATGTTTTGGCTAGACGCTTCGCGAGAGGCGAGTTCATTGTTAGCGGAGTTTAGCTGGCCTTTGACATCGCCTACCATAGCGCTGCTGGCATCAAGCCGCTGTTGCAAATCACTGCGTACAGACTCCAAAGCCGCCACCTGATTACGCAAATCATCGAGCTTGCCGCCCATTTCTTGGGCACTGCTAGCAGATGTAGCACGAAACTGATCCAACTCGTCGCCCTTTGCATCTAATTCAACCATCGTTGCATCTAGAGCAGACTTTGTTAGGTCGAGTTCGCTTGTGAGACCCGTCACCTGCGCAGTCAATCCGCTAACTTCAGTTTTCAATTCTTCTGCACCGCTGGCTGAACTGGATAAAAGAGCAGACAACTCCGACTCTTTAGCTTCTAAGTTAGAGCTAGCGTCAGACAATGCAGATTGTGTTTGCTCAAGTTCGCCGCCAAGGGCTGTGACCTTATCGTTTAATCCAGACACTTGACTATTAAGCTCATCTGCAGTGCTGGCAGAATTCGATTTGAATTGCATGAATTCAGAACCTCGCGCATCAAGATCAGACATCGCTGCCGCCAAAGCAATTTTGGTTTGATCCAATTCGCCTTCTCGGGCTGAGCGTTGAGCTGTTACATCGTCAATTTGTAGTTTTAGGGCACCTGATTGATCATTAGCGCTATTCAACTCCGCTTGCATCTCTTCTATCGTTGTATTGGCTTCACTTAGGTCACCTTCGAACATGCCTATCTTTTCGCGTGTAGTACCAAGCTGCATATCAGCCTCACTGAAGCGCGCCTGTAAGCTGGCAAGCTGATCGCTTAAGCCTGTTTGCTCGGTTTGCAATCTGCCGATTGAATCAGTTCGTTCTAAAACAATGCCTTGAGCCACGGTTAACTCACCTTCGAGCTCACCTACTCTGGCTTGGAGCTCCACTACCTCGCCTTGAAAACCATCTCTCTCAGCTGTTGCTGCTGCATGGCTCGCTGTAAGATCGCTAACTTCTTCCTGGTATGCATCTCGCTCAGCCAGGGTTGAGTCTATTTCGCCCCTAAGCTCTGCCGCCAATTTTTCAGAGCCGCTTAGGCTCGCTTTACTTTGATCAAGCTTTACGAGCATGTCGCTAAATTCATTGCCCATCTCTGACTGCATATCAACTAATTTAACCTCGGCGCTATTGAGACTTTCAGTTGCTGTGTTTAGCTGGGCAACAAGATCATCCCGCTCGGTTTCAAGATCCACCAGCTTGCCCTGCAAGCCGGTTAGTTCTCCCACCGTGCTTTCAGCATCACCTGATTGACTAGCCAGTTGAGCTTGTAAATCAGCGAAGCTGGCTTCAAGCGCATCCTTCTCGCTACCGATTAAGCTTGCACTGGCATAGCTCGAATCAAGGTCACTCTTACTAATATCAATATAGGTTTGCAATTGCGCTATGCGAGAGTTCAGGCCAGCATTCTGGGCTTTAAGCTCCTCGCTAGCGGTAGCGTTACCTTCATTAGCTGCTGCGTCCTGCAATGAAGCCACAGATGCGCTCAATTCAGCATTTGAACTTTCCAGTTCTACCGATCGGCTTTGTAGCTCAGCTAATTTGGTGGTTTGCTCATCAACTGTTCCTCGGGCATCGGCTAATGCTAATTCAAGTTCCTCAGCAGACTCCGTTACTTCTGCAGTGGTCAGGCTTGCCGTGTTTTTCACGTCTGCAACGGTTGCCAACAGTTCAATCTTCTCTCCAGCTAGGCCATCACGCTGTACTACCAGTTCATTGCGTTCCGTTGCCAAGCTATCGCGTTCTGCTGAAAGCGTATCTCGCTCAATTGTCAAACCATCGCGCTCGGTAGTGAGCGTCACAACTTGTGACTCCAAGGCAAGTTTTCGCGCTTCGAGCTCGCCGATCTCAGCATTTAGAGACGTAATGTCATCGTCGTAACGAGCCTGTAAGTCGCTCAAGCCAGCTTTTGCTTGCATCATTTCAGATGAAGTGGTGTTTCCACTCGCCATCAACGATTGAACTTGTGAGTTCAAGTCTTCGGCTTGTGACGCAAGGTCACGTTTTACTGAAGCTACACCAGAACGAGTGAGGCGCAACTCTTTTTCAGTATCACTTAGCGCCAATTGTGTTTCTTGTGACAGGGTTTCAGTATCGTCGTAACGAGCCTGTAAGTCGCTCAGGTCAGCTTGTGCTCGCACCAATTCAGATGCAGCGGTGTCGCCGCTCGCCATCAATGATTGCACTTGCGAGTTCAAATCTTGGGTTTGCGACGCAAGGTCCGCTTGTAATGATTCCACTTGTGAGCTCAAACCTTCGGTTTGTGACGCAAGGTCACGTTTTACTGAAGCTAGACCAGAACGAGTGAGGCGCAACTGAGTTTCAGTATCACTTAGTGCGAGTTGCGTCTCTTGTAAAAGCGCTTCGCTGTTTGACACTGCCGTCTCAATGAGGCCCAATTTTGTTTCTGATGTTATAGCTCGCTGGCCTAAGCTGTCCACTTGGCTTTCCAACAATGCTTTACGGGCTGCAAGCTCACCCACTTCCGCACTTAACATAGTGGTGTCGGTGTCGTACAAGTTAAGCAGTGTTTTGTAACTCAATTGAGCTTGTGCTGCTTGCGCAGCGGTACTATCTGACGAGCTCATCAATGATTGAACCTGAGCTTGTGCTGAAGCAAATTGCTGCTGACCTTGCGTGGTGGATTGCTTCGCAAGCTCTAGCTCTGACATGGTGTCTTCTAGCTGGCGCTCCAGTGTTTCGATTGTATCGTCACGTTGAGATGCAAATGTTTCAAGCTCTGCTGTGGTGACATCTAGGCGTGATTGCAAGTCATTGATCTGCGCTTCGAGCACAGAGTTGGCATCGGCTGCAGATGCCAATTGAGTTAAGGACACTTCACCTGCCGTGGTGAATTCGGCCAACTGAGCTCGAGCGGCTTCGAGTTCACTTTGAAAAGTAGCGATTTCTTCTTGCTTGTTGGCAATGTCTGTGGAGCCAGCAGCGGATGCAGCGTCTTGCTCGCTACGAACGACTTCGAGCTCGGAACGTAAAGCGGAAAGCTCTGATTCTTTTTCGAGCAAATCGGCTTTTGCAGCATTTAACCCCGCATCTGCTGTGTCCAGCTTTCCCGTGGCTTCAAGTAAGTTAGCGCCAATTGCATCATTTTTGCTTTGCAGCTGGAGCACATCCCCGCTGGTTCGCGATCCTGCAAACCAGGAACCCACAAGTGCCAAGAAGGTCAGCCCAGCGAGCAAAAACTTCAATTGGTAGGAGGACTTACTGGGCGATTTCTCGAAGTCTCTAAACATGAAATGTAATCCCGAAATTAGTGTGTGGTGAAGCTAAGATAAGACGCAGTTGATAGCTTATCGAAAACCCAGCGTTGCCACAATCTTGTCAGCCAATTAGCCGCTTAAGGTAGACTGTAACATTGTCAAATAATGTTGCAGTTGCCGTGCGAGTACATTTAAGTTCCTTAGGTTGCAGACTGAACGAGGCCGAGCTTGAACAATGGGCAGGCGATTTTCTCCGTTTGGGCGACTCTGTCGAGCGGCAGGCTGAAAATGCAGATGTTCTAATTTTGAACACTTGTGCAGTGACAAGTGAGGCCGTCAAAAAATCCCGCCAGCGCATTCAGCGGCTACAACGCGCCAATCCTGAGGCTAAAGTGGTGGTTTCAGGCTGTTACAGCACACTCGAGAAACCCTCGCAACTGGCGGAACTTGGCGTTGACCTTGTCGTACCTAACACGAGTAAAGATAAACTTGTGCCACTAACTCGGCAAACGTTTGCACAACCCAATATGCCTGAAGGTGCTACTGCACCTGCTGAGTTTGCTCTATTTAAGCGCAATCGACATCGGGCGTTTATTAAAATTCAGGATGGTTGCCGATATCGTTGCACCTTTTGCATTGTTACCGTTGCGCGCGGAAGTGAGCGAAGTCGATCAGTTGTAGACATTTGTAACGAAGTTCGGGAATTGCACCAACAAGGCATTCAGGAGATTGTGTTAACGGGTGTTCATGTTGGCGGTTACGGGTCAGATATCGAGAGCGATCTGCAAACGTTGGTAGAATCGCTGCTGCGAAACACCGAAATCCCGCGAATCCGTTTTGCATCCGTAGAACCGTGGGATCTTTCGCCCGAATTTTTTACTTTATTTGCCGATTCCCGCATTATGCCGCACATGCATCTGCCACTACAAAGCGGAAGCGACACGGTGTTGCGCCGTATGGCACGGCGCTGCAAAACAGCTGATTTCACCATAATATGCCAACAACTACGAGAAGCGGTGCCCGAATTTAACGTCACTACCGACATCATCGTGGGGTTCCCAGGCGAAACCGAAGATGAATGGCAAGAATCCCTAGCCTATTTGCAAAGCCTTCCTGAGTTCGGCCACATCCATATATTTACCTACTCAGAACGTGAAGGAACAAAAGCTGCCACGCTGCCTAACCCGGTTACGTCAAATATTCGACAGCAACGTAGCCGTGAACTACACAAAATTGCTGCAGATCAACGAAAATCGGCGCAAGCCTTGCAGCTAAACAAAATAGTTGCTGTGCTGTGGGAACGCGGGCAACTCGAAAATGGTCAGATACGACATTGGGGTTATACACCCAACTATATGAAGGTCACCACGCTAAGTGATGTGGACCTGACCAATCAGATACTCGACACCCGCTTAACAGCCGTCTGCGATGATGGCATGCAAGGACAAGTGGTGTAAAAACAGCAGCTGTGAACTCACGGGATTAAACAACTCGGCACGTACGGCTAGCATTAACAAACAGCCTTAGAGATTGACGGAATATCATGGCCAACGAAAAACCGACTGATACCGACGAAACAGAAACACGTGAATGGCTGGACGCACTTGATGCCGTTATTGATCGAGAAGGTACCGAACGTGCGCACTTTATTCTTGAAAAACTGATTGACAAGTCTCGTCGATCAGGCGCTAACCTACCCTACACCGCAAACACTGCTTACGTTAATACGATCCCCCCTCATCTTGAAGTTCCGAACCCAGGCGATCACGAACTAGAACAGCGAATCCGATCGATGATCCGGTGGAATGCAACTGCAATGGTGTTACGCGCCAATCGAGATGATTCTGGCCTCGGTGGTCATATCGCTAGTTTTGCATCGGCTGCGACTTTATACGACGTCGGCTTCAATCATTTTTTCCACGCACCCACGCCTGATCATGGTGGTGATGTCGTAATGGTCCAAGGGCATTCAGCTCCTGGTATTTATGCGCGTTCATTTTTAGAAGGCCGCCTTAGTGCCGACGATCTTGATAAATTCAGGCGCGAAGTGGATGGCGATGGTCTTTCTTCTTACCCACACCCATGGTTAATGCCTGAGTATTGGCAATTTCCAACGGTATCGATGGGTTGGTGTTCGCTAACATCAATTTACCAAGCACGTTTCATGAAGTACTTACAACATCGTAGTTTAGCCAAAACTGACAACCGTAAAGTTTGGGCATTCCTGGGTGATGGCGAAATGGATGAGCCTGAGTCGCTTGGTGCAATCTCTCTTGCTGGGCGCGAAAAACTCGATAACCTCGTATTTGTCGTTAACTGTAATTTGCAACGCCTGGATGGCCCGGTGCGTGGCAACGGCAAAATCATCCAAGAACTCGAAGGCATGTTTCGAGGAGCCGGTTGGAACGTTATCAAAGTCATTTGGGGTTCTTACTGGGACCCCTTACTCGCACGTGACACCAGCGGCAAGCTTGCGCAACTGATGATGGAAACGGTTGACGGAGAATATCAAAACTTTAAGGCTAAAAGTGGAGCCTACACAAGAGAACACTTCTTTGGCAAGTACCCCGAGACAAAAGCGCTTGTCTCCAGCATGAGTGATGAAGACATCTGGCGCCTCAATCGCGGTGGACATGATCCACACAAACTTTATGCTGCCTACTTAGAAGCAACACAGCACACCGGCCAACCCACCATCATATTAACCAAGACAGTAAAAGGTTATGGTATGGGTGAATCAGGTGAAGGCACCAACGCCACTCATCAGCAAAAAAGTATGGATATGGACGCGCTTAAGAAAATGCGTGACCGTTTCGCTATCCCTTTAACTGATGCGCAAGTTGAAAACTTTGAATACGTACAGCCCGACCCTGATAGTGACGAAATTAAGTACATGCAGGAGCGCCGGAAAGCCTTAGGTGGTTATCTGCCACAGCGTAAGAAATTTGCTGAACCCTTAGACGTACCACCACTGAGTGACTTTAAGGTGTTGCTGGACGGCTCAGGCGATAGAGAAATGTCCACCACGATGGCATTTGTCAGAATGCTTACGATACTCACACGTGATAAAAAAATTGGCAAAAACATTGTGCCGATCGTGCCAGACGAGGCACGTACATTTGGTATGGAAGGCATGTTTAGGCAGCTGGGCATTTATTCATCAGTTGGGCAGTTATACGAGCCACAAGATCGCGACCAGATCATGTACTACAAGGAGGACAAATCTGGCCAGATCCTAGAAGAAGGTATTACCGAAGCCGGCGCCATGGCTAGTTGGTTAGCAGCAGCCACGGCTTACAGTACTCACGGCGTAAATATGGTGCCGTTTTATATTTACTACTCCATGTTTGGTTTTCAACGTATTGGTGATCTAGCCTATTTAGCGGGTGACATGCGAGCCTGCGGCTTTTTAATTGGTGGCACTGCCGGGCGAACCACGCTCAATGGTGAGGGCCTTCAGCACGAAGACGGCCATTCATTGATACTGGCTAATACCATTCCCAACTGCGTTAGCTACGACCCTTGCTTCGGCTACGAGATGGCAATCATCATCCATGACGGGATGACACGCATGCTCGAAAAGCGCGAATCGATTTATTACTACATCACCGCGATGAACGAAAACTATGTGCAGCCGGCGATGCCATCAGGTGTTGAAGAAGGCATCATCAAAGGTATCTACATGTTGCAAGCGCGTAAAAAACCCGAGGGCTTATCCGTTCGCTTGCTTGGTGGTGGTACGATTTTACGCGAAGTAATTGCAGCGGCAACAATGCTTTGTGATGATTGGAAGATCGACTCGGAGATATTTAGCATCACTAGTTTTAACGAATTGGCACGTGATGGCCTGGATGTGGAGCGTTGGAACATGTTGCACCCTGAAGATGTGCCTAAGGTTCCGTACATAACCTCAGTGCTGGGCGATAACGACGCCCCAGTTATTAGCTCAACTGATTATATGAAGGCTTATTCAGATCAAGTGAGAGAATACGTACCCGCTACATTTGTTGCATTGGGCACGGATGGCTTTGGTCGGTCAGATACTCGCGCCAAACTGCGCGAATTCTTTGAAGTCGATCGCCGATACGTTGTGGTAGCAGCGTTACACGCTCTGGCTCAAGATGGCAAGATTGAAAAATCGATTGTTGCAGAGGCAATTGCAAAGTATGCGATTGATCCCAACAAACCTAATCCGGTAACGGTGTAAGGAGCGGATCATGGCAGACAAGCCAAACATAATTGATATCACGGTCCCCGACATCGGTGACGTTGAAAACGTGGAGATTATCGAAATACTGGTTAGCGAGGGCGATCAGCTTGCAACCGATGATTCCATACTGACACTTGAAAGCGACAAGGCCAGTATGGAAATACCCGCAGCGCATGCGGGCATCGTTAAATCCATTAGCGTTACTGTGGGTGCGTCGATTAACGTCGGCGATGTTATCGGCACCATGCAGATTGAAAACTCTGCAAGCGACGCCCCTGCTGACACAAGCAGCGAGAGCGAGGCTACCGCATCTGCAAAATCAGTAGAGACGGCAGCTGTTGCCACTCAACCGTCCGCTCCAGCGCCATTTACACCAGCAGTAAACGTTGATACTGCAGCAAAGCAATCAACTAACTCACCTACAGCTCATCTTGAAACCGGCAAACAGTCATTGCCCCATGCTAGCCCTGGTGTAAGACGCTACGCTCGGGAGCACGGTGCCAACCTGCACCTCATTACAGGGTCAGGCCGTAAAGGACGAATTGCTCGTACCGATGTAACGCTGTTTATTAAAGGTGCAATGGAAGGAAGCCAATCCAGCTATTCTGGATCTGGACAATCGCACTCTGGCATACCTGCCATACCTGAAGTCGACTTCAGTAAATTTGGAGAAACTGAACGAGTAGAATTAGGGCGAATAAACAAACTCAGTGCCAGTAACTTGCATCGCGCATGGCTTAACGTGCCAATGGTTACGCACCACGACAGTGCAGACATCACCGAGATGGAAGCTTTTCGTAAGCAATTGAAAACCGAAACTGTTGAGGGTGATGCAAAAATTACGGGGCTAGCCTTTCATATGAAAGCGCTGGCAGCCACACTAAAAGTATTCCCCAAAGTGAACTCATCACTAGCACCAGATGGGCAATCACTGATTTATAAAAAATACTTTCATATTGGTATTGCCGTCGACACACCTAACGGTTTGGTGGTGCCAGTATTTAGAGATGTTGATCAAAAGAGTATTCAGCAGCTTGCCACCGAGATGGCTGATATAAGCACTCGTGCTAGAGCGAAAAAGCTAAAACCCGACGAAATGCAAGGTGCATCAATAACAATTTCCAGCCTCGGCGGTATTGGTGGTACTGCATTTACACCTATTGTTAATCCACCAGAGGTAGCCATACTCGGTATCACCCGAGCGAAGATGGCACCGGTGTGGAATGGAACCGAATTTCTCCCTCGCCTACTGTGCCCGCTAGATTTAAGCTATGACCATCGAGTGGTTGACGGTGCAGACGCCGCGCGCTTTATGGCGCACTACTGCAAAACTATCGGCGATATTCGCCGCCTACTGTTGTAACTTATCTGCATGAGTGAATTAAAAACAATTCAAGTTCCCGATATTGGTGACGCCGACTCTGTCGAGATTATCGAAGTATTAATATCCGACAATCAACAGTTATCAATAGACGATTCACTTATCACTGTTGAAAGTGATAAGGCCAGCATGGAGATCCCCTCACCCGTTGCAGGCACCGTGACCTCAGTGTTGGTTAAGCCTGGTGATAAGGTGTCAGCCGGCAGCGATATACTCGTGATGGCTATTAATGATACTAACGACCATACCGCCACTGAAGCGCCAGCACAGGATACGACAAGCGCGCCAGCCAAGCCCAAAACAAACACGTTTGATTCAGATGCTTATGACGTAGTCGTAATTGGTGCAGGCCCTGGTGGTTATACCGCTGCGTTTCGCGCCGCCGACCTGGGTTTAAACGTTGCGTTAATAGAACGGTATGAATCGCTTGGTGGCGTCTGCCTAAACGTTGGTTGTATCCCATCAAAAGCGCTACTGCACACTGCGGCCGTAATCGATGAAGCCAAGCATCTAGAAAAACAGGGCATAAGCTTTGCCGAGCCATCTATTGATATTGACAAGCTACGTAGTTTTAAAGAATCTGTGGTTGGCCAATTAACCAATGGGCTTAAAGGCATGGCAAAGCAGCGCAAGGTAACTGTGCTCACCGGTAACGCAAGCTTTGAGTCAAACACCGCTGTCGCGATCGAAAGCAGTGGTGCTACCCAATCAATCAGCTTTAAGAATGCCATCATTGCCGCAGGCTCTCAAAGCGTAAAAATCCCCGGGTTTCCTTATGATGACGAGCGTATGCTTGATTCAACACGGGCGCTTGAACTACAGAGTATCCCAGATAAATTATTGATTATCGGTGGCGGTATAATCGGTCTAGAAATGGGCTGTGTGTATGCAGCACTGGGCACCAAGATAACAGTTGTCGAATTGTCTGATCAATTGATGCCGGGTTGCGATGCGGATTTACTCAAGCCACTGCAACAAAAATTATCTAACGATTTTGAAGCCATTTACACAGGCTCAAAAGTAACAAAGGTAGAGGCCGCAAAAAATGGCTTAACTGCGTTTTTTGAAGGTGGCAAAGCACCCGCCACCGAGCAATATGACAAAGTGTTGCTAGCAGTGGGCCGATCACCTAATGGCCTCAAGCTTAATGCTACAGCTGCTGGCGTGGAGGTTACGGAACGTGGCTATATTAATGTTGATCAACAACAGCGTACTAATGTTACCAACATATTCGCCATTGGCGATATCGTTGGCCAACCTATGCTGGCACACAAAGCAACGCACGAAGGCAAGGTAGCCGCCGAAGTTTGCGCCGGAAAAAAATCATTCTTTGATGCACGCACTATCCCGTCAGTTGCCTATACCGATCCGGAAGTCTCTTGGATGGGCCTTACCGAAACCGATGCCAAAGCTAACGGCGTTGAATTTGAGAAAGCCAGTTTTCCATGGGCGGCGAGTGGTCGAAATCTAAGCATGGGTAGCAAATCGGGTTTAACAAAAATTCTATTCGATCCAAATACTAAAAAAATACTGGGTGCGGGCATTGTTGGCAAAAACGCTGGCGAACTCATTGCAGAAGCCGTGCTTGCGCTGGAAATGGGTGCAGATATAGAAGACCTTGCATTAACAATCCATCCACACCCAACTCTATCTGAGACACTTAATTTTGCGGCAGAAGTAGCGGAAGGGACAGTGACCGATATTTACTTACCAAAAAAGCGTAAACGCTAGCGCCCCCGTCTGGGCACCAGGTCAATCCGCTTAGAAATTTCGCTTAGCTACACGCTTAAAATTTATTCAGCAGTTCTCGCCGCTAGTTTGGCTTGCGCCGGCCGGCCGATGGCCGTCGCCACGATTCGACATTCGAAGAACACGTCCTGGCCGTGTGTATTCACTATATTGTCATAACGGTCCGCCGTTACCACGATATCGGTCGCACCCGCCTCGATCGCTTTTTGTTTAGCTCTCGAATTTGCCCAAACAATAGCCGCCGCGGCGGCGTCTTCTAGCTCTTCCCTGTTTTGCGCGCCATCAGGAAAATGCACAGTCACTTGCTTGCCACTACTAGGTGTAATCATTATTTCCTGTTGTTGCCTGATCCTCCCCACTATCGCACCTAGAGCGTTTGCAACATGCGCATGCTCTGGTATGTGTACTTTCGTATTCAGTAGATCCGTCAACGCGGGGTAATAACAAGCCACCGGAGCACCCAAGGCAACAATCGGCATTTGCAGTTGAGCTTGCAAACGCAAATGGTTTGAGTTGTCATTATGGCGTGCATCATTTTTGCCAGCCTCGCTAATGAAAGCAGATTCAAGCAAGGCTTTCTGAGAATCAGATAAGCCCATGCCCATTTGACGTTTTTTACTCGAAGGATCATCAACGACACTATTGATCAACGCCAAAGCAGTTTTGTGTGAAACCTGCGCTTGTATTGAACGACAAAACTCATCAATGCTAGCGAATGTTTGTCCCATGTTTTCAGCAGCGTAACGCTGCATTAACACGGCACCTAATTGCGCGCCGCGACGCTCCCAGTTGCCCTGATCTTGCAATACATGACTGGCATCACTTGGGGTAAATCCAGATAACAATACAGCCCCTCTCTGTACTAACTTAGTTAAGGCGCGCTCCATGGTTTGCTGTTTAAATAGAGTTTGAAGAGCAATGGGCGCATGCTTAATCTGCTCCCAAAGTTCGCCTTGAGCTGCAGTCAGGTCGGATGCGCTGGCTGAATGAGCCATCACAAACTGCCCAGCGTGCGTTGTAATATAAGCTTCCTCTGATTGCTCTTGTAATATGTCGAGTAAATGTGGATGCTGCATGGTCAGCAAGCTCAGCGGCATCACGCGTTGGGGGCCTATGTCAAAACTTTTAGTATCTCGGTTATAGCTAATGGCGCTATCACCGCCCAATCCATATGTTTTGACATCGATAGCGCTAACCATCGTGCGCCAACCACCTATTGTTGCACCGTTGGGATCTAGGCGAGGGCTGCCATATTGAATCATGGCAATATCCGTTGTCGTTCCACCCATGTCGGATACAAGCATCGTCTCATCATCACACATAAACTGCGCACCCACCACACTGGCAGCTGGCCCACTCAGGATGGTTTCAACAGGCGATGCTAACGCCACATCGGCAGACACCAACGAGCCATCGCCTTTTACAACCATCAGTGGACAGTCAATTTGATGCTCTAGCAGTAATTGCCTAGCGGCTAACAACAAAGACGAAATCATTGGGATTAGGCGTGCATTTAAAAGGGCCGTTAAAGCACGACGAGGTGCATCGAGGCCCGAACTAAGCATATGACCACAACTCACCGGCATACCCGTTTTAGCTTTGATCAACTCCATCGCTGCTAATTCATGTTCCGGGTTTCGCACCGCAAACACGGATGAAATAGCAAACGCATCAACCTTGCCGGCAACGCCGTCGATATGTTTTTCTAATAATTGAAGATCCAGCTCCGCCAGTTTCTTCCCGCTAGCGTTATGCCCACCATCAAGGAAGAAATGCGGATCGCCCCCCAACGCTTGTTGCAATTTGGCTCGCTGCATTTGCGCATCGGAGAAACCAATCAACAGCAAGCAGACTGGCCTGCCCGTACCCTCGACTAAAGCATTGGTCGCCAAGGTTGTCGAAACGGACACCAGGGTGATGGGATGAAATTGTTCGGATAAAACTGCCTCGGTAGCTCCGCGCAGCCCTTCGATCAAATTAGTGTGTGTTGTCAGAGACTTGGCACTGGCAACGATTTTTTGTGACTCATTTATCATAACAGCATCGGTATAGGTGCCGCCTGTGTCGAGTCCAAGCTGAAAAGCCATGTGCTTTTATTCACATAATTGAATCTAACTAACACTATCGACTACTAAAGCCACCCTGTAAACCATAAGGAGTGTAATTCCTCCAAATCTTGCCGCTATTGAGAAATAAGAAGAACACTATCTCGATCTGGGCACATGAATAGGATAATCTACGTCGCCAGAAGTCAGGGGTTCACGCTAATGGAATTATTGGTGACACTGGTCGTTGCCGGAATTCTAATGGGCGTTGGCGCTCCAAGCTTCGAACAGGCTATGGCCAACAGCCGGCAAACGGCTGTGTACAACTCATTAGTCGGCTCTATGCGGCTCGCGAGATCAGAGGCGATCAAGCAGTCTGGTAGCGTGGCTGTCTGTGCGCGTGCATCAAGCACCAGTAACACCTGTGGCGCTGATTGGAATGAAGGATGGCTGGTATTTACTGACGGTGGCGTAACACCTGGTGTAATCGATGACACTGAAATCTTGCTTCGAGTTGAGAAACAAACCACTGGTAACATCGAAGTCGACAACAAGGCCCTACTACAGAACAATGCCAGCGAACCGATCAATCGCCCGTTCATCCGCTTTGGCCCAAGAGGAACCAGCAACTGGCGCGGTGCGGGAACTTATCAATTTTGTGACCGAAGAGGCACTGACCATGCCTTAGCAATCAACATCACTCTAAGCGGTGATGTTAGAAAAGCACGGCGCAATGACACTAATGTGTTGCTCGATGCATTCCAGGCGCCTGTCACATGCCCCTAATTAAAATAAAACATCAGGCTCGGCTACAAAGCAGCAACCCCATGTACTCGATAAGCAACTCCAATAGAAGAAGCCAAAACGGTGTTGGCCTAATCGAAGTCTTATTGGCTGTCGTGGTGTTATCAATCGGTTTTTTGGCAGCCGCTCGTATGCAAGTTGAAGGTATGCAGGCCAACCAAGTTGCACTGTTTACGTCCCAAGCAAACTTTATGTTGCGTGATATTACCGATCGAATGCGGGCTAACCCGAAAGGCGTTGCTGATGGTATTTACGACAGTATGAGCACTGTGACTAGTGCAAGCTTACCAAGCTGCATTACTGCGCAAACTGCTTGCACACCCGCACAGCTAGCAGAAGCGGATCTCTACAGTTGGAGAAGCAAGCTTTACGAGCCCGCTGGATCACTAAATTTTGTACCTAGTCTACCGAGCTCTGCAACGATAGCGGCACGTGGCGAAATAGTGCGTGATCCACTTACCAATGCATACGCGCTGACTATGTACTGGAGTGAATTCGATAATAATGGTGATCCGCAGGAGCAAACGCTCCAAGTACATTTTTCGCCATGAAAATTCCACAAAAAATAACGCTGCGAAAGCAACTAGGTTTTTCACTCATCGAGCTACTCATCGCCTCCATGCTCGGCATCATGTTGGTCGGTGGAGTGATAACAGTATTTTCTGGCACGAAGCGCAGCAGCGCCATCAACAGTAACTTAACCGAGTTACAAGAAAACGCTCGATTTGCGCTTGAATCAATTATGCGTGAAGCACGTATGGCTGGTTTTCAAGGTTGTGTGGATATCAACACAGCATCAGCGAGCATTAAAGCTGATGCCGCTCCAACTGATAATTTATACGCCACTGCGGTACAAAGCTCCGTGGTGACTACCCCGACACAGTGGACGCCAGCGCCGCCAATGAATTTTAATATTCCAGTGGGCATTGGCGCACCAGTACCCGGCACACACACCTTATCTATTCAAGGCGGTAGCCCAGAAACATTTGCACTGAATCCAATGCAAAGGGTCGATGATCCGATCGTTTTAGCTGGGCCAACTGACAACTTTGTTGAAGGGGATCTTGCGTTAATCTCTAATTGCCAAGTTGCAGATATAGTCACGATTACAGCCGTCGGCGGTGCAACTTTGGCACATGATGGATCCGGAAACGGCGGAGATGATCGTCTCTCGGCCACCTATGGTCAAGCAGGTGCTCAAAATCGTGCACGTATTATGCGATTTGAAGCCAACATATTCTACATTGGAAACACCACTAGGCGAAACAGCAGTGGAGACCCCGTTTACGCACTGTATCGACAAACCCTGCCCTACAGCCGTCCGCCTATAGAAATGGTTGAAGGTGTAGACAATATGCGCATTCGCCTTGGCTATAGAGATCCGAGTTCAAAGGACAATTTGACGCTCAGTAGCCCGAATGCAGCTGCACCGGTAGGTCAGATCGAAACCGTGCAAATTGGCTTGTTGTTGCAATCAATTGATCCAGTAACCGATGTTGATGACAATAAATCCTATTTTTTAGCTGGCGATCAGATCCTACCAGCAGGTGCTTCAGGTGCTCAACTCGGATTAACTCACGCAGGCGATAGACGTCTACGTATGGCCTTTAGCTCATCTGTGACTATCAGGAATCGAAGGTGAACACCTTGACAACATTACCAATCAAGGCCAAACAGGAGGGTGCCGCGCTAATGATATCGCTGATTTTCATATTTATGATAACGGTGATCGGAATAACCGCCATGAAAGACGCCACGCTTGAAGGTCAGCTTGCTAATAATGCAATACAAAAGGAAATGACACTGCAGGCAGCAGAGGCTGCTAGTAACGTCCTATTCAATGACGAGGACAGCTTGATTGATTCCGTTTGTGACGACAACCCGTTATGGGAACCACAAGCTCAATTACAGCAAACCGCCGAACAAACAACTCGCGCCCGCGTTGAATACAGCGGACGAGCAAATCCAATTGGGTACTCACTGGGCGGACCCATCGGTGCAAAACTGTTTGTAGTAACAGGTGACTCGCGGATAGATAGCGTGTCGACAGGTAGCCGTGTTTCACAAGGAGTGATCTATATAGGCGCACAAGAATTAGGAGATTGTTAATGTTGTTTTCACGCCTTTGGACTCTTACAATAACAGTGCTGCTAAGCAGTTTGTGCTTGTCGCCCATCGTCACAGCCGACGATACCGAAATTTTTTACGGCAGAACCAGCGAAGCTGCCAATACCAACCCTAATATTCTATTTATTCTTGATACATCAGGATCGATGGGCAATTGGGACAACGCGGGCCGATCGCGGATGGATCGAATGAAACAAGCGATGAATCTGCTGTTGGATCAATCCAGTAGTTATAACGTAGGCGTGATGGGTTTCTCAGGCACTGCCCAAGGTGGGTCAATTCGTTTTCCCATCGGGGACTTAGAAGCTGACAGCGGTGAGCAATGTCCTGACGGGGTATGCCCTAGCGAAGTTATCGTAGTGCGCCCCAGCACTGGTAGTGACGACGCTACGCAGTTAGCAGGTACCGAAGAAGTCATTCTAGATAGTGTATCCCTCGGAATACCCGTTGAGCCGCCAACCATAGACACAACTGGCCCTACCGGCACTGAAGTTAGTAATACGGCAGTAGCCGTAAGCTCCGTTGGTGAAACTGAATCGCTCCTCGCTGGGGGTACGCCAACTTTTGCAAATGACGAACTCATAACAAAATGGTTTTTTAATGGGTCTGCAGAAACCGACCCTACACGTTACGGGTACCGTTTCGAAAATATTGTAATACCTGCCGGTACTACTGTTACAACAGCAAAAATAGTTTACACACACAATGGCGCAGCTAATCAATTGGGCGATATTTCTGCATACTTGACAGCAGAAGCGACTCCTAATCCCGATCCATACCATGATGGTATTAATGTTTTCGCTCCACTACAAAGTCGCCTTGACAATATACACACCACCAATGCATTGGTGTCGTGGACCAAAATGGCGCCCTCTGTTGATGGCACCAATCCAAGCATTGGGAACAAGGTTGAAACAACTGACATTAAAAGCTTGTTGACTGAAGTAGTTGGCCTAACGGGTTGGACTAGTGGTAATGCAGTATCGATACTAGTGACACCGGATGACAACTATTCGGCATCGAATGATTCAATACGGAACTTGCACGGTGTTGGAGCTGCAGGTAACAAAGCACCTGTACTTCATTATACCTACAGCGAAGATGTATCAACACCATTGGTCACCACCACCTTATCAGCATCAGCGCATGTCGATTTAATCACCGAGCAAAACACGACCACGAACACCAGCCGGAACCAAGCCAATCAGGTTAGTAATCTGTTTTTTGCCGGCACTCGAAACCAACCTCGTAAATTGGCCTTGCTGTTTGACAACTCTGATATTCCAGCTAACGCCATAATCAAAACTGCGCGTTTGACACTAAACAGCGCCACCGACACTGCGGTGTTATCACCGGATGGCGATTGGGTAGCTGACGCAGGATCAGCAGCCCCAGACGTATCGGGCGGTGACAGTACAGATCCAGAGCCAAGCACTGATGTTGTTCCATTCGACATCAATATCAATGCTGAAAAAACAAGCTCACCAGCACCATATGGTACGGGCCTGTTCGGCCCCATCTCTGAGCACGGCGATGCGGCTCGCCCGCTCACCACTCAGTTCCAAAAATGGCCCGCGGTTGACACTACGCCTGGCACAGTATTACTTAGCCCGGACATCACACCGGTTATTCAGGAACTAACTTCAGCCAGTGACTGGGATGTGGGCGATGGATTCTCAATAGTATTAACAGCACCACCTGGACACAGCAACAAGGCCGACAATGTACGACGTATATTGACTTCCACGGATGTTAATAAACCAACGTTAACCATCACGTGGGAAGATCCAAACAGCAATGGCAGCGACTCCGTAGCCACGCAAACAACGGCTTTACGATTTCCTAACGTACATGTACCACCAAATGCCACGATAAAATCTGCGCACTTGGTATTTCGCTCGCATAAGTCGGGTGATTCTGAAACCATTGTCGATATCAGTGGCGAGGACATAGGCAACTCACCTGGAATAACATCGGTTAATAATGACATTGGTAGGCGTGATCGAACTACTGCCCGCGAAGTCTGGAATGTTGAACCATGGCCTACTCTAGGTGAACCGTTCTCAAGCCCAGATATCAAGCGAGTTATTGAAGAAATCACAGAGCGTACAGATTGGTGCGGTGGTAATGCACTCACATTGTTTTTGAAAGGTGATGGCATTAGCACAGGTTATAGAGAGGCTATTGCGTACGAAGCGAATAGTGTAAAAGCGCCAACCCTTCGCATTGTATATGAGCCCGATAGTGTTACCAGCGAATCCTATTGTTCAAATAGCTCAGTTGTCGTCTCCTTGGTAGACGGTGCTGATGACGCCGTTCAAAATATCGCGACCAAAGCGGTAACCCTAACGGATAGCACGCTGTCAACCCAGGACACCAATGGTGCGCAACAGACCATCGGGCTACGTTTTCGTGGAGTAAAAGTGCCGCAAAATGCCGTTGTTGTTAGTGCTGCACTAGAACTTACCACCACAACAGAAATTACGGACACACAAAACCTTTACATTCGCGTAGAAAACACGGATCACGCTGCCACCTTTCAATCAAGCGACGAAAACATAACAGATCGCAACTACAGTCAATCTGTAACCTGGTCTAGCGGCGCCGTTGCCGCTGGCGAAAGCGCGTTTACCGCAGATTTAACCAACTTGGTGAAACAGGTTGTTGATCGATCGGGTTGGGTAAGTGGTAATGCCATGGCATTCAGCGTTGATGGAGCCGGTGCTCGGGTGTTTCATTCTATCGACACCAGCGAAGCCGCTGGAGCCCGCCTCATCGTGTACTACCAATCGACACGTTCTGACGCCGGTACACGACATAGAGATAACCTAAAAAGAGAAATTGACAGTATGGTGGCACAGAGTGGTACCCCTATCGTCGACGCCTATTATGAGGCTGCACAGTACTATCGAGGTGGCGAAGTTAACTACGGCTTAAAGCGTGGCAATCAAGGAGATATTGACCGGTATCATCGGGTCAGCCATCCAAACTCCTACGCTAATGGCGTAGTAGATCGGTCCAGTAGTTGTACCGATGCTGATCTCAATTCAACGAGCTGCCGTAGCGAGGAAATCGAGCCACTCGGTGGTGTCAATCCAAGCTATATTTCACCAATGGCCAGTCAATGCCAGCAAAATCACATTGTGTTGTTGTCGGACGGTGAAGCACAATCTATATCTTCAACGAGTGACGCCCAAGCTCTGATGGGAGGTGGGTCATGCACGCTCGACAATACAGGTTCGTACAACAGTAAAGAGATGTGCGGACGCGAGCTTGCAAAGTGGATGTACGATAATGATCACAGCGACGCTATGGATGAAAAACAGAACGTCATCACTCACACAATCGGGTTCAACCTAACTGATCCACAGTTTCTTCAAGATATAGCCGCCGCTGGCGAAGGCAAATTCTATCCGGCAAATTCAGCAGCAGAACTGCTCACTGCGTTTAAGAACATTTTTATAAACGTGAGTAAAACGGATACTAGCTTTGTGGCACCTACCGCGACAGTCAGTCAGGCCAACCGAATGAAGCACCGCGAAGACGTGTATTACTCGTTGTTTAAACCAGAGGGCACAGCTCGTTGGGCAGGCAATCTTAAAAAATACAAAGTCCGTGGTGAGGAAGGCCAAAACGCGGTTATTATCGACTCCAAGGACGAAGTAGCGATAGACCCTGATTCCGGTGATTTTAAGCCATCATCAAGAAGTTTTTGGTCGAGCGTAAACGACGGTGGTAGTGTGTTACTCGGTGGAGCAGCTGAAAAAATAGAACGCAACGGAGTATCAAACCTTGGCCGTAATGTTTATACCTACACAGGCCATAACACTAACCTAAGCGACATCAGTAACCAATTGTTGCCAGGCAACCCTGACCTTGATCCTTCATGGTTTGAACTACCACCGCTGCTCGCGGAAGATCCAAATTACTACACCGATTTGGTTAATTGGGTGCATGGCCAAGATCTACAAGATATTGACGGAGATAACAACACCACTGAAAGTCGTGGCGAAATGGGCGACCCACTGCATTCGCAACCATTGTTGCTTAACTATGCCGATGGCAGCAGCATCGTATATGTTGCAACTAACGAGGGATTTTTGCATGCAGTAGATCACCTTACCGGTTGGGAAAAATTTGCCTTTATGCCTAAAGAGCTTCTTAAAAATGCTACCCGTTTTTATGAAAACTCCCCAACCCGTAGCCGACCTTATGGTTTGGATGGTGGCATGTCAGTTTGGATTGACGATACCGATAACGACGGCCTAATCGATCCAGGCGAAAAGGCTTATGTCTATATTGCTATGCGACGTGGTGGCAATAGTTATTACGCGCTTGATGTCAGTAACTACAATGCGCCCAAGTATTTATGGTCAATACAAGGCGGTTCGACTACCCTAGACGCTGACCCCGCCACGGCTGATGGTGATTTCGAAGAACTATCCGATACTTGGTCGCTACCTGTCAAAAGCAAAATCCGTGACGGCGATGTAGTTCGCGATGTGCTCATATTTGGTGGCGGCTACGATCCAAATCAAGATCCGTCTTCAACCACATCAACCGATGCGGGTACTACCGATCCCGTTGATACACTTGGCAGAACTATCGACGGTGTTGGTCGAGCGATATTTATAGTCGATGCTGAAACCGGTGAGGAACTATGGCAAACCGACGGATCATTCGCTGGAATGCTCTACAGCATTCCATCGGATATCCGCGTTATTGATATTAACCTTGACGGGCTTGCAGACCAATTGTACGTGGGTGATATGGGCGGGCAAGTTTGGCGCTTGGATATCGACAACGATAGTAGTAACTCTAATTCACTATTTCATCGCGTAACGGGTGACATTATTGCTAGCCTTGCAGACGACGATGCGCCAAACGCAAGACGGTTTTACTACGCACCAGATGTATCGATTCTCAATACTGACGGTGCTCAACAGCTAGCCATTTCAATTGGCTCGGGCTGGCGTGCGCATCCCCTAGATACCGGTGTTGAAGATAGATTTTATAGCTTGCGTTACAAACATGTGTATACCAAGCCTATCGATTCATACGGAAATTTGGTGTATAACGAAATCACCGAAGCTGATCTAACTGACGTGACTGAAAGTTCGTTCGGCACGCCTTTGGAAAACGACGCGCAGGGTTGGTATCTTCGATTGTCGCAAGCGGGCGAAAAAGTACTCGCCACTAGCGTAACAGCAGACGGTAACATTCTTTTCACCACCTACCTACCTGGTGAATCTTCAGGAGTGTGTTCTGCTGCCGTTGGTTCAGGTGCTGTTTATGCAGTCAATGCGCTTAATGGTGATCCGGTTCTGGATCTGGATAAATCAGGCTCGGAGGCCTACCTAACCGGTGCCGATAGAATGCGAAAGCTGACACATGCTGGCATACCCCCTGCAACCACCATCTTATTTCCTACTGCAGGTAAGGCCACTGTACTGGTTGGTACCGAAACGTTAAGTGAAATCGAAGTGGGTAAACCCCGCCGTCGAACATTTTGGCAAGAGGCTCTAGACGATAATCTGTAATTCCGGCGCTGCAGTTATGCGATGTACTTCTCATTACTGCAGCCCAGATAACAGCTTGCTAAAAAATGACAACATATAAGTGGCTCTAAGGCCGTTAACCAGAATAAGGACATTCCGAACAAACGGGATTCAAACAATAGAGCGGCATTGACACATGAACACAACTCATACTCTTCAGCACAAACAATGCTCTCAGTCTGGTTTTACGATGATTGAACTACTCATCGTAATCGCGATCATCGGCATCCTGACCGGAATTGCCTACCCGTCATACCAGTCGCATATGCAAAACACTCGACGCTCTGATGCGCATTTATCCTTATTAAACGCAGCACAAACACTTGAACGCTGTAAGGCAACTCAATACAGCTATTTGGGATGTGCAGCAAGTGTTTCTACTACCACACCTCAAGACTTATACACGATCAGCCTAACCCCAGCCCCAACGGCGTCAAGCTACACAATTATAGCGACCGCTATTAACGTTCAGGCAGAAGACACGGCTTGCGCAGAAATCACATTAAACCAGCTCGGTGAGCAACTACCTGCTGAGTGCTGGGACTAATACCTTTAGATGCCGAGTAGTCCGCATTTTGCCTTTAGTACCAATACCGAAGTGGCAATCTCGACTTGCGCACATACCAATAAAGGTTTCTAAATCTGCATATTCCCCGGCCGTTAACAGTGGAATGGAGAAACAACAAAAAAATGGATTCACGCTCATAGAGCTAATGATCGCACTGTTGGTTGCGGGCATATTGCTGGGCGTTGGTATACCCAGCTTCTCGGGAGCGATCTCCAACAGTCGAATGAGTGGCACCTACAATGATGTTGCACAAGCGCTTTACATCGCCCGATCTGAAGCGGTCAAAGGCTCTGAAAGAATCACTGTCTGCCCACGTGTTGACGGCGACGTACACGAGTGCGGAGACGATTGGTCAACCGGCATATTGGTTTTTGTTGACAACGATCCCGTTCTAAGTGCTGACCCCGCCATGCTTGGTCCTGAAGATATCGTAGTGCATTCGCAGAGGAAATATAAAAAGGGTAGCACCATCACAGCACACCAATCGACAAATAGAAGCCAGTCGAGTGTTGATCCCATTGGCTGGATTCGATACGACTCGACCGGTAAAACCAGTTGGGGCAATGGTTTTTTCAAACTTTGCGACGACAAGCGCGGCGCTGAAAGTTCAAAAGCACTCAACATCGTAGCCACCGGAAACCTACGTCGCGGCCGACCCGTTGATACCAGTAGCAACACACCGGCCGATGTTTATGGAAGAGCAATATTATGTCCATAAAATATATATCGCCTCAGACCAAGACCCAACAAGGTGTCGGGCTTATCGAAATATTAATCACCGTTGTGTTGTTATCAATCGGCTTTCTTGCCGCTGCTCAAATGCAAATTCAGGGTATGCGTTTTAGTCAAAGCGCCTATTTTCAATCGCAGGCATATTTTTTAACTAGCGATATGATTGATCGTATGCGGGCTAATCTTGACGGCATTGAAGCTGGTTATTACGACAACTTAGTTACCTCTGCTAGCCTATCATCGCCTGGTTGTGAAGACTCCGCATGCTCGCCTAACCAACTGGCTCAACAAGATTTATTCGACTGGAGTGCGAAACTCTACTCAATGCAAGGCGACTCAAACTTTGTTCCAACATTACCGAGTTCGGATCCAGTTTCTGCAACCGGCACAATCACTCCGCTTGGCGATAATATCTATCAAGTGCGTATGACATGGTCCGAAATAATTGACGGTGTTGAAACACCGGGCTTTGTGCAGATGAACTTCGCGCCGGAATTAAACGTACTATGAGTATTCGCAAGATACGCCTAAGTGGTTTTTCTCTGGTTGAGCTGTTGATCGCAATGGCGCTGGGTTTGATTTTAGTTACCGGTATGATCGCGGTTTTTTCTGGCAACAAACGCACCAGCGAACTAACCTCCGAAATGGCAAATATGCAGGAGAGTGCCCGCTTTGTATTGGAAACTATTTCAAACGACATAAGGTCCGCAGGCTTCCAAGGATGCCTTGGGCTTGATCACGGCAGCATGGATGACCTTACTAACGAACAAGTCATTGGTAATCGAGGCATGTACCTTACAGCTGCGACAGGCTCTATCATTATGGGCCCCGGTAATTGGCAGCCACAGCCCGTGGGTGGATTCGTTCTACCAGGATCAATAGTAGCCGTAACAGGCACGCACACAATATCCTTGCAAGGCGGAACCGAAAATCGGGTAGATTTAGAAGAACCAATGCATGATGGCACCCGCCCTAACCCGGCAATACCGTTAGTTCTAGAAAAACTTGCGCCGTTTAGTGCCAATGTTGGATCCCCGGTTATCATTGCAGATTGCGAGAATTCCAATCTGTTTACCATCACTGACATGCAGCTGGTAAATGATAGTTGGGTCATTAGCCACGAGGCTTCCGAAAACACTACTGGTGCTTTTACACAGCCTTTTGGTAACAACAACAAACTGCGACAAGTTTCAGTGACACCGTATTTCAATCATATCTATTTTATTGGTGACGCAGGTGTTCTTACTGAGAAGGGAGACAGGATCACCTCTCTTTATCAACAATCGTATCCATTCGATCCTGTAGTAAACCCCCCTACTGAACTTATACAGGGTATCGAGAATATGCGTGTGTCATTTGGCATCCAAGACAGAAACGGCCAAGTCCAATACGTTCAAGCAAACGAACCAGCTTATGATCCCAGCGCTGTGGTGAGTGTTCAAATCGGTTTACTGATGAGTTCATGGGATCAAATTGCATCGGTAGATGACGAAAACACCTATGTGCTTGCGGGTCAGCAAATCCCAGCATCTGCACTATCAGTTGATGGTAATACACATCCTTTGGATGCAAGATTCCGGTTGGCATTTAATACCACGGTGAAAGTACGCAACCGACGAGTGCAAAAACAATGAATGTACCTAATCGCACAAAATATAATCATCATGATCAGAGTGGCGCTGCCCTCATGATCGCGATGATCATGATTTTTATGCTTTCTATTATGGGTATTTCATCGATGCGTGGCTCTTCACTAGAGCGTCGTATGGCTAGTAACTCTGTTCAAAGTGCGGCGACATTCCAATCGGCGGAATCGTTGACTGACATTGCATTGAATACATCTGCCAATCTTGAAATGGCATGGAAGGAACAGCCCACCGCCTACAAAATTCCCAACATTGATTTAAAAAATTCATTTGCGGCCTCACAAGGTATCGAAGCTGAATACCTTGGCGATAGTACGCCGCTCGGTTTTTCGATAGGTGTCAACACCGGTGGCGGCTTTACCGCGTTTAACTACGAAGTTAGAGGCGGAAGCAAGATAGAAGAATCTAGAACGTCTTCAGCAGTTTTTCAAGGCGCGTACCGAGTAGTTCCGGGATTTTAAGCGAGGCATCACGAATGAACACAATGCCAAAGAGGATGAAAATGAAACTACCCAATCCGGGCAAGGACAAACTGATAGCTGTTGTTGCAGGCGTTGCGTTAAGCAGCACCCTGGCAGTTAGCTCCGCAATCGCTGATGATACCGAAGTATTTTTCGGGCAGGTCACATCTGATTCAGGCACGCACCCGAACGTTATGTTCGTACTCGATACATCGGGCTCAATGAACAGCTACGACGGGACGTCATCTAGTCGACTAGAGCGGATGAAAGATGCAATGCATACCATCCTCGATGAGACAGCCAATGTCAATGTTGGTTTGATGCGCTTTAACGGCCATCAAGGTGGTGGTGCAGTATTGCATCCAGTCAGGCCCATCGATGGAGCGATTTGCACTGGCGCCGCGTGTGGAACGCTCGCTGTAGCAGTGAAGGTGAGCAAGGCAGATGGTGATGCTGAAGAAACAGGCTCTAACCCTATTTCCACTATCGATGCCATATCAGGCAGTACCATTGTTGTACCTGGCACAGACCCGGCAACAATGAACCTCGACGGTAATTCACTCTTTTTAGGTCAAACTGCAATTGGCCCCGAAGGCGTAGTACGCAAAGTTGGCCTGCACTTTGAAGAGCTCAATATACCGCAGGGCGCCACAATTACGACTGCAAAAGTAGAATTTAGAGCTAACGCCAACGATGCAAGCACAACTGCATTTAATATCGCTGCAGAGCAAGTCGATTCGGCTAACATCTTTACCGACGCCAATAACGACATAAGCAATCGCACTTTAGGTCAAGTTGTTCCGTGGGCGCCATCAGCTTGGGTGACGGGTCAAGACTACGACTCTGCAGACATATCCGTAGTCATACAAGAAATAGTGGACAGAGCCAACTGGTGTGGCGGCAATAATATGAATCTAGTACTCGGTGGTACTGGAAAACGACGAATTCGATCATATGACTCATGGGCAACGACGGCGCCAACGTTACGAATCAGCTACACAACCGATAACATTCCGTCGGGTAGTGGTTGTATGCGTTTTCCTACGATTGCTGCAGTATCAAGTAACTCAGATAACGCCGAACAAAGATTAAGCACCAATCTAGTCAATACTGGCAGTTCCGATCTTGAAATGTACAGAGACGGTAATAAAAACTGGAAAGCACAGATAATTGGTGTGCGTTTCCCTAATCTTGAAATACCGCAAGGCGCTGTAATAGAAACGGCCTTTATCGAATTCACTACAGATAGAGATCGTGGTGGGGACGTTTCAATGATAATTAACGCCGAGGATAGTGGCAATGCCGAATCGTTCGAGCCTAAAAAATTCAATGTATCTGCCAGAAGCTTAGCCTCTCCACCTGTAGCATGGAATAATCTACCGCTCGCCGCTGTGGGTGAAACAGTGCTAACACCTAATGTTGCTGCTGCGCTACAGCAAGTTATCGATCGCCCTGACTGGGCTCGCGGCAATGCTGCTGCGTTTGTATTTTCAGGCAATGGCGGTGGCGGATACCGTGAGTACGAATCCTTTAAAGGATCACCAAACTCACCACCAAAACTAAAAGTAATCTATCGACATGTTGTCGGTGGCGTTACTGAATCTCAGATAACTGTAAGAGATGAACTCAAAGGCATAGTCAACGAAATGGTTGCGCATGATGGCACACCACTTGTTGATGCCTATTATGAAGCTAGCCTGTATATGACTGGTAAAGACGTAGACTATGGTAAGAACCGCGGCACTAACAACTATTGGTCAAGGCCGAAGTACCAACGTGTGTCTCATTCTGAGTCCTGGAATGGCTCTGCTCAAGTAAATCGCAGCGACAACTGCACTGATGAAAACCTGAACTCACCTGCTTGCGCAAGTGAGCACATTACCGGGACGGCTAAGTACATATCGCCGATGGTGTCAAGTTGCCAAACTAATCACATCGTATTTCTAACCGATGGTAAAGCTACGTCCAACGTTTCAAAGAACAAGGTAAAAGCACTGATAGGCCTGAACGCTCCTCTTGACTGCAGCACGCAGGGCTCGAATGATGAGCGCTGCGGTCGTGAGCTAGCCGCGTGGTTAAATGAAACTGACCATAACGAAAGCATTACAGGCAAGCAAAACATCTCGACTTACACCATCGGTTTTAACTACCAGGGCGACTTTTTGAAAGATATCGCCCGCGAAGGCGAAGGTCAGTATTTTAAAGCTGAGAGTGCATCGCAGCTGGTTAATGTGTTTAAGGACATTCTAGGTGACGTGCTAGCAGTAGATACCAGCTTTGTGGCACCGGGTGCTACCGTGAATCAATTTAATCGTTTGACTCATCGTAACGACATCTATTTTGCGCTATTCAAGCCAGATCAACGCCCAACTTGGGATGGAAACCTAAAGCGTTACGAAGTTAATATCGATGGTACAGGCAAAATCGGTATTCTAGATACTAATGGTTCTTCGGCAGTTGATGAAACCAGTGGTTTTTTTCGCTCAGATAGTGAAAGCTGGTGGTCTGGGTTCGAAGATGGTAATACTGTCGCGTTTGGTGGTGCAGCATACCAATTAGATTACGATCAAACGGGTCCATACCCAAATCGCCGGGCATTTACATACCTAGGTGATTATTCAAGCCTGGGTTCGAATGGAGCCGATCTCACAGCAGCAGCATCAAAATTACACGAAAGCAACAATAATATAACGCTCGCCCATTTGGGCATAGAGAACATGGCAGCCACCAATTCCCAAAAGAATGCTCTTCGCTCAGATCTTCTGAAGTGGACTCGTGGCCTCGACATTAAGGACGAGAACGACGACAACGATATCACCGACTACCGCAGACATATCGGTGACCCAATGCATGCGCGTCCCGTAATATTAAACTACGCGACGGCAAATCCAAGTTATGCATTGAGCACAGTGTTTGTTGGCACCAATGAAGGCTATCTTCATGCTATCGAAAGAGACGGTGGTAATGAGTTGTTTGGATTTATGCCAAAAGAGCTATTACCAAACATCCAACCCTACTTTGCAAACCAATCGTCTTCATCACACCCATATGGTTTAGATGGCTCTCTGTCTGTTTGGACAGAGGATTTAAACAATAATGTGATGATTGATAACGGCGAAAAAGCATACCTGTATGCCGGTATGCGCCGAGGTGGTAGCAACTACTACGCACTGGATGTATCCGCTCGTATGAACCCAGATCTCAAATGGGTAATTGAAGGCGGTCCTGGCGGAACACCGGGTTTTGAAGAGCTAGGCCAAACTTGGTCTCGCCCGGTGCCTAATAAAATCATGTTTAACGGGGTTGAACGTAATGTGTTGATTTTTGGAGCTGGCTATGACACTAACCAAGATCCCGACCCTGCTAAAGTGGTGATGGAACAAACACCTGACGATAGAGGGCGTGGTTTCTTTATCGTCGATGCAGTCACCGGTGAACACCTGTGGTCAGTACTTGGCAGTAACAGCGTACTTGGCGACAGCCAACATATACCAGCTTTACAGTACAGTGTACCGAGTGACATCCGCGCATTAGATACCAATAATGACGGCCTAACTGATCAATTGTACTTTGGCGATATGGGCGGACGAGTTTGGCGCTTTGACTTTGTACAATATCACCAAAGCTCAGATGGCGATCTGCTAGACGGTGGAATAATCGCCAACCTGGCTGGCACCAACACGAAAGATCATCGCCGCTTTTACTATGAGCCGGATATTGCGGTAATCGCACACGAAGGCGAACGCTTCATGTCTATCTCCATCGGTTCTGGCTGGCGTGCACACCCGCTTAATAGAGTGGTTGATGATCGATTCTTTGTATTGCGATCAGAAAACGTGCTAAATAAGCCGCAACAATACGGCATGCTTGACCCAAATAGTGGTTCGTACCGCCCTGTCGTTGCAGCTGATCTAATGGATGTCACAAACGATATCGATGCTGACACCGGCCCTTACGGCTGGTATTTGGACTTAGCTGATACTGGTGAAAAAGTGCTGGGTGACAGTGTCACAGTAAACAACCAGGTTATTTTCTCTAGCTATAAGCCAAGTGTAACTGGCAGCGCCTGTAGTACTGCCATTGGTGGTGGTTCTGTTTATGTTTTGAACATTCTAAACGGCTCACCACGAGTTGACTTGGATGGCGATGGCGACGTAGATGAGGATGATCGTTCTACTGAATTGGCCCATGGTGGTATCCCACCAGAGCCAGCAGTATTGATTACCGAACACGGCCCTACCGTGTTGGTCGGGCCAGAGCAGCCTGTTGAGCCTGACTTCCAGAACCTGACGCAACGTACGTATTGGCACATGCCAGGTGATGATGAGGCTGAGTATTTAGTGGAAGAAACCACAGGTAATTAATACCTGTAGTGCAATTCCCTGTGGGTGATGGCCCGTAAGTTTGGGTCATTACCTTCAGCGAATTTCGTTCTAGTTGATCAATAAGCGCGATTAGAATGGGCTATAATGAAATGAAATCCCTTTTGGAGCCCTTCCCACAACTATGGACAAGCGATTACTCGATATGCTGGTTTGCCCAGTAAGCAAAGGCAAGTTAATCATGAACGGTAACGAGCTTTGGAGCTCGTCTTCATCCTTGGCCTATCCTGTTCGCGACGGTATTCCGGTATTACTCGAAAGCGAAGCTAGAGCCTTATCACCAGAAGAAATTGAGACGCTTACACGCCTCAAGAAAAAATCTAGCAGGCCATTAGACGGCTAATTGAGTGGATTCATCCGCACTTCGATCACATCTGATCGAGCTTCCAACCAACTTTTTGCAGTGCCTTCGATTCGACGCATTTGCAAGAATAAAATCTCTGCTTCCGGGTAATTAGCCGTCGTAATAACTTTCGAAAATCGATGCCATTTTGCATCAGTAAAACCTTCGTTATCACTCACTCGATAGTGGCTAGGATTACCTCGGACAGAGGTGTTTAGTGTTGTTGAATAAATACCTTCACGTACAGCGACGTTATCAATCAGGATTTGTTGAACATCAGGCGTAGCCAATGAGCTACCCGCTCTGCATCGTGGGCCAGGTACACCATCAATCAACTTAACTTGTTTAATCAAGTTATAACCGCGCGCCGGCTCGCTCATGCGAACGCCTGCAGTGCGATCTTTAGAAACAGTGACAAGTAAGGGCACGTTAGGCACATCCACCTTCGCTGTACCGCTGGAGTCGGTAAACATTGCGCCAAATTGTTTGTAGTTGCCTTGCAAACCAACACAAACCGCAGCGCCCACAACCGGTGCGCCAGTATCATCGACAACGCGAACGCCAAATACGGCAGCCTGTGCAGACGGTGCTGTTGAAACAATGGCTGCAGCTAGCGCCACGGCACCTAGGCGAGTACGAGTAGATAATTTCATTTTTTATTCCCCAATCAAAGCGGTTAAGCAATAGCCCGTTAGCCGGCTATGCTTGCTTTTCATCATGTGTATGACGTTTGGACTATTTCATAGCAAACGCGCCTATGAAGGTGGGAAGCGCCTCACAAATTGAGCTGTTGATTGAAAATTCCAGGAGTCGGTAATGGTGTTTCGAGACAGGCGACTCGTTTTCAGTGGGCTCAAAATTAAAGGCCGAGGAGTTGAGCGCAGCTCAAATCGATAAAATAAATACTTACTGTTGCTGCCAGTATCTGACGTTACCTGTATCGATATGAACAAACCCGGATTTTCGATAGTAGCCAACGCCACCAGATTGCAAACTAATTGCCGCTTCGCGCACAGTTTTGGTAGGGACTGTGGGGATATTGATATCCACCGCCCGTCCTTCCATATGCAGACTGTATTTTGCAACACCCGAAGAGCGCGCGCGCAGTGCTGCGTTAGTGGCGGCAGTGCGGTAGCCAGAGAGAACGTGAATACGCTCATCGGTGCCTACAAGTTGATAGAGTGAGTGCAGGTAATCAAGTAAATCGAGATCCATCTGGCGGGTTTTGTTTGCACGATGATCACGCATCAGAGTATTGATTTGCTCTATTGCACTGTCGAGGTAGGTACCATCTGTCCAGTAGGTTAAGTCAAGCTTCTCCCAGGTATGAGCGTTTACCAACCGCAAGCGACGATCCGGGCCTGCAGGTACAGCAGGTGTTACCACTGCGCGGCTTAAGAGCTCTGAACCGGCCAAGGATCGGCCAGAAACACTAGCCGCTGCGCTGCCAGTGGTCAGTGCAAGGCCAAGCTTTAGTAGGCTACGACGATCAGTGTGCATAAGCGTTAAAACCTTTGGAAGCGGATCGCTGTAGGATCGCGCATTTGGTGTCAAAATATTTCCGGCATTTTGCCACAATTAGCCACAAATGGCCAGCTTGGAAAGTATCAGATGGCAAGCCAGTGCGGTATAACTGCGCAAGGCTAGTGCGCGACTCTCCTAGATGTATTCAACCTTGAGAATCTCGTACTCTTTGATCCCACTTGGCGTGGTGACGTCCACATCATCGCCTTCCATCTTACCAATCAACGCTTTGCCGACAGGTGAGCCAAACGAGATGCGATTAGCTTTAATATCAGCTTCGTCATCACCTACAATTTGATAAGTAATGTTTTCATCTGAGCTTATGTCGAGTAAATGCACGGTCGAGCCAAACACAATTTTGCCGCCCGCGTTTACCTTCGTGACATCGATCACTTGAGCATTGCCAAGCTTGCCTTCGATTTCTTTTATGCGGCCTTCAGCAAAACTTTGCTGATCGCGGGCTGCATGATACTCCGCGTTTTCTTTTAAATCACCGTGCGCGCGTGCTTCTGCAATCGCTTCAATGATTGCTGGTCGCTGCACTGTTTTTAGATCGAGTAATTCTTCTCGCAGGCGTGCTTCGCCACGTGTCGTCATGGGAAATTTCATGTTTGCTCCGGATGAATATCAGAGAGCGTATAAACCGGACCCTCAGGCCTATACGTAAGCGCGGCGCAAATGGCCATGGCTCCTGATAAAGTCGTTGTGTAAGGGGTTTTATGTTGCAACGCGGACTGGCGAATATAACCAGAGTCTGATACTGCTTGTCGCCCATCAGTAGTGTTAATAACCAGTGCAATGTCGCCGTTTTTGATTTCGTCAAGAATATGCGGCTGCCCTTGTTGCAGCTTATTTATTCTCGCACATGGTATTCCCTTTTCTTCTATAGCAGTATGAGTGCCGTCAGTAGCAAGCAACGAAAAACCAAGCTCGACGAGTTGCCGCGCAACATCAATCACACCAGGTTTGTCTTGCTCTTTTACGCTGATAAACACAGTACCACTTTCAGGCAATACGCTGGACGCGCCCAACTGTGCTTTGTAAAATGCTTCGCCAAACGTTTTGCCGCTGCCCATTACTTCGCCCGTTGATTTCATCTCAGGCCCAAGCACTGGGTCAACACCGGGAAACTTAGCAAACGGAAATACCGATTCTTTAACAGCGAAAAAACCGGTGGGCTTAGCCTCAACTACACCCTGCTCCTCTAAGCTTACGCCCGCCATGCACAGAGCTGCAATTTTAGCTAACGGCTGACCTGTTGCTTTAGAGACAAACGGGACGGTTCTGGACGCTCGAGGGTTAACTTCAAGAACATAGATATCTTCGCCCTTAATCGCGAACTGGGTATTCATCAAACCAACCACTTCAAGCGCCATCGCCATATCTGACACTTGCTTACGCAGCTCTTGCAGGTGAGCCTCGCTTATATTATTAGGTGGTAAGCTACATGCTGAATCACCAGAATGAATGCCAGCTTCTTCGATGTGCTCCATGATGCCACCAATCAACACTTGCTTACCATCGCACACCACGTCTACATCAACTTCCACAGCGCTATTAAGAAAGTGATCGAGCAGCACTGGTGAATCGTTAGATACGCTAACTGCTTCACGCATATATCGGCCAAGCTCATCGGCGTGCTGAACAATTTCCATTGCGCGGCCACCTAAAACATAACTAGGCCTAACAACCAAGGGATAACCAATTTCTTCAGCTAATGCCATAGCCTCTTCTGGATTACGCGCCGTGCGATTGGGCGGTTGGCGCAACCCCAATTTATTAATCATTTGCTGGAATTGCTCTCGATCTTCGGCTAAATCTATTGCCTTAGGCGATGTGCCAATAATCGGAGCACCGTTGGCTTGTAATTCACGTGCCAGATTAAGCGGTGTTTGCCCGCCGTAGTGAACGATGACGCCAAGCGGTTTTTCAACGTCGATAATCGCCAGCACATCTTCAAGCGTCAAGGGCTCAAAATAAAGCCTGTCCGAAATGTCAAAATCAGTTGAAACCGTTTCAGGGTTGCAGTTAACCATGATTGTTTCAAAACCCGCTTCACGCAAAGCCAAGGCAGCGTGAACACAGCAATAATCAAATTCTATACCTTGACCAATGCGATTAGGGCCGCCTCCCAATATCATGATCTTTTTATTATCGCTAGGCTCTGCCTCGCAGAACTGCTCATAGCTTGAGTAAAGATACGCTGTGCTGGTAGCGAATTCCGCTGCGCACGAATCAACACGTTTAAATACCGGCTTAACATCATGCGAAAGCCGTGCGGCTCTAACCTTACTTTCGGGTTCTGACAACAGCGCAGCCAATCGAGCATCAGCAAAACCATCACGCTTTAGCGCCAGCCATTGATCAGCACCAATTGCAGCTAGTGAACTCGCCTGCACATGCTTTTCGGTGTTTATGATGTCTTCTATCTGATGTAAAAACCACGGATCAATCGCGGTGTGTTGTTTCACATGTTCCATGGTGTAGCCAGCACGAAACGCTTCGGCAACATACCAAAGCCTATCTTCTCTAGCCTCACGCAGTGCACGTTCTAGCGTGATTTTAAGTTCGTCTTCTGCCAAATCACTTGGCATGACGGGATCAAACCCAGCCACACCCGTCTCTAAACCGCGTAAGGCTTTTTGCAAAGACTCTTTAAAGGTTCGACCAATTGCCATCACCTCGCCCACTGATTTCATCTGCGTGGTGAGCCGACTATCCGCTGCGCTAAATTTTTCGAACGCAAAACGTGGAATTTTAGTGACTACGTAATCGATAGACGGTTCGAACGATGCTGGCGTTAAACCATTGGTGATTTCATTGCTTAGCTCATCAAGCGTAAAACCTACTGCTAGCTTTGCAGCAACTCGCGCAATTGGAAAACCCGTTGCTTTGGATGCCAATGCTGATGAGCGTGATACTCGAGGGTTCATCTCGATAACAATTAAATCACCGTTTTCAGGGTTAACCGCAAATTGAACATTAGAACCACCTGTATCAACACCAATTTTACGCAACACATCGATTGATGCATTTCGCATTATCTGAAGCTCTTTGTCCGTTAGTGTTTGCGCAGGGGCTACCGTAATCGAATCACCGGTATGTATCCCCATCGGGTCAAGGTTTTCGATACTACAAACAATGATGACGTTATCTGCGTGGTCGCGCACGACTTCCATCTCATATTCTTTCCAGCCCAACACCGACTCTTCGATGAGCACTTCTGAGGTTGGTGAGAGATCAAGACCACGAGTCATGATTTCGATAAATTCTTCGCGGTTGTAGGCTATGCCACCACCACTACCACCCATCGTAAAGGATGGGCGAATAATACAAGGAAACCCAATACGCTCAAGCCCTTCAAGCGCATCTACCATGTTATGGCAAATAGCCGCTGTTGGAGTAGCCAAGCCAATATCAGTCATGGCTTGTTTAAACTTTTCGCGATCCTCGGCCATATCAATGGCATCAGGCTTAGCGCCAATCATTTCAACACCGAATTTTTCTAGTACACCTTCACGCGCTAGATCAAGTGCGCAGTTAAGTGCTGTTTGGCCACCCATGGTGGGCAAGATCGCATCGGGTTGTTCACGTTCGATAATGGTGCTAACCACACGCCAATCGATTGGTTCGATATAGATTGCGTCCGCCATCGATGGATCAGTCATGATAGTGGCAGGGTTTGAGTTGACCAGGATGACTCGATAGCCCTCCTCTCGTAGCGCTTTGCAAGCTTGCGCACCTGAATAATCAAACTCACAGGCTTGCCCAATTACAATCGGGCCGGCACCAATGATGAGAATACTTTTTAGATCACTGCGCTTAGGCATGTTTGGCCGACTGCATTAGTTGGATAAATTGATCGAAGAGTCCGTCAACGTCGTGGGGGCCGGGGCTCGCTTCAGGGTGCCCTTGAAAACTGAACGCCGGCACGTCTAGACGTTTGATCCCCTGCAAGGACTGATCGAACAGCGACACATGCGTGATCGCGATGTTGTTGTTTAGCGTGTCGGGGTTAACCGCAAACCCATGATTCTGACTAGTAATTAACACGCGACCAGAAGCAGTATCTTGAACCGGGTGATTGGCACCATGATGGCCAAACTTCATTTTAAGCGTCTCTGCACCCGACGCCAGTGCAAGCAGTTGGTGGCCAAGACAGATACCAAAAACAGGCAGCTTAGTTTCCAGAATATTCTGAATTGCAGTTATTGCGTAATCACAGGGTTCAGGATCACCGGGGCCATTGGAAAGAAATACGCCATCTGGTTTCATCGCTAAAACATCAGTGGCAGGAGTTTGCGCTGGGACAACGGTGACTTGGCATCCTCTGTCTGCAAGCATCCTTAAGATGTTGTGCTTAATGCCGAAATCCATCGCGACAACGTGGAATTCGATATTGCTAGGTGCGGCCCAATCGTAAGTTTTTTTACAGCTGACCGCTTTCGCTAAATCTAAACCAGCAAGTCCCGGGAACGCTTTTGCAGATGCAACGGCCGCAGCAGAAACGTCTGCTCCCTTCTCTACATGACCACTAACGATACAACCTGCTTGAGCTCCACCATCACGTAAATGACGGGTCAGTGCTCGTGTATCAATATCGGCTATAGCACAAATTTTATGCTCTTGAAGGTAGTCCCCCAGGGACTGTGTTGAACGCCAATTGCTGTGTAAGGTGGGCATGTTTCGCACTATTAGCCCGCTCGCCATCACCGCAGTAGATTCAGTATCTTCAGAATTGCAACCGGTGTTGCCAATGTGAGGGTAAGTCAGTGTGACGAGCTGTTGAGAATAGGAAGGATCGGTGAGGATCTCTTGATAGCCTGTCATTGCGGTATTAAACACAACTTCGCCAACTGTTTGTCCGTCAATACCGATGGCAGTACCCTTGAAGCAGGTACCATCAGCCAGCGCTAGCAAAGCAGGTCGGGACACAGTGATTATTTCCTTGGCACATAACAAATCGGTAAAAAAACGGGAAAGCAGATTAGTGCATTTCCCGTAGTTAACTCGCTTATTTTACGCGCTAGTGAAAGAGATTGTCTATCACATTGAAGTGCTTATTGATGAACGGTTGGACGCACGCTTGAACAATTAAGCGGAGGTGGTCTGGAACTGTACAACTGACTGATCGCTGAGCTCAGCTAGCGAACCGAGATTGCACAAATATTTTGTATGTGCCAACGATTCTCCCAGCGCGAAGGACAACTGTTGTGCATCCAGCTCACGCTTGAACAGCACATCAAACAAGTCGCTCGCCGATTGAGGCGTATGGCAGGCGTTAAGTATTTGATCGCAACGCTGCTCGTGATGCGCCAACAACTCGTCAATGCGGTCATGCAAACCGAAAAACGGCAAACCGTGAGAAGGTAGTACTAAAGTATCCGAAGGCAACAGCCGCAGCTCATTTAACGTACCAATAAAGCTCCTAAGCGGATCATCATCGGAGGTGTTAGGCATCAAGCTGACATTAGGTGAAATAGTCGGTAAGACTTGATCAGCTGCAATCAACACATTCGCTTCGGCATCAAACAGCATAATCATAGAGGGCGCGTGCCCCTTGCCCACTTTCACTTGATAGTTTCTACCACCCAACAAAATTGTGTTGCCAGCCCTTAGGTAATTACACCGTGCAGGTGGTTCAGACAACATCTTTCGATATCCATTGCCTCGCTTCAACGCTTGATCGATTGCATCACCAACAATGCCATGTTGCTGGTACCAGTTTGCATAGTACTCACCCGAATCCTTATCTGAATAACTCCACAAGCGACACACAATTTCAAATTCAACTTCGTGGCTTAGTACCGTCACTCCGAGCTCAGCAAACCAACCTGCCAAACCTGAGTGATCCGGATGAAAATGCGTTATCAGCAATTGATCGGGTAAGCCTATTTTGTCGATGTGAGTTTGCATCGCTGCGATCGAATTAGGGTTATGTACACCGGTATCCACCAGCGTAGATTGTGAAGGTGAATTCAGATACCAGCAATTAACATGATCAAGCACAAACGGTAACGACTGGCGGACCCAATGAACCCCATCGCATACCGCTATGTGTTCGCCCGGGAGAGGTGCAGCTGCGTGGGGAAACTCAAGATTGCTCATACGTCCGCTAAATCGCCCTTACTCTCCAACCATTTTTTGCGATCGGTTGCGCGCTTTCGTGCAAGCATCATGTCCATGGTTTTATTGGTGTCGTCGCCATCGGTTATGGTTAATCTGACCAGCCGGCGTGTGTCAGGCGCAACTGATGTTTCTCGCAACTGCAAGGGGTTCATTTCGCCCAGACCTTTAAACCGCGTTACCGATACCTTGCCCTTCTTTTTCTCGGCTTCGATCCTATCCATTATCGCTTGGCGTTCGGGTTCGTCAACGGCGTAAAACACCTCCTTACCGCAGTCAATACGAAACAATGGCGGCATTGCCACGTACACGTGCCCAGCCTCGACCAAGGGGCGAAAATGCCGCAAGAAGAGCGCGCATAATAATGTGGCGATGTGTGCACCATCCGAATCAGCATCAGCCAATATGCAAATTTTGCCGTAACGCAAACGGCTCAAATCAGTTGTACCCGGTTCCATGCCGATGGCAACGGAAATATCATGCACCTCTTGCGAACCCAGTATTTGATCAACGCTGGTTTCCCAGGTATTCAGTATTTTACCGCGCAACGGCATGATGGCTTGAAATTCTCGATCGCGAGCCTGTTTTGCCGATCCACCCGCTGAATCACCCTCCACTAAGAAAAGCTCCGTGCGTGCTAAATCGGTCGATGAGCAGTCAGCCAACTTACCCGGAAGCGCAGGCCCACTTGTCACTTTCTTGCGCACGACCTTCTTGCCTGCTTTTGCACGCGTTTGAGCGTTGGCGATAGCATGGGCTGCGATCTGATCACCAGTTTCAGGATGTTGATTGAGCCACTGTGCAGTGTGATCCTTTACAACACCTGATACAAACACCGCGCATTCGCGAGACGACAGCCGCTCTTTAGTTTGACCAGAGAATTGGGGATCGGACATTTTTATCGACAGCACATAACTTAAGCCGTCCCATACATCTTCTGGCGTAATTTTTACACCACGTGGCAACAGGTTTCTAAAATCAGAAAATTCTCGTACAGCATCTGTTAAACCGGTACGTAGCCCGTTAACATGTGTGCCGCCTTGAGCGGTGGGCACTAGATTCACATAGCTTTCTTGCACAGCTTCGCCGCCATCTGGCAACCAAGCCACTGCCCAATCGGCCGCTTCATTGCTAGCTTCCATACTGGCATGCAACGGCTGTTCTGGAAGTCGAACAAAGCCTTCAAGTGATCCAGTCAGGTAATCAACTAATCCATCGTCATACAGCCATTCATCTTTTTCCCCTGTGGCCTCATCG
Source organism: Granulosicoccaceae bacterium (assembly GCA_036478595.1). Lineage (GTDB taxonomy): Bacteria > Pseudomonadota > Gammaproteobacteria > Granulosicoccales > Granulosicoccaceae > Granulosicoccus. Next base: position 58,929 of record JAZGEF010000020.1, read on the forward strand.
TGCAATCGAACCCGTAAACCTGGGCAAAGCACTGCTTTAGCGCGAAGCAAATGACGCAAGCGTAGTAATAAGATCTTGTCTGAATCAAAATATTTTTTGTCTGGCCAGAAGCGGATCGAGGTGCCGGTATTTCGTTGACCCACTTTGCCCATTGGCTTGAGCTTTTTATCGACGTTTCCGCCCTTAAATGTCGCCAGAAACTCCTGCCCTCCGCGCCGAATGGTCACTTCGAGTTTTTTGGATAAGGCGTTAACCACGGACACGCCGACCCCATGCAAACCACCGGAAAATTTATAATTCTCATCAGAGAACTTACCGCCGGCATGCAAAGTTGTCAGGATGACCTCGACCGCCGGCTTCTTCATTTGTTTATGCATATCCACCGGCATGCCGCGCCCATCATCAGACACCTCCAGAGAACCATCTTTAAAGAGCTTCACTTTGATATCGGAAGCATGGCCAGCCAGGGCCTCATCAACACTATTATCGATAACCTCTTGTGCCAGATGATTGGGCCGCTGCGTATCGGTGTACATACCTGGTCGCTTTCTGACCGGGTCCAGCCCAGTCAGTACTTCTATCGACGAGGCGTCATATTTGCGACTCACAATCGCCCCCTTAAGGCAGCACTGTTCTTTTGGTTTTGCATAAGCCGAAGTGTAGCGCATGGCTCACTGCAACGTTATTTGTTGTATCGATACTGGAGCTTCTGGTCTTAAACCACACACTAATTCCCTCACCTATACATGTCCTTGTGATTTCTCATGACCGAGTCCCCATTTATCATCCAGTTGGATGAGCAGAATTTTGCCAATGTTGTCATTGAAGGTTCGGACAAGCAGCCCGTGCTGGTCGACTTTTGAGCGGATTGGTGCCCTCCGTGCAAGGCCTTAATGCCCACGCTCGAAAAGCTGGCAATCGAATACGACGATGCCTTCATTTTGGCCAAACTTGATACTGAGAAGCACAAAGCTATTGCCCAGCAATTTGGTATACGAAGCTTGCCGATCGTAAAACTGTTCAGAAACACGAAACTTGCCGATGAATTCATGGGTGCGCAGCCAGAATCAGCCATTAGAGCCTTCCTTGAGCAGCATCTTGGGCAAGATCATGTGGCCGATACTTGAAACTTTGATGCACAAGCTACACACTAGGGGCTTCACAGACAATAAATAGAGTTCCATGACCGAGTCTCCATTCATCATCCAGCTGGATGAGCAAAATTTTGTCGACGTTGTTGTTGAAGGATCAGACAAGCAGCCAGTATTAGTTGATTTTTGGGCAGATTGGTGTGGCCCTTGTAAGGCCTTGATGCCCATACTCGAAAAGCTGGCCGTGGAGTACAACGGCGCGTTTGTGCTGGCCAAGCTTGATACTGAAAAACACCCTGGCATTGCACAACAACTCGGCATCAAAAGCTTGCCGACTGTAAAATTGTTCAAGAATAAGCAGCTTGTCGACGAGTTTATGGGGGCGCTGCCTGAATCTGACGTCAGAACCTTCCTAAATACGCACATCGAAGCGCCAAAGGAGGAAAGCGAGGAACCCGCTGTCGAATCTGTTGTCGAGACAGCCATGCAGTTATTTGAAGCAGGCGAAACCGATAAGGCTCGTGAACAACTTCAAGCTGCACAAAAAGCAGATCCAGAAGACTCTGAGGTGTTGCTCGCACTTGGGCAGGTTTGCGTAAGTTCGGGTGATCTCGACACTGCCAAAAGCTGTTTGAGTGCGTTGCCTGATGATATTAAAAATGGCACCGCGGGCGCGCGCTTGTCGGGCACTATCGAACTGGCACAGGAAGTTGATACCAGTAAAACTCATCAGGAGCTAGAAGCCGCTCACAAAGCTCAACCTGATGATGCCGACGCTCGCTATAAATTTGCAGTGTCCACTGCCCTAACCGGCGACATACAAGGCGCGATGGATCACTTGCTAGTGTTGGTTCAAAAGGCACCTGACTACAACGATGGTGCAGCCAGAACAAAATTGCTCGCCTTATTTAATGTGTTAGGTGAAGATCCACTGGCTGGGCAATATCGCCGCAAATTATTTGGACTACTGAACTAGCTATTGGCCGAAGAGATTGTCAGCAGTACTAACTGCAGCGCCGCATTGCCAACAGTGACTAAATTGAGAGCCAAGCTGCTCGCCACATTGCGGACAGCTGACGTCTTTGCCTCTAGGCAGCAGCGACTCGCGCTCGATAGATATTATTATTAAGCGAGCCTGATCATAGTCAACGGCATCTTCGATCCAGACTGATAAAATGTCACCCGGTGGAAGCTCTCCCACCGCGCCCGACAAGTACCTACCATGCACCCGGCAATTGATGCCCGCACCATCCAAAGAATCAGCCACGCGTTGCGCGTCCAGCTGATTTTCTGCTGAATACACTTTCATTCTTACTGTTAACCCCCTAGGGTTCATCGTATGGCAAAGTTTGTTTGGATAGCGGCTGTCCGGCCATCATTAAAGCCTCATCCACGTTTGCAATCTTCATCACGGCAAGTAGTTGCACGCCCTCATCCGTCGCTACTGCATCTATTACAACGCCTACTTCTGTGTCGTCAGCAGTAGTGATTGGCGCTCCAGCCGGTGGCGCATCATCACCCGCTAATGTAAATCGCAACATTTGGCGTTTTAGTTTGCCAAGGTATTGCATGCGCGCAACAATCTCCTGCCCTGGATAACAACCATGAGTAAAACTCAAACCGCCCGCCTGCTGCAAGTTAATCATTTGTGGGACAAACTGCTCCACAGTGGCCGCAAAGAGGCTCGGAATACCTGCCTGAATTTTTTGTAGCCGCCATGCATTAACATCCGCTATATCAGTACCGGCATTGAGTAGCGTTTGCTGAGCATCAGCGCCAGCAATGAACAGCGTTTGCACCTCACCTGTTCGTACCCAATTACCAACTTCATTGGTCTTAACATCCATCACTTGGGGCAAAGCCGGTATGTCGGGCCGTTCAATGTCAAACGAGTCGGCTTTCGGCAGAATGACACCGCTGCACAACAGGTCATTACGGGCCACAATCTTGACGTCCGCCCGCATCACAAACATTTGCAAGCGCTTGCTTGTCGGGTCGAGCAAATCGCGGTGTAGGACTAAGCGGTACCCTTCATCGATGGCAAACACGGTGAACAAGGCCAATAATCGACCTTTGGGATTACAGTAGCCAGAGAGCTGTGCACGATTGCTCGTCGCTTCGGCTAAGTCATTACAAAATTGTCCTTTCAAAAAAGACTGTGCATCTGAGCCCGTCGCATCGAGCACTGCATAATCAGGCAATTCGACCAATGCTGGGCTGGTGAGCTCATGTACAACCGGATTAATCACTGTCTTACCCCTATACGTATTGATACAGCAGTGTACCTGCAACAGTATATTTGGTGCGGTGGTGGGTACAATCAAGCCTAATTTGCTACAATACTAGCTATCAATTTACTAAATTGACACCAATCGTGACCACTGGTAACTCTGCTGACCAAGCTGCTAACCGAGACGCCGATATGACCGATATTCCCATCGATACCGCTTCAAAAGGCCCCGCTTGTACTACCAACGAAAGCGCTAATGTGGCCGCCGCGAAACCCGCTACAGTTAATGCAGCGGATACGATTAAAACCGTATTTGCTAAGGGCATTATTGCCAAAACCCTACCCGCTAAAGAGCTAGGCGGCCCAAAAGGCCTCGAGCCCACTCGCTATGGTGATTGGGAAAAAAACGGTCGCTGTTCAGACTTCTAACGAAGGAACCAAACAACTCAATGTCGCAAAGTAATGCTCCAAGCAATCCGCCAAGCAATTCGCCAGCACATGCACTACCAACTTCACCGCATCTGCAAATCTACAAGCTGCCGATAACGGCAATAGTATCAATATGTAATCGCGCTTCTGGCGTAGCCAATAGTTTAGCGATGGCATTGCTTGTTTGGGTGCTCTACAAAGCGTCGGGTAGTGCTCTTGGTTTTGAAGGCACGCACTCATTCGTCGATTCTTGGTTTATTCGTTTAGTGCTTTTTGGTTTTACGTTCACGCTCTACTTCCACCTGTGTAATGGCATACGTCATTTGTTTTGGGATATTGGCAAAGGCTTTGAATTCGACACAGCTAAAAAAACGGCCAAAGCTAGCATCGCAGTTGCCGCCGGTTTAACCGTCATCACTTGGCTGATAGCAGCATGAATACATTACGCACACCGCTGAAGAAAGTTAAAGGCTTAGGTTCCGCAAAAGAAGGCACTAACCACTTCTGGACGCAACGCTTAACTGCTATGGCCCTTATTCCACTAGTGCTTTGGCTATGTTTTTCGATTGCAGCACTACCGGGAACTGATCACGCAACCCTTCAAGCCTGGGTAGGAAGCTCTTTTAACGCAGTACTGCTCGTACTGATGATTTTCGCAGCCTTTTACCACGCCAAGCTTGGGCTACAAGTAATACTGGAGGATTATCTCGCTAATCACGGCACCCGCACTGCAGCCATCATACTGTCAACGTTTCTATGCATCCTGTTGGCTTGTGTCGGTATTTTTTCAGTACTCAAAATTGCCTTCACCACCTAAGCCGAACACATAAATCATATGACTAACGCCTATAAAATTATTGACCACACTTACGACGTCGTGATTGTGGGTGCAGGTGGTGCAGGATTGCGTGCCACATTGGGCATGGCTGCCAAAGGCCTATCCACTGCTTGTGTAACTAAGGTATTTCCTACTCGCTCGCATACCGTTGCAGCTCAAGGAGGCATGAGCGCCTCACTTGGCAACATGGGAGAGGATCATTGGGATTGGCACCGATACGACACCATCAAAGGTTCGGATTGGCTGGGCGATCAGGATGCAATCGAGTATATGTGTCGAGAAGCAGTGCCTGCAGTCATTGAGCTTGAACATTTTGGCGTGCCTTTTTCACGCACCGAAGAAGGCAAAATTTACCAGCGCCCTTTCGGCGGCATGACAACCAATTTTGGCGAAGGTGCCGCAGCGCAACGTACTTGTGCTGCAGCGGATCGCACCGGTCACGCCATCCTACATACGCTTTATCAACAGTCGTTAAAACACCAAGCTGAATTTTATATTGAACACTTCGCTATCGATCTGATTATGGATGATGGTGTTTGTCGCGGCGTGATGTCACTCGACTTAGCAACAGGAGAGCTACATCGTTTTCGTGCACACACGGTAGTGCTAGCGACTGGCGGCTGTGGTCGTACTTATTTTTCTGCCACCTCCGCACACACTTGCACCGGCGACGGTAATGCAATGGCCTTGCGCGCTGGCCTACCGTTACAAGATATGGAGTTCGTGCAATTTCACCCGACCGGTATTTATGGCGCAGGTGTGTTGATCACTGAAGGCGTACGGGGTGAAGGTGGTTACTTAACTAACAACGAAGGTGAGCGTTTTATGGAACGCTATGCACCTAACGCCAAAGATCTGGCATCACGAGATGTGGTCAGCCGGTCAATGACTATGGAAATTAATGCAGGCCGTGGCGTAGGCAGCGATAAAGATCATATCTTTCTAAACCTGATGCACTTGGGTAGTGATGTTATCGACAAACGCTTACCTGGCATCTCTGAATCCGCGAAGATTTTCGCCAATGTCGATGTTAATAAAGAACCTATCCCTGTATTGCCAACAGTGCACTACAACATGGGTGGCATACCCACCAACTATCATGGCGAAGTGGTGACCCTTGCAAATGGCTACCCCGACACCATAGTGCCAGGTCTAATGGCCATCGGTGAAGCCGCTTGTGTATCGGTGCATGGTGCTAATCGATTGGGCAGTAATTCCTTGCTTGATATCGTGGTGTTTGGCCGTGCAGCTGCATTACGTGCAAGCGAATTGATCACTCCAGGAGATTCACACAAACCGCTACCTGAATCAGCCAGTGAGCCAGTACTAAGCCATCTTGATCAAGTTCGTAACGCTAAAGGCGATACAGGTACTGCACAGATTCGCGACAAGATGCAACGCACGATGCAGCAGCACGCAGCAGTATTTAGAACGGGTGACAACATGCAAGCCGGTGTTGACAAGATGCGTGGCGTGGTTGATTCATTTGATGACGTGCGCGTTGATGACCCGAGCCTAATATGGAACACAGATTTGGTTGAAACCCTAGAGTTAGAAAACCTCTTGGCTCAAGCGCAAACCATCATTCATGGTGCGAACAACCGCACAGAAAGTCGTGGTGCACACGCGCGTGACGACTTCGAAGATCGTGATGACGACAATTGGATGAAGCATACCCTGGCCTGGACCGATGAAAAGGCTAACGTTACTATCGATTACCGCCCGGTTCATATGAATACCTTGACCGATGATTGCGAAGTTATTCCACCCAAGCCACGGGTGTATTAACCAACCGCTGCCACGTTCACACAGGAGATACTCATGGCGGAATTTTCACTGCCGGTTAATTCGATCGTTAAGAAAGGTGTACATCACCCAGCCCCTGACGGCGCGACCAACACCCGCACGTTCAAGATCTATCGCTTCAACCCCGACAGCGGTGAAAACCCACGCGTGGATAGCTACGATGTTGATATGGACAACTGTGGTCCAATGGTGCTCGATGCCATTATCAAAATCAAGACCGAAATGGATTCTACTCTTACGTTTAGGCGCTCATGCAGAGAGGGTATTTGTGGATCCTGCGCTATGAACATTGATGGTGGCAACACGCTGGCCTGCACCATGGCACTGTCAGACATCAAAGGTGATGTCACGATTTACCCGCTACCACATCAACTTGTCGTTAAAGATTTGGTTTCTGATTTAACTAACTTCTATGCGCAGTATGCGTCGATCGAACCTTGGCTAAAGTCAGATACTCCCGCGCCACCTGATAGCGAAAGGTTGCAAACGCCCACTGATCGAGAAGAACTGGACGGTGCGTACGAATGCATACTCTGCGCATGTTGCTCAACCAGCTGTCCAAGTTATTGGTGGAACAGCGATCGCTACCTCGGGCCAGCAGCCCTTTTAGCATCATATCGCTGGCTGGCCGATAGCAGAGACGATGCAACCGGCGAGCGCCTGGATGAGCTAGAGGATCCATTCAAGCTCTACCGTTGCCACACGATAATGAATTGCACGCAAGTGTGCCCTAAGGGCCTAAACCCAGCCAAGGCAATTGCTGAGACCAAAAAGATGATGGTCCAACGCAGAATGTGACCACTCGCAGTGACACGGCCGATGATAAGTACATTGCCAAACTTAAATGGCGAAGCAGACGTGGCATGCGCGAATTGGATCGCGCCATGCTCGCCTATCTTGATAACCACTACAAAACTGCAACTGCCACAGAACAAAATGTATTTGAGCAGTTGCTAAACGAGCAAGACCCCTTTATATTTAGTTTACTCAATCAGCGTATCAAGGATGAACGCTATCAAACCATCATGGACAAGATCGCCACAACCCTTCGCGATTAGGCTCAAACCCTCAGCTTTTCACAAAGTGGCATTCTGCGCGCTCATCGTCTCTATCCTAGCGCTGCTTCTATTCAGCCCTCTCAGCCTGATCGCTACTATCACGTGTATAACGCTGGTGATTAGCTTTGCCTGGGTAGAGTGGCAACATCTGCGATCACTACGACTACAAGTACTGTGCTACTCACCCAAGGGCACATGGAGCATACACAACGGCGTAAACAGCTTTTCAGGTCAGCTGGGTATACACGCCTACCATAGCCGCTGGTTAAGCATCGTGGCGATCGAAAATACGCAGGGCAAATGCCGCTATGTCATCGTGTTTTATGATTCAGTGGATTGTCGCAGTTATAGTTTGCTGCAACTGCAACTAAGATTCCCGTCATGATAAGAACCACATGACAACATATTCAGCATGGCGCGATACACTGGTGCTAATACGGGCGCAATTCATTCGCGGTTATAGCTCACAGGAAGCCTACACATGATAAGTGGTATCGGGATTGATCTGGTCACCATAAGCCGCATACAAAAAGTGTACGAGCGCTTTGGCACACGGTTCGAGAAGCGAATTTTGCACCCGATCGAACAGGCACAGCTCGTCAAACACAGTAAACCGATACACTTTTTGGCTAAGCGGTTTGCAGTTAAAGAAGCGGCACTTAAGGCACTGGGTACCGGAGAGCGTGGAGGGATCTTATTTAAAGATGTGTATGTGCAACATGACAATCTCGGAAAGCCACACTTAAAAACCGATGGTAAAGCACTACAACATTGCCAACAAATGCAAATCAACTGCATGCATGTCAGCATAAGCGACGAAGGCGACCAAGTGGCCGCCTTCGTTGTATGCGAAATTAACTGATGCCTGCCAAACTAACGTTTTGCGTATGCCCGGATATAATCAATATGTAGTTCAGCAGGAAACTGCGTGCTGCTCTGGGGTGAACCAGGCCAGGTACCACCCACTGCAAGGTTAGCGATCAAGTACATTGCTTGACTTGAAACGTTTTCACCTTCTATTCGGTATTTAGCCACACCGTCTACATAGAATTCTAACAACTGCTCTTCCCAACGTATACCGTAGGTATGAAACTCTGTTGTTACGTTTCCAGCAGAAGCTTCCCATTGACCAGGTGAACGTAAGTTATCGTCTTCATCATGGTAGTTATAATTATGGAACACTGAATCAGGCTTTCCACCATCATGTTCAACTACAAACAGCTGCGGCTTTAGATCAACATAATCTGCACCCAGCATCCAAAAAGACGACCATAAGCCGAATCCTTCAGGCATCTTCGCGCGCATTTCGAGATAGCCATAAGTGGTAGTGAACTTTGCCGTGCTAGTGATCGAACCAGAAAGGTAGGATTGGCCATTGGCCTTATCAGATAATTCTGCAGGCGTCTCAGATGCAGTAATTATTAGCGCATCACCGTCAAAGTAGAATGGTTCATAACCAAATTCAGGATCATCTTGAGAATTAACATAATACTGCTCTTCTTCATTGATAATCAAATCAGCACCCCACTGGTAACCAGAGTTCCACTTGGATGCATCAAGCACAGTGCCCGTGAATTCGTCACCAAATATCTTATCGTATGGCGCGCCATCGATAGTCGCCAGTTCACCTGATTCTGATACCGTTACTCCCGG
>JAZGEF010000021.1:0-3335 GCA_036478595.1 Granulosicoccaceae bacterium
TATCTTCCGTGTAATGCAGCAACAGGTCAGTAACAATTTTTTTAAGATGTGGGCCAGACAGAAAGATACACATAGTCGTACGGTGTTCGGCCAGTTTAGCAATAGATTCTAATTCTGGTACTGCCGAAGCCCGTCCTGAAACACGCGTCAATATAATACTTTGTGATATTTCTGGTTTGGTTAATTCGGCATTGATTTCTGCAGCAGCGGCACTGAAAGATGATACTCCAGGAACAATTTCGTACTCGATATCTAACGTGTCTAATCGGCGCATCTGCTCTGCTGTTGCCCCATAGATCGCTGGGTCACCTGAATGTAATCTTGCCACATCAACATCAGCTTGTTGAGCTCGTTGATAGCATGCTTGTTGTTGTTCAAGATCTAGCTTGGACGTATCAACTAGCTCTGCATCAGCTTTACAATGCTGAAGCATATCAGTAGGCACTAACGATCCGGCGTACAGCACCATGCTCACACGAGCCAAAATATTTGCACCGCGAAGTGTGATTAAATCAGATGCTCCCGGCCCTGCGCCGATAAAATAAACCTTCATACGTGTCTCTTTTTTCTTGGAGTTTTTCGAATTAATAATGTGGAAAGATAACCCATCGCTTCAGTTGCTTGCAGATTATTAACATCGTTAGTTAACATTTCTCCGGGCAAACCAATACGTCTGGCAAATCCACAATGTTCAACAATATCCATTTCTCTTAGCAAAGTTAGCACCCAATCCAGGCGTGTACCGATTTTCATTAACACGACTACATCATGGCCTTCGATATCACGCTGTAGGCTTTCAGAATCGTCCGGACAAGGTAGAATCAACATTCGTTCTTTACCTTCACCCAATGGCCAATCTAAAGCCGAAGCTGCGGCTGCAAAACTGGTAATACCTGGAAAAGTACGGTGTGGTATTTTGGGTAGAAGATCAAGCACTGCAGATAGTACATAACCATATGTTGAGTAAGTCAGTGAATCACCAATTGTTAAATATGCCACGTTGCGTCCTGCTCTGAGTTCAACGGCGATGGTGTCCGCTAATTGCGCATAATGGGAACGTAATACGGTACGATCCGGATTCATACTAAATTCAATCTCACGCAAACATTGTGATGGAATATCAATACCAGCCAGACATTGTAAAGCGACTGAGGTTTCCGAATTGCGTGCTCGTGGCGTATACACCACGTCAGCTTGCTGCAACGCATCAAGTGCTGCAAGTGGGATATAACCAGCAGGTCCTGGGCCGACACCAATGCCCCAAAAATGTCCAGGTTCAGGCTTATTCATGCATCTATCCCTAAGGCATTACCATGTAGATCAAACAACCGCGTTTCAACCCGTCTCACCGATGGAATACGCTGATGCGCAAGTGCAGCGATACGTTGTTCGATTTCAATCCACAACATCTGAGCTTCAGGCTCTTTACTTAATCTTTGTATGACTGCTTCCACGGTATTTGCAAGCTGTATTTCCTGCACTAGACCCTGTGTAAAGCCAAGTTCTATAGCCACTTGTGCTACATTATTCATTGCCATACTACTCTTACTTGAATGTGTGTCCCATACGCCCCCCAGCACTTTGGCCAGTTTTCCTGGATGCCCCGCTAACCACAACACCTCTAAATGACCTTGCTCTTCGTTGAGTACTTTTTGGGTAAAATTAAGTGCATCACCTAAAAAATTTGCCACTTCCACCACTCTATGAGTAGGCAGTTTCAATACTGTTTTGATATAAGAACGAGCAATCTTACCTGGCAGATAAGCAACCGCTTTTGCATCATCAGCCAAGGCAACCCGAACATACACTTCTATAGCTGCAATCCATGAAGCTAACGACATCGGTTCGACTATCCCCGAGGTGCCTAAAATAGAGATTCCACCTAATATACCAAGCCTTGGGTTGAAGGTTTTTTGAGCAAGTATTTCACCGTTTTCACAACCAATGGTCAAATCAAAACCTGTATTACTATCCTCTTGATCATTTTCAGTAAGGGCTTCAGCCACAGCCCGTTGCATCATTTGTCTGGGTACCGGATTGATCGCTGGCTCGCCAACAGGCAGACGAATACCAGGCATAGTCACTGTACCAACACCATGCCCTGCATAAAAACGAATTTGATTGATGTCATTTTTGCAAATTTCGGCGAAGATAGTAGCACCATGAGTATTATCTGCATCATCACCTGCATCTTTCAATACTTCGGCACGAACATTTTGCTCATCAAGCCATGTTACTTTTTCAATCGGCACAACCAAATAATAGGTTCCTGTCCAGTCTGTATACAAATAGTGAGCGGCTTCTGGAAGGGTTACATGAACAGATTTTTTACGTGTACCGAGCAGTAGCAAAAATAGCGCCGCCTTTACCGCTGCTGTTGCACAAGTTCCCGTGGTTCGTCCACGGCGAAGACCATTCGGCGCAAGCACATCAAGATTAAATTCTTGAGGCTTAGGTGGATTCATAACGGCATGATTCAAAAAAGTGGAGAATCGAAAATCGGTTGTCGAAAAGCATAACAACTCAAGCTACTGACTTAACTGAGTCAGTAGCAGCAAGCTGATTCAGAGCATCTATCATCAAGCCATTAACTACACTTGCCGCCCAGGGAGAACCTCCGCGGGTTCCGCTATTGGTAATGCGAGGAACTTGCAAACAGCGGCGTAATTCATCTTTACTTTCACGGGTTCCGACAAACCCGACTGGTAAACCGATGACTAATTGCGGTCGCCATCCTTGTTCACGAATCAATCGCACTGTTTCTACAATTGCAGTTGGAGCATCACCAATAGCCACTATCATGTCATTACCAAACTTTTCAAAACCACGCCTAATGCCAGCGGCGGAACGGGTAATATTCTGTGCTTTGGCCATCAAATGTGTTTCACGATCATGTACCCCGCACCAGGTTTCAATGTCCAGCTGACGTAATAACTCCCGCTTCAAACCGGTTTGTACCATAGTGACATCGGTTACTACTCTTTGGCAACGCAATAACGCTCGGATACCCGTTTCCACTACACCTGGAGACAAGTAAATATCATCTATCGCATTGAAGTCACCACTGGTATGTACTAACCGCTGTAATATTGTCCAATGCGACTCAGGGAATTCTGACCAATCTCGTCCTGAGGCAATAATCCGAAAACTCTCAGCCTCTATAGGATGCGGTTGGTACGCGGAAAAACCTTCTTCGGCTAATGATTCGTCCTGTTTTTCAAGTAAGCCTCGTACAGCTAAATGATGTGCTTGCTGAGGCTCACCCACCTGGTTTTCGTATCCAACAATTTGCACCCGATACTTACATAAGGAACAATTCATAGAAGAACTTCCCT
>JAZGEF010000022.1:0-13412 GCA_036478595.1 Granulosicoccaceae bacterium
TTTATCGGCTTCTCAATGGGTATTAGGTATACTGTCACCAATGTATCAATAAAAATACTGTCCCCAGTTTTTATGGCACTCTCAAGCTACCAAAACGCCATCGAAGAAGCCAAAGCCTTGCTAGGTGATCGGCTATCAACAGGGTCTTCCATCCTCCAAACCCATAGCCATGACGAGGCTTATTCCAAACCATGCATGCCAGATGCAGTCGCGTTTCCTGAAAACACAGAAGAAATATCCCAACTTATGAAAATATGCAGCCGGCATAAATGCCCGGTGGTGCCCTATGGGATAGGCACATCGTTAGAAGGGCATGTGATTCCACTACGCGGTGGTATTTCTGTTGATACTAGTCTGATGAAAAAAGTGCTGGAGATTCATGAAAGCGATTTCGATGCAGTGGTGGAACCAGGTGTTACGCGTACTCAATTGAATGAAGCTTTGCGTACCACCGGATTGATGTTCACCGTTGATCCTGGAGCCGATGCAAGCATCGGTGGTATGGCGTCTACTCGTGCCTCCGGCACCAACACAGTGCGTTACGGCACCATGCGTGAAAACGTCATGGCCTTAGAGGTGGTACTAGCAGATGGCCGCATTATCAATACAGGCACAAGGGCGAGAAAATCATCTGCAGGTTATGACTTAACACGATTGTTTGTTGGTTCAGAAGGTACGCTTGGCATTATTACCAAAATCACAGTGCGCTTGTTTGGCCAGCCCGAGACTATCTCTGCAGCCACATGCTCAATAGGTACAATTGAAGCGGCGGTTGATACCGTCATCATGGCAATCCAAATGGGGATACCAATGGCTCGCATCGAGTTGTTGGATGATGTACAGATGAAAGGCATGAATATCTATAACCCCGATATGTCGTTCCCAGAAAAGCCGCATTTGTTTTTAGAGTTCCATGGAACAGAGGCAGGCGTTGCAGAACAAGTTGCCATGTTTAGAACGGCAGCGGAAGAATTCGGCGCATCAGATTTTGAATGGGCTACAAAAACAGAAGAACGTAATCGCCTGTGGCAAGCGCGACACAATGCTTATTATGCGGGCAAGGCATTACGTAGAGAGGCCGATAGTTTAGTGACAGATTGTTGTGTTCCCATTTCATCCCTGGCTGCTTGTATTGCAAAGGCAAAGCAATTGATTGCTAATTCTGGTTTGATAGCGCCGTTGGTTGGGCATGTGGGCGATGGCAACTTCCATCTTCTAATCCTGTTTGATGCAAACAGCACTGCTGAGACAACTGCGGCAAACACGCTTGCAGCATCAATAAATGGTTTGGCCTTGGAGTTTGATGGCACGGTAACCGGCGAACACGGGATAGGCAGCGGTAAGAAAAAATATATGCAAGCCGAGCATGGTGAGGCTTACTCGCTGATGAGTACGATTAAAAAATCATTAGACCCGGATAACATTATGAATCCGGGTAAAATTGTAGATGTTAATTAGGCATCACATAGATATAAAAGGGAATGAATAGTGGCTATTGAACCGTTCATTAAATGCAGTGATATAAAAACGTCATTGCGTTTTTACACACAAATTCTGGATTTTGTAGTAGTGAAAGCACCGGATCCGGATCCTGATTCGTTCTTGTCGGTGTATGCGTTTTTGAGCCGGGAAGGTTCTGGTGTGCATTTATCTGAACATGCAGGCGATGGAGTATTTGGGAACACACTTTTTATTCGTGTGGAGAATATCGATACTCTCTATAGTCAGTTTTTGGCAAATGGTTTGGACATTGAAACAGCAGTAAGGATTAAACCGGTAGAACAAACCTGGGGCGTGAAAGAATTCGGTGTGTCTGATCCCGACGGTAACAAGCTAACGTTCGGACATACAATTTGCTGAGAGCAAATCACGATTGCAAGTCAACATATGCAATTACTATCGTTACAACAAGGCACTCTCAGCGCCACGGAAACCTGATCGCTCAATGAAACTAAGTGCGCTACCGCCAACAGGCTTGGTTCTGTTTTCGGTTTTTTCAATTCAAATAGGGGCAGGGCTCGCCACACGACTTTTTCCTGTGCTTGGCGCTGAAGGTACGGTAGCGATACGCATTATAATTTCAGCGCTGTTACTTGTGGTATTCGCCGGAAGTAAATTGCGCTCACTCAAACCCATATTTATTAACAACATCAGGCTTTTGATAGGTTTCGGCCTGTGTATTGCCGCAATGAATCTATTCTTCTATCTCTCTATTGCACGAATTCCAATGGGGGCAGCGGTCGCGATAGAGTTTGTTGGCCCGCTTGGCGTAGCAGGGCTAAATTCAAAACGTAAAATGCATTTCGTTTGGGTGTCGCTGGCGGCGCTGGGGATATTGTTGTTGTCACCGGTGTCGGGTATGAATCTGGATTCCATGGGTATTTTGTTTGCGTTGCTGGCAGGTTCTGGGTGGGCAATGTTTATTATTTTAGCGGAGCGCGTCGGTAGGCACACCTCAGGCCATGATGGTTTGGTGATCGGGATGGGGGTAGCGGCTATCGTGATGATTCCGTATGCAATACCTGCCACCCCACCACTCTTTTCAAATTCAATGGTGTTGCTCGTGGCGTTGGCAGTGGCTGTTCTCTCAACCACCTTACCGCTCATCTTTGAGTTCGAAGCATTGAAACGGATGCCTGCACGCAGCTACGGTATTCTGGTTAGCGTTGAACCTGCAGTTGCAGCCTTGATTGGTGCGCTGTTATTAGGGGAGCGTATCGGCTTGCAGGGCTTGATTGCGGTTGCCTGTGTGGTAGTGGCGGCCATCGGAACTACAATTTCCGATACCTAGAGCAAGGCCCAAGCTACACCCTTGATGTTGTCTGAGGTTCGATTTGAGATTCGCTGGACCTGATTGATTTTGAAGTTGAATTAGATTCTAAACCACAGTCTCTTTGTGAACAAATGAGCTAGGTTTTTAATATGACTATTTTTTTTTCACCTTCAATGCCATCAATAGTGGTTTTCATAAATTCGGATTCCAGTTTGGAGACATAGCCTTCCTTAATCGCGTTATCCCATGTGTTGCGAGAGACTATGCAGTCTGAATTGAGCACTTTGTTATGCTTCTCCAACTTTGCTGAGGTATTTACAGGAGAACCGATAACAGTCATCTCCAAACGGTCGCCCAGTCCAACTGCACCAAATGCTACCGTCCCGCTAGCGATACCAATACCGATATTAGTGATGCCCGCAGCTGCAAGTAAGGGTTCTTCATTTTGCCATTTTTTGCTATCAAGCAACACATCCTCGGCCGCTTCTATCGATTTTCGCGAAAAGGGTATCTCATCATCATCAATACCTATGGTCGCCATAATGCCGTCGCCCATAAACTTATCAATAATAGCGCCATGCGATTGAAGTATCGGCACAA
Source organism: Granulosicoccaceae bacterium (assembly GCA_036478595.1). Classification (GTDB taxonomy): domain Bacteria; phylum Pseudomonadota; class Gammaproteobacteria; order Granulosicoccales; family Granulosicoccaceae; genus Granulosicoccus. Next base: position 3,374 of record JAZGEF010000022.1, read on the forward strand.
CCCTTCGTTGATAGGCCGATAGCAATTGCATAACTTGCGATGCTTCTCGATTTGCTGCCATAACAGAAAACCCCCTGATATCGATATTGATAACAGCGGTATTTCTGCGTTCACCTTGCCCGGCTTCAAGCACCTTTTGACTGGAGCGAATATCATGAGCAATTCGTTTATCGAAGAATCGGGAAAAATCCTTGGCGGCAGCTTGTTCCGTAATCGCTGTTACCAGTAGGTTGCTTGAGCCATTTACGACCAATGTTAAAACACCGGTCACTGCAAGAATTGATATGACCTTATCAACCTCTGCACCAATTAGAATAGAATTGGATGTCAAATATTGAACATACGAGCGCGTAATCATCGTATTTTCAGGCTCAATCGATGTGACGTATAGAACAAGCAATGCCCATCCAATGGCAGCCGTAATGCCAGCGGCGGCGACGTATTTCCATTCAAGGCGTAAAGCGCGCAATGCAATGAATATAAACACATATAGAAGTGTGGGTGCCTTTAGAATAAACGATGCAGGCTGTTCATACTGAAAATGAAAGCTGATCATCAAGGCGTATAGCAACGTGAAGTCAAATAAAATTGAGCAATAGACAGCCCAACTTGGCAGTTCTGCCTTGATCGACCACACAAGCCCGATTAAGGAAAGAAAAATATAAGCAGCAAGCACAAAAGGAACAGGTTGAAACTCTGCTTCCAGCCCCGTCTTTGCAGCAAATGTGTAGAGCGTGGAAAACATCACGACGATAGCGAGCTGAATAATCCTTACTACCACTTCATTTGCACGTTCACGTCGTCGCAACGTAAGCTGAATACGCTCTGGTAGGATGCTCATATCCTTCGAATGACGGAAACTGCTTTTGATATAGTCGGTAAATTGCACGGGTAAGCCAATAAATTTGATGATCAAGTATTCCTTAAATCATCGTTACCATCAACTTACTTCACTACATGATGGAGATTATTTGAGGTTTGCTTGGATAGTCGCTGTGCCGAGTGTTGTTAAACTAGTGTAGTAGTTATTTGTAAATAACATTAACCGCCCGATGGTGCTGAACCCCCCTTGGCGATTTGGGCTTCAATATAGGTGGCAATCCTATCACCAGCCGCTTCGCAATGTGCTGGTGCTTTAAAATCTCGCAGCGTTGATTTCCATACATGCGTTGCTCGTTGAGATGAGGTGAGCCCGCCTGCCTCAAGCCAAGCGCCGTGATTACGAAGGTCCGCTACGATAGGTTGATAAAATGCGTCTCGATATCGTTTCATCGTGTGTTCGGTTGCAAAAAAATGCCCTCCGGGTTCGACATCTGCTAATGCCGACCACCCCATAGTGTCTTCATCTTCTGGAAGCGGTGTACATAGCTCTGCAACTGTATGCAATGCCTCGATATCGTTAATAAATTTTTCATAGCCAAAACACAAACCACCTTCTAGCCAGCCTGCTGCATGAATGGTTAGTGTAGCGTTGGCCTGCATTGCACCCCATAAGCCCATATTGTTTTCAGTGCCGGATTGCATGTCAGCGACATTGGATGCGGAACCAGCAGCTGAGCGCCACGGTAGGTGAATAAAGCGTGCAAGTTGTCCGGAACCAATCGACAGCTTGATATGCTCTGGTGTACCAAATGCGGGTGAACCTGATTTCATATCAACGTTGGATGCAAAACCACCGTAGGACACAGGTGCGCCTGGTTTGGCGAGTTGCGCTAACGTAATTCCGGCTAACGCCTCTGCGTGTTGCAACACTAAAGCGCCTGAAATACTCACCGGCGCCATCGCACCAGCCAGGCAAAATGGAGTGATTATCGTCATTTGCCCAGCGCGCGCGAAATCAATAATTCCCTCAGCCATTGGTATGTCTATCTGCCTAGGGGAATTGGTGTTGATTACAGTTGTAGCCCATACGCCATTGGTAAATTCATCCTCACTTAAATTTATGCCCAATTTGATCAGATCAAAGCACTCCTCAACTTGAGCTGTGCCTCGTGCATAAACGAAGATCGGTTTATCGCATAAGGTGAGTTGTGAGCGAAGCATTTCGTAGTGACGAAGATTCGCTGGTACATCTTGGGGTTCGGCTGAGGGGCCTAACAAGTGGATGATATCGAATGATTGTTGTAGCTTTAGAGTTTCGTTGAAGTCGCGTAGTGAGCCGGGGCGTCGTCCTCGCTCAAAATCGTGTGCGTTTGGGCAACCGGAGCCTGCAGTAAACAACATACTACCGTTTTCATAAATTTGTTCGCGGCTAGCTGAGGCTGCGCATAGGCGAATCGAACGTGGTGCGCTTAGCAGTGCCTGGTCAACTATTTCTCGGCCAATACGCACCATTTGAGAATCGTCATCAACGACAGCGGATGCGGTTTTAAAAATTGCTCGTGCTTCGGGCAAGAGCATTTTGATGCCTAGCTCTTCTAATACGCGCAAGGCCATCTCGTGAATATTGGCAATGGCGTCATCCGAAAATACGCGCTGTGGTTTGAATGGGTGTTTTAGCTGACGATAAGCATGGCTGCGCGGTGCTGTATTTTGCTCGGCTTGATTAGCCTGGTGGGAACGTTTGGATCTGCGCCGAACCATATTAGTAGCCTTGCCGAGTTTATTCATTGCCTGTTGGAGCGATGGTAAGATACTTACATGACATGTGTAAAGGTAAACTACAAAATGATAGGAAAGCGGTATGAGTGATAAAGCCCCGGCTAGAGTCATGTCGCTTGATGAGCTTAAATTCACTCCTCGTTTCGAATACGGCGATCAAGCGCAAGTTGCGCAACTATGTGGCGCTGAAGACGGCAGTAAGCTCGGCGTGGGATTAGTGCGCTTGTCTAAGGCTGCGATACCGTGGACGATAAAATACGACGAATTCATATTGGTGTTAGAAGGTACGTTTAGGGTTCAAACCAATGATGCGGAACTCGTCGCTGCCGCGAATCACGCCATGTGGTTACCCGCTGGTACTAAATTAACTTACCACAGTGATAAAGCCCTGTTATTGTACGCGATTCATCCAACTGACTGGGCGCAACAGACAGATGTCTAAATTGGAGTTGCCAAACACTCGTTATGACATTAAGCGCCAACCAATCAACGACAAAACCAATGCATGGAATACCATACTACCTACAAGAATTGCTCACGCATCGTTAAGTAACAATATTAAAGCTGACTGGTTAGTAATTGGTGCGGGTTACGCAGGCGTAGCGGCAGCACGTCGATTGGCGGAAAACCACTCTGATCAAAAAATCGTTGTAGTTGAAGCAGGCGAGTGTGGGGAGAACGCATCGGGCCGCAACTCGGGTTTTGTTATCGATGTGCCGCACACCACGTCATCTAGTCTTGATCAACTGGAAGGCTCGCACCGGCATATGCGGCTTGCACGCGCAGCAACGCAGGAGCTTACAGCGCTCGTTGCTAAACATAAGATTGAATGCGATTGGTCAGTGGACGGAAAATACCACGGTGCCGTAACTGATCGTGGTGCAGAGGCCATGCTTAAACCCTTTGCCAATGAGCTGGATGCCTTGGGTGAAGCCTATGATTGGGTAGGGGCTGATGAACTGGCCGTAAAGCTCGGCACTCATCACTTCAAACATGCGATCTACACACCAGGCTGCGTGTTAATGAATCCAGCTGCGCTAGTTCGCGGTTTAGCTGATACCTTGCCCGATAACGTCACGTTATATGAGCATTCAGCTGTAGTAGCGATGACATCGGCGAACGGCGTAACCGTGACTACTTCTGCAGGTTCAATTAATGCACCACGTATGATTTTGGCTGCAAACGGGTTCAGTGATCAATTTGGCTATAAAGCCAATGCATTTGTTCATCTTGCCTTACGGGCAAGCCTGACTCGCCCATTAAGCCAAAGCGAGCGCGACGCCTATGGCGTTGCAAATCCCTGGGGGCTTACGCCTGCCAATGCATTTGGCGGGGTCACAATGCGTTATACCAACGATCATCGCCTATTAATACGCCAAGATATAAAACTGTCAATGCAGCAAAATATGCTTGCATCAAAAACCCAAGCGATTAAAGCGCAACACCTGCAGGTGCTAAGAGATCGTTTTCCTTCAATACCCGAGGTAACGCTAGAAGATATCTGGGTGGGTTATATTTGTATGTCGCGAAACGGTGCGCCCGCGTTTGGCAAGCTTGCATCCAATATATGGATATCAGCTTGTCAAAATGGTATTGGTGTTACGAAAGGCACCATTAGTGGTTTATGTGTAGCCGATCTAGCCAGCGGTCGTGATAATCCTCTTATTGATGATTTACATGCGCTAGGCACACCAGAGCTTTTGCCGTTGAGGCCTTTGCTAGAAGTAGGTGCGCGTGCGAAAATATGTTGGGAGACGTTTAAGAATCGGCATGAAGCGTAGCGCCAAACGATGCCATTCGCTACTTGGGTGAGGTCGAATTATTAATCCAGCGCTCAAGCATTGGATCAGAGTGTCTCAAATATTGTTTCCAGTGCGAGAGGGTATTCTGACAATGTCAGAGGTGGTGGTGGCCGTATTTAGTGCATCAATATTGCTGCCAGGTGAAAAGATGGCGGTGTTGCAGTGGATAGGTGCGGCAGCCATCTTGGCGGCTGGCCTAGTTGAAGTATTGTTTGGGTATAGCAGCTTTAAAAAAAGTAAAGCAGATCGATTAGCCGCTGACTATAATAACTCCGCTTGGCATTTTACTGTGCGCTAAAGCAATTACTGATATCTAAGCTGTGCTTCCATTAATAGACCGTTGCCCACGCTATTATACAAGTCGCCAGAAATCAATCTGGCATTGGGGAACGCACTGTTAATGCAAGCTTGAACCATCGGTAATGCGGTAGAGCCACCTGTTGTAAATACCGTATCGATATTCTGATGAGTTAACCCTGCCTGGGTTAGCGTCTCTTGCAAGGTTTTAAAAATATTCTCAATATCGCCTGTTAGCGCTTCTTGTAGTTGCGATTGAGTGAGTATGCAATTTGTAATCGTCGTGTCAGGGCTATCAACAAACAACGATTCTAAATCAATCGTTGCATCCGTTGTTGAAGAGAGTTCAATTTTTGCCTTCTCGACTAAGCTTGCCAGTTGGTGGCCTTTCCTCTGTATTAATAGTTCCGTCAATCTGTCGAGCCGTTTCTTGTCACTTACCACAGGGCGAATATTTTTAAGCTCCATCAGTACGCGTCGATCGTATAACAAGTGAATTTTGTGCCAAGTAGCCAGATCGAAATAGTAAGAGCCGGGCATGTCTAGACCAGGCTTGTCTGTCATCGGCATGCCCATGCCAAATTCGGGCATGATGCTGTTAACCGATAGGCGTGCATCAAAATCGGTACCACCAAGGTGCACACCGTGGTTGGCAAGAAAATCTTGCTGACGATCTGCCTGCCCATGCCGATCCGGCGAAAGCCTGATCAATGTGAAATCAGACGTACCACCGCCAATATCTATGATCAACGCTAGCTCTTCTTTGGTCACCTGCTGCTCGTAATCCATTGCCGCAGCAATTGGCTCATATTGAAAGGAAACTTCTTTAAAGCCTGCTAATCGGGCAATTTCGGCTAAGTGGTCCTGCGCTGCCTGGTCAAGCCTTGGATCGGTATCGTTGAAATACACGGGTCGACCCATCACTACGGATTGAAGTGGTGGTGAATTAGGCCCGGCGAATACTTCTGATTGAGTTTTTAAGCTGCCAATAAAGAAGCCAATAATCTCATCGAACGAATACAAGCGGTTTTTAACCTGAGTCTTGTCGCCCATAAACGCGCCGCCTAGCAAGCTTTTCATTGAGCGCAGTAGGCGCCCTGGCTCCCCGAGAGTGTAGCGATCGATTGCGCTACGGCCAAAGCTGACATCGTCATCTTCAAAACTGAAAAACAATGCGCTGGGTAGGGTTGTTTGCCACTCGCCATTTGGATCCTGCTCCAGAGGCACCATAGTGGGCAGATTTTGCTTCACTACGCCCACCGTTGAATTAGATGTGCCGAAATCAAGTCCACAAATAGTCATGCAATTCTCATTAAGCTGCACAGTTATGATTGATATATGCCATTGGTTTCAAGAATAAGTGGCAATCGGCCATCTTACTACAGGGAGTTACCGTTGATCGTTTTATGGCTTTTGCTCGCAACTATCTGTTGTTGATAAACGTAGCAAGCGGTTCAATGAGTGATAGCTGCTATTATGAGCAACTGCGCCGCCGCTCACTGCCGTATTCCAATCTAAGTAGGTACTCACCTTGTCCTCCCCATCTAGCCCGTCACCAGCGTTCAGCATCCTTGATCTAGATCCAGGTATTTTAGAAAACCTGCAATCTTTAGGGTATGACTCCATGACACCGATTCAGGCGCAGAGTCTGCCATGGATTCTGTCAGGCCGGGATGTGATTGCGCAAGGCAAAACCGGGTCTGGTAAAACTGCTGCATTCGCTTTGGGTATTTTATCGAAACTTAAGGCTAAGCGCTTTTGCGTTCAGGCGATTGTGCTGTGCCCAACGCGCGAGCTTGCTGATCAAGTTGCAGAAGAAATACGCAGGCTAGCCAGATCAATGGCTAACACTAAGGTTTTAACTTTAACGGGAGGTTCTCCGGTAGGCCCGCAAATTGGTTCCCTGGAGAAAGGTGTGCACATCGTAGTGGGTACACCTGGTCGAGTGGAAGATCACATCAGACGCGAAACTCTGAACTTAGACAATGTAGAAACCCTTGTGTTGGATGAAGCTGATCGTATGTTGCAGATGGGTTTTGAAGAATCGCTTGATGCGATCCTGGCACAAATGCCGGTGGTGCGACAAACGCTATTGCTTAGTGCAACATATCCAGAAAAAATTCAGAACATCGCACAGCGAGTGATGAAAGAACCTGAGATGGTTGTGGTTGAATCAACTCATGATAATGCCACCATCGAACAACATTTTTATAAATTATCTGATGACGAACAACGGTTAAATGCCTTACGATTGTTATTGCTACAGCATCAGCCGGAATCTGCATTAGTATTTTGTGCTACTCGACAAGATGTACGCAAGATTAGTGGCAAGCTTCAGGGTCACGGCTTTAGCGTTTTGCCCTTGCATGGTGAGCTTGATCAACGCGAGCGTGATCAAACGCTTATCCGTTTTAGTAATGGTAGTGCTACGGTATTGGTCGCCACCGATGTTGCAGCCCGCGGGCTAGATATCGATTCGCTTGATGTGGTAGTGAACTACCACTTGGGCCGCGATAGTGAAGATCATGTGCACAGGATAGGCAGAACAGGTCGTGCGGGCGGAAGCGGTATGGTCTGGTCATTCTATGATGGTCGTGATAAACCTAAAATCAAGCAATTGCAAGAAGCCTTAGGCCGGACAATAATTAGTGAAAGCCTGCCACCACCAACCACACTCAATCAGCGCGTACCCCGCGCGCGTATGGTGACATTATTAATCGATGGCGGTAAAAAACAAAAGATCCGGCCTGGCGACATTCTCGGCGCATTGACCGGTGAAAACGGAGTAGAAGCTGCACACGTCGGTAAGATCAAAGTGGTTAGCAACCGCTCCTTTGTTGCTGTTAACCGCGAAGCGGTTAAGCCGGCATTAGCAAAACTCAGTGCAGGAAAGTTGAAGGGTCGATCATGTCGAGTGCGAACACTCTAGATCGAGTTTGTAATTTATCAATACGTCGCCAATCGTATGAATCAATATGAAAAATTGATATATAAGTTGCTTTAACTTCGTAATGATTCCATAGTAGCTTGTAGAAAGATCTCTGCGTAGTATCAGATTTTGATACCACGCTCTCCCTCCCATTTCATCTAACAATACCCCCCTTTGTTTCTCAATAATGGCTCACCGCTGGTGGTTTCTATGGCTACGCCTGGCAATAAAATCCAGTTCAGTAGTTGCAGATACTGACAGAGGCAGGTTGCTGGCCCATTGAACGTCACCGCGAGAAATGCCGATGTCATTTAGCGTGTTGTCATCCATCGATAACAGGTCCTTCATTGCTGATCTATCCAATCGACGATTGCGCCGTTTAACTAGATAGGCCTCTAAACGTATCAACGGATTTGCAATTGGCATTGCAAGGTTATGGAATTGTTTGTCTTCAACACAGCGGTTGCTTGGTATTACATTGCATGCAGTATTCATGGATTTTGTCCCTCACGTTGATGAGCGTACTCGTCTCAGCAGGTCTTGCCGATGAAGCAGTGGTGCTCGTTACCGAGCCCTTATTGGCCAGGTAAATAGACTTTGCGGCCTGGCTATGATTTAATCAAACGAATAGATTTTAATCTATCTATCAATATTATTGATATTAGCGAGAATGTTAATGAAAACCGATACTTCGCTGAACCAAATGCCCCTGTTAGAGCTAGATCTCTTAAAGACAATCGTTGCAATCGCAGAAACTGGTAATTTTTCAGCCGCTGCGACCGTCGTGCATCGCACACCGTCAGCGGTATCGATGCAAGTTAAGCGCGTTGAAGAGATGCTCGGCCGCCCAATTTTTAATAGAGACTCACGCTCTGTACAGCTGACCGCCGAAGGCGGGCTGCTGTTAGAGCACGGCCGCAGAGTGTTATCACTCAACAAAGAAATCATGACGCGGTTTATGTCACCCGAGGTGTCAGGTGTGGTGCGCTTAGGGGCAACCGACGATGTTGCTGAGCGTTATCTGCCAGATCTATTAAGGCGCTTCGCGCAAATCCAATGCTGTGTCACTGTCGATGTTGTAGTTGATAATTCATCTGTGTTAGAAGAACGCATACGCAATGGTGATATGGATCTAGTATTGGTGACATGCGATCCTTATAAGCCCATGGCAAAGGATACCGAACTCATCCACCGCGAAAGGCTTGTCTGGGCCGGTGTGCAAAACGGTGTGGCCTTCGAGCAAAACCCGTTACCAATTTCAGTTTGGGAGGAGGGGTGTTCTTGGCGTAATGCAGGTTTGGATAGTTTAAAAGAAATCAGCAAAGCGTATCGAGTGGCGTTTATGAGTGCGCATATATCAGGGCAGCGCGCAGCAATATTAGCTGATCTCGCAATTGCTCCTGTACCGGCATCGGCATGCGTTAATGGTTTAGTGGAGCTAACTGAAAAACAAGGTCTACCCGGTTTGCGCGACTACGGCCTAGGCATGATAGTGCATAGTGAGCCAACATCTTCAGTTACTGCTGCCGCGCAACATATGCGTGAAAGTTTTTCTATTCTTGCGGCTTAGGTGTAACAATTGTGGCAAGAAAAAATCGTCCCCATACACCTGATGGCCGTTACCTGGTTTCTAAAGGAATTCTTAATCGTTGTACTAATCCGAACCTTGAAGATGCTTTCAGGCGCAAAACATTGAAAACGCTAATGAAGGCGCGCATGAGTAAAGATCGAGATGCTGCTCTTGAGGCAAAAATAGCCCTGGGTGAAGCAGGGCCACTGTGGTGGAGTGACGGTTCGCCTGATTATAGTGGCAGTGCACCCGATGCTACGCCGTATGAGCAATGGTGGGCTAGCTTGACTGATGACCAACGTGCAGCGGGTGCCTAGTCAGCCTATCGACTTAGCTCGTTAAATTCTCGATCAGCTTTTTAATAGTATCTACGGCTACGTTGGTTTTGTTTGCATCCATCGGACCTGGATTTTTTCTGCACGTGGGTGGCGGTACGCACCGATGGCTCGGCGATAAAAAATCCTGGCCCATTGCACTCATTGATGATGCGACCAGCGACGTTCACGCTGAATTTTTCAATGCAGAGACGACACTGGGCTGCTTGAAGGTGCTGCGTGACTACATTAAGCGTAGGGGTTTGTTTAAAACACGCTATGTGCACAGAGCTGGTCTCTTCAGTACCCCCCTATGGCCTTTAATTACTTTTCGCGCCAAGGCTCACGTAATAAAATGGCTCAAATCCCGCCACGATAAGCAGATAGGTGAAATCAGAAAAGAACAAAATCGACAGAATAAAGACGCACTATCAATGGTCAAGGGTAATCGAAGCTCCCTCATGAAGGCGTTGAGAGATATCAATAAAATTGATCGCCTCTCAATTACAGATCGTCAGAAAATTGA